>CALMEE010000038.1 GCA_937862885.1 uncultured Planctomycetaceae bacterium
CTATCGGCAATCGCACCGGCGGGCGAATTCGCCTTGGTGCGGTAATCGCGTTGTAAGAGGCGTGAGGGCATGACATTATGCATTGAGGGGGACAGGTACATATTTCGGAGGAGGAAACGTATCGAGATTGCCCTGCTTTATCGCACCGAAAAATGTACCAGACCCCTAGAGCCGTCCTTAATTGTAACCTGCCACCCGGATCAAAAGCAACTTCAGCAATTCGGCAGCCGAATACCGCAAAACCCCCGAGAAACGCCCCTGTCCTTTTAAGTCATTTGACATGATTTCCTCGCCTCTCCTGTAGATCACGAATGCGTCTTGTTGTAGATGACTGGCATCGTCCCCTTCCATCGATTCCAGGTGTCGATATCAGTGATCAGATCAGCCATGAAGTGGGCAACGTTTATCCGACTCGTCTTTCCGGGATTGAAGATGGCGCTTCTAGTGGGCGAGGCATGCACATCATACTCCGTGACTTGATCCTGATTGGTTAGCGAGTCAGGTCGGACAACAACCCACTCAATTCTCCCGTCTTCATGGCCAATACTCGTCCGTAGGTAATCCGCCGCCCTCTCGTTGTCCACATGGGGAGGTAGAAGCAAACGTAGAAGGGCGAGCACACACTTTTGGCTGAACCCTAGCGGTTCGTGGAGATCTCGATTCCTATTTCCAGCAGTGTTCATCAGCACAAACTTCGTTGTCGTACTGGATTTGTTTGCCTTGATGGCATTGCATAATCGGATAGCGGCGTCGGTTACTAACCTGCGTGGATGTCCATAGATGCCTTTCCAGGTCAGATTATGTCCCAGGCAGGAAGCCACGGCCGTACATCCCCTAACGTGTTGGGCCAATTCATCATCGCTGAGATCCAAAACGCTCGCGTGAATTAACGTCAATCGCTCGTGATGCCTGATGGCTTCTGGCAGCGAATCGGGCGATCGAACAATCGCTCGGATGTTTTGCCCACGATCAAGCAATTGGGTAACCAACAACCTGCCCGTCGCTCCAGTGGCTCCCACTACTAGGTTGGTCATGGTCTCCTGCTCACGTGATCGATGCCCGATTGCGATAATCTACCTGTGGTGGACGAAAGCGATAATTTGCAGAAAGCAATTATTTAATGGAGAACAAAGTCCATTCGGCAACGTCTGTCGATTCCCGTCCGCCCCCGTGCGTACCCCTATTCAGGGCGAGTTTGGCGGAATCAAGAGAACTCGCGCCAACAAAAAACCCCGGAAAACATGGGTGAAGATGCTTTCCGGGGTTCTGTGATGTTACCACGAATGACCCCTACGGGACTCGAACCCGTGTTACCGCCGTGAAAGGGCGGTGTCCTAGACCGCTAGACGAAGGGGCCAAATAATTGACATCCATCAATTGTATTGACTCAATTTAGCCAAAATTTGATCACATTAATTAATCGCAAATCGTTGATTTCGTCAACCCTTAAATTCGAGCCATTCCGAGAACCTCCTGGAAATCACGCGAATCGCAGGTTCAATCTCTGTTATTTCAAGTTCGGCCAGCCCTAGGTCATTTCTACAGAACCGGTCACCAAAATAACGGAAGTATTGGGGCATCGGTCGCACCAACAGCCCGAAAGTCGATGAAAAGAGCCTGATTGCCCCGCGAAAACACTATTCAGCCGATCAGGCAAACGCCGACGCAAATCGTTTTGGCTTCATCTCCCTGGTACCGCTTTAGCCACCATCAACTTCAACATAGCGACCCGCGAAACCGCCTTAGTCAGAACTCACTCTATCGCTCAAACCAATAGCCCTTGACGTTTCCTAGGTTTTGCTTTGCCACGGTACTGTGCTGCGGCGGCGCGCTTAAAGACGTCAAAAAGCCGAAAAAACAAACGGCGAAGTATTTTGGTTGAAACGCATTGCCTCTCAACAAACACCGCAACACCTAGTTTCAACGAGAGACCTAAATCTGCGGTGCATCTTCGCGTTTGGCTCAAGGTTAAACAAACTCGAACGAAGATGGAAGATAAGCCAATATTTGGATGCGCAAATGGTTCGCTTGGTTCGCGTTTAATTCACTCCAGCAAAAAAAGAGAAGTGCGACGTGAGCAATTACCGGGGTGACCTTGGGCCATTTGAGTTGGAAGATTTATGCCAATCATCCAAAATCGAATCCAACAATTCTTGACCGTGGCCGGGCCAAAGTGGATGGGTTTCTTGGGCTCTTGTACTGGCATCGCTGGCGGCTAAGTCAAAGAGGTCACCGTCCCCTTTGCGTCGCAACAACTCTTCTACGCGCGTTTGCAATTTGGCAACCTCTTCTCGAATCTTGGCTGCGGAATAACCATATTGTTCGTTGGCACAGTTCACAATTCCCATGCAGTTGATCAAAAAGTCAGGCAAGTAAAGTGTGCCTTGCGCGTGCAATAACTTTGCCACATCCGGCGTCGTCAATTGGTTGTTGGCAGCGCCCGCGATAAGAGGTACTTTAAGAAAACGGTAGTTCTCGGCAGAGATGACTGCCCCACCTGCGTTCGGTGAAAAGACGTCTCCTTCAAGTGACATGAAACCAAGCAGGTCATTCATGTCGTGATAGAATTCGAGCGTACTTGTGCCGTGCGCCTTCCGGGCTGAGTCGCAAGCGTCTTGGTTAATTTCGAAAACGATGGCTTTTCCTTTGGCGTTGATCACCATATCCAACAGCGGTCGGCCAACATTGCCGATTCCCTGGATTAACACCGTTCTTCCCTGCAGCGGCGTATCGCTGGAACCATGCAAATGTTGTAATCCGGCCAGCATGGAAACAAACACACCTTGGGCCGTAAAGCGACTGGGGTTGGAACTGCCACCCATTTCTGGCGGAAGACAGGTGACAAAGCGACATTCGCGATGGATGTCCTTCATGTCCCAAGGACTTGTGTTCATATCCTCGGCCGTGATGTAAACGCCTTTCAAGCTGGCAATGAATTGTCCGTAGGCCTCGAACAACTCTGTACGATGGGACGGTCTGCTTTTGCCGGATTCGACTTTGTAATGGGGGACCGTGTGGCGGATTGGGCAAATGATTCCTTTTCCGCCACCCCACCATAACCCTGCCCCGGCATTCTTCTCAGTCATTCCGCGACTTAGGCGTAGGCCGTCAGTGATCAAACTTTGCAGCGTTCCATAATGTTCGTGATCGAGTAAGCGGACGCCGCCTTGTGCCTGACCGCGTGTCGTCGAATGGACGCAAGCAGCGAAAATAACGCCAAGTTCGGCGTTGACCTCAACAAAGACTCCCTCGTGGTTATCGAAGTCCGGCAACTCTGCAATTTGTTTTGCCAAATCCTGCAATTGTGGGTGAGTGCAAACCAATCCGCCAGCTTTTGCCGCCACGCAAAATCGATGGATCCCCATGTTAACGAGTTGATCGAACGTTTCCGCGAGATTGTTTGAAATCATTTTTTCATGAAGAATAGGAGTCGAGGCCATAATTTTGCTCACCATCGATTGAGGGGCCATTCATTCGCACCACCATCACAGGCGGCGGCAAGGAACCGGCGAGTCAACGAACCACGATTGGTGGTTGTGCGTCAATTCGTTATAAAGGTGTCAGTTCCCAGCAGCGAAAACGTAACGATTCTACAGAAAACTTTAAATTATGGCTACCAACACTGCCCACGAAATCGCCAAACAAATTCCTAATCGATTCGACTTTGAACATGCCCAGCCACGTCTTTTTCAACTCTGGGAAAATGGAGGATATTTTCGGGCTCAAGTCCATCGCGAGCGTAAGCCATACACGATCGTGATTCCTCCGCCTAACGTTACCGGTGCTTTGCACCTGGGGCACGCTCTGAATAATACGCTGCAAGATATTCTGATCCGTTGGCGGCGCATGCAGGGATTTGAGACATTATGGGTTCCGGGAACCGATCACGCGGGAATTGCGACTCAGGCCGTCGTTGAACGGCGACTCAAAGAAGAGGAAGGCAAGACGCGCCATGACCTCGGTCGAGACCAACTGGTTAAACGCATTTGGGAATGGAAAGACCAATACGAATCGAGAATCATCGGCCAACTTAAGCAGATGGGTTGTAGTTGCGACTGGGAACGAACCCGGTTTACATTGGATGAACGCTGCGCACGTGCTGTGCGGCAAACGTTCTTTGATCTGTTTAATCAGGATTTAATTTATCGTGGCAAGCGCCTTGTCAATTGGGATACCTACTTACAGACCGCCATCAGTGACGACGAGGTATTTAACGAAACCGTCGATGGCTTCTTCTGGCATCTCAAATATCCGGTCATCGATTCGCGACCTGGCGAGCCTGAATTCGTGATCGTCGCCACAACCCGACCGGAAACGATGTTAGGAGATACCGCTGTGGCCGTACATCCAGATCCGGCAAAAGCCTTGGACAAAGTCGAGCAGTCCTTGCAAGCTAAATTAGGCAGTGCCAGTGTGAGCGAGCGTGACGCGATCGAGGCGGAATTGCAGGCATTGCAGCATCGTAGGAATTCGATGTTGTCTAGCTTGGAACAACTGCGCGACATGGCCTTGGATGGTCGAATGCTCAACCTGCCTTTACTGAATCGAACGATACCGCTGATTTGTGATGAATGGCCTAAGCCCGAGCTGGGCAGCGGTTGTGTTAAGATCACTCCTGCCCACGACCCTAACGATTATGAGGTGGGACAACGCCACAAATTGGAGATGATCAATATTCTGCACCCCGATGGGAGACTGAACGCCGAAGCTGGTCCGTACGAAGGCTTGTCGCTGAAGGAAGCGCGAAAACGTGTTGTCGCTGATTTGGAGGCATTGGATTTAGTGCTCGAAGTTGAACCGCGTAAGATCGAGTTGCCACATTCGGATCGGAGCAAGACTCCGATCGAGCCGTTCTTGGCGAATCAATGGTTCGTCAAAATGGAACAGCTTTCCCAAACCGCTATGGACGCCGTGACTGATGGCCGAGTCAAAATATTCCCTCCGCGGTATGCGAAGACGTATTTGGATTGGCTGGGTGAAAAACGCGATTGGCCGGTATCGAGGCAATTGTGGTGGGGGCATCAAATCCCAGTTTGGTCTCGTCCGGTGCAAGATGAACAAGAGCAGCGAGCCGTTGTTCGTGAACTGACCGAATCGCTAAAGATCAACGGCACTTCAGCTTCGATTCAAGTCGAGCCGTGCGACGAACAGGATGAGGCAAAGCGGCTGCGCTTGAATCTTCCCTTCGCTACGATCCATGTCGCAATTTGCAGGGAGAATGATCCGCTCGAGAAACTTGTTGAAGCGATTGGATTTACGCGTGTCGAGGACGTTTTGGATACGTGGTTCAGCTCGGCATTGTGGCCGCATTCGACGTTAGGTTGGCCTGAGAAAACCGAAGAATTGGCTTACTTTTACCCGACCAGCACCTTAGTCACTAGTCGCGACATCATCACTTTGTGGGTCGCGAGAATGGTCTTAATGGGCCTGAATAATTGCGGCGAAATTCCCTTCTCCGAGGTGTTTATCCATCCCAAGATTTTGGACGGCTATGGCGAGACTATGTCGAAGTCGAAGGGAAATGGAATCGATCCGCTGGATGTTATCGATAAATTCGGTGCGGATGCGTTGCGGTTTGGCATGGCTTATTTGACCACTGAAACGCAAGACGTGCGGATGCCGGTTCAGTTTGAATGTCCCCATTGTGAAGCATCGATTGAGCAGACACACAAGAATCGAGAGCTTCCTCGGATCTCATGTCCGAAATGTAATCGAGACTTCGCAACGCAATGGGCAAAAAGTGAAGCAGACTTGAAGTTGCCGCGTGGATTGGTGTTGAGCGAGCGATTTGAAGTTGCTCGAAATTTCTGCAACAAGTTGTGGAATGCGTCACGATTTTCGCTGATGCATTTTGATGGGTTTACGGCCAAGCCCACGGATGACTCCGAGCTAAGACTGGAAGATCGCTGGATACTAAGCCGACTCTCGACCGTGCAACAGCAAGTCACTGGTGAGTTACAGCATTATCGTTTCGCGGAAGCTGCGCGCACGTTATATGATTTTGCGTGGGATGATTTCTGTAGCTTTTATATCGAAATATTGAAAGACCGATTTGCAGACGAATCCCAACGAGGTGTCGCGCAGAACTTGCTGGCCTTCACACTCGATCAAGTCCTGAGATTGCTGCATCCTTTCATCCCGTTCATAACGGAAGAAATATGGCAACTCTTGGGGAAAGTGGCACCACAGCGTGGCTTGGAAGACCTTGACCATGCAGAACCTGTTTTGATTGCCGCAGCCTGGGATCAATTAGGTGACGAGTGGCAAAACAAGGAAATTGAATCGCAATTTGCCAAATTTCAGAATGTGTTGGCGGGGTTGCGAGAAATCCGGGCCCGCCAAAACATCGGTCCGAGAAATTCTGTCAATTTCGTGGTTCGTTGCAACGACGTGGATGCGCGGCGACTTCAGGACATGCTTCCTAACTTCCGTTCCATGGCCCACGCCGTTTGTTTGGCAATTGGCACTAATGTCGAGATACCGTCGCCTAGTGCGACGATCACGATGTCGGACATGGAAGTTTTCGTTGATCTCACGGGACTTATTGATGTCAAGGCAGAGAAACTGCGTCTGGAGAAAGAACAACAGCGTCTTGTTAAACTAGTCGAATCGAATCGCGCGAAACTGGCCAATGAGAGTTTTGCCCAACGTGCGCCCGAACAAGTCGTTGCCCAAGTCCGTGACACATTGAAAGAGGCCGAGGACCAACTGGATAGTCTTCAACGCGCGTTGAACGATTTGGCGAAAATTAAGCACTGATGTGAACCTGAATGGATGTGCTGCTTGCCTCCATACAAGCTTGCTCACGCGCCAAGTTCGTGGCTTGAAATTGAAGCGCGGCAAAACAAATCGCCTGCCGACCGATAGTCGATGGCGGTTTATGACGATCGCTTATGCACCAGAGTTCGTTACCCAAAATTCAGTGCCCAAGTTTATGTTCCGGTTTGATTCTGCAGCGAGTCGGACGGCCATCAAGGCCTCGCCGAAAACCGTACGGCTGGAGCCCCGCATTTTTTTGCAAGAAAATTCTCGGCTAAATTCGAGCGATCCTTGTTGGGGGATTTGCGTTGAATTAGCCTATCATGGATAGGAAATCAGATTGGTGACTTCCGTGAGCTAGCAACCAATAATTGTACAAACTCTCGTAAAAAGCATTGAATTAGTGCGGAAGGAACGGCGACAGCCTTGCTGTGTGAAGATCGGCTGTAAACAATAGCGAAATACACGCACATCAAAGTTTAGCTATGAAAAAATCCCGCAGCACAACAAAACCTAAATTTCAACCCTCCGCCCGCAAGCAGATTAAGTCCGGTGCTCAAGTTGTCAGTCGAAACCTGCAGCATACGAAGACCAAGTCGCGATCGAAAAGGAAACTCTCGCCAAGCGCATGCGGATATGCTTGTTTGTCCGAGCAGGACTATTTGCAAGCAAACAATGGGATTCAACGGCTGAGTAGCGCTTACGAATGCGACCAACCGCAAATGTTACAGAGGCTGGCTAGAATTGAAAAAAACTATGCCGAACTGGACGAGATATTGTCAACGTTGGAGGCCGGCCTGCTGGATACGGATGTGGACTTGCATCATCAGCAGGTCGCGGAGTTTCCGCACAAACCGCGCTGACACATCGAAGGTCCAACTCGCAAATCGTATCCATGCGATTAACAGCGCGATAGGAATTCTCCAGAACGCGTGTCAACCTTAACCATTTCACCTTCTTTCAGGTACTCGGGGACTTGGATTACAGCACCCGTTTCGAGTTTGGCTGGTTTATTGCGTGACGTTGCCGAATTGCCACGGACGCCAGGTTCGCATTCAACGACCAGCAATTCAACCGTGGCGGGAATTTGAATGCCGACAACTTCCTCGTTGTAGATCAAGACCATGATGCCTTCCTGGCCTTCTTTGATAAATTGAAGTTCGTTTTCAATTAATGCGATGTCCAAAGAATATTGATTGTAGTTTTCGGCGTCGAGAAAATGCATCTGATCAGCATCGCGGTACATGATCGTGACGTTGCGTCGCTCGAAATTTGCTTCATCAAGAGATTCGGTCCCCTTCAACGTAATATCAACTTTCTGTTTCGTGATGAGATTGCGCGCCTTGAACTTGTACAGTGTGGCGGCGCCGCGTGCAGACGGGGATTGCACGCTCAATGACTCAATGAGAACAGGAAAATCGTTGTAGACGACGATTGAGCCGTTTTTTATTTCTTTCGCTTGCATAATCGAATGTCAGGAAACCAGGTTGGAAGTTGGACAAAAATCCGTTTCAATTACGAATTCAGATCGAGACGAGGTCTTGGCCTAGATCGGCTTAGCGAATCTGGCTTGATGGGATTTCTTCCGCGAGGATCACCAAGATAATCACATCAGTGATTGCGATTGCGGGTCGAGGGCAACACCATCACACAGTTCCGCGAGCTTTTCGAGCACGAGGAGCAAACCTCCTGGGTCGAGAAATTCCTCTTCGCCATCCGGTGAGTCGCCAATCTCCTCAAAGTGGAAGATGTCGAAACGAACATCAAAGTTCTGCAACCGAGCAAGTTTCTTGATGTCTTCACCAGTCAATGTGACGGTGCGAAACTCCTCTTGAATTGACTTGACTTGTGCTGCGACGTCATGACCCTCGACCAACGTGATGTCCATTGCCGAAAAGTCTTGCGGCGCCAAAACAGTCATCGATTCTAAAATGCCATTCTTGACTCGTTTATCAACCGTTTCGTAACGGGAACCGAGATCAGATAAAGCTGACTCGATTTGGGCAACGGTTGGCAAGTTCTTTTTATCGAACAATACGAAGTAGGTGTCGCGATATTGGTAGCGTTTGTCCCCGAAGAGTGACACAATTCATTCCTTTTAGATTTGCCGGGCATCCAGCGAGTAATGCAGATTGACCTTCCAAGCAATGCGTCGCAGGCCGCATTCTGAATCCTGAAGATTTTTCTTGGGCTCATTCTAGCAAACTGGCGAGAGATTAAAATCCATGGCACCGTGGCCGCCGTATCTCCGCGGTAGCGTAAAGCCATTCACTTTCGCACGTGTCATTGCCTTGGAACTACCACTTCGCAAATCCTTCATTTCGGATTTGCCGATGTCTGATGGGGACCAAAAAAGCCTCGGTCTCCTGTCGCCCCCCGGGGCCTCGCGATCTAGAAATACGACGATGCGATCGCACCCGTTGGAGCACTCGCATCGATTTGTCGATGAATTTTCCAAGGTTAGATCGATAATGGAATAGCTTGATCATTGCGGTTTCATGGGGAATTCCCTGATTTATGCGGGCAAAATTCGATTTGGCGTTGTCAAGTTAATTGAGACTGGTATACTTCCGGATTCCTTCCGGGAATTTAGGTCAATTACCAGATGCGGCCCACGATCGTCGTTGTGGAAAATCCGCTTTTGCCAGCGTAATTGCATGGTCCTGCAGTCACTCTGTTCGGATTGAAACTGCGGACCTGTGGACGTCGAAACAGAAATTAAGTTTGTCAGAATACAATTTAGGTGCGGAAATGGCTCGTGTTTGTCAAGTTTGCGGCAAGAAACCACAAGTCGGCAATAGCGTGGAAACTCGTGGTAAAGCCAAGTATTTGGGTGGTGTTGGTACGAAGGTTACCGGAATCACCAGACGCCAATTTCGACCCAACCTGCAAACGGTGAAGGCGGCCTTGCCGAGCGGCGGTAATCGCCGACTGCGGGTCTGTACGCAATGCATTCGGAGCGGCGCTATTCGTAAAGCCGTTAAGCAGAAGCCGTTCAAATTGCCTTCATGATGCTTAACCGTTCTGGGAGACCCCGCGTCCCGTTTTCTGGATAAGTCTTGGGGGGCACGTATGTGCGCCGTGGTGAGCATTTCGCATTTGGCGAATAATTTCTCAGGACGATGGATCGACGGCGGGCATCGAAATCTTTGGCATCGATTTTCTGGTTTCAACATTTTCAGAGTGTGTCTATTGTCGGCTAAACCAAGTGCCGGTTAGCAATGCGCCTGTCGTATGTCGATCATTACGCTTACAACTGATTTTGGGGAGGGCAGTCGCTTCGTTGGTGAGATGAAAGGAGTAATCCTCGGAATCAATCCACACGTTACGTTGATTGACCTGACCCACTCTATCGAACCACAGTCAATCTTTCAAGCTACTTTTGTCTTAACGCAGTCCGTTGGCGCGTTCCCCCCGGAAACCATCCACATCGTTGTTGTCGACCCGGGAGTCGGCATGGATCGCAAGTTGTTGTTAGCTGAAATTGGCGATTGGACATTTGTCTGTCCAGATAACGGAATATTGACCTTATTACTCGACCGTTACCCGTTGAAGACGCTTTGCTCGCTCGATCAACGTCGATTTTGGCGAAGTGCAATCTCGAACACCTTTCATGGCCGCGACATCCTCGCACCGGTCGCGGCGCATTTTAGCTTGAAGCAGTTCGACCCAGCAGAATTCGGTTCACGAATCGAGGAGTGCGTGAGAATCCCTGTTCCGAAACCAACATCCAACGACGGTGAATTGAGAGGACAGGTTATTTCGATCGACAGCTTTGGCAATCTGATCACAAACATCGAGCGCTGCCAATTGGCGGAACGGCGAATCGACGCAGTGCAAGTGCGGCTTGGGTTTCACCGGATCAATGGCCTTGTCCGCACGTATGGCGAACGGGGGACGCGACAATTGGTTGCCTACTTTGGATCGAGCGAACTATTGGAAATCGCTGTGGTAAACGATAGTGCGCAGCAAAAACTTGCGGCGCGGGTTGGTGATCCTGTCGTAATCACTTTGTAGCAGCTGAGCTGAGTCACTCCCACCGATTACCGATTTGGCAAGGCGCTGGTTGTTTCTCCAGCATTCGCTCGTCAGTAATCAAGCCTGGATGATGTCTACCGGACTTGCCAGTTTCAGCGATCACGGGTGGCGCTGTGGAGGGATCCCTTCCGACGCGACAATCAACGGCTCGATAGGCCGTCGGCAGAGTTGCAGTAGTTAGCCATGATCCGCAAATAGGCCGGGTGGTCAGTCTGACCGGTCATCTCAAACAAAAATGGACTGGGTCTTGATGCCACTGCTTTGCCCCATTTCAATCGTTCCAAAGCCATCGATATGAAGAGTTGGTCCTGCGCACGCGTCATGCCAACATAACAAAGTCGGCGTTCTTCTTCGATCTTTTCCAATCCTTCGTTAATGCTGCGGCGATGTGGAATGATGCCGTCTTCCAGTCCGATCAGGTAGACGTATGGAAATTCCAGTCCTTTCGAGCTGTGCATGGTCAATAACACCACGGCATTACGATCGAGTTTTTTCTCTTTGTCGTCATTAACTTCGCGGTCACCCAGTGTCAATTGCTCAATGAATTCTCCCAACCGTGGCTTGTCTGATTCGCTGATGTAGGCTGCAACCGCATTGACAAGCTGTTCGACTGCTTGCCAGCGCGAGTCTCGTTCAATTTCTGTCGCATATTGTCGTTCGATTTCCATGCGGTAGTCTAGCTCCTCGATGATCGAACGCACTACCGACACCATGTTCTTTGGATTGATGACGTTTGCCGCGTTGAGCAAGGTATCTGTTAGGCGCTTCAATCCCTTGCACGCTGCCTGACCAATATTAGGAGGGGGTGAACAGGCAACTTGCCAGAGGGAATGCCTACGATTCTTCGACTCCGCAACCAAAATATCGCGCGCCTTTTGACCAATGCCGCGCGGAGGGACATTCAGGATCCGGCGCAAAGAGATTTCGTCATCGGGCGATTCGATGAGCCGCAAAAAAGCCAAAACATCCTTCACCTCACGGCGGTCAAAAAACGATTGGCCACCCAGGACCACGTAAGGGATCTGCGCCTTGCGAAGTTCAGTCTCCAACGGGCGCGACTGAGCTGCTGCGCGGTATAGAATAGCAAAATCACGCGGTTCGATTCCGGGTTGATTCAATTTGCGGCGGATCTCGCGCACCACCTCCGCCGCTTCACGCGTGTCGTCCGCAAACCGTCTTACCTGCGGGGGATCACCTCCTGGCCGACCGGCCTTCAGTTCCTTTTCATGCCGAGTCTTGTTGAACTTGATCAGACGATTTGCGGCGACCAGAATCTTCTCGGTGCTTCGATAATTTTCTTCTAAACAGAAAATCTTGGCATCGGGCCAATCCTGTTTGAAATTCAAGATATGACGAACTTCCGCACCTCGCCAGGCGTAGATCGATTGATCGTCGTCTCCAACGACGCAAAGATTGCGATGCTGTTGGGCCAAACGTTGTACGATCCGATATTGGCTCTGATTGGTGTCCTGATACTCATCGACCAGGATGTGGTCGAAGCGAGCAGCCTCTTCTACGGCAGCTTCGCGCTCCAGCTGGAACAACTCCTCAGTAAGCAGGAGTAGATCATCGAAATCGAGGGCTCCCGAGTTCTTCAGTTCTCGCTGGTAAACGTTGTAAGCTGCCGCTGCGAGTTCTGCTCGATCATCGGAAGCAATCGCCAACGCATCCACGGGGCGAATCGATTTCGACTTCCATTGACTAATGAAATAAAGTAAATCGCTTGGCTTGATTTCAACTCTTGTACTTGTGACCTGTTTGAGCACTTGCCGAGCCAAACTCTCTTGATCGCCGGCATCGTAGATAACAAAATTGGATGGGTAACCCAACAGCCGAGCGTGTCTGCGTAAAATGCGGACGCAATGTGAATGGAACGTCGAGATTTGAGGGCGTTCTTTATGCTTCTTCCCCAAAATCTTTTCTATTCGTTCCTGCATTTCCTTGGCAGCTTTGTTCGTGAACGTTACCGCCAAAATTCGCGCTGGGTTCACGCCAAAGCGGATCAGCCGGGCGATCCGATAAGTGACCACACGAGTTTTGCCAGTCCCCGCGCCTGCCAACACTAACATCGGCCCGGAAAGCGTTTCGACCGCACGGCGTTGTTCCGAGTTAAGCTGCGCCATATAGTGATGTCATCCCTAAGCAAAAGGCAACCGAAAAATTAACTCGCAAATCCGCTGGCATGCACGCAAAACTCCCTGCCTTTTATACGTGAAAGTTCGTTGTTAATCGATAACTCGAATCGTTGCGCGGGACAGCCCGATTGTCCGTAACGTGCGAACAAATATACACGCGGATTTGCCCATATCTGAAATGAAGCGTTTGCTGGCGTCCAATTGAAGGGAACGGGAATCACCATCAACCAGCCCTCAATGCGGCCAATATTCGGTTGCAGGAATGTTTCAACTCAATCGGCAGGTGATTGGAACGGCTCCACGAGATTCACGCAAGAGGGTCGACTTGACGTTTTCCGACGAACAATTCTATACTGGTGCTGACCACTTGCGATTTGTAGTGGCATTTTTGTGAATGTACGCTCCTTGCTACAAACAAAGATTAGTTGCCAAACCTGGCATTACGACAAACCAAGGTAATAATTCAATAGTCGGTATTGTATCAACAGTATGATACCGCAACGCTGGCCGGTAGCAAAATCGCACCACCCAATTGAATTTGGACGATAGCGATAAGGACCGGCGCCTCAGTGAATTCATTCTGGCGACTTGTCTATTGCAGGTACCGTTTAACGTATTTTTTTGGTGCGTCAGGAATTGGTGTGCTTGTCAATTAGCATAACGGATGGGTTGAGTCGCTGAAGGACTTTCAACATCAAGGATTAGTTCGGAGACTTTGTTGTGACCGCCTCAGTTGCGGTGTTAAAGACTCCTCAGGAAAAAATAATGAATCAAACAAAACGTGAATTAGGACAAAACGAACTGGCTTCGATCTTAGAGGGAAAACTCGAAGCGTTGCGGCCCCATCTGATGTTGATTTCGGTCATCACCGTTGGTGTGCTGGCTGTCATCATTTTGTCGGTCTATTTGGTTACGAGTCGACGGGCAATTGAGGGCAGTCGTTGGCAAGAACTCTTCTTGGCCAGCAATTCGGATGTTTCGTCGTTGCCAGATGCTCGAATTCTAGAAAACGTAGCAAACGAAAACACGGGTACCATTGTTTCCGCGGTGGCGCTTCTCAAATCAGCCGACGTCGACATACTCAATGCCTTGCGAGGAGCAAGTGAATCCGAAGAAGAAACATTGGCGTTGATGCGGAGAGCCAAACGAAACTATGGCCAAGTTGTTGAATCGACTATTCGTGGGCTGGATCCTATGTTCAAGCAACGTGCCCTTTATGGATTAGGCTATGCATGTGAAGCTCTCGGCGAACTTGATGAGGCCAAAAAGCATTATCAAACTTTAGTGGACGAGGCCAAGGATACTCCAATCTTTAAACTTGCCGAGAGTGGGCTGCGGAGAGTCTCCGATCCGGCCTTGGCATCGCTGTTGGGTGAGTATGAAACTTGGTTAGCCAATTCCCAAGTGGCACCGGGGCCCACGGAAGATTCGGGGTTGAGTCGCCCCAGCATCGATTTTCCCCTCGACCCGGCCCCCTTTGGTTCAGATCTAGGAAGCCGCGGCACACTTGGCGGCGATGATCAGCGCAAAGATGAAGATGATGACGCACCCGCCAAGCAAGATGCGGATGACGATAAGGCCACAGATCAATCGTCCACCGACGAGTCCTCTTCACAAGATGAATCTGATGAACAAGCCTCGACCGAAGACGACGGTCAACAAAATGTCCCGGCACGGCTTTGATCGTCCAGTAAGTCTTGTTTGATTCTTACTCGGCGTCACGCGGAATAGAAGACCGTGGTTGCAAAGTTTTGCGTTCATGTGGCAAATGGTTGAACCACTTTGGTTCACGTTCAGATTATGAAACTTGCTCGTTTTGTAGCTCGCCCGTTATCGAAAATTACGCGATGCAAAAATTATTTGCTTGCGTCATGGTTTCGCACCAAGCCAGTGAGTTTAGGCGCGAGAAGTGAATTGTTGGCGGAGCGGTTTCTCAAGCGCCGCGGGATGAAGATCGTTGGTCGCAACTACCGTGACCGCATGGGCGAAATTGATATCGTGGCGGTGGATAAGAGAACGGTAGTGTTTGTTGAGGTGAAGTGTCGCACCAGTGACGACCACGGCGCTGGATTCGAAGCGGTGGACGAAAAGAAGCAACAAAAAATGGCTCGCACGGCGCTCACGTTTTTGCAGCGCCATGATCTTCTCGAAAACGCCTATCGATTTGATATTGTATCGATGTTATGGCCCCCAAATCAGTCGCAGCCGCAAATCGAGCATTTCCCCAACGCCTTTCAGCCAACCGCCAAAAATCAAATGTTTGGCTGACGATCGACAACGTTGCGTGAGTTGAGACGACTCCAATGCCAATCGCTGGGATTTGTTGATCCCGAAATTCTTTCTACGGCGACCTGCCCACCGTTATTTCGGTGCTGGCCGTGTGTTACACTAGGGCCGTGTTGATCGACTTCTTGATCTAGGAATTTCGGAGAGTGCACTATGCTGACTGTAACGGCCAATCAAGTTTTGCCGACGACGATCACCGGATCCTGGCCTCGTCCACGCTGGATGGATATGAGCATGTGGGGCCAACCACTCGATACGTGTATGATGGACGTGAGATTTCGCGAGAAATTTCAAGATGCGTTGTCGGTGATCATTAGCGATCAAGAGCGTGCTGGGATTGATATCGTAACTCACGGCGACTTGCACTGCGACGAAGATTTTGCCGGTCGCAGTTGGCATCATTATCCGCTACAACGTTGGGGAGGGTTTGCCGGAGACCACTTGCAATCCTGGCAAACGAGATCGCCTTGGCTCAAGTACCCAAGCGGTACGATGCTCAATGAAATCTACACGGGTTGGCGATGGCCGCGGGTTGTCGATCGAGTTGAATATCGTCCCCTCGATTATCCGAAGATATGGCGCATGGCACAGGCACGCACGGAAAGACCGGTCAAGTTCGGAACGTGCTGTACACAAGTGATGGGCTTATTCTTGGATATTCATACTCCCGCATATAAAGACAAGCGCGAGGTTCTTTGGGATATGGCTGAAGCCATGAATCGCGAATTGATCGCCTTACGCGATGCAGGATGCCGCTGTATCCAAGTTGAGGAACCCTGTTTGCACTTCATGGCAAATACGTTTGGAAAAGACCACAGCGATGTCCGATTCTACCTGGACTGTTACAACCGGGAAGTTCAGGGTTTAGATGACGTTGAGATTTGGATCCACACGTGTTGGGGAAATCCAAATATGCAACGCGTGATCGAGAACGATAGCTATGCGGCGTCGCTCGATATGTATATGAGCGAGGCGCGTGGCGACGTCTGGACCATCGAGACGAAAGACCGCGAAATGCGCGAAGTTGAGTTGCTCGCTCCGTTTATGAAGAACGCGGGCAAGAAAGTTTGCATTGGCGCCATTAGCCATCGACGGTTGCAAGTAGAGCAACCCGAGGAGGTTGCCTCAACCATTCGCCACGCGTTGCAGTCCATTCCTGCCGAGCGATTAATCGTTTCAACGGATTGTGGTTTTGGACGGCAGGGATGTAATCGCGATATCGCGTTTTTCAAAACGACGGCACTCGCACAGGGTTGCGATATCGTTCGTCGCGAATTGGGTTTGCCCAGCTCTTCAATCCGCGCGGCTGCTCCTGGCTTACAAACCGACATCGTTCCCGATAAACCGGTCTAAAAATCAATTCCTGTGCTGCTGAATGTCTCACTGAAATTTGGAAGTTCGCATCGAGTGAAGAGCCTGCGAAAGGGTTGCTCACGGAGTCGCGCAGATACAAGGACATGAGGGTGTGGGGCATGAGTGTTTGGAATCGATTGGTGGTTACTGAACAATCGTTGCGTGAGCGATATTGCGGACTAGATTGAAAAATGCAGTTGGCTTTCACCGCGTGCGAACCACCGGTTAATGAGAGCGGAACCTAGAATTGCCTCGGTGCCAATATGTCGTGACAGCATTCAAGTTCGGTAATTCAGGACGAAGCATGTATCTCAATCACGTCTCCTTCATGGCACACATAATCGGCTTTGACAGGTGTGCCATCATGTACGGCAACGCCCCACACTTTAGCCAGTTTGAAAGTCTTCGCGAGATCGCGATGGATCAGCTCGGCCAAATCTAACACCGTTTCGCCCTGCTTCAACGTATAGGGTGCGCCGCATTCGGAAGGTTTTTGGTTTGGTGTCTTGGTGTAGACGCGAATCACATTCAACGATTGATAAATCGCGTCGCGCAACTCTTCTAAGCCAATCTTCTCCTGCGCGGAAATCAGATAAGTATCGAAATCGACCTCGACGTATTCGCGAAAAAAATCAAGACGATCTTTGGCATCAGCTAAATCGCTTTTGTTGGGTAAAAAAAACGTCTTCGTGTAAGTGATGCTGAAATCTTCCTCGTCAACATGTGTCTCTTTGCCCAGACGCGTCTTCGTGTGATTAATTTGGTCCAGAAGTTCTTTGAGATGTTGGCCACCGTCGTCGCTCCCAAGATCGCACAGCAGCAAGACGAGATCGGCCCCCCGAATTAACGACTGCGTATTCGGATCATAAACGTCGGCTGTAATCGGAGGTGTGTCAATCAATTGAACGAGCACGTCATTCCAAGGCATCATGCCCGGTTGAGCTTGGATGGTCGTAAAAGGGTAGTCTGCAATCGTCGGCTCAGCGGACGTCAATGAGGCCAATAGTTGACTCTTGCCTGCGTTGGGGCCGCCGATAATGATCACGCGTCCCGCCCCCTGTCGCGGGATCTTGTGTCCCTTCCGACCAGTCGATTTTTTACCTTCGGAAACCTCTTTCTTGAGTTTGCTAATCTTTTGTTTTAGATCGGCCTGCAATCGATCCGTGCCTTTGTGCTTAGGAATCTCTTTAAGCATGAGTTGCAAGCACTCAAGTTCCTCTTCCGGTGTCGTGGCTTGCCGATAAGCCTGTTCAGCTTTGAGATATTGTTGCGTTAAATTAGCAGGCATAATTGTAAAGTTTAAAGTTGGCAACGATTATTTAGCATGAGTCGTGTCGATCGATGCTGGCGTCCAAATCGAGAAAGCCCAGAAACTGCGCAAGCATACTTAATCTAGCAATAAGCAAGCTGCGACAACGACGGCAGCTTACACGATCAAAGGCCGAGAACCAATGCAAATCAATTTGCCGCGATCGCCTAGGCTATGTCTATTGGCGAACCGTCGAGATGATTGGCTTACGGCAGACATCGCTGCAGTGCCATTAAAGCGTACGCGGTGCCGTACTGGCGATGGTAATTGTACATTGGATAATCCCACCAGCAGCCATTTTTTTCCTGTCGATCAACGAGGATCCTCGCCAGCATCGCTTGATATGGAGCGCGTTCTTCCACAGGCAACTCCATAATGCATAGCCCGGCGTAATAATGCCCGTAGTAGTAGAAGTATCCCGAAACTTGCATCCAGGATTCATGCGGGATCGGAAGTTTCCGTCCGATGTCGAGCCAACCATTGCGAGTATAAAGTCGAATCAGCCAAATCTTAATTACATTGTCCGTGATTTTCTCGTCGCCATACCAGCGCATCGCCAAATTACAGGCTTGTGATCTGGCAAGACTCCCACCTGGTCGATTAATTTCCAACATAGGATTCGTGCGCAGGTACTCGCCATACAAGTAACTGAGATCGCGTTTTTGTTGACGCAGCGTTGCGTTTACCGCACGCTTGACAACGTTTTCATTCGGTTCGACACCTGCGTGTTCCGCAAAACGCATCGCGATGAGAATGGACGCATTGACAAAGCTGATGGAATCTCCCGAGGGCTGGCGTGTTTGAGCGCGGAAATCATAATAACCCCAGCCACCATCAATCGACTCGTAACGATTGAGCCGATCAAGTTCTGCATTCATGGCCAAGCGATAACTTGACAACTTTTCTTCGGACAATCCCTCCTGAACGGCCAACCTGCCAAAACACTCCAGCGCGTAGCAGTGCGACCAAACGTTGTAAATGGCATCTCCGTTGGCGCGTTTGACTTTGGGGAGGTTTTCTAAGAGCCAACGAATTCCCCGTTCCATCGCATCTTGAACTTCCGGACTCTTTTCACCCGAATCGAGTAAGGCCATCACACACATGGCCGTCACCGCCGAGCGAAATGCGTAATGCGCGCCTGGTACGGGAGCATAAATTTCGAAGTCGCGCGATGTCACGTACGATCCCCACGACCCGTCCTTATTTTGATCGCGCAATAGGAACTGGATCCCTCGTTGGATCGCTGACTTGATCTCCTGTTCACTCGGATGTTGGAAATCCGGAATTTCAGGTACGGTGCTGAAATCATAGGGATCATCAATCACACCAGCTTGCGAAGTCGGCTGGTTGCTTGGTTGATCTTGAGCCGCCAGCTGTTCGCAGCGCAGAGTCGCACAGGCGGCCATTGCCATCAGTAAATAATTAAATAATCGTGACATATTGTTGCCGTGACCTAAGTGTGGAGCGCAACTTATGCGCGGAAACGAATGGAAGAAGTTCACCGCAGACCTTGCCACACATAACGTTGGCACGCGCGTCAGGCGACAATTCAATGTGTGTAGCGAACGATGAATTTCAACCGAAATTGCACACCATCTTCCAAGCTTTCGTTTAGTAACCAGAATTTGTTGCAAATACTTTCGCGGGCTGGAAAGAGACACGACATCCCACCTCATACTGTCGAAACGTTTATGGCTTCTCTTGTAAGACGCGATCGCCGGCAGCGACACCACTTGAGATTTGCGTTCGACCATCATGCGACTTGCCAATTTGGACTACAACCCGTTGCGGGGCACTCGCTTGACGCACGCGGTAGACATAGTACTCAGTTTCGTCATCAGTAAACACAGAGGAACTGGGCAGGCTCAAGGCATTCTTGTCTTCGAAGACACGCAGTTTGATCTTGCAATTCAAGCCTGGCATCAGATTTGCGGATTGTTCGATCTTGATTTTACAGTCAAAACGACCATCGGAAACCGGAATGTAGTTTACCGATTCCACCGACACTTCTGCTTTGCGATCCGGAAAACCGGTCAGCGTTGCCTTTCCCTTCATGCCCTCGGTCAACGAGCCCAAATGCTGTTCATCCAGGTCGCAGCGAATAAAGACATCAGAAGTGTCCACAATGGACAAAATTACGGTTCCGCGAGTAACGGCATCGCCAACTTTAAGCTGGCCGTTGCCGGAACCGCTGGCTGACCACTTACCACGATTGCATTTGCCGTGGTACAGCACGCCATCCACCGGCGCGACGACAGTCATCATGTCCAAATCCTGTTTCAACTTGTTGAGCTTCTCCAGTTTTCGATTCAGAGCAAACGTGGCGCGCTCCACGGCGACCTTCTGGCGTTCCAACGAAATCGGTCGCGCGCTCCGTGTCTTGATATGTTGCAGCCTCAAACGATCTAGGTCATTTTGCCTTGTCTCGAACGATCTTGGCAAGTCAGTTTCCAAGGTTCGCTTTAGGGATATTTCTGCTCGCTCTAGCCAATTCTTCGCCTGTTCGAGTTGTCGCTCAGCGCGTTTTAGCACGATTGCTTCGGAGGCTTCCACCAACTCGTCTTCCGTGTACATCAATCGCAATTGTTCTAGCTCATCTTGTGCGTTCTCGACCGACCATTGTGAATTCTTCACAGAGTCGCGTGCCGATTTTTCAGACAAAGGTCGCTCCACATTTACAAAATATTCAAAGTCCTCTTCCGCGCGGCTCAGTGAACGTTCTGACAGTTGTTGATCCATCTCAAGAGTTTGCGAGTTTTCGGCTAACTCCAATTCAAGCGTATTGAGATCAAAACGTGCGAGTTCGCATTCATATTTGAGGTCATCAATTGCCTCCACTAGCTCATCCGTCTTAAATCGAACCAACATGTCACCCTTCTTAACATTGACACCTTGATCCAAAATCGCATCAATTTCTAGGGCTGACCAACTGTGCGTTCTGATCGAAATTTCATTGACTCGCCGCGATTCAATTACTCCGGCGACTTCAATGTCGATGTTGAATAGGCCTCGAGTCACCTCATGAGTCACCGGTGCCGCTGTATCTTGGGAGTACGCTACTGAGGCGACATTAAACACAAACAAAAAACAGACAAGACTGCGCATCTTTTTTCATCCAATCATGTACCGAACGATGTTAATTCAAACAACAATTATTTAATGCAGGAATGCTGCAGCGAGAATTCCACTAGGATATCCTTAATTCATGGCCGTACTTCAAAAATTCCACGAGGAGCGTGGAGTTCATCCGTCAGCGGCTAGCGGCCAAACGCTTCAGGGTTGAAAAAAGGCCGCGACTCAATACGCTCTAATCACATAGCAGACGGGCAACCCAGCAATGCACACGCCATTGGCCAAAGTAGTTTGAGTCTCCTACATATCCCACGAAAACGATGCAAACTAACGGCCATACAAGTCATACTGTAAGTCCGTTTTGCGACAGAAGCAATCGGGTAACCTTGCGGATTTAGATCAAACCAGAAATGTCTCACATTGGTCGCCAAGCACGGGCGTCCCAACAGTGCCGACGAAGCACATAAATTGTTGAGTTTGGCCGCAGCCCCTATTTCCTTTGCTATCCGTTTGGATAAACTGTTGTCGACGATTTTCAGGGCCAAGCTCCCGATTCCGTTGCCTTACGTGCCGAGTTCAAAATGTGTGGGTTGGCGCCCGTGAGGGCGATCATCCGACGTAAAACCATCGCAGTATTACGACCTAAGCCGAGAAGTTGGCCGGAAGTCGAAATGTCGTGTTGCCTGCCAATGTCCAATTTGGTTGCAAAAACGACCTGGGTTGAAAATTGTTACACTTTTAGCAGAATTGGTTCAGTCGAATTCAACCTATCCAATTATTTGAAAACTAGTCCGCGCATCGCGGAAGTAGGACAAATCGATGAGTAATCCGTACCAATCACCGAAATACGGTGGACCACCAGAAGTTCAAGCCAGAGGTCCCAAGCCAAAAAGTTTTCTGATTGAATCAATTTTGCTTTTGATCTTCTGCGGAGGGCTTTTCGCTATTCCAGCCATTGTGTTTGCGGCTCAAGTGGATTCAAAATACAATAGCGGTGATTACGCAGGAGCTGTGGCTGCTTCTAAAAACGCGAAGATTTGGTGCATCGTCGCTTTTTGCATTGGGATCGTTTGTAGTGTCGCGTCGATTGGCTTATTTGCTCTAACCATCTTCTTGGATACACAGGGCTTTTGAACCTCATTTGACAAGAGCCACGAGATTCTTGTTCTCTTTTCGGTTCCACAACACTCAGCGTCGGCGGTCACGAACGATAAACCTCCACACGCCAATCACCTCAGTCATCTTGATGGATTGTGATTCAAGTTCTGGCGGATGTGTCTACTTCGGAAACGCGGTGTGCGGACGCTAAATTGATGAGCGCAAACATCACGAGCGAAAAGTTTATCGAGAACGGATTGAAGGCCTCGGTGAAGTACTCTGGAAATCCGAACAATAACGCCATGGTCGCGACCATGGCGAACACGAGCACGCAATAGATCGGGATTCGACTGCGAAACCAAGCCAGCAACACCACTGCAAAGGCAAGCTCAAGCAGACCGCTGGACACTAAAGCAAACTCCCGACCCAGCCAAGGCATGAACTTCTCGTTCATCTCGACTTCCTGGGAGTCCCCGAACATCAGCTTCGGAATGAGACCGTGGTAGAAAAAGATAACCGCCAATGACAATCGAGAAAGAAAATATACACGGTTCATTTGCGAGTCGGCAGGCGAAAGAAAGGGTTGTTCTACTTTAGATTAGAAGATCAAAATCATCGTTTTCTAGTTATTGGATTTTATCGAATCCAGGTCGGTGAAAAACTCAGGATAGGTTTTACTGACGCATTGAGGATCTTCGATCACAATGCCCATTTGTCTCAAACCAGCCAAAGAAAAACTCATAGCCATACGATGATCATCGTAGGTCCTTATGGTCGCTGGACTCAACCTGCGCGGAGGGACGATGAGCAAGCCATCATCTAATTCGGAAACCTCGGCCCCCAGCTTTCTCAATTCAATCGCTAGATTTCCGATTCGGTCCGTTTCCTTATCACGGTTGTGCGCAATACCGCGAATTGTTGTAGGGCCTTCGGCAAATAATGCGATGACGGCCAAGGTTTGAGCCGTGTCGCTGATATCGCGCATGTCGATTTCAATTCCCTGTTGAACCGGTCCTTGCACTTCAATCGCATCGACAAAATACTGAACAACGCAACCCATTTTTTCCAAGGCCTTAACGAATTTTACATCTCCCTGCATGGCATCCATGGTCAGCCCCTGAACTTTGACCTTTCCACCAGTAACCGCAGCGGCACCCCAAAAATAACTGGCTGCTGAAGCGTCCGGTTCGACGACGTACTCGCAAGCGTCATACTTCTGTTGCGGATCGACGGAGTACTCGAAGTACTCATCGAACCGCACGACGTTCACGCCAAAGCCGCTCATAACTGCGCAGGTAATGTCAATATAGGGTTTAGAGACGACAGGCGGGATCAACTGAATGACCGAAAATTCGTCAGCGTATGGTAATGCCATCAGCACAGCGCTTGTGAACTGACTGGAGACTCCCCCTCGAATTTTACCACTGCCACCACGAATACCTTGCGCATCGATGACTACCGGCGGACACCCAACATTTTCCGTCGATATTTGGACACCGAAGCGCGATAGCAACTCCACCAACGGCCCGATCGGGCGCTGGTGCATGCGTGGAACACCCGATAGACGAAATCGACCACGACCCACAGCGCACATTGCTGTCAGGAAACGCATCGTTGTGCCGCTATTTCCCACAAACAAATCCGCCTGCTTGACTGGGAACTGACCACCACATCCTTGCACAATGATCTGCCGCCTATCCCAGTTTGTTTCAATGGCAATTCCCAACCGTCGCAACGAATCCAGCATGACACCCGTATCATCGCACGCCAATGCACCCTTGATTACCGATTCACCTTCAGCCAATGCGGCGCAAACGAGCGCTCGATTTGTAATGCTCTTCGATCCAGGAGGTGTAATCACACCATGGATAGGACCAGATGGCTGGATTTCGAGAAAGTTCATTGACGTGGCTTACTCCTGCATAAACTATCGAAAAAACTATTCTCTCGATGACGAACTCAATAATCTGACGCGAAGTCCATGATGAACATCGAGGCACTTAAGTTTATACTTTTATGGGTTTTCGATATACGGCTGGACTGACACATTTCATGAATTGCCCGAGGTACAATCTGGCCTTCCCGCTTTCCTGCAATGCTGTGCTGCGACAGACTCAGCAAGATGAGCCATCTGATTCAATCCATTGCAGGCCACCTGTCGTGACCTCGGCCGACCCATCGAGTTGGGTAAAGTTTAAAGTTGGATGTAGCTGCTTGCAGGATCATGGAAACAACCAAGGGACGACCGCATAAACTTCACTGAGAGTATGATTTTCGGCTGTTGTGGACATGATCCCCGGCGATTCGAACTCCAGCCAAGCGTTTGCACTTCGGGTACACATCCTCGGGGACCTCTACGACAGCCGAGTTGGTGGTGTACTGCAATTCATCGAGCCCGCATTCATCGTCAGTGAATCTTGGACTCAACGAGACACGTCAATACGCCAATTTTCCCAAGGTTTTTGATGTATACAAGCGTTTCGGAAAATGACTACAATATGCGGCTTTTTTCCCATGGCGTATTTTCATTGGTTGAATCCGACAAGTTTTAACAGATCGTTTTGACGTCGATCATTGTAACGATCAACGTGTCTTAATCGCACGACGATGAGTGATGTTCGCGCGAAACAATGTTAGGTGCAAACTCTTGGTACGGCATTGGACTTTCGGCTTTTCCGTGGTGTTCGTTTTTCGCTCCTGCAAAGAATCTCATGAAATCCTCACGCAAACGGTTAAGAGCCCTTAAGTTCGTCGCGATAATGGGCTCTCTGACGATTGTTGGTACGATACTATTTGAACTGTCTCGTCCCGATGGTTCACGTGGTTTGCTCTTCACGCGCACACTGAAGGGGAGAAGCCAAACGTCTGCAAACTCGACTTCCAATAATTCGACGAACGTGGAGGCGCGCGATTCGCTTCTGTCGACCGTGCAAGGTCTCACCCGCGATGAAATTGATAGTTGGATTGACCGGTTCAATCACGCTTATTCCCTAGCGGTTGGAGGGAATCAAATGGAGGGCCAGTTGCAACTTTGGGGAGTCCTGCAGGAAGTCGCGCGACGCCGATCGACGTCACTTAAAGATGAAGAACTATATGTGTCGTTCAAAGAGGCGATTAGTATTCTCGGACAACTCACGCAGCTTAATCAAATGTCTCCGGCCATCGACGAGATACGAGAATTTGATAGAAATGTGGCGAACGATAAATACCGAGCCACCGCTCGCTTGGCTCATGTTTTTCGCTCGTTAGATTTCGCGTCATTGGCATTGTGCTTTTTGGGCAAAATCCTTGATACAGTTGAGGATTCGCAGGCGAGTTTTTCCGTCGCCGACGTCTTCTTTGAAGCGGCGTTGCGGGCGGATGAACAAAATTACTCCGCGGAAAATAAATCCGGGGTTTATTGGGCGAGGCGCGGCGTTTTCCTCAATGCCCGAAATTTTTTTCTGGCGGGAAATGGGATTGAAATGAATCAACCCGCCACATTGAACCTAAAGGCCTTGGATGCCAGGTTACCTACTGCTCAGGCCGTTGACCAAGATCATGATATTCATGATATTATTCACACGGTGCGAAGCCTGCCCGACACGATCAGACGTTAAATCGTTGCGACTCAGCCGACGATCCATATTCTTGGTCGTTGAGTTTCTGCGGGCCATCAAACTAGTTCAGAAGACTGTTTGCTGAACCGAAACTCGCCCACTGGCGGCTATGCAACACATGCACCTTTTTTTGTTCATTTATCTCCGTTCTTTCAGCGGAGCACCTAATCTTTGCGTGGTAAAAACCAATGAGACGCATCCTCACCATCATCGGAACGCGACCTGAAGCGATAAAACTTTGCCCGGTCGTGCACGAGTTCCGTCGGTTGTCCGATCAATGTGAGGCGTTAATTTGTTTGACCGGCCAGCACCGCCAAATGCTCGACCAAGTTATGGATGCATTCGAATTGACGGCCGATTTTGACATGAACTTGATGGCACCTAACCAGTCATTGGCCCAGATCACCGCGCGGGCGACCCAAGGCCTGGACGAAGTCATGCAAGATTGTTGCCCTGATATCGTAATCGTCCAAGGGGACACGACCACAGCATTTTGCGGAGCCTTGGTGGGCTTTTACCATCGTAAGATCGTTGGGCATGTGGAGGCTGGGTTGCGCACAGGAAATCGATTCGCACCCTTTCCTGAGGAGGTCAATCGCTGTTTGATCAGCCGAATTGCGGATTGGCATTTTGCTCCGACGGAGTTCTCGGCGCAGGCACTGCGCGCGGAGGGGATTGATGTTTCGCGCGTCGTGGTGACCGGTAATACGGTAATTGACGCCTTGTTATGGATGCAGCAACGTGTTGCGCGCGAGTTGCCTGATTTGCCAGATGGATTGAATGCTTGGTTGGGGGAGGCAACCATGGTTTTGATTACCGGTCATCGCCGCGAGAGTTTTGGCGAAGCATTCGAAAATATTTGTCATGCGATCAACGATGTAGCACACAAGAACCCAGACACAAAGTTTGTATATCCAGTCCACCTCAACCCCCAGGTTCGCGAACCAGTATTTCGCATTCTCGGCTCGAACCCGCGGATTCGTTTAATTGAACCGCAAGCCTATCAGAGTTTCGTGTGGCTCATGAATCGAGCCACAATTGTGCTGACCGACTCCGGAGGAGTTCAAGAAGAAGCACCGGCGCTCGGCAAACCCGTACTCGTGATGCGTGAGACGACTGAGCGGCCTGAGGGAATCGCGGCGGGGAATGCGTTACTCGTTGGTACGTCCCGTGACAAGATCGCGGGGGAACTGCATCGCCTTTTGAACGATGATACTGCGCGGGCGGAAATGGCAACCAAACGTAATCCCTATGGTGATGGTACCGCAGCTAAGCAAATTGCTGCAGCCCTGTTAGCTAACTAAACGCCGAATCAACCAATCAGCCAGTTCGCGGGCAATAGAGTTTGTTGTTGTCACGCAGCTCGCCTGACCCGTAAACGAGTTGTCGAAGACCTTTGATGTTCGACCACTGCCCTCTTAGTCCAAGCTTCCTTGAGGCAACGCGAACAGCTTGCTCGTTCGATGTCTTCTGGGCAAGGCCGTGAAAGTCAGTTGTGTCGCAACCGAGACGTTCGTGTTGCCCGCATGGTTCGCAGACCGATACTCAACGCATCAGCGGAACTGCATGTGGGTCCGACCAAATTCCATTGGCCCAGGTCTGAAGCTCTACATGCCGGGCCGCTAACTTCACGCGGACAGCGTTGTCGTCGCCTGTGTTTCGTAATGCGATACCACGTTCGTTGATCTTATGCATGCTTTGACGATTCACGCTTCCCGGCTTTGAACTGACAACCCAGACACTTGGCTCACTCCACTCGATGAAGCGTTCTGGGTTGCTGCGCCGGCTTCCATGATGAGGAGCCATGACAACGTCGAATCCACTCGCCTCGCTGACGAGCAAACAATTGAGCCCGGGGCCTTCAAGATCGCCGGGTAAAAGCATGGAAGTCTCACCATAGGATAATGAGATCACCATACTATCAGAATTATTTGATCCGCCGGTTCCTTGTGGTGGGGGACTGAGAACTTCAATCTTAACAAGTTCATCGATGTGGATCGTATCACCTAGTGAGACTACTTCGATCGGGATTCCCATGCGTCGCATGATCGCAAAAAGGTCTCGGATTTGTTCAACCTGGGGCGAATCTGCCATGACGCGTGGCACGATTACTTTGCCGACGGAAAATCGTTTTAGCAATTCTGGCAAGCCGTTATAGTGGTCCAAATCTGCATGTGAGATCATGATTAAATCGATGTGCTTAATTCCTTGGTCCCACAAGACTCCGCTGGTGCTTTGTTGGGCTCGTTGCGATGAAGTGAAGCTGCCACAGTCGTATATCGCCGTACGCCCGTTGGGGAATTGCAGCAAGACACTCGTGCCATGCCCGACACTGATGAAAGTCGCTATCAGCGATTCTGAATCGGACCGCCGTTGACTTTGCAATAACCCAGGTGATATCACCAAGCTGACCGTCCACACGAGCAGCAAAGTCCAACACCATCGCTTGGGAAGGCGCGTGGGTGGGTAGACGATAAACAAGGCTAAACCGATATAAAATATGGCAACGGAAAACGCCGATGGCCCAGCCGTCCAGTAATGTCCGCCTGGAAACGATTCGCTGAGTCCAATAATCAACTCGAGAACGCTGAGCGAAAAATTGCAAAGCTGTCCGAGTAACAATGACAAAGATGGAAACAGGAGTCCTGTCACCATCAAAGCGAATCCGCTAAGTAGAGCACAGGCTAACACTGGGATAATCAAAGGGTTGGCAATTAGGGCAATCGGTGCGACAACATGAAAGTGCATGGCAACCAAGGGCAATGCCACGGCCCACACCACGGCCGTGGCCAGTAGCGCCATGCGGCAGCGCTCGATGATCGATTTGGCGAAACGTTGATACCTTGGTCTGGTTCGTGCAATCAACCGATCAAGTGGATCTGGAATGGGGCAAGGAGCAAAATATGGATAAGACTGCGAGAGCGTCGCGACCGCCAAGAATGAGAGCTGAGCACCGATGTTGAATAACTGAGTCGGATTGATCAGCATAATCAAAAGTGCCGCAGCGCCTAATGAATTGAACGACGGAGCTGAACGTCCACTCCAATTAGCTAGACATAGAATTGTAATCAGAATGGTCGCGCGGACAACCGGTGGACGAAATTCAACAAGGCAAGCGTACCAGATGACAAACAAAATCGTGATCAACAGGCACACCCTCCGACTAATCCAACTGAGCCGGCCCATCAGAAAAATACTTCCCGCGAGAATTCCAACGTGGAGACCCGAGATGGCTAGGATATGAATCGTTCCACTTACCAAGAATGACTCTTGCGTGATTCGATCAAGGTATTCGCGATTGCCCAACAGGATCGCTGAGGCGAGTGGCCCGCGATCTGGGCCGACATGATTTAAAATCAGTCGGTCAAAACTCGTACGTTGCTGGCTCAATACGGGAATTGGCGGGCTAGATGCTTCAATCACTTGCACCGCTTCCGGAAAAGCCACGCCTAGACGGGCTAGCTTGCGTTCAGTTCTCGCCTTCGCGCGATAGTCAAATTCACCCGGATTTGACGGTGCCGGGTAGGATGAAAGCTTGCCATAAATTCTCACACGGTTGCCCCGCGTGATTTTGTCGATTCGGCCTAGAACATAACACTCTAGTTGCCCGGAAGCCCTAACCCAATTGTCAGCATCGCGCAATTTGTCGACACGCAGTGTGAACCGAGTTGTTTCGTCACGGGGAATCGGATCATATTTCGACGTGCGTGGCTGCGGTGCTCGGTCCGGTTCGCTGACGATGACCCCCTCCAGACAACACGGGGCGGCTCTGTCTTGAGCAAAAAATCCGATGTCGTTCGTCCCGAACCAGTACCACCACAAATGGTGCCATTGAGCTGCGAAGGCGGCGATTGCGAGAGCTAACATCAGGCTGGCGATGAACGTTCGATTGTACCGGTACGCAAGCGTCCAAACGCTCATTGCCACGATGAACGTTGGCAATAACCAAAACCACGATATCGCGAGGTTGTGATCAACGATCACGCCCAACGCAAAAAAACAAGCAACCAGCAAGAGCGGTTGGTAAATCGCGGTTCGCGAGTGATTGCGATTTAGTATGTCTTGTTGCACTAACGACATTGGCAATCGAACCTTTCAAGTAACTGCGGATCGATAGTGAAGTTGGTAAGGCGTTACTTTCTTTTCAGACAGTATTTATGAGGTGACGGAAGTGGGTGGTTGAAGAGACTGCTCTACGCGTGAACGAATTTAGACAACCCTATGGAGACGCGAGTTGAGCTTGTGAAAATTCATCTTATACCGACGAATTTGATTTTATTGGCGCGCTAAGTTGATTCCAAGTGGGCTGAGTCACAATGATGACCGATAACGTCAAAGTGCGACCGAGAATTGTCTATGCCATTAAGAAAAATGTTTCACGATGACGCTTTCAACAATGTTAGCGACTGTAGGGATTAGATCCCGTCAAATCGTGCTTAGCGGCGACTTTTGGCAAGTTTGATTGTCTTCTGTTCGATAACCTCTGTGGCATCGCGACACTGCGCGATGATAGCAGTTTCGGGAGTACTCTGTTCGACTCTTTTCCTTATATTATGGGATCATAAATTATGGAAGCAATGATTTTCGTTACTGTCGTTTTAACGATTTGCACCATCATTCATCGCGTGATCTTCGGTTAATCAAACCGTAGTCGATTCGTCGCTATCCCCTCGAAATGTGCTCCGTCTACCCGCCCGAAATTCCTCAGAAGCCGCTGCGCAGCCGTAATTGCGTGGAGCGATAGTTAGGTCGCATCATGACGATCCGCGATGCCTCACTAGTCCGCCGCTCAGTTCTGCCTCGTCCGCAGGCTGTTCGTTATCACGCGATATGAACTCGGACGGCGACTAACACTCCCGATTGAGACCGATACGGGCCAGTGTTACAATGTTTGCGTCTGAGAATCAGACAATCGTTGTTTCGGAGTACTCGACTCCATGGAGCAGCATTGCTAGTCGTGTGCAGTAACCGTTTTTTTGGTCTACCCAATTTAAGTAGTGTTATGTTGAACCTTGCAGTAATTCCTGGCGATGGAACTGGACTTGAAGTAACCCGCGAGGCGCTAAAGGTCCTCGATGCGGTTTCAAAAATAGAAAATTTCAAGGTCGAGCTTACCGAACTCGATTATGGTGGAGAGCGTTATCTAAAAACAGGCAAAGTTCTTCCTGACGGCGGCATCGATGCGCTTCGAAAATTTGATGCAATCTACTTGGGAGCAGTTGGCCATCCCGACGTACCTCCGGGCATTATCGAGCGGGAGTTGTTGTTGAATGCTCGATTCCAACTCGATCAATACATCAATTTGCGGCCTGTCAATTTGTTTCCAGGTGTAGAAACACCGCTTGCGAACAAAACGCCAGAAGACATTGATTTTGTCGTCGTGCGTGAAAACACTGAAGACTTGTATGCTGGAATCGGCGGCTACTTGAAAAAGGGTACGCCAGACGAAGTTGCAACGCAGACGGCGATTTACTCGCGCAAGGGTTGTGAACGTTGTATACGCTGGGCATTCGAGTTTACGCGCCGACGAAATAACCCGAAGGGTAAGCGGTTAACTTTCGTGGGCAAGACAAACGTTTTGACGTACGGGCACGATCTGTGGTGGAGGACATTTCAAGAAGTTGCCGAAGAGTATCCGGATGTGCAAAAAGACTACAACCACGTCGACGCATGTTGCATGTGGATTGTGAAGAATCCAGAGTACTATGATGTTATCGTGACGACAAACATGTTCGGCGACATCATTACTGACCTAGCCGCAGTGATTCAAGGTGGCATGGGCGTGGCGGCTGGCGGCAACATCAATCCGGACCCTGGTGGGGTCAGCATGTATGAACCGATGGGCGGCAGCGCACCCAAATATACAGGCCAAGGAGTGATCAACCCAATCGCCGCGATTGCCGCGATGAGCATGTTGTTGGATCAAGAAGGTCAACGGAAAGCTGGGCAGCGTATATTGGCCGCAATCAAAGAGGTCACTGGTACCAAAATGAAGAGCCAAGCGGCAGGTAAAATGGGTTACAGTACCAGCGAGGTTGGCGACCTTGTTTGTGAAGCTCTGCAAAACGCAACAGTTTCCGTGTGATCGGTTTCAGCGTTGCATTTGCCCGGAGTCAGCTTCTATCGAGTGAGTTGGGTTAACTGGGTGCGCGCTGTGACGAGATCTTTAGCAACGACTCTGACATTGCCAGGAATTTCATCGGGCAAATCCTTGATGATTTGATCTGAGTTGGCGTACACGATTTGCCGACACCAGTTAAATAGTTCATTTGCCCGCTTTTGTGAACTATCAAAAGTGCTGGTCAACATTGATGGTGTTTTTGAACGGAACTGTTTTTGAATGGCGAGCAGCTGGTTTTCGGCATCGACGTACTTGCTGGCCAGTTCATACGCCAGGATATCATCGGTCAAGTGCACAACGGAAACGAACTCCGTATTCTGAGTGAATTCAGTGGTGTCGAGACTTGTATAGCCCCGGCGTTTTCCCTTGAGTTGGCAATCCACGCGCAATAGCCCAGCTCGCCAAGACTTGGGGACTTTAAAGCTCAGCATTACCAAATGCGTTCCTTCAAGGGTTGTTTGGCTGGAGGCGCGAAACTTGAAATAAGCGCCGGTTCCACGCTTTATGAATCCGCTGGCCGTCAAAAGTTCCTGATGCGGTAAGCGATGGAATGTTTGCGATTCGCGCTTCGTGCCAGACGATTGCAGCTTGCCAGATACCCCGATAACGTTCGAGTACTTTCCATTGGCATCAATTCCAGCCGTCGTGCTCGATTCCTGTTGTTGTTGCACCAAAATCGTGCCTTCGATTTCACTGGCCAAAATTGTTTTTGGGGAGAAGTCGCAAACCAAATTGGCCTCACTCGACCAATAAACGGCGATAAATAATTCTTCGAGTTCGATCCCTTTCGATTGCTTTTGCAGAATCGATACCGGAACTTCGACGTGTATCGTGTCCGTCGAATTTGAACCAACGACATCGATCAACACGGCAGGCAAGATCGCCGGCACGTCAAACAGAGCCTGCTGCCCGAGAACTTGACCACCTGTGGAGATCGCGGCAGCAGAAAATAACACAAAAACGAAGACGGGTTGAAAAGGACGCATGTGTTTTCACTCCAACAACTTACGGCTGCAACTATTCGAGCAACATCCTGTCAAGCCTAGCCAGATACCAGTAGGCAGACTCCGTCGTGGAGTGGTTGATTGACTGGTTTTACGCAAGCGGATCATCCCTTGTTCGATGGTTTGGTGCTGATGTTCGAGATTTTTGGGATTCAGCAACACCCCGTCAGGCAACATCATTTGTGAAAGTTTCAAAGGAGCCGTGGATCGCAGCCAAAGCATCACTGCACTGACCTGCACTCGAAGGCCATTAGCCGAGTAATCCATCACATCCAGCCATCGATCAGCCTCAACGACATCCTCGCGTTGCCTAGAGGCGATCACTCATGGATTCGTGTTTCAATCTGGAGAGACCAGTCTTCTAACGAAATGATAAGGTTGCAATGTTGTCGCAACTCTAATACGCATTCTGGCGGGTGAGGACGACCCTAAACGTCTGCATGAGGATCTTCAGGTCGAGCCAGATCGACCATTCGCGTATGTATTTGTGATCGAGTTCGATGCGCTTTTCCATTTTGTCCAGCGTATCGGTTTCTCCGCGGTAACCGTTTACTTGTGCCAAACCGGTGATGCCTGGTTTAATCTTGTGCCTCAGCATGTAACCCTCAATTTGACTGCGATAGTATTCGTTGTGAGCGTTTGCGTGCGGACGCGGCCCGATCATCGACATCGTTCCAAACAACACATTAAAAAGTTGCGGAAGTTCGTCCAAAGAGGAACGGCGAAGGAATTTGCCAAATTTGGTTACACGCGTATCGTTCTTCGTTGCTTGAGTTACCATGTCACCATCTTCGCACACAGTCATGCTGCGAAACTTCCAGACTTCGATATGCTTCCCATCCAGTCCGTATCGTCGCTGTTTGAAAAGAATCGGTCCATTCGAGCCAAGCTTGATGCCGACCGCGATGAGCATCATGGGGATCGCCGCCAGCAGAATCGCAATGCTTGCCAGCACGATATCTAGGGAACGCTTCAAGACACCGTCAACGCCATAAAATGGATTTTCAAATACACTAACAACCGGCACGCCGCCGATGTCACTCCAGCGGGAATTCAACAATTGAAAAACGAAAAGGTCCGGGACTAAATAGACTGAACACGTTGAATCGGATAGATCGTCAATGATTTGCTTAATGCGAGTTTCGGCGCGCATCGGCAAAGTTACGAATACGACGTTGACTTCACCGGCTTTTGCTCTGGTTAACAAGTCCTTGGTAGTCCCCAGACGTTTCGAAATTTTTTCGGGTAAAGGTTCAGTCCGCTCTTCCGGACGATCATCAAAAAAACCTAAGAATCGCAAGCCCTTTTCTGGAGACTGTTCGATCTTGTCAACCAACACGACTCCCAATGGATTCACCCCTACGATTGCAAAACTCCGTGTATGCACACCGTTCGCAATCAACAGTCGCAGCAAAGCACGAAGAAAAATCCTACCAGAAAGAGAAAAGACCGCAGTCGAGGCCACCCACAAGGGGAGCCCCGCTGGAGTTAGTTCAGTGACATTATGCGAAAAGAAACCGATACCGGCCAGGGCGATGAATGTAATCGTCCAGGTCGAAATTCCGCAGACCACTTCCCGTTCAATTGCAATCGCCCGCCAGTTGCGATAGAGACCCAAAAATTCAGCAACAATATTGAATGCGCCAAACGCCACCAAAGTTGCGATTATTGTGGATTTGCTATTCGCCTCTGGATACCACGTGACCAAGACAAGGACTCCGGAAACCAGCGCAACGGCATCCAGCAACTTGTATAGCAAGTTGATCCAGGTCGCATGTTGTTTGATGTTTTGGGAATAGTCGGCCATTGCGAGAATAGGGATAAGTGCGGAAAGAGTTCTCAATAACTCAGCAATTACCGGCACAAAAAACGGGTTCCGGATGCTGAATCTCGATTATCGTGACACCCAATTGGAAAGTCTGTGAAAGTATAGGTTCTGGCAATTTGAGTCGTCGAAATCCTCAAGAATTGCGGGAAACAACGGTGCATCGACGCTGACGACTATGCGGATTATTCAGCGGATGTCCGTACAATCATGGGGAACTTCAACTTTTCAAACCGGTAAGCAACCGATTTGCCGACCTTGCCTACACTTTGCAAAATACCCAAAGGAAATAAGTCAAAGGATGTAATTTTGTAAGAAATGCACTTGCCGCTTGCAGTTGAATTAGGCTAGGACCTTGCAAAATTTCACTATTTTCAAAAGGCTTGAGTAACGATGAACGATCACCGATACTGGTTGGCTGGGATGCGTGGCCTGGTGCGAACGAGAATTTTTGGCTTGCCGATAATAATTTTGGCGTTTGGTGCATTGTTGTTCACTAATGTTCACACATGGGGCCAAGAGCAAGACAAAAAGGATCGTGTGAAAAGCGATCAGTTTTCTATGAGATTGTCGGATGAATTTTACGTCCGTTATGCAATCCAATTGAACGCACAACTTAAGACTCGGCTTGAGGCTGAAGAACTATTTGTGAATGACGTCGTGGAACTGGTGCGACAAGGTAAGATCCCGAAACCGGTGGTTGATCAGGCTTGGCTATGGGTGCATTCGAACCGTGGTGCATCACGATATCCGTTTGTTTATTTCGAGCAAGTATTGCGATTGCAGTGCGATAAACTCAAGTTGGAACTTCCAGAATTTGATCGACGGATTTATAGTTCCGCCCGCCCAGACGGAAAGAAACCATTGCGACGTTAAAATTTGAGGCGAATTGGGCAAGCCGATCTGGAAAACTAGATTGATCCTATCCGCGTCGCAACCTCGTTTTTTGTCGATGACAAGTTCTTTGGCGTTGCTTGAACGTGCCAATTGTTGGCTCATTGCTTCCAATAGCCACCGCGCCCTGGGTCGAACTGAATTTCGGTTCCAATGGGTTGATCGAGGAACCAGGGAACATTGTCCTCATTCAGAATGAACACGGATTGGCCCATCACCCAGGTACGTACTGGCCAACCCGTCAATTCAGTGCCATGCCATGGACTCCATCCGCATTTTGTTTGTTGATTCGAATTCAGTACCGTTATCGTGCGATCTAGATCAACCAAGACCAAGTCGGCGTCATAACCTTCGGCGATGATTCCTTTGCCAACAATGTTCCAAACCATGGCCGGAGCGGTACACATCCATTGCACGACCTGTTCGAGCGTGCAACGGCCGGCAACGACTTCATTCAGAATCAAGGCCAAAGAGTTTTCAACAGCGGGTAACCCTGAGGGGCATTGTGGGTAGGGTTGTGATTTTTCGACTAACGTATGCGGAGCGTGGTCCGTCGCGATGACTTGGAGATTTCCCTCGATCAAGGCGCGCCAAAGCGCTTGATTGTCAGCTTGGCTTTTCACAGATGGGTTCATTTTGATAAGACTGCCAAGTCTCGCGTAGTCGTCCGTATTAAAGAACAGATGATGATGACAGACCTCAGCCGTCACAATTCCGCGTGCGGCAAGCACGATGGGGATTTCGTCAGCGGTCGAGACATGTAACACGTGAAACGGGTGATTGAAGCGAGTGGCTAAATCAATGGCGCGCTGGGTCGCAATGACAGCCGCGCGATGGTCACGCACCAACGAGTGCGTGGCGACATCGGTTGAATCCGCATAGCGGTCCGCATTGGCGCGAACGGTGCTTTCATCTTCGCAGTGAGCACAGATCGGCAGTGTTGTTTCCGCAAAGATCTGCTCCAGCACCGTTTGTTCGTCGACCAATAAATCTCCAGTGCTGGAGCCGATAAAGATCTTAATACCGGGAGTTCGCTTCGCGCATTTTAACTCCTGCAGATTCGTTGGCGTGGCACCAATGTAAAATCCGTAGTTCACTCGACATAGTTGCGAGGCTAGGTCTAATTTCTCGTTCAGTCGTTGTTGCGAAGTGGTTGTAGGGACCGTATTTGGCATTTCCAGAAACGAAGTGACTCCTCCCTTCGCACATGCCCGGGTCGCGTGCTCTAAATCCTCTTTGTGAGTTAAGCCGGGTTGGCGAAAGTGCACTTGGTCGTCGATGACTCCCGGCATCAATACCAGGCCGCGCGCGTCGATAGTCTCGTCAGCGTCAGTATGCAAAGCGGGATCGATGGCCACGATTTTCGATCCTGCAATTAATACATTTGTCTGCAACGTCTCTTGTTCCGCGACGACGGTAGCATTTTTGATTAAGGTTTTCACGATAGCGATTGTCCAGCCTTACTTCTGGCACGCGAATGATTATTTAACGGATTGGTGTGACGAGAAAAACTTGTCGACAACTGTGGAGCAAGGGGGCTTCGTGATTAGCGAAACAGCGACCAGTGTAATCGTGGAACAAACTGTGACGGCTACGATGGGCAACATTACTGGAATTTCGATCAGGCCCCAAGCCAAGGGTTCTTCCGGAAACGTATAGTTCCTAACGGCACCGAACTGCGAACGATAGAACAGCACCCACCAAGTGATCGCTGTGACAAGAATTGAAGCGATCGCTCCCGCAGCCGTCACCCTCCGCCAGTAAATTGCTGCAAAAACTAGTGGAAACAGGCCAGTGAATCCCGTAAATGACCAAATTCCTAAATCAAAAACGGTCGCGGGCAAAACGAGACTGAGGCAAAATGTAGTCACGACAACAGCGACAACAAACGCGCGCGCAAACCATACGAGCCGCTGTTCGGTGATCTGTTCTTTGGTCAAGTTGCGCACGATGTCGTCAGTGAACATTGTTCCCAAACACAAGAATTGACTGTCCAACGACGACATGATTGCCGCTAAGATTCCTGCACTTAACAAACCGCCAACAAGTGCACCCGTGTGTAATGTCACGAGTGTGGCCAAAACTTCGTTAGTTCCAGTGTTCGCGGGCAAGCGCGCCAGATCGGAGTTTGCCCAGACGCCAATCAAGACACAAGGTGCCCAAACGATCATCACGAAAATTGGATGCATAATAATCGGCAATTTGAACGATGAAGCACTGCGCGCGGTCAGCCAATGTTGAAAGATATGGGGAAACATTCCAACGGAAATCGGGATGAGCAAGTATGACAAATAAACCGACCACTGAATGGACTGCATTGAGCGTTTTTCTGCAGGAGACGTTTCGGTGGCGATACGCAAATTTTCCCACAAGCTTGGTGTCCCACCCATCGAATTGGCGATGGACACGAACGTGACAATCCCCAGGACCATGAAGAACGCCGTTTGAAAAGCGTTTGCCCAAGCCGTCCCTCGCATGCCACCCATAAATACGTATGCCAATACGACTAAGCAAATCGCTCCTGAAGCCAGTGATCTGGGCAAAGCATGCTCTACATCGGCAAACCAACCCCAACTTGCAAAAGCGCCCTTTGAAACTTGTTGCACAACCGCGCCACCGCCGACAACGCCCACCAACAAATAAGTGATTACGAAACCAACCAAGATGGGGAACAGTAAATATCCAATGAAGTTGTTCTCAAAACGGGCGCGAAAAAATTGGATTTGTGTGCGAAAACCGTGCTTACGTCCGAGGCGCCAAATGGGAACGCCGATAATCAAAAAGCACAGGGAATGCATGATGCCCGCGGCCGAGGCCAATTCGCCGTAAATCCCAACTCCTTGTCGATAACTGACACCTGTTGAGCCGACTAACGCAAATGCCGTCATGGTGGTACCAAACAACGACATCAACAATAGGACAGGTCCAATGGAATGACTGGCCAGCATATAGTCACTCGACGTGCCGCGAAAAAATCGGCTCGCCAAGTAACCTAAAGAAACCAACAACACGAGATAGCAGCCGATAACCGCAAGCTGGATCATGTGCGTTGTTCCTCGGATATGGTGCGAGCATCCGATTCTTTTTGTTTCGCTCCCCGCTTTTCTGCCGCTGGCCAGCAAAAGCTAACCACAAGGATCCAAAAGATAGAGGTCAACAGCGACAAACCCATGTGATATGCCAAAGAATAAGGGACGAAACCAAGTACAATGTCCGAACGGTGCCATTGCCAATAGTCTTGATGCAAGACCAGAAGAATACAGAGTGCGATGAACAACAGTAACTTCATGTTATTACCGAATTGTGGTCAACCCAACCCATCATTCATGACACCCCGCTCTTGTTTTATCGTCCCGATAGTTTCTCGCGTTCTTCCAAAGAACCAGTCGTTATCGAAAGCTCGATCATTTGGTCCTGCCGTTGAATGATGAGCGGCAATGTTGTTCCTGATTCAAGTTTCGCGAGTAACAGCTGCAAGTCTTCGCTACGTGTGATATTCGTATCACCCAAGCGGCAGATCTTATCGCGTGGCAACACGCCAGCCGCCTCGGCAGGAGAACCAGGCAATAGCTGTAATATCGTGTAATCGGACAACGTCATATCCCGATAAACTCCGAGGTAAGACTTTGGGGCAATAGTATAAGAGAGTTGCGGGTTGGATTCAACGAACGCTTTCAAGATTTCGTGATCAAACTTCGACGTATTGACGGCAAGTGACCTCAAACCTTGAATGGTACGAATTTCGTCGAGCAACCCTCGGTCGATTTCGACATCAACGAGAGCCAGACTCTCAACGTAGGGCAACGCGCGGATCGTGGCAAAATCTCTGGAACTTTCGAGCCATTGCTGATTTAACTCAATCGAAATGGGCGCCAATAATTTAGTCATCCCGTTTTCGCTAGAGCGGTATAATCGAATCATTGATGGGTCCCCCAACGACCGTGCGGCGAAACTGAGCCCCGCGGCAGAATCGGCTCTCCCCACGTCAGAGGCTGTCGAAATCATCTTATCGTACTCGGCAAGGATTTGCGGTTCATGGGCCTCCGCCAAACGTTGCGTTTCGACAACCAGAGGCAAGTGCTTTTCGGCGCTCAACGATCGCCGAAGTGGTTGTTGTGATTCGACCGTCGCATGCGATTTGCGCCCGGCGTCTAAACTGTTGGTTGCTTTTATTTCATCGTGAGACAGCGTGCTCAACAACTCAGTCAAAACAACCATGTGCTCATGGTCAACCTGGCGAAGCTGATGAACGACGGCACCAGACGTTCGCAAAATTTCAATATTGGCTTGCACGTTTTTTATTTTCCAGGTGGTTACGAGCGACTGGGCATGGCCACGCATCCCCTCAAAGCCATTATCGGCGAGCAGATTAAGCACTAAGGCCAGTCGTAGCACATCAACTTCATTCGCAGGGTGTGCCGACTTTAGAATTCGTAGGCAGCGCGTGCTTAATTCGATGTCATCAGAAAACAACGCTGATACCAACTCAGGAAGTAAAGTCATACTGATCGCACTTAAATCTCTCTCAGCCAAGTCTCGTTTCGCGAATGACGGATCAGAAAGCTGTTTCAGCAGATCTTGGAAATGCTCTCGACTGGTTGTGCCATCTTCTTGAGCGAGTGCGTGCGGGGACGCCAGAGCAAGCCATAGACCGAGACAAAAACATGCGGTCAAGCTAATAATTCGGTTCATAATATATCCAAACATGCATTGTCGCCATCGAGACCGAACGCACAGTAACCTACGATGCCAATATCCGAAATACTGCAATTCTATATTATCTCCATCTTGGGAACATCTGGACAATTGCGATTTCGGCCCTGCACTCCGAAATGTTGTCTGCTTCGCCGAATGCGTTGGCCATTCAAGAGTAAGTCGGTCGCTAGTTAATGTTCATCGATGAATGAGGAATTTGTCCCAAATTACTCAGAGAACGTTTCGCAGACAACATGCTTGATCGACAAAGCGAAGGCAAGTTGATATCATCGAGTGGGAACGATTGAGGTTTAGGTTGTTGGTATCGGGTCATTCATTGCTAGTTGTATCGGTGATAATTTCATGATTGGGAATAAGCGAGCGGTTAGAGTTACATCTGTTCTGGGTGCCGTTTTCTGTTTGCTGTGCAATGGATGCAATCCAGACCAAGGATCTGGCACGGGCGAGAAAAAGCCAGAGGAAGCCCCGCGATTTATTTCCATGGGGACAGCGCCTTCTGGTGGTGCTTTCTTTGTTGTCGGAAATGCGATCGCATCTGTATTAACGGAGAATCGCGGCAGCGCTTCCTGGACAGTGCAGCCTGTTGTCTCGAAAGGGACTCAACAAAACATTCGCGATCTCGACAAAGGGGACATTTTAATTGGAATGTCCAATGCTGCGATCGGTTACTATGCCGTCAATGGAGAAGGGATTTGGGATCGCGCCTATCGGATTCGTTCGATCTGCACGCTGGCACCGAACATCGGTGTTTTTATCACCAAGAGTGATTCAGGCATCATGCAACTTAGCGACCTGAAAGGCAAACGCGTCGCCGTTGGCCCCGCCGGAGCTGGATTCGAAGCATTCCTTGGTCCGATTTTGACGGCTCATGGTGTTGAGTATACGGCTGACAGTACAGCCTTCACTGCGGTCCCAGCGGATTATTCAGTTGCGGTGCAACTATTGGGCGACGGTGATATCGATGCAGCCTTCATTGGCGGCGCAATTCCGACTCCTGCGGTTGTACAGGCGGCAACAACGATGAACATTCGATTCATTAATTTTGATGAGACCATTCGTCGAAAACTGATTGAAGAGTACGAGTTTTTTCAGGATGCGGTAATTCCTGCGCGAAATGCGGAAGGTCAACCGATTTACAAGGGCCTAGATTCCGAATACCCAACGATGAATGTTGGTTCAATGCAGTTGATCACGCACGCCGACGTAAGCGAAGCGTTAATCTACGAGATTACCAAGATCATTTGGGAGAACCGACAGGCGATCGCAGCCCAGCATCCGGCTGGTCGATCGATCAACGAATCAAATGTTGCAAAATTTGTCGGGACTGAATTTCACCCGGGTGCCATCCGCTTCTACAAAGAGATCGGGATTTGGCAGGAGTAGCGGCGTTAACGATTTTTTCCCAAGAGACGCTTGTGCTTCACAAATCTCGATCGTTGCTTATTGTTGGCTTGAGCATCCTGCTCTGTTTGTTCACAATCGTATTTGTGAACTTCAATGCGCTGCAACCGCAATCGGCTTTAGCTCTCTTTTCGTTGTTGGGTCTATTGCTTTGTTTTTTGACGACACCCACGTTCAAAAAAGCCAACACGGAAAGAAACTCGCAGCTTGAACCAGATGGTTTGAACGAAACTGAGCGAAAGTCAAGCTCTTGGCTCAGTGTGACCGACGCCTTGATCAGCTTGACTGGAGCCGGATTAGCGGTGCTCTGCTTCGGCTATATCTTTGTCCAAACCGAGCCGATTTTTGCCAGATTTTGGCCAGAGAGCAGCGTTTTCACGCGACCGGTTTCATTGGGAGAGCGAGCGGGAGATGAGAATCTACTGGATTACTGGATTGGCGTGCTGGGTCTGGTCCTTGTCTTAGAGGCAGCGCGTCGCACGATCGGTTGGGTTGTGCCCGCGCTGGCCATTGTATTTATCCTTCACGCATATTTCGCACCACAATTACCCGACTGGCTATTTCCGCATCAAGGCCGAACTCCAAAACAAATCGTCAGTGGGACTTTTCTGCAGTCAATGGGAGTTCTTGGGCCGGCCACCAGCGTGATGTTCAAGTTTGTCTTCTTGTTCGTTATTTTCGGCGCTTTTTTGGAGATGTCCGGCGCCACTCAGTTCATTATCGATTTTAGCCACAAACTGTTCCACAAGAGTGTTGGCGGCCCGGCGAAAATCGCTGTGCTGTCGAGTGGTCTCATGGGATCGTTGTCAGGGAGCGCTGTCGCGAATGCCGTGACCACCGGCGCATTTACGATTCCCATGATGCGAAAGTCGGGATTCAAGTCCCACGAAGCCGCAGCCGTAGAAGCCGCCGCCGGTTCAGGAGGTGCGATGGTTCCGCCGGTGATGGGTGCAGCCGCCTACATGATGCTGGAGTTCGTTGAGAACATTACATTTCTGCAAATCGTCAAAGCAGCCATCATTCCAGCCGCCCTCTACTACCTGTCACTGTTTTTGATTGTGCACTTTCATGCCAAACGTCAGATCCACTTGGGGCAGAACGCCCTACCCTACTCGGCCAAGTCGGTTCCATTATTTGAGGGACTTGTTTTTTTCGGTGCACTCGGCTGCCTTGTCATTCTATTGGTCCTTAACTTTTCGCCATTCAAGGCTGTGACGGGATCGTTGATTTTGATCCTGTTGCTGGCTGTGTTTCGCGACCGGGTTTCGATCTTGGCTACACCTAAATGGCTGGCGTTGATTTCTTTTGTGGCGGTACTGTTTGTCCACCAATTGAGCTTCTATTTTGGAAATCTTGAGAGTCTGCAACACAGCTTGGCGCGACCGTTTTTGGCCACAAGCTGGATCCACCCAGATGGTCATATTTCTCCGCGCTTAGCGTTTGAATCGCTATTGAACTCTTGTATTTTGGGAGCCCTTGGATTAATCCTCTTTGGACTAATTCATCCTCTCTGGCGCCCGCGCATGGTACAAGCGCTCAAAAGCGCGGCCGCAAACGGCATTCCTTTGATTGCGGCCAGTGCCTGTGTCGGCATTATTATTGGGATCGTGCAGACGACTCCGGTTGCCAGCGATTTTAGCGCGGTAATCAAGGGCTTGGTCGAGTCGAATTTGCTGTTGGCGTTGATCGGGATCATGGTCTGCTCGATTGTCCTTGGGATGGGCGTGCCATCTGTCGTTTGTTATCTGTTAATGGCGACGTTGATGGGCTCGCTACTCAGTGAAATGGGAGTTCCGCCGTTGGCGGCCCATTTGTTTATTTTTTACTATGGCATGATGTCGATGGTTACGCCGCCGGTTGCGTTAGCCGCTTATGCCGCTGCCTCGATCGCGCAAGCGCCCATCATGAGAACGGCGATGACGGCGTTTCGATACTCGCTGGTTGGTTTCGCGCTCCCGTTTATGTTTGTGTATCAGCCGGCGTTGGTTTTGCTCGCGCCGCAAGGGGAGACACTGCAATGGATGGATGTCCTGCTTGCCGTCGGTGCGGCGGCTATGGGAGTGTTAGCTTTGTCGGCTGCGCTCATGGGGTACCTCAGACGGCCATTGGGGCCGGGCGTACGTGTGCTTCTCGTTTGTGCGGCCATCCTTTTACTCTCGCCAAATATTGGTGGCATAGTTTGGGGAACGATCGCCAATTTGGTAGGTCTGGCAATCATCATTGTTATCATCTTGTTACGACCGGAAACGCAATCCAAAGCAGGAGCGACCTGAAGAAAGATTGGCCGAGACCTGTAGCCGCCAGTTACTGCTGATAGGCGCGGATGATGACTGCGCTGGCTTGGCCTTGTGGAGTGATATTGAGATTGATAAAAGCGGAGCCCGGATCGTCATTTAGCTTTGCAATGCGAATGGGGCATTCGGGATCTTGGTTCTCGCAGTTTAATACCGCAAAGAGCTGCTTTTGGCGTATGGCTAGGACACTGCTGATGATTTCGACCAGTCCGCTTCCCGCGCCGAGGTTACCCATATAGCTTTTCGCAGCGGTGGTGACCGGTTGGTCCTCGCCAAAACAGCGCCAAATAGCGCGTGCCTCATCGCGATCACATTGCACGGTAGCAAGACCATGAGCATGGATATGCCCGATTTCGCCGGGCAACATGTTGGCGGACTTCAGGGCCATTTCGATCACGTTCACGAAGGCCTGTTCATAGTTGGCGACACCGTTCTGGTCAGCGACCGTTGAACTTGCGTATCCGACAACTTCAGCAAGGATTTCGACGCCCCGCGCCCGTGCAGAAGCTTCCGTTTCCAGTACGATTGCGCCTGCTCCTTCACCGATCACCATACCATTTCGATCGACATCAAAAGGACGATGTGACGCCTCTGGAGCCCCAGTCGCCTGAGCCAATTGCTCTTGTAATGCCGTATGGACGGAACGCAAGGGGTGAATACGGGATCCGGTCGAGCAACAAACAATCGTGTCGGCAATGTTGCGCTGCAGAGTTGTAAAGGCTTCAGCGACAGCAAGGTTGGCTGAAGATTCTCGCAGGGTCAAGCTGTTACTTGGGCCGCGCAAGTCATTGTAGATCGCCACGTGGCTCGCGGGCATATTGGGAAGATATTTGAGCAGCCACAAAGGATCGACTTTCGACAACCCCTCCTGGCCCCATCGTTCGAATTGGAGTTTTCCGCCGCTGCTGCAATGATGCATGGCATCCGAAAACTCTTCCGGTAACGTCATCGTGTAATCGCAACCAAACACACATCCGATGCGTTCAGCATCATAAGTTCCGGCCACCAAACCGGCGTCCGACATGGCCCATTGTGCTGCGGCGACCCCCATTTCAATTTCGCGGCACATCAATTTGAGTCCTTTGCGAATCGCCCGCGTTGCCGCTTTGTCGAGCGTGCCGAATTGCGAAACATCGCCTGTGAATGAGCGTGCCTCGCCCCCCACCGACGTCGGCAGCACGTCATGCGGAATTCGTTGCAGCGTCGCAATTCCGCTCCGGCCCTGACTCAACGCGTCCCAGAGTTCTTGTAGCCCAATTCCTAAAGGGCTAATTTGTCCCATGCCGGTTATGACGACTCTTGTTAAACTCATAATCCTTTGTTGTTTGAAACACTAGGTTTTTGTTCAGTGAACCAAAGCTTCCAATCGAAAATCAAAATCCCTGCGACGCGTTCTCGCCCTTCGCCACAACCAATCAAGCACGCGCGTTATGACGCACCATCTGAGACCAGCGTAGCAGAGAACATCCTACAGCCCAATCGTTCGCCCGTGCGGGTTTCACAGCGAATATCGGACGCGTGACGTCCGAGACTCACGGTTGTCGGAATTTGCGAACGGAGCTTATCTAGTAGGGTCATTTGAAACATAAAAGCCGATTTCGGCAATAGGCGGTAAAAACGCCGCATTGGCGCAGCACGTTTCTGGAGACGCTGTATCGTTTGCTTTTGAGCGCCAACCATAGAACTGGGTTCTTTATCGAAGTGGTTAGCACGATCATGTGAAAGAAAAAAGTGGCCAGCATTGGGAATTGCTGGCATGTTGTTTTCGTTTTTCCAGTGGCGTCATGATTATCGCTGTGTGTTCACAGGAATACTTGCGCTCGGGGAAAAACCGGCCGGGCCTTGCGTGGGCGCTGGACCTTTGTATTCCAAGAATAGCAAAGCATCCGCTCTTCGGCGGGAACCAGAAAGAAGACCGCTCAAATCCCGCAACCCGCCAGTTTGTGCAGGACTGGCTACCACACCGCAACTCAAGAGCAAGACTTGATCGCTTGGCCACCGAAATCGTTCATGGACGTTCCAGCTAACCATTTGCGGAATTTGCAAATCGAGGGATTGCAATTGTCCGTTAGATGCAGGCACATTGACATTGACGCGTTGCAGACGCTCGATCTGATCGACATCACATTTGATGACAGCTTCGCAGGTCCGTCCATCCAGAGAAGACAGCGTGCTCAGTTCGAGAGTAAACCCTTCTTCAAAATTTGTCAGTACAGGTTCAGCATACACCAGATTACCGCTACTGACCCAGCGCAACGATTGATAGAACTGGATCGGTCGCCGTGAAGCGAGGCTATACTTCTGGCCGTCGTGCACGATCATCTCGCCGCCACTTTGCAATTGGTAATCGTTGCGGCGACTCAATTCGCTTGCAAGGAATGCTGCATTTTCTTTGCTCAATAGCCAGCCCTCAACGCCAGGCGCTTGAACCGTGATCGGCTGCATGCGATTGTAGGCGACCGTGCGCCAGGTTGGATTGGCGATGGTCACTAATTTCATGCCAAAAATCTCGTTACGTCCTGCGCCTTGATTCAGTCGATCGACGATTGCCTTGACCTTTTGTTGGATTTGCGGCGTATGATAAACACGCAATTTTTCCTTTGATGCGTTCAAGATTCCCAGCGGTTCGTTGAACCAAAGATCTTGCCCGGTTTCCAACAGAATCCAATCAATAATCGCTTGTTGTGGACGGGTCGAATTCGTGATGTTTCGTGTATAAGGCGCAATGTCATATTCACGCCAAACTTGCCCCGCAGTGTTGGGGAGAGCGTCAATGCCTTCTGTGACACGGGTGATTTCGCCGCTTCGATTCTGATCCTGAATACCCGAACCAATCGAATTTTCGTAAGCGATTGGAGAAACACCGCTAGGGTTAGTCCCGAATGATGTGCCAACGTCCAGCGTTGGTTGCTCGAATTCATTATAGCCATTGATTGACTGGTTTGGATTTTGGTTGCCCATGACATTTTCTTCGGCGGCGATCCGTTCGCCCGCATAGACATTGCGAATTACCAGCGAGTTTGGTGCGTTCGCTTGGTAGAGAGTGTTCGCCGAATTGTTGAAATTGTTGTAATTCGCTGGTTGTGTGTACAGTTGCGGCTCTTGGGTATAGTCACCTACGAATGCGGGAACTGATGCATGCGCCGGAGGAATCAGTTGAGTCGGTGGTTGAACGGGAGTCGTTGGTATCAGCTGCGCAGGCACGATGCCTGCAGTGCGAACTTGTGCGGACTGAATCGATTGTGCGTCTAACGGTTGCGCGAGCCTTGGCTGTGATAATTGTAGATTTTCGTTAGGTCCCGTGTGGAGCTGTCGATTTGCAATTGGAGTATTGGCAGGTAAGTTCTGTGGGCTCGCGCTTTGGCCCTGTGGCGTTTGCGGTTGAACCCAAGGAAGTTCCTCGTCATTGTCTGAAGACTTCCCGGATGATCCTTGCGAATTGGCTGGCGAAGCGATTGGGGGTCGTTCCAGATTCTCTTGGGAACAAACTATGTTTTCTCCGCAGAAAGTGAACAACATAACCGTGACAAAATACCGGTTGATTCGACTAAGGGAAAAGGCCCGCTTCATTTCCATCTCTCTCGCTATGCCTTGTGGTTCACAAAAAAACGTGGCGGAGTATAGATGGCGCCTTCGGTCGGTCCAATAGCGAAATCAAAAATCCGCAATTTTCTAATTGCGTATCGTTGGGACTTCGCCAATAATTGGGTAAATGGCTTTTCGGGTCGACCCATTCTTGGGGACGATTGTGTTTTAGATGTGTCAACGAATCAGGCAATATTGCGACCGCGCCGCTATTTCGGCGAATGTGAAGTCGAGTCGCTAGCAATTGTGTGTCTTTGGGGAGTTGATTAATGGAAGATGCCAAATCGACGGTACCTCATGCCCAGCCGAATAATACTCTGGCCCGACATGCAACTGTCGGCCAAAGTCAGCCAAAGGCAACTGGGACGAACGGCCACAACTCAGAACTCGAACGCAATCTTACGATCGATCCCGAATATCAAAACGATTTGTCATCAGGGGCAATACCGCTAGAGTCTGTTGCTCCACGAAGAACGATAGCCCAATTGCGAAGCAACCGTAGCGCTCATCGTGCCTTCGAGCAAGATTCAGACATGCTTTCCCATGTTAGAACTGAATTTCTGCACAAACCTGTTCACGCATTGGCCGCGCCAATTCCTGAAATCAGCCATGGTGAACCGAAAGTTTCGTTCGCGCGGTTATTGTTGGTCCAAGCGGAAACGTGGGGTGTCAGCTTTTTCATCCATCTGACCGCGATTCTGCTCCTGGCGTTCCTGACATTCAGCGTACTGCCGGATCAAGGAGTCGATATCAGTGCCACTTTGGTCAGCGAAGAAGCGTTTGACCATTTGGATATGCTGACTACATTTCAACTGACGGAGTTTCAAGAGGCGAATTGGCTTGAAAATAGTCTTACACAGGAATCAAGTGAGCAGGTTGCGCTGGAATTTGCGGACCAAGCTGATCTGCCCGCGTTCGATTCCGGTGAATTTGCAGCGAGCTTGGCCAGTGCATCCGGAATGATGGACACAATTGCAGGCGCCGGATTCGTCGATCCCAATATGGAGATCGTCGGAAATTCAGCCACTTTCTGTGGCATTCAGGTTCAAGGCAAAAAATTTGTGTATGTTGTCGACAAATCCGGCAGCATGATGGGTGATCCTTGGGATCAAGCCGTGGCAGAGTTGTTCCGATCGATTACCGGTTTGACGGATGAACAAGAGTTCTTTATTGTTCTGTTTAATCACACGGCAAATCCGATGCTGGGACTTAGCGGTGCAAGTATGGCATTGCATCCCGCGAACAATGCTAACGTCAGCGCCGCAAGGTTTTGGGTGTTTCAACAGTTCCCGGTGGGCGGCACCTTGCCGCGGGATTCAATGATGATGGCGATGCAAATGAATCCGGATGCCATCTTTTTCCTCTCCGATGGCGTGTTTAATGATGGAACGCTGGAGTACTTGAGACGCAATAATTCGGCGCGGCGGGTTTCGCAAGGCAAGAAGAGAATTGCCATCCACACCATCGCATTCAAAGACTTTTCCGGCGCGCACATGCTGAAGCAAATTGCTGAAGAAAATGAAGGTACATTCACTTTCGTTCATTAGCCGGTCGATATCCGCGACTCATCTGCTAAGCGTACGCTTAAAATTGTTTCCATAGCCCGTAGGTTTCCGTAAAAACCTACAACCCGCCAGCGAAAAACGTTAACGTTGACGTCCGCAGGCATTGCGATTCCCAGATTGCTAGCTCGCCTAATCGATGTTTGCGGGTGTATCGCTTGCCTCTATACTCCGCCGCCCTGAATTGTCGGTTGGTTTCTTAGCCCGTGTTTTTGAAGTCAGGGCTCGTACTAGTTTTGAAGTATGCAAATGTTGCTGGCCAGAATACCAACCCGACTATGCCTACAGCCATGAAATTTTTTGAACTCCAGTTATTTAGCCGGGATAACCAGTTTGGTTTGATGCAGGTGAGTAAATCGTCTCCACGCCAATCACATGTGTTGCAGCGCAAGATCGAGCAAGCGATTTGTAGGTGCTCCGAACTTGGATGCGCTGGCATCTTAGCAGGGCTCGTCTGCCTATCCTCTTTCCTACTTGCGGATACCGTCTTCTCGAAGACGATTGAGGTTTCCACGCTCAATCACGCCGGGCCCGCTGTTGACGCAAGTGATTGCTTGCCGGGGAAATACTCTCGATCACGAGCGAATCTGCTGAACACATATCTATTTCTACTCGATGGCAAGCACTTCGCATCGATGACTTCGAGGATCAAATTATTGCAAGTTGCGGGAGTAGATTCGCATCTTGTAATCACGCACCGCCAAGACAAAACGGCCAGCGAACTGTTTGATATCGCTGCCGCGCACTATTCGCGCGACGCATGGCAATTGGCTGTGCAGGCATTCGAAGAGCTGCGGCTCGCATTTCCAGATTCGCCTTTCGCTACAAAGAGCTTATTCTATTTGGGCGAGGCTTTTGTCCAATTGAAACAGTTTGAGCGTGCGTTGCAGGCGTTTCAGCAATACATCGCCTCATCCGCTGAAGGTGAATTTCTAACACGTTGCCAATTCCGAGTTGGCGAATGTTTGTATCTTTTGGAGCGTGATGCTCAAGCATTGCGTGTCTTGCAAGATTTCGTGTTCGAGCATCCAGCGGACGAACTACTTGAGGCGGCGCTGCCACTAATTGCCCGTTTGCGTGTGGCGCGATCTGAACCGCAAATGGCTCAACGTACCTGCGAAATCTTCATCGAGAAATTTCCAAGTTCGAAGTCGTTAAGCGAATGTCAGTTCCTTCTCGCAAAGTCGCTCATTCAGCAGGGAGAATTGAACGAGGCCGCACGGCATTTCCGTGCCTTGGCCGAGCGGAACGAATTTGACCGGATAGATACAAGTTTGTTCGAGTTAGCACGAATCAGCTTTTCACAAGATTTCTGGAAAGAGTCGAAAGGTTGGCTGGATCGCTTAATCGCAAACTTTCCAACAAGCGAGCACTTGATCGAAGCGAAACTGCTTCTGGCAAAAATCTACTTGGCGGAAGGTAACCCGCAAGCGGCTGAGCATGTGCTATATCCATTGGATCATTCTGATGCTGCTCAACCCTTCGCCAGTGCGATCTGGATTGAAAGGGCTCGCACCAAAATTGCCCTTGGCAAACCAGAATCGGCTCACCAATGGTTGGAACACGTAATCGCAACATCAGATCATGATTATTGGCTTGATGCCGCTACCCAGTTAATTATCCAAATCGCAACGGAAGCCGAAGACTGGCGTCGCGTCCGAAATGCAGCCGAGAATTACCGCAAACGCAATCTGCAAGGCTTCAACTTTCAAGCAATTTCGATCGCTGAAGGAGTCGCAGCCTACAAGCTAGGTGATTTGGATGGTGCGTTGAAGGTGTTCCAGCAATTGGTCCAACAAATTGATCCGAGCGAGTTTCAGCAGTATGATCGAATCAACTATTGGCTTGCGGTTTGTGAACTCAAGCAAGGCGACGCGGACGCAGCATTGGATAGCCTGTCGAAAATCGCCCTGTTCAGTGAAGATGGAAAATTCCAGGCGGCGGTCACCTATGTTAGGGCGATGGCCTACATTACTCGCGAACAGCTAGAGCCAGCACTGGCGGCATTGCGTCAATATTTGATACTGGCCCCCGCAGGCGCGGATTCTTTCACCGCGCGCAAACACTTGGTGGCGATAATTTCGAAAATCGGAGACATTGCTGAAGCGGACCAGGTCCTTGCTGAGACTCTTGAGTTGCAGCCAGCCGATCACTGTCTCGAACTCGCCGCACTAGTTGCCTATCATGCAGCACAGCGTGCTGCGCCGCAAATCGCGAACAGATGGTACCAGTATATCCTCGACCGCGCCGAGCCAGGCGCGCTCCGAGAACAGGCAATTACTGGCCTAGCTTTCCTGGGGACGCAAATCGACCAATTCCAAAATTCAACTGATGTAGTTAACAGATTGATGCAAGAGATTGCGAGTGGATCACCGACCGCAAGTCGGACGGCACTTCCGCTG
>CALMEE010000039.1 GCA_937862885.1 uncultured Planctomycetaceae bacterium
CCCTCTACACTAATTCTAACACGGCCGCTGTCTCACTGTCATTGGCACAGAGGGGTTTCACCGCTGCGTACTAGAAAACTGACGTTAAATTGACTTTGTTATCCTCTGCTTTTTTGCGGCGCGCCTCGGCGAAGATTTGTCGCATGCCAAGCAATATTGAATTCCGACATCGTACACAGGATCCACAGTTTAGCGCATCTTCGAGATCTGGGGCTGAATGCGAGGGATTGAGGTTACTGCGGAGGCCTGATCATCGCCATGGGAAGCCCCTACATGTGCCGGTATTTCCGTACTACGGGAATCTAGCTATGGTCGCTCGCAACAGTTTAATTTGTACAATAACAGTTGTTCTAACTTCACCAGTAAACAAGATAGCATCACCAGAAAACAAGATAGGCGAACAAAATAATGTCTGTTGCGACCCAGATTTGCATTAGTTGGTTGAGTAGCTTGATTACAAACACAAAACGTGCGATTCAATTTGGAATTGTATTCGCGTGTGGTCTCGCATATTTGCCAAACGCGTTACTGGGTCAAGATGAGAGTGAATCGATGCCACAACTTTGGTGCGAATATGCTGGCTACAACCCTGAGGATCAACCGAAAGTTGGTTTGGGTAAACGAATCGTATTTATCGCTGGCGACGACGAGTATCGCTCAGAAGAAGCCCTCCCCATGTTGGGAATGATCATGGCAGCCCACCATGGCTTCGATGTAACGGTATTGTTTCCGATTAATCCCGACACTAACCTTATTCAGCCAAGCTACCAAACAAACATTCCTGGAATGCACCGTCTGCAAAGCGCGGACCTAGTCGTCGTGGCATTGCGCTTTCGTCGTTTGCCGGACGACCAAATGAAATTTTTCGTGGAGTATCTCGAATCGGGAAAGCCGATCATTGGGCTGCGCACGTCTACTCACGCGTTCAACTATCCAGCTGATAGCGACAGCCCGTACCGTCATTTCAGTTTCGACAGTCGTGATTGGCCCGGCGGGTTCGGAAAACAAGTCTTGGGCGAAACATGGGTCAACCATCACGGCGCTCACGGCCAAGAAAGCACTAGGGGTGTCCCAGCGAGGGAGATGAACGCTCATCCAATTCTCAAGGGCGTCGACGACATTTGGGGTGACACGGATGTGTACGGAATCCGAGAACTTCCCGTTAATGCTCAAGTCATTCTTTTGGGCCAAGTGATCGCTGGAATGAAACCAACTGATCCAGCGGTGGCGGGTGCTAAGAACGATCCGATGATGCCGTTAGCCTGGACGATTCCTTACCGTGCGGAATCGGAGCGAGTTGCCAAGGTGTTTTGTACGACGATGGGCGCGGCGACGGATTTTCAAAGTGAGGGCTTGCGACGACTAATCGTCAACGCGTGCTATTGGTCATTAGATCTCCATACCCAAATCCCGGAAAAAAGCAACGTTGATTTTGTTCGCCCATACCAGCCGACTGCATTCGGCTTTGGCACCGAGCAAAAACATCTCAAGCCTGCCGACTTCAATTGGAGGCATTCTGAAGCTGGGCATTCACGCTGATTCATGGTTGATGTCGAATTCTGTCTTCATCTATGCGTTAAACCTCAGCGCAATCTTTCGGTATCGCTCAACTCGACCAATTCAAGAATGAGAGTCGGGCATTAGCTTGAACCACTTATTCTTTATTCTCAATGCGTCCCAGAGTTGTCCCTCAGCAATGAACGTCGAGAAATTCTGCGAATAGTCAATTAATCCCGACAATATCTGGAGTTGGTTGAGCTCGTGATTCGCTGAAAGATTTCTGACAATGGACCAACAGGCACGGATTTATTGGAACAAAACTAGGGAAAATCGCGTCATGTGTGAAGTGACTCTCGAAGCAAGCGCCTGCCTAGTGACAATTTGAGGCTGGTAAAATTGTGATTTTCCCGTAAAATAGAGGGACTCGAGATTAAGAAACGGTAAGCTCCCTGTTTAGTTTTCGCCGCGATCAAGATATTCCGTCGACTTGTGTTGTTAGCGCCGTTGCAGAAGTCTGTGCAAGGGCTCATGCGAACGAGTCGTTTACGACATTCGAGTTCTGCTGCGTAGTTCCTGCTTGAGTCAATTGATCCGGGTATTGCGTGGACACCTATCGACTACATGGCTAGGAGTTAATCCCGTAAAGTTGTCAACCATTTCCAAATTCATGCGAGCACCCTGGGTGAGTTCAAATTGACCTTGGTGGGTTGCTCGTGCTAAGTGAATCCAGACGAGGTGATTCATGTTCAAGTTCAAGTGCATTTTCGGCCTTATCGTTGCTGTCATTTTTCTCATTGGGTGTACAGGACAATCACAGCGTCCTACAGCTTCTACGAATGAACAACCAAATCGGACTCCACCTGGCCAGCTTGCCGCAGGGGGAGGAGGTGGCGGCGGAACTCGTGCTCCTTCCACACGCAGCTCGACGCCTTCGTTCAACAGTTCAGTTGATGACGATGACGACGACGAACCACCCAGAAGGAATACCAGCAGCCAAGGGAATTCACGAGACGACGAAGTCGAAGACGAAGACGAAGATGGTGATTCGGAGACTTCGGATCTAGCGACTGGTACTGGAGGCAACCGCAATTCTACAAGCCAACCGCAAAACAGAGCAAACGATGGTGGTGGCAATTGGCTGTATGACAGTCGCAAAGATTTGGTTTTGTCGGCTGGTGGCGGCAGTGGAGCCGTAACCGCTGACAACAATCGGCAATCGGATCAGGGAGACCTCGGTGGCGGTAGCAGCGATGACCTAGCTATGGCCACTGGCGGTCGGTCGAATAATCCTGGAAACACTGGCGGCCGTGCTAACGAAGCTGAGGCGAAACCGAAAACGTTTTTTGAGTCGGCTGAACAGAGCTTTGCCCAGTTGCGCGACTTCGATGGATTCCAGTACCTCTATGCTCATGCCTTAACGGAACCCGAAGCGTTGCGTGAAACACCGATGGCTTGGTTTACAGGCAAATCAGGTGAACGCGATTCTACGACTGCTTTTCAAGAGCCACGCTTGGGACTCCGTTGGGGAATCGGCATCGTTTACAAATTGGATGGTGACTTAAGCGGCGATCCACCGGTAATCGGGGACCGCGTAGCTTCATCGACAGCGACGGGAAATCGACGTAATAACAGCTCGGACGACCTCGGAGTTCCAACACCTCCATCAGGCGGCGGTGGCGCAACAATCGGCGCACCTCCGCAGCGGAATCTGTTCGGAGGTGGCGGGGCCGGCGCAACCGGACCTTCAAATTCCACTGCTGATGCGGCAAGGGACCCCTTTGAGGAAATTATTTATTACACCGGCGACTATGGAAAGTTGTTCCTGGAACGACTGGATTCTCGCCGAACGCATCAAGGCGGATATTACGGCAGTATTTTGGCGAAGATCAATGCAAAAAGCAGCCAAATCGTCGAGAATACTCCTGAGCAAAATCAAAACGCTAACGATCAAAATGCATCGACGAGTGTCCCTGATGACTTGAGAATGATCGCCGGTGGTCCGGGAGCGGCTCCACCTAGACTGGGTGGAAACCAATCCACGAATGACAATGCCCAGAGTGACGATAAGGGGGGGCCGAAGACAGGAATTCACCCTGGCGTTTCGCTGGTTGGCGTGGACAACCTCAAAGAAATTCTGCGGAAAGCAAAGGGGATGGGAATTGATGTTGTTGCTGTTTTTGAAGTCGATGTAAAACATTCGTCCAGAACCAGCACGACGACAAACTCGACTCGTCTTTCTATCTATTCTGCAAAAAATGGTGATCTAATTAAGAAAGGGAAAGCCTTAACGGTTGCCAACGTTGCCAAAGGACGCGCCGATTCGCGAAAAGAGGATCCCGTAGAGTTGGCCCTGGATGATCTGTTTGGCCCATACTTGGACGAAGAATGGCGTGGAAAAGAATTTCCCAAATCGCTCAAAAAGGAACACGTCGATCGCCGTATCGAGACGCTCATTGAATCGAAACCCAATAATCCATTACCGACCATGGTTGAAATTCAACAGTATTTTGTGATGGACTTCATTGATCGGTTTGAACTTCTCAATGCGTTTGAGGCGCTGGTGGGAAGTAGTGTAGCCAAGGATTTGATCGAGGGGAATGAACAGGCAAAACGCCGCGCACTTGTGAAGTGGTTGCCGGAGAATTTCCAAGCTGGTAGCAGTCCAAGTCGAAGCTTCCGCTGAGCAAATTTTACTAAGTAAGCCATAAGCCCAACGATCATCTCGTTGCAAGAGCATGATCTTTTCTGAAGCGAGGGGTCAGCTTTTGCCCTTCGCCTTTTTTGTTGGCCCATCGATCCGCAGGAGCACGCACTGGATAGTTTCGCCTCATTATTGAAGGAAGAATTTCGTTGCCTTTGATTGGGCAGGTGGAGAATTATTTGGATGCAGAGCCAGCCATAGGCTGTGCCGAGCTTCACCTTTTTCTAGCATCGAGTTGCTGGCATTTACTAAGCCGTTGAATCCGTAAGTCTGCTTGATTCGTCGGAGAATTTGTGAATATTCTCCGTTTCTGAGAACTCGTGTCCTGTGCCTGAAAACCTGAATTCGCTAGCGATTTAAATAATTTTCTGGAATTATCAGAAACTGGCGTTGACATACTTTTTCAGTATCTTTATCTACCCGCCACGTATTTTAACCGCCGATCGGTCTTGCGCGGTTAATGCGCTTTGAGTAAGTCCGTAGGCAACGGTTACATCGCTGCGGCACTGTAAGCGCGATCGCAATGTCAGCTTCAAGGGAGAGTATGACGGCGGTAAAGCTAAGACCGTATTCCGTAAAGAAACTGGGTATCGAGCAATTCGTTTATAAGGAGTGATGCTTTGAATAGCTCCTCGAGTATCAAAACTAAATTAACGGCAATCGCATTGGCGGCAAGCCTGTTCGCATCTGCACCAGCTTTGATCGCGCAAGACAGCGCGTACGCCAATGGGGCAAGCCAACAACAAATTCAGAGCCATCTGGCAAGAAATGGGGCGGAAGCCTTACTCAAAGGGCGACAAGCGCTCGCTCAACAAGACGTGGCGGCAGCAAAAAAGTGGCTGGCCGATTCGAAGTTACATGACGATTCAACTTCCGCCATCGATTCACCCGCAAAACTGGAAACGATGATTCGTCGCTTTGAAGAGCTGGTGGGTACGCTGCGGAATAGCGATGCGAATCGCTATAACCAAGAGGCAGCTTTGTTCCTGTTGGAACAAGCAGAAATGCTGATTGAATACGGTGACTTCACAACTGCCGAGAGCTTGGTGTTCACCTCACGCCAGTTTCCAGCACAACTTCCAGCGACTGGTCGAACTCCAGACAGCGTCATGGGTAAATTGGCGACCGCGCGCGGAAGTCATGCGGCATCGCAGGCTAATCTCAAATCAGCGCAATCCGAAGCACAACGGTTGTTGAGCCAAGCGCAACTCGCATTTGACCAAAAACGTTTTGATGATGCAGCAGAATTGATTGCACGAGTGAACGAGATGGAAATCCCCACAAGTGCATTCAGCGATTCCACCATTTTGCCTTGGGAACTGGAATTGAAAATCCGGAATGCACGCCGCGAAATGTCCTCATTTACGGCAGATCTGGACGAGCAAATTGTCCGTGCTGCCTCGGACAAAACGAGTGTGGCTCAGGCCGTTTACGATCCTGATCGTGATACAACCAAGAATCTACCAGTAAGCTACGACGAAGAGATCCCTGGTTCCAGCTCCGCGAGTGCTCGCGGACGCCAATTGTTCTTTTCAGGCGAGGCCGCCATGGAAAAGAATGATCGCGAACGAGCTGGTGAATATTATCGTTTAGCTTGGCAATACGAGGATCAACTTGATCCACAAACACGTCGCGCGTTGCAATCACGTTTGGCCGGCATTCAAGCTGGATCGAAAGCGAGATCTCAGGACGAAACAACGGCCAATCTCGAACAAGTCGACGGTATCGACTATGGATTGAGACAGAAATTGCAAAACGATGTGCTCCGCGAAAAATCGGTTGCCGATCGCATGATGGAAAATAATAATCCGCGGGGTGCACTGGAGCACTTGAAACTCTTGCGGGAAAAAGTGCAAGAGTCTCAAGTTGACGAGATTTCGAAACGTCAACTAACCGGTGCCATCGATCGGGAAATCACGCGATATTCGAACTATATTCGTGACAATATTGCCCAAATCGAAAATGATGAAATGAATCAGCATCGATTGGCTGAAATCGAAAATACGCGACAACGCCGTTATGATATCGAGCGAAAGATCTCTCAATTGGTCGATGATTTTGAGCGATTAAAGCATGAGCAGCGCTATTCCGAGGCTCTGATGGTCGCACGACAAGCAATGGAGTTAGCTCCTGACATGGAAGTTGTCGCCGCCATGAATGAAAAGGCGAACATCATCTACCGAGATGCACAGAATCGCGAAATCGCCAATGCAAAAGCTGAGAACTTTCTCAATAGCTTGTATGAAGTCGATTTGGCAGCAACCGGCGGTGCAACTTCTGAGGCACCGTTCAACTTCGGAAATGCTGAGCGATGGAATGAGCTAAGCCGTTTGCGTACGGAACGATTTGAGGCATCGAAGTATCGTAGTCCTCAAGAGCGCTCGATTTATTTAAAACTGCAAAACCAGCAGATTCAACATGAGTTCAACGGAACGCCACTCAGCGAAGCATTGGACGTCATCGCGAACCGACTGGGTGTGAACATTGTGCTGGATTCTCGTGCTTTGGCAGTATCAGAAATCGCTCCCGATACGCCGGTTTCTATGCGGCTCAACAATCCGATCTCCGTCCACAGTGCACTGAATCTGATTCTCGGGAACCTTAAACTGGTTTACGTGATTCAGGACGAAGTTATCAAAGTGACAAGTTCCGATGCGCAGTTCCGTGAAACGGTGGTCAAGGAGTACTACGTCGGTGACTTGGTTGTACCAATTCAAAACTTCCAAGGTGGCGGTTTACAGAATACCTTCATTTCACCCAACTCACCCTATATAAATAGTTGGGGCGCACAACCGATCGGTTCGAATGGCCAAACCGGCTCGCCCATGATGGTGAACTTGAATAACCAACAACAATCCGTGTCTCAGTTGGACATCGCATTGGGTCAACAAATCGCGCCAAACAATTTGATTGGTGGTGGATTTGGAAATGGTCCGCAAGTTGGTACGCCACTTGCCAACCAATGGGGTCCACAGGCCATCGGGAATCCTGGTGGTATCACTGAAGCAGACTTCGATGATTTGATGAACCTGATCCAGGAAACGATTTTCCCAGATAGCTGGGAAGATAATGGTGGAACAGGAAGAATGCGACCGTTTGCTTCAAACCTCAGCTTGGTAGTGACGGCAACTCAGGAAGTTCAAGACGCCATCCAAGACTTACTTACACGCTTACGGCAGTTGAACGACGTGCAAATCGTGATCGAAGTGCGCTTCATCACGTTGAGCGATCGGTTCTTTGAGCGAATTGGTATCGACTTTGATTTCAAAATTGAGGACAACTCCGCTTTTGCTCTGAACCAGTTTCTGCCAGACCGGCCACGTCCCTCTGCGATCGTGGGTCGGCAGAACAATCCGAATATCCAAGCCAATACGGCGGACTTGGACTTGTTGTTTGAACAGAACAGCTTTGCATCAGCGGTACCGCAATTCGGCGGCGACATCGCCAGCGGTGCAACATTCGGATTTGCCATCCTCAGCGATATTGAAGTGTATTTCCTGTTAAATGCAGCCAAAGGTGACGAGCGAACCAACATCGTAGAAGCGCCGGTTGTCACAATGTTTAACGGTCAATCAGCTTCGGTAAACAACACGACGCAAAACCCATTCGTCACGTCGATTACGCCAGTCGTGGGCGATTTTGCGGCAGCACAACAACCGGTGATTACCTGGTTACCAGAAGGAACGCAACTGAACGTTCAGGCGGTGGTTTCTCCAGACCGACGCTTTGTGCGAATGCAATTGGTTCCGTTCTTTAGCAAAATTGAGTCGGTTTCCGAATTTCGATTCGAAGGCAGCCGTCGTGTTCGACGTAACACACGCTCCGACATCGCTGACTTGATCAATGCCCTCGATCCAACTCGTCAACTTGGGCGTGTTGGGCAAGAGGTTGAAGTAATTGAAGAGGGTACCACGGTTCAGTTACCTGTGTTCGCAGTTACCAACATCAGCACTACCGTAAGCGTTCCCGATGGTGGAACAGTTCTACTCGGCGGAATTAAATCGCTGTCCGAAGGTCGAACTGAACGAGGTGTGCCGATGCTCAGTAACATTCCATATATCAGCCGACTATTTAAGAACGTTGGTATTGGACGCGATACGCAAAGCTTGATGATGATGGTTAGCCCCAAAATCATCATTAGTGAAGAACAAGAGCAAGAGCAAACCGGAATCAACAGTTTTGAATTCAAAAACTAGTCTTGATTTCATCGAATTTGCCTGAATTGCTCTAGCTGAACATAATCACCGTTGATTGTTCAACTGACTCGAACGCCGCTGGCATCGCCAGCGGCGTTTTTTTGATGCGCAGGTTTGCCTGGATAGCCAAATTCCATGATGCTTGAAGCCGCTTTACATTCAGATAGAAAACCCTTAATCTACTGACAATAAATGACGAGCCTGTTGCTGGAGTTTTCTTGGAATCCCACGACGAGCGTGCAAACGGATACGCGAACCTAAAAGCTGAAGCCGATTTTCGCTCAGTGAATCGAAGACGCCCTGAGCCTTATTTACGCCGTATGTAATTTCATGCGTTTAGCAGGTGATCAACCCATTTCGTTCGTAGTTGACGGATAATGTTCTCTCGTCCAAGTCAGAGAACTTTAGTTTAACTCAACTTTAGCCAATTTGCATTTTTGCTCCTTTGATTGAATGCGTAAGATAATGAATGCTTGGCCGATCGGCGTCTTTACGAGTATTGACGCTGGACTCGGTGTAAAATTAGAAGTGGTCGATGAGTTAAATATTCCAACGATTCAACTACATGCTCCACATGCTCCAACGCGCACAGAAAAACATGCGCAATTATTTTTGGATCAAATTCGCTCTTTGGGTGTCGAGTTGACAGCCGTTTTCGGGGGCTTCAATGGTGAAAGCTATGCCGATATCCCAACGGTAACCCGCACCGTTGGGCTCGTTCCGGCCGAGACACGGCAGACGCGGCTGGAAGAAATGAAGCATATTGCGGATTTCGCCAAGAGATTAGGCTGTTCTGTGGTTGCCCTTCACCTAGGATTCATTCCTGAAGGTTCAGACAGCAAGTTGTTTTCGGAAGTCGTGGAAGTTACAAGAGTTCTTCTGGACTACATTGCTCGCAATGACCAGTGCCTCCATTTGGAAACCGGACAGGAGTCAGCCGAAGGACTCGTTGATTTCATCAAACATGTCGATCGTGCAAACCTATTTGTGAATTTTGATCCCGCCAACATGATTTTGTATGGAACGGGTGATCCAATTGAAGCCGTGCGAATTTTGGGGGAGTATATTCGCAGCGTGCACTGCAAAGACGCAACGTGGGCTGAGAATCCCGGAAAAGAATGGGGTTGCGAGGTTCCCTTGGGGGCAGGCCAAGTCGATATGGAAGAATATTTGCGTGCCCTGCACTCTGTCGGTTATCACGGCCCACTAACGATCGAGCGAGAAATCCCTAGCGAACCAATTCGACAAAAGCAAGAAATTAAACACGCTGTCGATCTATTGACTGAGTTGAGAAGCAAGATTCTTGTCTGACCAAAGATTCTCAAACTACCGACGATCCATAATTGGAGTTATCAGCCTTGCTTTGCTGATCCTGGCGGGTGGATTATGGTTTGCGGTTGACCAAACTCAAGACCACTTAAGTCTTGCGACCGGCGTCTGTGTTCGGTTGGGTTTGGTTTTAGGCTCTATTTGGCTAGCCTGGCCACAACTGAAACGCTGGACTCATTTCTTACCCAAGCTATTGCTATTGGGTGTTGGATTCATTCTGATTATCGGCGTGGTTTTCTCAAGAAAGTTGCTTCCGTTCGCACTGTTGTTGGTAACGTTGGTAATCGTATTGCAACTCGCCGCACGTTTCCTGAGGATGTTCCAACGTTGATCGATGGCTTACGGTGCTACGTCGCACGCATCCGAGTGCCAACCAAAGGTTTCGTTCAACATTGGTACGGCACAAGTTGTCGCAAAAACCGGATTCGGTTATCGTATATCGGCATAACCACTGGCCAGTGCAGCGGGGCTTTTTTTGTCGTCAACTATTGCTGGAACTAACACTTATGAACCACTCATTTATCAAAATAACTGCAATCGTTTCAGCGACTTGTTGGCTCATGTTGGCCATTCACAACCATTTGTATGCTCAACAAGATTTGCTCCCAGTTGCCCAGCAGTATTCGAAAACCGAATACCGCATTCGTATGCGGGACGGAGTTCATCTGCATACCGTGGTCTTTGCACCGCGGGATCGCAGCAAGACCTATCCGATCATCTTGAACCGCACGCCTTATAGCTGCCAACCTTATGGATTGGAAAATTATCCTAACCGAATTGGGCCCGAGATTCTGCAGAGCGAAGGTTACATCTTTGTGAAACAGGATGTGCGCGGTCGTTGGATGAGTGAAGGGACTTTTGATAATATGCGCCCGCACGTTTCTGGAACTTCGAATATCGATGAGAGCAGTGATACGTACGATACGATCCAATGGTTGATGGACAACTTGGATAACCACAACGGCAAGGTTGGGATCATGGGCATTTCCTATCCAGGATTCTATGCTGCGGCCGCGCTTCCAGAGGCTCATCCTGCTTTGGTCGCGTCGTCACCACAGGCTCCAATTGCCGATTTCTATTTCGATGACTTTCACCATCATGGTGCCTTCACGCTCATGTATTGGATAGCCACTGCCACCTTCGGATACCAGCATAATGGCCCGACCACACAGGCTTGGTATCGTAGCCCACAAGTAGACACGCGAGACGCTTACCAGTTTTATTTGGATCTTGGTCCGCTGAAAAATACAGAGAGATACTACGGCAAAGACAATTTCTTTTGGCAGCAGATTGTCGAACACCCGAACTATGATGAATTCTGGCAGCGTCGGAGCATCTTGCCACACCTCAAGAATATCGGCTCCAACGTTATGGTCGTCGGCGGGTGGTTCGATGCTGAAGATCTTTATGGGCCTTTGCAAATCTTTAAGACAATCGAGGAAAATAACGCAGGAATCTACAACGTGCTGGTAATGGGGCCCTGGGGCCACGGCGATTGGGCACGAGCCGGTCAACACACGATGGTTGGTAATATCGTATTCGGGGAGAGGATATCGGATTGGTACCAACGTGAAATTGAAGCCCCTTTCTTCCGCCACTTTCTAAAGGAACAAGGGGAGCTTCCGGCTTGGAAAGCATTGGTTTTCGATACAGGTCGAAATGAGTGGAAGGCATTTGATGCGTGGCCACCAAGACAATCAGAAACCACAAGTTTCTATTTGGGTGCGGGAAAAAAATTGACCATGAGTTCCCCGGATGAAGCAGGGAGCTATTCGGAGTTCACCAGCGATCCTAACTCGCCAGTTCCCTATCGTCAGCGCGATCAACTCACCATCCGATTTACACCCAGACCCTACATGACGGACGACCAGCGATTCGCATCAAACCACCCTGACGTACTTGTGTTCGAGTCAGACATCCTCAGCGATGACATCACATTAGCTGGAGACATCCATGCTCACCTCCTAGTGAGTACTGATCAAACCGATGCCGATTGGATCGTAAAGTTGATTGACGTTTATCCAGCGGACACACGGAACCACTCCGCCACTCCACCAAGTGTTTCACTTGCCGGTTATCAGCAAATGGTGCGCAGTGAGATTTTCCGTGGGCGGTTTCGCAATAGCTATTCCGCACCGGAGCCATTTGTTCCCAACGAGGTCACGCCTGTAACCGTTCCCTTGCAAGACGTTTTCCACACATTCAAACGTGGTCATCGCATTATGGTTCACGTTCAGAGTTCTTGGTTTCCACTATTTGATCGCAATCCACAAAAATATGTGAATAATATCTACAAAGCGTCGGCGTCCGATTTCTCCAAGGCGACACGTCGCGTCTTCCACAACAAAAATCACGCTAGTCGACTCGAATTCCGCATTCTTCGGGGTTCGCAAGCCGAAACGAAGTGACCTCGGCTCTCAAAAAGTGTTCACAGCTTTAAGTTTTGATGGGCCATTTGTTCGACATTAGACGAGAGCAAGAAACCAAGCATGACACCACCGAATCAACCGCTCTGTGCTTCGGTTGAATTGAGCGCAATACTCGTCAATTGCAAGTGTTGCAGCGTTTGAGAACCGTTGTCGTCAGTCTAAACTCGCGTCGCGCGAGTTGCTCAACCGAGAGCGGCCCTGAACATCTTGATCAACTTGGTAGCGTACACAGTCCAAAAAATTTTCTCTGTCTGGGGACTGCAATTGCTGGCCAATGCAGGTAGAATCTTGTTCAATTAACATCGCAACTATCGACCGAGCCAACCAAGGTTGAATACAACAGATTACGTGGTTGGCCATCAAAGGTCGTGGCGCCGGTATTGGATGGGTAGGAGAGCAAATTGATGGCGGGTCAAAATACTGAAGAACGCCGTGGCGTACTCGTACGTTTTCTGGACATGGTTGAATGGATCGGAAATAAGCTGCCTGATCCAGTAGTGTTGTTCCTGATCGGCATTGTAATTGTCTGGGGTCTGTCGGCACTGCTGTCAATGGTGAGCTTCACTGAACTAGATCCGCGCGCCTTGCCGAAAGAAGTCCCCATCAAAATAAAGAACATGTTCAGCTTGACTGAATTCGCGGGGTTATTGGCGAACATGGTGAATCAGTTCGTGAATTTCCCGCCGTTAGGTGTGGTGCTGGTCGCATTGTTAGGTGTGGGAGTGGCTGAATATTCGGGCTTCATCAATGCGGTCTTGAAGTCGATGCTCGACTTTACTCCCAAGATGCTGCTCACTCCCATGGTGATCCTTGTAGCCATCATCAGCCACACTGCTGCCGACGCTGGATACGTGTTAGTGATTCCATTAGCAGGGCTAATGTTTCACGCAGCGGGACGTCATCCGCTGGCTGGAATTGCGGCAGCCTTTGCTGGGGTTTCCGGCGGATTCAGCGCTAATTTTGTCCCATCAGGAATCGATCCATTGTTGGCAGGTTTGACCGAAGTTGGCGCCAATATTGCTGACACGAATTACTCAGTCAATCCTCTGTGCAATTGGTACTTCACTGCGGTTTCTTCGTTCTTGATTATTATTGTGGGTTGGGTGATTACCGACTCCTTGATCGAGCCCAAATTGAAGTCGACTCCGGTCGACGGCGATCCAAAAGACATTCCAGTGATGGAAACGTTGTCTCCCCTTGATCGTAAAGCGATGGTGTGCGGTTTAATTGCAATGTCGATTGGCGTTTTGTTATTGATCGTTTGGGCATGGCCCACCACTTCTGCATTGCGTGATAAATTTGGTTCGCTTACATCGAACCGCAACGCCGTATCCGATTTGGGTTTTGATTTGGTCAAAGAGCAAGACCAGTTTCGAGTTACTGCATTGGTTCCCACAGGTGCCGGAGCTGCTGCTGGTTTGGCGGAGGGTGATATTCTTCTGGCGATTAAAGGCATTTCGGTAGCTGACTATCTCAGCGGTCGGGAAGCTCCTAGAGTTCTCAAGCCTGATGTGCCATTGTTGATCGAGAGTTCCCGCGAGGGAGTCATCACGTCATCGATCTTGACGCCCAAGTCAGTTCCCGGCGCGCCGTTGATGAGCTCCATTGTTCCACTCATCTTTATCTTTTTCGTGATCCCCGGCATTGTTCATGGATACATCTCTGGCAAATTTCAGAATCACCGGGATGTAATTAAGGGCATGTCGAAATCGATGGAGTCAATGGCCTATTATCTGGTGCTCGTATTTTTTGTGGCGATATTTATCTATGTCTTCAACGCATCAAATATCGGCGTTCTTTTGGCGGTTAAGGGTGCCGGGCTTTTGAAAGGGCAACCACCGATTGTCATCATCATTGGCATCATTCTATTGACGGCACTTGTCAATCTGCTGGTTGGTTCCGCCAGCGCCAAGTGGGCCATGCTGGCTCCGATATTCGTGCCCATGTTGATGATTCTGGGTATCTCACCTGAATTGGCACAAGCGTCTTACCGCGTGGGCGATTCGACAACAAATATCATTACGCCGCTAATGCCCTATTTCCCACTCGTGGTTATTTATTGCCAAAGATATTTCAGCAAGACCGGTATCGGTACATTGACTTCGCTGATGCTGCCGTACTCGGTGTGCCTGCTCGTCTTGTGGTCAGTATTTCTAATTATCTACTGGCAAATCGGTTTCCCGCTGGGAATCGATGGCGGTTACGAGTACGTGAAGGCCGAATAGTCAGAATTCTTGCGAACAATTAGCCGCGCAGCGGGCGAAGGCATTTCGTTCGCTTGATGGCTGGATGATCACCCACACCGCTTGTTCCGGCCGTTTCAAATACGCGGGTTCGTCGGATTGTCGTTTAGCCCGTCGCCGGCTCGCTCAAATAACGCGACGCTGTTCGTGAATCCGTGCAGAAAGTTATGACTGCCTATCGGCCCAATTTCACCGGCAGCAAAAAAACCGGCAATCGGCAAAGGCCCCAAAAAGTCTTGAATCAACTTCGAGTCATGATGCGGAACGTTGAATAATCTTGTTCCACGCCCGTTGCATGTGAACGACAAACCGCCAATCAAATGAGACTTTCGATTGCGCGCGTGAAGGCTGAGAAGGTTTTGCAATTCAAGTTGAGCGGACGCCATATCGCGCAAATGAAATTGGATGGACTGGCCATTGCGTACATAATCGCCGACCACGAGACCGTTGGAGTCTTCATCAATTCCAACGACATTGCGAATGAGATACTCTGTGCCCGGCAGTCCGGTCATTCGCTCGTCAACCACTCGTCCAAAATGGAGTCCCTGTCGCATTAACCCTCTGTCGCGCTGACTCAGGCCGTTAAATAGGTTTTGCACCTGTTGCAATACCGGTTTACCACCCAACTCTAGAATCAGGTTTCGCTCGCTTTTCGTAATTATGAATGGGTTGCCAATGGCACGGCACCCTTGCGAAACTAATGACCGGAGGCGAATGTCGCCCTGAAAACGCAGTACCAAACTACCTTGGTCATAAGTATCTTGCCCTGAAATCAAGAGGCAATCTCTAGGACCGGAAATACCGCTGACCATGCCCCCCACAATTTTGACACCAGGCCGATCTTCATTCATACGATTCAGCCACACATCCATCGGAAAAGAGTAGGGATCAGCGATGGCGACCATAAACGTTGATTCTTCCCACTCACCGAGCCATTCGTCTGGCCAGCCAATGAAGGCCCCTCCATCAGAATGCGGATCAAATTTCAAAATTGTGGATGTGATGCTCGCCCCAGGCATGCTGGCAGCCCATATCGAAATCGCTGGCTCGCGCTCAAATTCAGTGCCTTGGCAAAGCACGGATTCAGCGGTGCAACCATAAACGTGTTTAGTTCCCAATCGCTCAGAAACGAGGTGGACATGGTCATCCAATTGGTTGGCCAAATGACTGGTAACAAAAACAAAGACTAAGTCGACGTTTGCATCCAAGTGATCCAGTAAATCGCCGGTGGCACGTTCGAGCAAAATCGAGAGCTGCTCCCCCATGGCACTGACGGTTGCCGCTTTGAACAAGTTTGCTGATGCCATGAGATTCTTTCGAGACGAATACTTAAGGTGATCGGCCACCATGTTAACCGCGACCGAGCTTCATTCTTAGGACGTACTTGACGCCACAAAACCTAATTCCGCTTGAGTTCTTTTGGAGCGGCAGAAATAGGCCGAAAAAGGTCCACCTATTTTATAGAGAAGCAAGGGTTTTCGTAACCACGGCTGAAACATCGCCAAACGCTTGCGGAAGAACCTGGTCCACCTTGCGAACCAACAATTGCCTCCCCAGATTAAAGGTGAATTCGCAGATTATCGTTACAGGACTGCCGACCAGCAAATTCCAATCTGATAAGTTTGTGAAACCTTACCGATTATTCTGGTTCTGCTGCTTATGCGGGTCGTTCCTTATGCATCGTAGGATTTGGACTTGTAGAACCGCTTATTCCGAAAATACGGAATGTGCAGCGATTGCAAATGATTTTCATTTTGCGGATTGCGCCGAAGGGTCATGCATTTGACGTCGAGTGGCTTGAGGCCGCGCCAGGGGAGCAATGTTTCGGCATCGGCCGAATGGCAGACCGAAACACTCACAAAAGCACGGAATCGTTTAACCCCCGAACACCAAGAAAATGAGAAATCCGATGTTAAGCAAACATCAACCGTTTGTTCAACTGACTGTCCTAATGTGCATTGCATTGATTATTGCAGCCATTGGAAATAGCATCGGATGCCGCACATCCGCACCCGCTCGGTTTCCGACAGGAACAGCACCGTGTCAAACGCATTATCAACAAATAGAAATCCCGCGCCTGCAATACGCTGCATGTGAAGACACGAGCGACATTCTGACTGGTCCACCGCCAACAATCAGCAATTTCGAAAGCCTGGATCCATTGCCAATGAGTTTGGAAGAGGCGATTGTATTAACCTTGCAAAACAGCAAAGTGTTGCAAAAACTTGGGGGTCGCGTCATCGCGGGACCTCAAGGGACGTCTTCGATCTACGACCCGGCGCTTCAGGCAACTAATCCGCAACAAAGCATCGAAGCAGCATTAAGTGCTTTCGACGCACAAGTCGCCTCAAACATAACCTGGGTTCACTCCGAGCGCAAAATTAATCAAGTCTTCCCGCCCGGTTTCGGTGTTTTCAATCCAATTAACGATCAGGTCAACTTCACCTATGGCGTTTCGAAAACAGCGGCAACCGGTTCTACGTTTGGTGTGCGCAGTATCACTGACTATTCAAAAACCAACTTCCCTAGCCGTTTCCCATCGGTTTACGAAACTACGTTACAGATCGAAGCGAGACAACCTCTATTACGGGGCTTTGGCAGTACCGTTAATCGAATTGCCGGTCCAAACGCTCAACCCGGTTTTTATAACGGGGTCATGATCGCGCGAATTCGAAACGATATCGCCGTTGCCGATTTTGAAATCGCCATCCGCGACTTAGTGCGTGACGTGGAGCAAACGTATTGGGAATTGTACTTTGCGTATCGTGACCTCGATGCGAAGAAACGCGCCAGGGAAGTCGCTCGTTCCACTTGGGAAAAGCGCAAAGCGCTGTTTGACGGGGGCGAAGGTCGACCGGACGAAGAAGCCCTGGCCCGACAACAATACTTCCAATTCGAAACGCAGGTACAAAATGCTTTGGCGGGACAGATTAACGGACTTCCTGGGTTACTGGGCGCCGAGCGAAATTTGCGTCGCTTGGTCGGATTGCCCAATCATGACGGACGCATCATTCAACCATCTTCGGAACCAGCCTTGGCTCCGATCCGTTATGACTGGGACCAGGCGCAATTCAACGCTATGGACCGCCGGGTCGAATTGCGTCGCCAAAAATGGAATGTCAAACAACGTGAATTGGAATTGATTGCGGCTAAACAACTCAACAAATGGCGACTGGATCTGGTCGGCCAATATGGCTGGAAAGGCTTTGGAGACAATTTGTTTGGCAGCAGCGGGCGGCCCGAAGGAAGCGCCGTTAACGACTTTTTCCAAGGTGACCTAGATGACTGGAGCTTGGGGCTCGAACTTCAGGGCCCGATCGGAAATCGTACAGGTCACTTAGCAGTCCGTAACGCCCACTTGGCCCTGGCGAGAGAACAAGCCTTGCTGAGGGAGCAACAGCGGCAAATTCTTCACGATCTTAATGCCGCATATACCGAAGTGGATCGCGCTTACTTGACCATTGCTACCAACTTCAACACGTTTCAAGCAGTGATCGACGAGTTGACTCCCAAACGCCTGCGGGCCGAAATTGGAGACGAGGATTTCTTCTTCTTGCTTAATGCACAACAAATCGCAGCCCAAACCGAGACGGCTTTCCACCGAGCGGTTGTCGACTACAATTTGGCCTTGCTCAACTTCAATTTTCAGTCCGGAGAACTTCTAAGCAGTTTCGGAATTAACTTGCTGGAAGGGGAGTGGAGTGAGGCAGCTCAAATCGACATGATCGAAAACGCCAACCAATTTCTGGAGATCGACCGAAGCCGCCGCTCAATGGATTTGCCAGCAGTTACTCGTGGCGCCTTCGATCAGGGATTGAATTAACATGTTGCCGCTTCGTGCATTCGCCAAGATTTGCCGGTCCCAGTGTGCTTTTGCGAACCTTAGCCAAGCGAAAGCCGAAAACTTAGCGTATCTTTCAAACCGATGACGAATTGTTTGTTAGCGTTGCGTCTTGGTGGGACTGAATGCATTGCCCAGTCGTGTAGTAAAGCTCGACCTATTTGTGGCCGCGTTGACTTCGTCACGTACCTCGCCGGTTTGAAATGGGCCGAGTCCCAAGACTGACCACTTGTTGTCACTTGCCCGTGCGAGAGAACGTCCGCTGTCAAAGAAGATGCTGCCCGTTTCCGTTTCGTAAGCCACGATCCCGATCTTCGCCGTGCCAAATTGGCTCTGCCGATCAAATAGTCGGACTTCGGGAAGACTTAGAGGCATCGGCCCAGGCATGGCGATGGCAGGCATCCCGATGAAACTGCTGGTGTTGTCTGTGCCAACGCCGCCAGAACGAACTTCCAACGTAATCTCTGACCCATCTTTTGCGTCGACGAGTTGGGCGCCTTGTTGCAGTAACCTATGTCGAATGGTCCCAACCAAGTATCCCTTATCAACGGCATCTAGGTACTGACTGTCAATAAAAACTTTGCGCCCCTCAACGGGAGGCAACGGAGTCCGATCCAAGGTCTGATCGATGGCATTGGAAATCAAAAGCTGCTCGATCCCCGTTCGTGAAGTGTCAGACGTGCGCTGTGCAGTACACCCAAGAATAGCTCCAAATAATGCCAAAATCAAACAGGCAACTTGGCAAGAAGCCCAGAATCGAAGGACCAATATCACAAAACTCTCCCAGAATAACTGTATTCGAATGCAGTGATGCGCGACTTATGAAATTCAAAAGGTAGAGATTTAGCAAAGCCACTTCCATCGATGAAGACCAATTCTCGAGAACGAATGGAGGGCGCTTCGAAACTGATAGCATCCCTTAAATGAAGGAATTGGCGATCAGGTTGAGCCTAGTATTAAAGTGCCCCGTTCGACCCCATTAATCCAAAACCTGATTGCAATTGACCCGATTTCGCGGCCACGTTTACAATACCCCCGATTTTGAATGCGGCGGACGCCCAAGTAACTTTCGCCGGATCTGACCCAACTTTCGAAATAGGAGCTTTGGCATCGCTGCTGGATTTGCCTAACGGGCAACGCATCAAACGTATCGAGATTGAGATCGATGAAGAATTAGCGTACAAGGTTGGAATGGCTTGGCCCTCAACAGCAGACGTACCTAGCAAAATGATATTTGTCGGATTCTGAAATTCAGATGTGCCATCGGGCGCACCGCAAACAAAACTTACATCGTCGTTTCTCGCAGTCAGGGGACATCGACCAGGATGCCCGCAACTGTTCGCACGGCATTTGTACGAAACAAACAAGTTCGCAAATACTACTGAAGGATTAGAGGTTACATTCCATCCATATTGAATGCATCGACGCAACCGGCATACCCATCACTCTGGATTGTTTACGACGCATTAGCGAAAGGATGCGCAATTTTGTAGACGAGTGGATCGCGCGTGCAGGTCATGGAATTGATGCGCAGTGTTCCGCTAGGGCAACGAACTTATCGGTTGCTTCAACCAGCCCTCAGTGGCTTTAGAAAATATTCAATTGCACGGTTACTGAAATTAGCTCCAAGGACGGAACTACAATGACCCCCATTATCATATTGCCGTATTACAGCCAGGAAGAAATTGCGCGTTATTTGAAAATTGTCAGGCGCATTGGGCAATATCCGAAACCGAGCACCGGGTTCCGCTTTCTGCTGGCGGCCAGTCCAAAAACGGAACCAGATCAATTGCTGCATTCCGTGTGTGCACAAATCGCTCCCACTTATTCTGTCAAATGTCCGACCCAAATTTTTGGTTACCCGGCTGGCCCGACTGCGATGTTTTGGGACGCAATGGACTATGTCGCTGAACGATGGGGCCACGAACCAGGTTTCAGTCTTTGGTTGGAATCCGACATGGTTCCCGTCAATGAGCATTGGCTGGACAGATTAATGCTTGAATGGTGCACTGAGAAAAATCCGTTGTTATTGGGATGTTATGTTCCAACGGTTTACAAGCGACGCTTTCTCCGCCGTTCGAAATTTATGCTCTCGGAACATATCAATGGCGGTGCCTGCTATGCCAAGAATCTCGCAAATATTCTTTCTACGGATGTTCGAAATGGGGTTTTTGACATGACCGTTTATCCAGCAGCTCTGGAGTTGGGTGCTGTGATCAAATCAAGAAGTATTGCCTTTTCCACGGTGCAATCAGCTCGCCGAGACGTCCTGAATCCAAACTTGGTTTTGCTACATGGCTTTATGCAGGACAAGCAAAAGTTTGTTGATCGCTGTCTGGCTCCAGTATCAGCTCGCGAGAAACTTGCCGCTCCATTAATACCTGTGTTCAATCAGTTTGACCTGCTCAAGCGGCAACTCACGGTAAGGTTCTTTCGATTCGGTAAGCAAGCGATGTACGAGAATATGATTTTGACCAAGTCGAAAGTTGATAAACAGGATGAATCGCGTCGAGCGGCATAATCTAAATATGGATGGGGTTGTTTCTTTCGGTCTAAGGAATTCGCTTCTCTGCTAGGGATTGTTTTGTTGTGAACGTCAGCCATTTCAACACGTTTCCTTACGGTGGTGCCGCGTATGCCGCGCGTCGCATTCACGAAGGTCTCGTTGCTCATGGAATGGACAGCACATTTTTCTATTGGAAAAACGAACGAGATAACCTCAGATCTGACTACCAGCAAATAGAATTCTTGCGGAGTCCCGAAATGTCTGCTTGGCAACGGCAGATGGATCGAATGCGACAGCGAAAAATCAAGCGTAGCTACGACAAACACATACGCCAACGCGACAAAACGCTAGAAGTATTTTCTGGTGCCAAACAACTCGATAAAACTGTTTTGGATTGGAACCAAATCAACGCCAACGTCTTGCACCTCCATTGGCTGGCGTTCATGGTCGACTACCCCAGCTTCTTCCAATCGATTAGCAATCACGTCCCGGTTGTGTGGACACTCCACGATATGAACCCGTTTACCGGAGGGTGTCATTACAGTTCGGGTTGTCAACGATTTGAACGTGGATGTGGAAGTTGCCCACAATTGGTTCACCCGTTACAGCGTGATGAATCGATGGTTTCTTTCAAGGCCAAGCAAAATGCCTTGCACCGCAAAAACTTGTCAATTGTCGCACCGAGTAACTGGATGTTGAATCTCGCCAAGAAAAGCCCGGTGTTTGCTGACGCGAAAAGATTTGAATTAATCCCATACGGTTTCGATCTAACCGAATTGAAACCAATCGCTAAGCCGTTCGCGCGAAAACAACTTGGGATCAATGATCTTGATTCCGTCGTGATTGGCTTCGGGGCCGAGGACATAACACAACGACGCAAGGGATTGCACTTGCTTATTCAAAGTCTCACCCAACTCTCGGTCGAAAAACCAGTCACCTGTCTCGTTTTTGGAACTGGTCAGTTACCGATGAACAGCGAAAAACTTCCGCCGATACACCCGGTTGGATTCGTGCATTCGCAGCTCGATAAGGCGCTCGTGTATTCTGCCATGGACCTATTCGTTATGCCATCGCTGGAAGACAACTCGCCACAAACTGGATTAGAGGCAATGGCCTGCGGAACACCGGTTGTCGCCTTCAACATCGGCGGAATTCCAGAGTACGTCAAACCCAATCAAACGGGTCTACTCAGTCCCGTCGGCGACACGGCCGCACTGGCCGAAAATATCAGCTGGTTAGTGAATTACTCGTCGCCGCGGCTGAAAATGTCTGAGTTGGCGCGAGAGTTTATGCTGCAACATCACACGCTGGAACAACAAACGGAAAAGTATATTCAACTTTATCAGCTAGTAACTGGCTTGAGATTCAAAGCGACTTCCGAATCTACGGCGAAGTCAACTCAATACCGCTATCGTCGCGCTGCTTAGTGACTCTTCCGGACGCGACCGTGATCAATGCGGAGCGATAGAACTTGTCACCAAATGAACTTAGTGTATTCGCAAGACTACGATTGAAAGTTGGTGGTTGTGGAGTTTGTAAAATTGCGTCGGAGTCGAGGGAGGTTTGACAACCTCAACTATTCTAGAATTGAGCCATCAACAGAATCCGGGCTGAAGTGACACTGGTCGAATCACCAATGTCGCTTCGTAATGAATTGTATTAGCGACTCAATTGTGCGGCCATCTTGCTCCATTGGAAATTGAACGTAGCAAAGACTTTCTTAACTCGATTTTTCCGTCAGATACTGCAATTTAGAATTTCCGAGTACGTCGACGAGCCGGGCACGCAGTTCAGCATCCAGTTTGACCTTTATTTTGCCTGAATTGACTTTGAGAATTGCCCCATCAGCCAACTCAAGTACCAGTTCCAGTTGGCGGTCCCCTGGGTAACCGCGAACGATTTCGTATACGGTCTTCAACATTCCGAAACCATGTTCACGTTCGTGAATATGTAGACGCAGCCCCGTCGTCAACACATTTTCGACTTGATCGAGGGTACTGATCCGATTAACGACTAGGTTCGCCTCGTCGCCGCGGCGTTTGTCGATGACGCCATGAATCATTACGATCGCATCGGGCTGGACCCATTGTCCGAATTCGACGAATTCCGTTGGCCAAAGGATCGAACGAACAGAGCCATGCATGTCTTCCAAATCAAACATCACATATTTTGTGGGAGAATTGGCGTCCTTTGCGCGTTTGACATGAGAATATTTGATTGCTGAAATCATTCCCCCCATGATGACTTGCTCGCGTCCTTGCGTCGCATCCAATTGATCGGTACGGTGGGTGCAGAATTCTTCAATTTTTTTGGCATAGGCCGCCAACGGATGACTGTTCAAATAAAACCCCAGGACCTCCTTTTCAAATGCCAAGCGTTCTCGCTCGTTTAATTCCGGGAGGTTAGGCAAATTTGCATTGGCCGGCGATTTGTCCGTTGCTTCTTCCAACTCGGCAAACAGACTTTTTTGACCTGCTTTTCGATCGGCTTGAGCCGCTAAACCAGCTTGCAGCGCTCGGTCAACGATGGCCAAGAGTTGTGATCGTTTCGCACCAAAACAATCCATGGCTCCGGCTTTGATCAATGTCTCGATCGAAGAACGGTTACACTCAGACGTGCTCAAGCGTTCGCAAAAATCGAATAGATCTTTAAATGGACCGAACTTCTGGCGATTCTTTACGATTGCTTCCGCCGCATTACCTCCGCAACCTTTGATTGCAGCCAACGCAAAGAAGATCTTGCCATCGCCTACCGTAAATGCCACACCAGAAGTATTGACACTTGGCGGTACCAATTCGATTCCCATCCTCTCGCAGTCTTCCATGTGTTCCACCAGGGAATCTTTTCGCATAAAGTTTCGCCCTGGAATATCGCCCGTCAATAACGCGGCCATAAACTCAAGCGGATAATGCGATTTGAGGTACGCAGTTTGGTACGCGATTAGTGCATAGGCTGTGCTGTGCGATTTGTTAAACCCATACCCCGCAAACTTGAGAATCATTTGCCACAATTCTTCAGCGTCCTTCTTCTGTAGGTCATGTTCTACAGCACCTTGCACGAATTGTTCGTGGTTACGTTCAATTGTTTCTTCTTTCTTCTTGCTTATTGCCTTAATGCAGGTATATGCAGCAGCCAACGGAATATTCCCCAACCGATTGAGGATTTGCATAACTTGTTCTTGATAAACCATCACGCCGTGCGTTTCCGCCAAAATCTCTTTTAAGATTGCATGGCGATATTCGGCCTGACTGCGGCCATGTTTGACGTCAATGTATTGCTGAACCATCCCACCTTCTAACGGACCGGGGCGATACATGGCATTGGTCGCGATGATGTCTCGGAAATCGTCCGGTTTCATCTTCTGCAGCAGGTCGCGAATTCCACCACTTTCGAGTTGAAAGACCCCTTTCGTCTCGCCGCGTTGAAAGAGTCGAAACGTGGCTTTGTCGTCGAGGGGAATTTTATTTAAGTCGATCTTTTCGCCGCGCGTCTGCTCGATGATCTTCACTGCATCGGAGAGCATCGTCAAATTGCGCAGCCCCAAAAAATCCATCTTCAAGAGCCCAGCAGCCTCGACGTCATTCATGGACCACTGCGTGATCACATCGTCCTTACCTGCCACCTTACCCAGCGGCAAATACTCGGTCAGCCGTCGATCACCAATCACGACGGCGGCCGCATGTGTGCCGACGTTTCTGGCGAGTCCTTCAAGTTTTCTGGCAAATCCTAGAAGCTCGCGCACCTCGGGGTCCTTCTCCACAGCCAACCTTAATTCATCACTCTTTTCCAAGGCCTTCTCAAGGCTGATCCCAAGTTGATCAGGAATCATCGAGGAAATTTCATTGACGCGACCCAAGGGCATGCCAAGTGCACGACCGACATCTTTGATGGCCGCGCGTGCCGCTAATGTCCCGAAGGTACCGATCTGGGCAACATTCTCCTCACCATATCTTTCTTTGACGTAGGCGATGATCTCACTACGTCGCTCTTTGCAGAAGTCGATATCGATATCTGGAGCCTCCAAGCGACTCTCGTCGAGAAAGCGCTCGAAGAGCAAATCGTATTTGATCGGGCAGACATGACTCAGGTAGAGTGCGTAACAAACTAATGCACCGACGCCGCTGCCACGCGCCGTCGCCGGGATCCCGCGCTCGCGGGCTTCTCTCACGAAGTCCCAGACGATCAGGAAGTAATTCGGAAACCCCAGTTTTCCGATAACGGACAACTCACGATCTAAGCGATTCAATACAACTTCCGTCAACTTGCCGTCGCGAAAGTGTTCGGGATTGTCAGCATAGCGTTCCTTTAATCCTTGTATGCAGATGCGTCGCAGAAACTCATCGGCGGTTTGGTTGTCCGGAACATTGAAAACCGGAAAATGCCGCTTTCCAAGCTCCAATTCAATCTCCACCGTATCTGCAATCGCTTGACTCCGCGCCACAGCATCTTCCAGTCCCGGAAACTTCTCGTACATCTGCGCAGGTGAACGCAAAAAGTATTGCTGGCCGTCCATTCGCATGCGATTCGTGTCCGTGCGAAAGCGGCCGGTATTGATGCAAAGCATGACATCTTGAGCCTCCGCATCTTCCGGATCGACGTAGTGGCAATCGCTGGTCGCCACCAGTGGAATTCCCAAGTCACGAGCAATATCAACCGAAGCTTCAAGACAGATTCGTTGCACATCGACGCCATTGTTCATGATTTCGATGAAGTAACGATCACCAAAAACGCTATGGAACCATCGCGCGACGTCCATTGCCTCCTTAAAAGATTCTTCCGCTCCAGAACCTCCGTTCAAGATCGCTCGATTGAACTGGCTGGACACGCAACCGCTCAAGCAGATAATTCCCTCGGAATGAGCGGCCAACAATTCGCGGTCAATTCGAGGTTTAAAATAAAAGCCTTCCAAAAATGCAGATGATGCCATCTTGACCAGATTGCGAAATCCGTTTCGATCTTTGGCAAGTAACGTCAAGTGATAACTGTTGTCTTGGTAGTTAGAGTTGCCTTTTTCAGTTCGTCGGCCTGGAGCAACGTATGCCTCGTACCCGATAATTGGATTGACATCCGATTTCTTACACGTTCGATAAAACTCCAACGCGCCATGCAGGTTGCCGTGGTCGGTGATTGCCAGCGAATTCATTCCGTAATCGACGGTACGCTGCACCAGTTTCGTGATGGAACTGGCACCATCAAGCAGACTGTAGTGACTGTGACAATGGAGGTGCACAAACGGGCGCTGGTCCATGCTCGTATTCCTGTTCGTTCTTGGTAAATGGATGTTTCCGCAATTTTACGGTAGTTGGTCCATGCGCCCAATAACCGCTTGACAAGCGAGCCAGAATCGGCGTCATCGCGGTGTGCCCAATTATGCCGATTTTGCCCTAAAATCCGGAATTTCGTTGACGTTCATCACATTTCAAACGGAAACAACGGGTCGAACGGCAGAATTTTACAATTCGCAACGGTCAGGTAGCCAAGCATTCGTCAAAAAGCCGCGTTTTTTGAGCGAAGCAATGCTCGTTTTAACCTACGATTCCGCAAGGCGCGCTCGGCGCTAATCGATGTGTCAAACGATCTGCCCTATTCAAATCTACGCTACTTCCGTTTAGCAAATGTCCAAAGACTGTCCTGACGAATTGAAATCTGAAGCCGAATCGACGGATAACGCGTCCAATGATATGACTCGTGCAAGACAGCCGGCGTCCGCGCAGCGTCGCTCAAAACGCAGTTCAAAAAAGTCACTAAATCGACAAGGCCTTACCGCCAGCCCAAAGCCAGAAGATCATGTTGGTGGCGTTATACCAACACGCGAGCAAACGCCAAGGCCGCAGACTCTGCAATCGCCGACTCCATATGATTCAAAAGCAGATCAACCATCGATTTGCATGGATAGGGAACCGAACGAGGACTCGCTAAATAATGCGATCATGCCAGCTAATAAGCTTCAGGCTTTTGCTGACTCCTGCTCAAGCCGCGCCGCCGCTGATCAGAATACGGACGACATGTTGGACCAGGTCACTAAGTTACTGGATCGTCATGAACAACGGGAAATCGAATGGAGCAATGCGTTTGAGGACACATCTTCCATTCAGCAGCAACTGCTTGAGCAACGAAGTCTGATTGAGCGAATTTTTCGAGAACATTCGGACCAAAATGCGCAGCTCAATACCAAGTTGGCGCAATGGATCGAATCCTGGGAATCGCGTTACCAACACTTCATCCAAACTCAAACCAAGACACAGGCTGAGATCGAGTCGAAATTGCTGCAATTGTACTCGGCTTGGGTCTCAGATCAGTTACAAAGCGGAAAAGCACACGAAAATATACTGCAACAGATTTCTCAACACTTTGCCAGAACCGAACAAATCCTCGACGGCCACCGCCAAAAACAGGCAGAGTTCGAGACTTCATTGTTAGACCTTCTGCTAGACTCTGAACCCCGTGAGCCGGGAAGTTCTGCAGTTCCTGATGAGCTTGCCGAAAGACTGATCAAGCAATCGCAATCCGTGGAAGAATTGATCTTGTCAAGCGAGACCAGACATACGGCGTTCGAAGCTGCATTGCTCAAGCAAATTGCACAACTTGCGAACAATGCGAAGCAAGATAATCCAGCGCGTTCCATTGAGGAGTCAGGGCTCCTCACAACAGTTTTGCAAAAGATTTCCGAAATGGAATTGCGCGATCAGCAATTTGCGGAAGCGCAACACGATCTCCGGCAGAATCTACACGATCTACAAAGCCATTGGCACCAACTCGAAAACTCCTTGGGACCTCGAGGTCGCGAAAACAATGACGCTCAAGTATTATGTGATCGCATGACGGAGTTACAACAACAACTGGCGAGTCTGCAGGATCAATCAAACCAAATTGCCGAAAATATCAAATTTAATTGCGATTTATTGGCCGAGTTTGGAGAGATGGCCAATCGAACTCCAGTCAAAAATCTGGAAGGTCATGACTGTTCCGCGATTGTTGAACAGACAGAGCGGCTCGCTGATGCTGAATCGAGGCTGAGAAGCCTGATCGATGGGTTTGCAGATCAAAGCCACAAAACGAGTTCCTACGAACATCAACTTCTCGAAATTGTCCAACAGGTCTTAACCAGCCAACTGGAATCGGCTGGCAGCCTACAAGCATTGCGTGAACAGATCGAGGGCATCCAAGTTCCGAGTCCAGTTACCTCGTTGAGCCATGAATCGGCGTCCCACGCGGATGGTCACACCGAGGACGAATCAAGCTGGCAAAAACAAAAAGAATTCTTATTGGCTCAGCTCTCGTCGCTTCGCTCGGATTCAGACGAAACCGATCCACCACCAGAATCAAAACTAAGCCTTGCATCGTCCGACACAAATGGTCCCGTCACACCAAAGGCTAGTTGTTATTCGACGTATCCGGAAGTCAATCCAAACGCCGAACGCGCCAAGGAAACCGAGTACGGCGCTGAAAATCATCAAGATATCGAGCGATTGAAGGCAGAGCTTGAGGCGAAGTTGCGAAAGGCAGAAATTGACATTTCGATTGAGCGAGCAAAGATCGCAAGGATCCAATCTGAACTCGTCGTCAAAGAGGCCGACTTGAATCGGCGTCTCCAAAAAATTGAACAAACCGATCAAGATACAAAAGCGGGAAAGACTCAAATTCTTTCACGATTATCACGCTGGTTGCCCAACAAATCCAGGTCATAAGTTGCCCCTTACATCTTTGTTACGTTACTAACGAAGTAAGCGTTGCGTGAAGTTCGGCTTAGTCGTTCTTCCTTTGGCAATCATGCAGAGCATCATGTAGAGCATCATGCTTGCCATGCTAACCACCGGAAAGTCTAGCCAATTTTGATACAACGTCGCACGGTTTCCATCGGTGGGTCGACAATCTTAAGTATTGTTTCGTTTCAGCTTCGCTTGATATTGGGGATTTGAACTATCAGGCATTGTGCTGTTCCTATGACGAACCCAACCATCAATAACTTCGCCAGGCTTCGACTATTTCCGAATCAGCGTCCATCGCCGATTGTTGATTAAAAGTGATCTCGACTGGAATGCCTCGAATCGACAAAAGGGACCGAACAACACTACACAAATTACCGTGGAGTTACAAATAAGTTACACATCAGGCTAATGAACTGGTGTAAAATTTGTAAAGAATCCGCTGAAAAAACGTGAGTTTGGCGCGAGAAGTATTTCTGTGGCGAGCGACGCTGAAACCAGCGGCGGCTTATGGTTTGCTGCCGAAAAATGACGCCTCTTGTCGCCGCGCGGGTTTCGCCGCTCCAGTATAGAGGGCGCCAATTTTTGGTAAGCTATCGATCTGGATAGTTTTCTCAGGTACACGTTCACATGTGGTAAGATGCAAGGCACGACGATCTGGTTCCAAGGTAGACACTTGAAAGAATCAGGTCTTTCTAACTGCCTCGCGATCTGAATGAGAAAATCTCCGTCCGTTTACGCAATAAGAATAACATGGCGAGTTACACCATACTTACGATCGAGGACGACTCAGCCATTCGTCGCGGCATTGTCGATTCGCTGACATATTATGGGTATCGTGTGATTGAAGCGGCGGATGGTGTGCTGGGGAAACAACTGGCCGTTACCGGTGACTACGATTTGTTGCTCTTGGATTTGGCTTTGCCGGGGCTTCCGGGCATGTCGATTTTGAAGGCCGTACGAGATGCGCGCCCCACGCAACCGATCATTGTGTTGACGGCAAAGGGGGATGAAACCGATCGGATCACTGGTCTAAAGAATGGTGCCGACGACTATGTCGTGAAACCGTTCAGTGTAAAAGAACTTGTCGCCCGTGTCGAAGCTGTCTTGCGACGTTCGCCAGAGAGGCCACGTGACATCGAGTCTGTGGCATTTGACGGAGGCGTGGTTGATTTCGCGCGGCAAGAAATTCGGCACGGTGATGAGCGGGTCGAACTTTCCGAACGAGAAGTCGACTTATTGCGGTATTTAGCCAGCCATCGCGGCCGAGCCATTTCACGCGAGGAATTATTGTCGAATGTGTGGCGAATTACTCCGCAAGGAACAACAACCCGAACGATTGATATGCACATCGCCCGTCTGCGTGAGAAGTTGCGTGACGACCCATCTCATCCACAACTCTTGCTAACCGTGCGTGGAAAAGGCTATATGTTTCGTTGAACCATCATCAAACCTCATTCAGGACTTTAGTTGAGTGGCTGAATCATGAAACAACCTGGACACATTTGGTTGGGCTTCATCATTTGTCTGGCACTGATCCTGCCAACGATGGGGTGGCTGACTTACAAAGCGATAGAACTCGATGCACTTCGTGCCGAAGACTATCGGAACACCGAACTCGCACGACGTGAGGCGCAACTTCAAGAGCGCATCAGCAGTGCCCTGTGGCGTTTGGATTGGGTATTGACTTCGGTAATCGCTGCGGAAGTCGCTCGGCCGTTTTATTTGTACGATTCATTCTATGCAGGTCCAAATAGCCATACCGATGTTGCCGATCCTTCCAACCTCGGATTCGCGAATTTTATTCCCTCGCCGCTATTGCTCGAGAAAAAGCCGTTTGTCAAACTGCATTTTCAGATCGAGGCAAACAATCGGTTCTCCAGCCCGACATGCCCACCCCAAGAGCAATTCGAGTATGCCCTAACTTGCGGCGCTGATTCCGAATGGATTTCAAACGCATGTGATGCGCTCGACGTAGCGCGTCGCGCGTTCAACTTCCAGCAATTGCTGGAAAAAAGTTCTTCGACACTGATTCCTTATGGTGACACCACGTACAGTTTGCCGGAAAACCAGGGGGGACAATCTTATTCTGTATCGCAAATCCTGCTCCAGAATTCACCTGGCCTCGAAAACGTCTTTGATCAAAGCGTGCTGAATAATTCAGAGTCCGACACACAGCAGGCGCAGTCGCCGACGAATAAACTCGATTTTCAACGCAACATCATTCAACAACGTGCCAATGTTGAACAACAGGCGCGTAATCGCGCGACATTGGCGATCGTTGGTAATGAATTCAAAGAGAAGATGCGACTCATGACGTTGAACCAACTCAATGATGGCGCGAAAGTGAATGAAGGGGTCATGCGCCCCGTGTGGGTCGGCGAACATTTGTTGCTGCTGCGCTATGTCGATTTTGTTCAGCAGCGCGTAGTCCAGTGCTGCTGGTTAGATCGAACTGAAATTGAAAAAAACCTTCTTTCGCAAGTGAGCGACTTATTGCCGCATGCACGGTTGTCACCAATTTATGATATGGAAAATCCTCCTACGGGTCGCGCATTGGCCACGCTTCCTTATGAAATCGTCGCTGATTTAAGCAATCTGCCGCCAAACACCAATGAATCCTTGAACGATGCTATTGCCGAATGGTCCAGCGGACTTCGTTTGTCACTCTGGCTCGCTTGGTGTGGATTATTTTTGGGAGCGAGCGCTATCGGGTTGTTATTACACGGCGTCATCAAGTTGAGTGAACGTCGCGCAGCATTCGTGTCGGCGGTCACGCACGAACTGCGCACACCTCTCACGACCTTTCGTATGTATGCCGAAATGTTGGCCGATAAAATGTTGCCCTCCGACGAAAAACGTCAGGAATACGCCAACACGTTGCGCGTCGAATCCAATCGCCTGTCTCACCTTGTTGAGAACGTATTGCAATTCGCCCGTCTCGAACGAGGATTTCGCGGTGGGCAAAGACAATCAATTCTCATCGGCGATTTAGTAGCTGATATCGAAACACGTTTACAAAATCGTGTGGATGAATCCAAAATGCAACTAGTCACGGAAATCGATTTAGCCGTTGCGAAAACGGACGTCGAAACGATCCCCTCAGCCATCGAGCATGTTATATTTAACTTAATCGACAATGCCTGCAAGTATGCTGGCGATGCGGATGATCGCAGGATCCACCTGACCTGTTCGATACAGGGCAAACAACTTGTTTTCAGCGTGCGCGACCACGGCAAAGGCGTGCATCCCTGCCGCGCGCGAGAATTGTTTAAGCCATTCCGCAAATCGGATCAACAGGCTGCCAACTCGGCCAACGGAGTTGGCTTGGGGCTGGCCCTGTGTACGAAATTGGCACGTGATTTGAAAGGTGTGCTTTGTGTCGATTCCAGCGTGACCGACGGAGCCAAGTTTGACTTGAAGATTCCGCTCCGCTAATTTCGCGCGATCCGGCATCTGGACACACCGTGTTGTAGCCTCTAGCATGCCGAACAAGTTTAACAAGAACCAACATTTTTAAATTTGAACTCCTTAATCGACGGCTTTATTGATGGAGATTTAATGCCAACAGATCGCCGAACTCGAATCGTGAAGTTTGCAATATTCACCTGGCTTGTCCTGTGCGTGTCATGTCCGCCTGGGATGGTCTTCAGTCAAGAGGATAACCTATGGACCATGCAACAGAGTACCGTGACTTCCAGTTTGCGCGGATTGTCGGTTGTGGACGATCGAGTTGTTTGGGCGAGTGGAACTGCAGGTACCGTTTTGCGAACCGTGGATGGTGGAGCGACATGGGGCAAGTTGTCAATCGATGCAGCGGCACTCGATTTCCGCGCGATTCACGCGATGGACGAGTCAACCTGCGTTGTGCTCAGTGCCGGATCCCCTGCCCGTGTGTATCGAACCGAAGACAGTGGGCAAACTTGGAAATTGGTATTCGAACATGGCAACGAACGAGCTTTCTTTAATGCTGTCGCCTTCAAGGGTGACTGGGGTATCGGCTTCAGCGATCCGATCAATGGGAGGTTTGAATTGATTCAAACTTCCGACGGAGGTAAAAGCTGGAGCGAATTGCCCGCGCGGTATAAACCCTCCTGCCTCGATGGAGAGGCGGGGTTTGCAGCCAGCGGCACATGCATGCGTCTTTTTGGAGAAAGGTTGTGGATTGGGTTAGGTGGGCAACATGAAATTGGTTATGCCAGAATTATCCACACCAGTTTGCACGATTTGACAGACTGGAAAGAGATTCGCACGCCGCTAACGTCAGGAGAATCGAGTGGCGTGTTTTCATTAGCTTTCGCCGACGAAAAGAACATGGTCGCTGTCGGCGGTGACTACAAGTTACCTGACCAGTCGTCCAAGAATGTCGTCTACAGCGAAGACGGCGGTTTGACTTGGCAGATGGTTCAAGATTCGCCCCCGTCAGGATATCGATCAGCAGTCGCGTTTTGTTCCAGTCCGGACCGGGAAGCCATCGCTGTTTGTGTGGGCCCCAACGGTACTGATGCGTCTTTCGATTTTGGGAAAACGTGGCGGAGGATTAGCGACGTGGGATTTCATGCCATCGATTTCTCGCATTCCGGTAACGCTGGTTGGGCCGTCGGTTCCGACGGCAGGATTGCCAAAATCAAAGTCGATCGGCTAACGAGCAAGTGACGGTTTTTTGATGGCAGTGACTCAGTCAGCGTATGAGTGGAAACGTCCGCAGTGAATGCATCGAACAAATCTGGTCGTGATTCCACTGCTTTTTCTAATATGCGTCTGCTGGACAATTACCATGGCATTTTTGTGTCATGGCCGCGCGATTTGGCGAACTTGGGGAGTCTTTCGTCGTCATTGTTTGGCGGACTTGTCCAAAGCCATGCACTTTGCTCGGCGAGTACAATGGCCAACATGCGAGATCCTGCGTCACGAAACGCGTACTTGAACCGGATCCAGACGGCGCACATGTCAAGGAATTGTCGCCGTTGCAAGCCACCCGACCAAAATCAAAAACGTGCCGTGGCCTATTTTATCGTGAGAGTACGAATCAACTCAGTTCAAGCTTGTAAAATCCCTGATCTTAATGAGAAATTCAAAACAAAATACTTGCTTTCAATCTCCGACTTTCGTATCCTGAATGTGAAAGAAAAATCCGCTGAAAAGTGGAAAATCAAGGCTGAGTTGGCCGGTTTTGTCCTACGGAATGGATTGAGCCCCCAAGCATTCATTCGCTCTAGTTCTGGTTAGAAATCAAGTTATTTGAGGAGTACACTAATGTCCTTACGAAACAGCCGATCGGGTTTTACCCTGATCGAATTATTGGTTGTCATTGCCGTGATCGGCATTTTGATGGCCATGTTAATGCCGGCAGTGCAGCAGGTCCGCGAGGCCGCTCGCCGAACGAATTGTTCCAGTAACATTCGTCAATTGGCGATTGCTGCGACAAACTACGAAGGAAGATTCAAACGACTTCCGGATGGGTTGTGGTGTTCACTGCAAGATACCTCGGCTCCGTCCCCGGTCTACAATCTGCAATATTATTCGCGGAACCTGTTCCAGCTCATTTTGCCTGACATCGAGCAAGAAAACATTTACAAACGATGGAACTTCACACAGACCCGTCAGGCCGCTGTTTCGAATACCTTGGACCCCGCGACGGGTCAAGTCGGACAGGGCTCGATCACAGCTGTGCGGATCCCGGCTTACATCTGTCCTTCGGATGTGGACATCGATGTGTCGTTTGAACACAACTTCTCGAATATTGGATACTCTCGAGGTTGGATGGGTATCGGCAGCTATCTCGGTAACGGAGGAACCTTTTCGACTTACGCCGGTGACGTGAACATGCGCTCCGATGGCGCGTTTTTTATGACCGGACCGGGATCGAAGCCCTTCACCAATCAAAACAATCTTCGCCCCAATGATCGAGCTGCGAACCATGCACAATTCCGCGATGGCACTTCGAGAACTTTCTTATTCGGCGAACGATATCATGTCGACCAAAATTTTGACTCGATTTTAGTTCCAAGCCATGCTCGGTTCCCGATCCGTGGTTTTGGAGCGTGGGGTTGGGTTGGCGGTTTTAATGGAACGGCACAGGTTCTAGGTAGCACGGCAGTTCCATTGAACTACACTACTCCTGCAACTGCCACAGCCAACTTTACCTTTGTTGATGCTAGATTGTCTGCTTTCGGCAGCGGTCATCCGGCTGGGGCCAATTTTGCTTTCGCTGATGGTTCAACAACGTTCATCGCCGATATCATCGACTACGATACCTATAGAGCCTTGAGCACACGTCGCGGTAACGAGATCATTTTTGGAACTCTTGATTAGTTGTACCGCCATTGGATAATGGCTTAACTTGGAAAATCATGAAACTACAGGCCCTTGTTCGCCTGTAGTTTTTTTGTTGGGTTTGTCAGCCAGTGCCATCAATCGGATTCCCTCAAGTCCGGGGAAAGTCGGTTTTCGCTGAACAATAATTCAGTCGGTCGTACATTTTCATCGGACTTCAGGGCATATAAATTGGTGTTGGTCTAACCATCCGCTGAACCGACAAACTCCATGATCTGCGTGAATGGTCTAAGCTGAACGACTGCGGTTGGCATGAATTCAAAATACTGGAGTATTTGAAGTTTGAATGAAGCGTATCATTCCTGGTTCCGAACTGCTTGAGTTGCCTTCCAAATTCGTCTATACTTCGAAGGAGTTCGTAAGTTGATCGAAGTTTTTGCGATTCGAGAAGTTGATATGCCTGCATGCCGTTTTGTCAAGTTCGTCGTTATTTGTTTGCTGGTCTGCCAGTTTGCCGGATGTGGTCCTTGGGTGCCAAAGTTGGCGGAAACGACAGGCAAAGTCACCATGAATGGTGAGCCCCTGAATCAAATTAAATTGACCATTGCACCCGATGCCGAATTTGGGGCTAAAGGACGAGTGTCTTTGGCTATCACGGATGCTAACGGGTCATTCGACGCAATGTATAACCAGGGGGGCGGCAAGCCGGATCTTCGTGGCTGCGCCGTTGGTCGAGTCCGCATTGTTCTAGAAGATCTGATCGCCGCCGATGCGGGTCGAAGTCGTGATAGTTACGACGAAGATGGTAATGCTAATTTCGAAAACCGGATTGCCGAAATTTTTCGCAGCACGCAGACAACGCCGCTAAAGTTCGAGATCGTTGCTGGTACCAATCAACTCAATATCGAACTTTCGGATTACAGCACGGAATTAGGCGAGCAATTCGACCGCGATCAAGACGAAGATTAATTCTTTTGGCGGTGGAATGATCAATTGGGCCGGATTCACCCGGTTCGTTGCCAAAGTTATGGGCCTGCGGGCGTATCGGGCGTATTAAGTTCATGAGCCGATTGTTTTTGCGTATCGGGATCGCGACCGTTATCGCACAACTTGTTGTGGTGTGGGTTGTGTATGTGACAGGAGGAGCAATTTCTTATGCGCTACCGACTTCTTTGTTTGTGCTGATCATCTGGTTAGCCATTTGCTATCAATGGCTGCGACCGCTGGGTGAACTTGAGCGCCATCTTTCTCGTGTCTCCAACCATCAGGCTTTCTCGTCTCGACGTAACCACATTTTTCAATGGTTGCAGGAGCGATTGGAGTATTTGGAAATGGAATTGGAACGTCGCACGATGGAACTGGCCACAAATCGCGAACAGTTCGATGCGGTATTGAGTGGCATGAACGAAGGTGTGATCGCGATTGACGAGACGGGCAAGGTTCTGTACCTGAATCGAGCAGCACGTCGAATCCTTTCAATTCCGACTGGGGCCTCAACTGGCAAGTTTTTGGCCGGGCTTGTCAGATACGAAGCCGTGCAAAAGGCAACCGACGAAGCGTTGGCAACTCGCAAAATCGTGAACACCAGCTTCACAACTCATGATGCCGAACCAAAACAAGTTCGGCTGCGGGTCGCACCGATGGCTGGAAATCCGTTTCCGGGAATTACTTTGGTATTCCATGATGTCACCGAATTGGCTCGCTTGGAGACCATTCGGCGCGACTTCGTCGCGAATGTGTCGCATGAGTTAAAAACGCCTTTGGCTTCGATAAAAGCCTATGCCGAAACGTTGCAGCTCGGTGCGATCAATAAATCACCGGAAAATTTGCGATTTGTCAGGCAGATCGAACAGCAAGCGGATGTGCTCGACCAGCAAATTCAGGATCTGTTGCACTTGGCCCGCGTTGAATCGGGGCGCGAGTCGTTTCAATATGAGTCCGTTGACCTAGTTGCGGTCTGCCGTGAAAGCTATGAACACTTTCGCGATGAAGCGGCGGTTAAGAACGTGACAATCTCGTTTGAGTGTAATATCGATGTCGGCGGCCAAGGACTCGTGTGGGCTGATCAAGATGCGCTGCGCACAATCGTTGATAATTTGGTGAGCAACGCGATTCGGTACAGTCGGCCTGAGCACCAAGCGTCTCGTAAGGGAGAAGTGAAAGTCTCAATTCATGAGCAAGATAAACAAGTGATTGTTGAAGTTACCGACCAAGGAGTCGGAATTGCTCCAGAACATCAACAGCGCATCTTCGAGCGTTTCTTTCGCGTGGATCCGGCCCGCTCACGCGAACAAGGTGGAACTGGATTGGGCTTGGCAATTGTCAAACATCTGTCCAACGCATTTGGCGGCGAAATTGAACTGAAGAGTAAATTGGGCGTGGGCAGCACATTCCGCTTGACATTGCCCAGCTATCAAGTGGCGGTTCAAGCGACACCTGCCCTGTAGTTTGCAGCCGTGCCGATACTCGATGAACGCAGACTGAATACTTGCTCCGGCTACACGCCCACGCAATGATATCTTGCACTCAATGAAATCGGACTCGTACTTCTTGATCGAACGTACAGCCGTTTTTCCATTAGGTGTACGATTACCGCCAAAGCGAAGTATGAGTACGACTTTACGTTGGGGTAGCGAGCGAAATGTCAAAGAAACCCGTCAACGCCTCCGACGTGACAATCTCGGTGTGGTTTGACTGTAATCGCTTCTAGTTTTGTACGACTATCGGACAAAATTTATCGTGATTGGCATCGACTTATTCCCGTCTTAATTATTTCTTAACAAATTCTTAACATCCAATATTTAACTTGATGAAGGATGAAGATTGTGAGTTGACCTCGTAAATCTTTATTCGTGGTTTGAAATCAGGAACAAGATGCCATTGATGAATCGCGCGGCGATGGAAATTTTTTCGAGAAATAATAGCCTGTTGATCGTGACCCTCGGTTTGGTCACGTGTTTAGGCTGTCATCGGGGCATTTCTATCGGTCACCCAGGGGGATCGAATTTGTATGGTGTCGTATCTATTGAGGGGTCGAGTACGGTCGAGCCTATTTCGCGTCGTGCACGTGAGAAATTCAATGAGTTGCATCCTAATGTGAACTTGTTGTCCAGCGGTAAAGGAACTGGTAACGGATTGGTGGCTCTATCTCGGAAGGAAGTTGACATCGCCAAGACATCTCGACCGATCACCTGGCAAGAAGCAGAGGCGTGCCGTCTTTCCGGAGTACAATTTTTCGAAATACCGATCGCGTACGATGGTTTAACAATTGTTGTAAACCGAGCGAATGAGTTTGTTGATGCCTTGACGCTTGAGCAGCTTGTGCAGATATTTCGTCAGGATCGGGCCGCTCGGCTATGGAGCGATATTGATCCGACTTGGCCGCACGAGCCAATTGTGGTTTACGCTGCTGGAATTGCTTCTGGAACGCATGATTATTTTGTGGAGATGATCAGTCAACAGTCTGGGTATCGCCTGCGTTCGGATGAACAGATTACGTTGAGTGAGGATGACCGCGTTTTGATTCGCGGGATTAAGGAAGATCCATACGCCATCGGTTTTTTTGGCTTTGCCTATTATCAACCTGAACGAGAGAATCTTCGCGCAGTGAGGATCGAGAATCCGTATGGAGTTGCCATTGAACCAACGGCCGAATCAATTTCGTCGGGTGAGTATACCCCCTTTAGTCGACCACTGTTTATCTATGTGAATGCGGAGTCATTTCGTCGCTGGGAAGTCAAAGAATTTGTGAAGTTCTGGTTAGAACATGCTTCGCAGATCGCATTGGATGCGGGAAGTGTGCCGCTACCCGAGGAGATTTACGACCTGAGCAAGCAACGCTTGGAGTCTGGATCTTCTGATCAAGTTGGAACGCACTTCTTGGATCTCGAAGGCAAAAGCCGTAAGGGATCCCTCTTCGAAATTTACAAGTCCCATTATTTGCATGGGACTGGAGGAGACCAACCGACAAGTGAAAACTCGCGCGAACCGGATTTTGATTACTTAGAGAACTGACCGAAAGGCAAAATGTCCTTGTTTGATCGATGAAGAATGATCGACCAGCAAACCTATTGTCGCATAACACTGAAATTGACTCTCCCTTGTTCCTAGTCCACTGACACATTTATGGCACTCCAAGAAATTGGCTTAACATCGAGCGAAATGGCTGTGCCGCGTTATACATTGCGTTCGTCGGCGTGGGCGAGGCGTCGTCAGCGGGTCGTTATCGGTGGTTTAATCTTGTGTACGTCCGTAACGCTTTTGACAACGATCGGGACGATTGCAGTATTGGCCTATGAGTCGTCTGGTTTCTTTTTCAACAATGAAATCGAGTTGAAAGCGTTTTTCACGGGGACAACTTGGACAATTGGCAAGACCCAGGGCCCCGTAGACTACGGTATCTTGCCGTTGCTGCTGGGGACATTTCGCGTGGCAGCAATCGCTTTAGCCTTTGCAATACCCATTGGTTTATTGTGTGCAATCTATTTGAGTGAATACGCGCCGACTCGTGTGCGGGCAGTGCTGAAGCCAATATTGGAAATCTTGGCGGGGATTCCGACGGTCGTTTTAGGTTTTTTTGCTGTCAGTTTTTTGAACCCACACATCCTTAATCAATTGGCGGATTTTCGACCTTTTAATGCAATGTCGGCAGGGTTGGCCGTTGGAATTCTCTGTTTGCCTTTGGTCACTTCATTGATCGAAGATGCATTGCACGCGGTGCCTCAGAATCTACGCGATGCGGCGTCTGGATTGGGGGCTACTCGATTCGAAATGATTTATCGGGCAATAATTCCTTCGGCGGCCTCAGGCATTATCGCCGCAATTTTGCTTTCATTGGCCAGGGCAACTGGTGAAACGATGATCGTCGCCGTGGCGGCCGGCAGTATCCCAACGATGACTCTGGATCCACGAGAGCCATCCCAAACGATGACAGGGTTTATTGTTGAGACGATAAATAGTGAGACGATTGGGCCGGGCAGTCTTGGATATGACTCGATTTATGCCATTGCCGCAATTTTGTTCTTGGTAACTTTAGGCCTAAGCTTGTTGGGACAACTTGTGCACAGGCGATACCGAGAGGTGGCACGATGAGCAACCCAATGGAGATGCGCGAGCGTAAGGGATTAACTCGAATAGACCGCCGCGGACGTCGAGAAGACATTTTTTCGATAACATGTCTCTTGGCTTCCGGAATAGCCGTGGTCATTTTGGTGACGCTGCTGAGCACAATTGTTGCGCGTGGCGCTGGTTCTCTCAATACGCAATTTCTCATGGGAGTTCATTTAGAGAACCAACCGGAGATGAGCGGGATATCTCAAGCATTGGTGGGTTCGCTGGTGCTATTGCTAATTTGCGGTGCCGTGGCGTTGCCAATTGGCATTGGTACAGCTGTATACTTGGAAGAGTTTTCGACTAGCAATCGTTGGTTACAACGCTGGCGCGGCTTGGTTCAACTAAATATTAATAATCTCGCTGGGATTCCATCGATCGTCTACGGAATTCTTGGTGTCACCGCGTTCGTTTATATGTTTGGGATGTTTAAGCCAATTCAAGTCAATCAAGTTCCTCAATTCGAAGTTGGAGCGAACTACTTTTATCAATTGAAGACGCTAGAACTCCCTGAATTGGATATTCCAGGTCAATTCGTGTATTTTCCGGCCAGTGACCCTGACTTGGCGTTTCGTACAATCACCGAACCTATCGACGTCTACGACCGTCAAGGCTTGAAGCTAAAGCTGAATGTACTCGACCCCGATCAACCTTTGCCGAATGTTGCAAGCCAGTTAACGACCAGCGTCATGCGAGGCACAGTTGCCTCACGTTTCGTCAGATTTAATCGTGGACATTTTCATTTGCCATTGGGCAGGAGTATCTTAGCGGCTGGATTGACGTTGGCACTGGTGATTTTACCTGTAGTGATCATCGTCTCTCAACAGGCCATTCGCTCGGTTCCCGATTCGTTGCGGGACGCTGCGTTAGGCTTGGGGGCGACGCGCTGGCAAATGGTGTATCGGACGGTGTTACCAACTGCGTTACCGGGAATTATGACGGGGGCGATATTGTCGATGAGCCGGGCGATTGGTGAAGCTGCTCCAGTAATCGCCGTGATGGGGGGCGTGTTGGCGACGTCGCGCAATCTGGCGACCATGATGGACTCATCACCCTCATTGCCGTCGACCATCTATAAATGGTCTTTGCATCATCATATAGCCTATGACCGATTAGCGGCAGCCGCCATCATTGTACTTTTGGTAACTTTATTGCTGATGAATTTGATCGCGATATTGATCCGCCATTTCTACGAGAAAAGATTAGAATTATTGTAAATAACACCGATTTGACCAAGCTTGGGAGATTGCAACTCGATGCACTTCCGACGCGATTGAATCGATTGAGTTTTATGTAGAAGCCAAGAAAATTGCCGGTAAATGAGCACGGAAATTGTTAATCCGAATCCAGGTTCAAGTGAATCAACGCCTGAGACACGAGCGTCGGCGATTACTATTCACGGCTTCAATGCGTACTACGGCGATTTTCAAGTATTGCGGGACATTGACTTGGAGGTGCCGGAAAAACAAGTCATGGCGTTTATCGGACCAAGCGGGTGTGGCAAGAGCACCATGCTGCGTTGGATCAATCGCATGAACGACAGTATTCAGAATGCTCGGGCGGTGGGCGAATTATGCTTGATCAACCAGAATGTGCTTACCGCAAAAACCGATGTTGTCGAATTGCGACGCAAAGTCGGCATGGTCTTCCAGACCCCCAATCCATTTCCCAAATCAATCTACGAAAATGTCGCGTTTGGTCCCAGGCTGCACTTCAAGATCTCGAAATCGAGCCTCGACCAGTTGGTTGAGTGGTCATTGCGTAAGGCTGCCTTGTGGGATGAAGTCAAGGACCGCCTCAATCGATCCGCCTTGCAACTCAGCCGCGGTCAACAGCAACGTCTTTGTATCGCGCGAGCAATTGCTGTCGGGCCAGAAGTGCTCTTGATGGACGAGCCGTGCTCTTCGTTGGACCCAGGTTCAACTTCGCGTATCGAAGATCTGATTTTTGAACTTGCGGCACAATTTACCATTGTGATTGTAACCCACAATATGCAGCAAGCTTCTCGCTGCAGCAATCGTACAGCGTTTTTCTATGAAGGCACAATTGTTGAAGTCGGTGATACCAAACAGTTATTCACACGTCCCAAGATGAAACGAACTGAAGCTTATGTGACTGGAAAGTTCGGCTAACAAGTTATGACGAAACACTTTAATCGAGAATTAGAAACAATCCAAACACGATTGCTGAAATTATTCGCGGTCGTCGAACAAATGATCCATGATGCGACTCGAGCATTGTGCCACCGCGAGGTCGAACGCGCTGAGCAAATCTTGGTGCGTGACAAAACCGTCAATACAGAAGAGGTGCTGATTGAAGAAGAGTGCCTCAAGACGCTGGCTTTGCATCAACCGGTCGCGGGAGACTTGCGACAAATTGCTACCATCTTGAAAATCAACTCCGATTTGGAACGCATTGCAGATTTGGCGTGCAACATCGGCGAGCGGGCAATTGGACTGCACGAATATCCTTACTTCCCAATTCCCGATCGACTGTCCGAGATGGCGACCGACTCGACCGAAATGGTGCGGAACGCACTAAACGCATTTGTCAGTCAGGATTTAGATCTGGCAAAGCAAGTGATATTTAATGATCAATGGGTCGATGAACTGAATCGAAAAGTAATTAGTGAAATCAAATCAGTTTTGAGTTCTGATGCAACACAATTGGAGCCAGCCTTACACTGCTTCTCAGCATCTCGGCATCTAGAGCGAATTGCCGATCACGCTGAGAACATTGCCGAAGACGTTATTTACATGATTAGTGGTGACATCATTCGCCATAAACACGGAAATTTTACCATTAATGTGGATTGAAGAAAGATGCCGCGTACGAAAGTTTTGATTGTTGAAGATGATCGTTCAATTGCTGAAGCGCTTCGTTATAACCTGGATCAGGCAGGCTATGAAGTGCTTATCTGTCATGATGGCCGGGACGGTGTGGACCAAGCCAGGTTGCGACTCCCCGACATCGTTTTGCTCGACATTATGCTGCCGGGATTGGACGGCATTGAAGTGTGTCGACGCTTGCGTGCTAACCCCGAGACGCAAAAAATGCTGATTATCATGCTCACTGCAAAATCCGAAGAGTCCGATCAGCTTGTCGGATTCAATGTCGGAGCCGATGACTATGTGGTGAAGCCATTCAGCGTCAAAATTTTGATGGAACGCATCAAAGCCCTCCATCGCCGACGGCAAACATCGGCAAGTGGCGATGTGATCTCTGAAGGCGGAATCACAATCGATCGTATCAAACACAGGGTGAACGTAGGTGACCGTAGCGTCGAGTTGACACCCAGTGAATTCCGGTTGTTGGACACACTTATTCGACAACCCGGTCGGGCTTTTGACCGAGTTGAGTTGATCGATGTTGCCCTCGGAGCGGATACATTGGTCTTGGAACGCACCATCGACGTCCACATTCGTTCTTTGCGCAAAAAGTTAGGTGAAGTCGCTGATCGAATCGAAACGGTCCGCGGGATCGGCTATCGTTTTAACGAGGCGGTAAGCACTGAGCCCATCAGCTAGATTATCGTCTAGAAATCTTCGTATCGGTACACAGACCATGGCGCGCATCACGCATAACCGCGCCCCAGCTGCATTTTGGCGACATTAAATTTTACCTTCAATTTACGTCCGATCGCCTTCATGCTGCGGCCAGTTCTTGTCGGTGCGCACGGTTCTGAAACACCTAATTCAACGAAATTCGGCCTGCGCGGACTTGATCAGCAGCGGCATGAGGAACGTTTGCTGCGTCTTACAATATCCACGGTTTTCTCTTTCGCCCAGCGATCTTTTCGTCGCGAGTGAAACAAATCTTTTGACAAAAATTGAGACCCTGAATGCAACATCTCGGTCACCGCATGCGCCATAACCGCCCACGAGGCATCGTACTTCCATTCCATACTACCCGAGAAGTCTCAATGCTCTTACCTAGTCCATAGGTTCACGTAACGGCTAAAGCGCATTGCCGGGATCTAGGATAGCAAAGCAAATTGAAATGTTATGGGGATGACATTGAAATCCAGTTCGTCAGTACACAACGCACAACCGTCACCAACCGCGCGGACCTGAGCTATGTCGTAATCTGGATATGCGACAAAGTCGTCCGTTCAAATCTCTCGAATGCGAAAAACTGTCGCTTCGCTGGCAAGAACAACGAGTATGTTTCGATAACGGGAACGGTAGCGATTAGCGAAACCTCGGCAAATTTAACAACTTTAACAAGTTGATTAGTGACTCGATGCGCGTCTTGATCAGATGAATCGTGCATGCAGCAACTGATGATTTGCTAATCTTCCACATGTTCCACTTCGGCCTGTCCCCCAAGCAAAGTGAATTGAGCATCGCGATCATTCAATGAGTCATATACACAACAAAGCAAAACCCAGGTGGATGCAATTCGCCCAGGAGTTTTCGCTCCCCCTTATCAGCGGAGTGGTTGTCGCGCTGTGCGTGGCGAATCTCTTTCCAAACTTTTATCATCGCGTCGTTCATGATTCAGTATTCGACTGGTTGAGCGTGGAGCATCATCCGGGAGACGCTCAATCAGAGTTATCGCACGATGGAGTGCTCGCGCATGGGCTAGACCATCACCCGGTATCAGACCATGCAATCTCCGACCATGGTCCACACAATTCTGCACACAGCTGGACACATTTCTTTAGTCTGCACTTTTTGGTAAATGAATTATTCATGGTGTTGTTCTTTGGTATTGCCGCCAAAGAAATTACTGAGGCTTGTTTGCCAGGCGGTGCACTGAACCCCATCTCTCGTGCCGTGAATCCTTTGTTCGGAACGATCGGTGGCGTGTTAGGGCCGATCTTCACGTTCTTGTTATTGAACGCCCTGATCGGACAGCCTGATTGGGCCAATGGTTGGGGAATTCCGACCGCGACAGATATCGCATTGGCTTGGTTGGCTGCCAAATTTATTTTCGGAGTTGGGCATCCCGCGATCACGTTCCTTTTGCTCTTGGCGGTTGCCGACGACGCGATTGGATTGGGAATAATCGCGATCGCCTACCCGAATCCGAACCATCCGACGGAGTGGATAAATGCTCTTTGGATCGTACCCGGGATCGCGATTGCCTTTGGGATGAGGAAACTAGATGTGCGCAATTGGATTCCCTACATCACGATTGCCGGTGGCATTTGTTGGTGGGGACTTTATAGTGCGCACCTCCATCCAGCATTGGCGTTGGTATTTGTCGTGCCTTTCTTACCTGGCCCTAAGCCAAAAAAGAATTCACTTTTGAACCCGTTGCATGCGGGTGAAAATGTAATGCAGGCGTTGGAAGATGACGCATCTCAACATTCTCCGTTGTGCAAATTTGAGCATGACTTGAAAGCGTTCGTCGATTTTGGTTTGTTCTTTTTCGCATTTGCAAATGCGGGCGTCTCCTTCGCTGGAATGAGCAACCTGACGTGGATCCTCTTGGCTTCTTTAGTGGTCGGCAAGACGCTGGGAATCACGATTTGCTCTTGGATTGGAACCAGAATGGGCTTCCCGCTGCCGCCCGGAATGGACATTCGCCACCTAATTACGGCAGGAGTTATTGCCGGCATTGGTCTGACGGTCGCCCTTTTTGTTTCTGGACAAGCATTTACGGATGCCACCGTTCAGGGTGCAGCAAAAATGGGTTCACTCTTCTCAGCAATAGCCTTTTTTGTCGCCTTCATCGTTGCCAGAGCCATGGGTATTAGGCCGATTCTGAAAATGCATGAGCATCGAAGCAGTCCGCCAATCGACGACAAGAAGAGAATTTTGGACACTCTGGCCGATGAAGTATTCGAGTTCGAGCATCAAGCCGTATCCGTGGAAAGTCCAACAGACGACCGTCGGCTAGTGAACGTGTAAATCTCATGATTGAACCTTCATCGAGTTTATGTTTTTTGATTTTGTTTCGCGTGACTTCTATTGAGGTGTGAACCGTTCATGTTCTGGTTAGTGACTCTTGCCGTCGTTTTCGTGCTCCTAGGCCTTTGGATTTTTCGCGATATTCGCCAGAAAAAACATGCCATTATTCATAACTTCCCGATCGTGGGTCACTTTCGCTATTGGCTAGAAGCCGTTGGTCCAGAACTCAGGCAGTATATCGTCACCAGCAATAACGAAGAACGACCTTTTAGCCGGGATGAGCGACGCTGGGTCTACGCATCCTCAAAACGGCAAAACAACTACTTTGGCTTTGGAACAGACAACGATTTAGAGACATCACCCAATCATTTGATTATCAAGCACTCTGCATTCCCCATTAATGATCCGCAGCCGGGCGATTTTGAATATGATCCACTGCATGCGATTCCCTGCCATCGGATCTTGGGAGGGCATCGCAACCGGAAGTTTGCTTTTCGCCCAAGTTCAATCGTCAATATCTCTGGGATGAGTTACGGATCGTTGAGCGCTCCAGCGATCGAGGCCATCAACCGAGGCTGCAAACTGGCTGGAGCCTTGCATAACACTGGCGAGGGAGGGATTTCTAGTCACCATAAACACGGTGGTGAGTTGATCTGGCAAATCGGCACAGGGTATTTTGGTTGCCGTGACGCATCCGGACGTTTTGACATAAGTCGTTTCATCGAAACCGTACAGTCGAACTCAGTCAAAGCAATCGAGATTAAGTTGTCTCAAGGCGCCAAACCGGGCCAGGGAGGAGTTCTGCCAGCTGCCAAGATTACACCGGAGATCGCAGCGATTCGAGGCATACCATTGGATAAAGACTGCCTCAGCCCAGCCCGCCATTCGGCCTTTCACAATGTGGATAGTCTATTAGACTTCGTTGAACGGCTGGCTGATGTCAGCGGCTTACCGATTGGAATCAAGTCGGCTGTTGGTCAATTGAATTTTTGGCACGAGTTAGCGGAGACGATGAGTCGAACATCGCGTGGAGTTGACTTTATCACGATCGATGGAGGTGAAGGTGGAACGGGGGCCGCACCGCTCGTCTTTAGTGATCATGTTTCACTTCCGTTTAAGATCGGATTTAGCCGCGTCCACAAAATATTCCAAGAGTACCAGTTGGACGACGCGGTTGTATTCATTGGTTCAGGCAAACTCGGGTTTCCTGCCCCGGCTTTGATGAGCTTTGCACAAGGCTGCGATATGATCAGTGTGGCGCGTGAGGCAATGCTCTCCATCGGCTGCATACAGGCGCAGAAATGTCAATCGGGACATTGCCCTGCCGGAATCGCTACGCAAAACAAATGGCTTATGAAGGGCCTTGATCCAACCGACAAATCCGCTCGCATGGCCAACTATTTAATAACGTTGCGGAAAGAAATCATGCAGCTTTGTCGGGCTTGCGGCGTTGATCATCCGTCCAGAATAACGATGGATCACTTTGAAGTCATCAACCCGGAGTTCACAACCCAAGAATTGAACAATCGCAGGAAACAAGTCGTGCAGATCGACGCTAACCGGCTTGTGCAAAGTTCACACTAAACGGAACGTCTCAAACCTGGGATCAGCCAAACGCTGAGCAGCAACAGTAACCCCGTACTGGCTACTCCCAAGCCAATCAATTTCTTGACATGGTTCTGCGCTACAATCCTTTGGTTGCGGCGCAAGCGATGCTCCTCCCACTCAGGCATTTCGATACTTAAAATTGTATCCCAAAAATCAAGCAATTTTGCCGGGCTTGCTTGCTCCAGCACTTGGCGATCAAAATCTCGCACACGATATTCACCAATCTCTGTGTCAATGCCAGCTTCCGCAACATGGATATAGATCGTGGGAACTAGACCGCCAACGATCAGCAACAGCCCGATCAAAGTAAGCCAGCGTCCGCTGGGACTGTAGGCCTTTCCGGTTGGCTTGGCCGAACTGACTTCGGCGGTATACTCCTCTAGTTGCATAATTTCACGCAACTTAGGAACAGTAACTGAATAACCACACTGACCGCAACGGATTTGATTGCCCGCGTTCTTCGGCTCAATCTCAATTTTGGCGGAACAATTTGAACAGGGCAATAAATACTTTTTTGACATAGCTCTCGATGCATCGAATTTGACCAAGATTCGCTTGTTTGCGACAAGCAGTACATTCATTGAGGGAATCAAGGTCGCCCGCATATTGTACGGAAATCATCGAATAGCGGAAACTCCCTAACGAACTACGCGTAATTTGGCTGCCACTTTGGCAATCTTGAACAACGGCCATGCGAAACCAGCGACATGCCAACACATGTATCGTTATTTGATGTTTTTGAACTTGTCCTAGTTTACTGTTTTCACTAGATTCTCGCGACGTATTTTTTGACCGGTTGATTGATTCTGCAATGATGACTTCTGCCCTTCACTAGATCGCTTCTAATCGTAATGCTCGTGACCAAGACTGCGCAACAGAACATTCTGATGATCAAATGCATTGTCGCGATGACCCTGTTCATTGTCACCGCGCGGCCATTGTTTGGACAGTCTACCAGTCCCCTTCCGCCACCACCCCATCAATTGCCGCCAGTCCATGATTCGGGATGGACTAAGTTGTCTGATCCGGGCGTAATCGTTCACGGCGTAGACTCCCCATTGAACTTGACACCGAGCACCGAGTTCCCATTTCATTTCTCACAAGAAACAACCGATTGGGGACAAGAATTATTGGAGGCGTCGACGATCAGTCGTTTTCGCAATGGCTTCTACCAGAAGACATCGCTACGCGGGGGTTGGATAGGCAAAGATGACACCGGTTTTGGAGGCAGTTACGCGCGAACAAATCTGACGGTTGCAGTTGGGGTGCCGCAGAGCGTTGTTTTGATCTCGCCCACGTTCGAAATTGATATGTTTTCGGGCCCGGCAGGTTTGGATGTACCGAACACCGTCTACGCGACCTATTTGGATATCGCGTGGCGGCACAAGTTCAATAGTCAATGGTCAAGTATCCTCGGCGTTCGCCCCGGCGTATTTTCCGATTTTGAAAGCAGTTTTGGCTCCGGCTATCGAACGGCGCTTTTGGCAGCATTGATGTGGGAAGTGTTCACGGAAACCTTGACGTTGGTTGGTGGGGCCGTTTATTTGGACCGAAACGATTTTGATATCTTGCCAGCCGTGGGAATTATTTGGGTTCCTGCATCAGATTTACGCTTCGACCTAGTCTTTCCGAAACCCAAAATCTCGAAGCGCATTCAACACCGCCCTTTCGTCAGCGAAGATTGGATTTACGCGGCGTTTGCAATTGGCGGAAATACCTATGAAGTGCAGAGGTCGCCGAGCATCGCCGATGAACTCACTTTAAGAGATTTCCGACTTGCACTGGGTATCGAGCGAATTCGCGATGGTGGCACGGGTTGGTTTATCGAAGCTGGTTGGGTAACCGGTCGCCGACTTTCCTACGAGGCCGCGCCCGCAGTGCTCAATTTCAACGACACGTTTATGGTTGAAATGGGGCTCTCATTCTAGTCACGAAATTCAATCTACAGGATAAATAGAGGTGGCGAAATCAAAATGCTGATCACATATTCCATCGCCCAAGCGTGACTTCAAAAACTAGTTCTTCGCTACCACTGCGTATCACGGTGATCTTGACACGGTCACCCACATAGCATTTTGAAACTGCGGATATAAATTCCTGGCCGTTATCGATCAATTCGCCGTTAAAGTCCACAATCCGGTCGCCTACATGAAAACCAGCCTCAGCTGCCGCAGAATCTCCAATCACATCGGTTATGATGCAAGGTGATTCTGTTACCATTGTGCGCAAACCTAAGAAACCTCCACGCCGGAAATCTAGCCGGTCACTTGATATGGAACTACTCAACTCGACCCACCCGTCATCGCTGATGCGCGTGCCGACCAATGTGAGCTTGCGCAGATTTTCAGCGGCGATCAGCAGATCCACCACGCTATCGTCAATCGGCAGATAACGTAGTTCCAAGGACTGCAGGCTCTTGGAATGTAACAAAATTGGAATTGCATGATTTCCTAAATTTGACGTCTCAAGCTTCAGCGACGTAAGATGCTCTAATTCAATGATTGATCTTAGCACCAATTCATCCATCTTTTCAGACTTAATTTCAAGGGAGTTGATACTCGAGAGACGCCGCACCAATTGCAAATCTTGCGATGAACCCTGCCAGTTCGAGTCAATCACAAGCCCGCGCGGGGGTACCTCACTAAAAGTGTCATATGATGCGTCGACCTTGGCACCAAGCGCGATAAATCGGGCCGTGATTACGCGCTCTAAATCAATGGCCAGCTGCTGCAATCGATTTTGAGCGGCGTTGGCAACGGCGGGCGATGAGTGGTCTGAAAGCTCGTTTAAAACGCTCTCGATCCGCAATATCGTGTCATCGTCTCCTCGCAGCGCCAGATGCTTGAGCGCTTCAAATGCTCTGAATCGAACTTCGGGATCATCATGCAACGTAGCCGATGCCAATGAGTTGATCGCTGTCGGACCGAATCGCAGAACCTCTTGGCTCGCTCGATTCCGGAGCTGAAAAGAGTCGGCATTGAACTGGCCGATGAATCGTTGTATCTTCTCATGATCATCCAATGAACTCGACCGAGCTTGTTCGCGATATGTGTCTTGCGAGAACGTTTGCGCAGCAACAGCTAAGTCCTCAAATCCCAAGAACGAAAAGAAGATGGCGAGACCGAAAATTGCCAGTGGTTCCGCAGAAACTAGAATCACGACAATCCTTTGCATGAGATTGTCTCCATCAATCTGTTTTGCACTGGGACTCGTTGCGCCGCAAGACTCACCACGAACCATGCGAAACAGCAGGCCTGGCTTTGGTTGTCGAGAAAATTGGTGAGGCATGAATACCCGAACTCCCTGAGTTGGAGATCATGCTACAATTCTATGCAGCTTCACCAATATTCAACAATGGGTCAAACCGGATAGTGCACTTTATTGCTGGATGATGATTTCTTCTAGTGCTACCAATTGTAAACTCTATCCCACAAACGGGAAGAGTTTAAGGAATCGCCCCTTGCCAGCTCGCCTAGCAAGAGCGCAAGTTTGTTGGCTAAACGCAAATCAGAACGTTGTCCGCCTCCTGTCCGCACCGCTTTGGTAAAAGGCCGGCTGTTAGCTGCCACCTGGGAGAGAACTTGCGAATTGTGGCACTAGCGCGGACGAACCATTGTCGATTTACATGCCACGCCGCAATGACAGCTTGCGTCGTCGCTTGATTTGGAAACGGTGCGTTTTCCGGAATCTCGGCTGAGCGAATTGGGAAATTGTGTTGACCGAATTAGTCGCACATGAAGACTGACGTTAAAAAATCACTGCAAGTCGGAGTCGATCACATTGAACCTCAGGAACCTATTGAAAACGGATTACGAGTTAATTGATTTCGGGGCAGGGCGAAAACTCGAAAGATTTGCCGCATTCGTTGTCGACCGACCCTGCGTGATTGCTGAACAAATCGAACCGCGAGAACCAAGTACTCGCTGGAACGATGCGCAACTGCGTTTCACTTTAGGAAATGAATCAACTGGGACGTGGCATTATTCCCCAGAGGTCGCGGCTGACCTAGCGAATTGGCATGTTTGTTTTGGTGAGGTCTGTTTACGGCTTAAGCTTTCCCCAGTTGGACATCTTGGAGTCTTTCCAGAACAGGCCAGCAATTGGACGTGGCTATCGGGACTTGCACCTACCTTCGCTGATCAATGGGTACTCAATCTGTTTGCATACACTGGAGGGAGTTCGATCGCAACTGCTCAAGCGGGAGCCCGCGTAGTGCATGTCGATGCAGCCAAGAACATGGTGAACCTGGCGCGAGAAAATGCTCTGTTTTCTAATCAAGCCAATGCTCCCATTCGCTGGATTGTCGATGACGCCATGAAGTTCGCGGCCCGAGAAATCCGGCGAGAACGAAAGTATTGCGGGATCATTTTGGATCCGCCCAGTTACGGACATGGAATCAATAACGAGTCTTGGCAAATTGACCGGGACTTGCCCGCGTTGCTCGAAATGTCTCGCAAATTGCTTGACCAGGAACGTGGCTTTATGCTGTTAACTTGTCATACGCCGGGATACGATTGCGACCGCTTGATTGACTTAGGGATGGAAAAGGTCTTCGCACCGCTTGCGCTCGCACCAACGATTTGGGCTGAAGACATGTTTTTGTTTAGCCAAGCCCACAACAGACTTCCCAGCGGTGTGTCCGTTAGGTTTACATGGGAGCCCAATTGACGGAAAACGACAATTGCAGAACTAAGGCTTTTGAGAAACAAGAAATGCCTTGAATCGCGCAAGCGTCTGCTGGCTGACGTGATGCTCAATTCCCTCCGCATCGATGGCTGCAATCGCTGGCTCAACCCCTAAAGAGAGCAGGAATTGATAGACAATGACATGTCGCTCCCGGCAACGGATGGCGAGTTCTTTTCCTTTGCTAGTCAGACAAATGGGCTGATATGGCTTTGTCGATAGCAGGCCTTCCTTTTGCAAGCGAGCCACAATTCTATTCGCGGTAACATGGCTTACTCCGAAGTAACTGGCCAAGTCAACAAGTCGACAAACTTCCCTTTGCTCTAATATTTCGTAAACGGCCTCGACATAGTCTTCCGCGCGCTCCGACGCGTGATCATGGCGCGTTCTTTGGTGTTGGACCGAATTATTTCTCGACTTGCTCACGGTATTTTATTCATTGGCTAAATTATGTTGGCCGTTACCATTGGGGTGCCTGGTATTCGACCATGTCCCGCGTATAGATTTCTTCGATGAACTTTCGGATCTCTTGTTTTCGCGTTTCCGATGAAGGGTGCGTGCTGACGAATTCTGGAGGGCGACCAGTCCCCGCAGAGCGCTCTAGGATGTCCATCACCTCCAACATGGCTTGTGGTCGAAACCCCGCGTCCAAAGCGAGTCGCACACCCCAGCGATCGGATTCCAACTCGGCCTGGCGACTGTATTTCATGCCGACGAAACCTGTAACAAAGGACGTGATTTGTGCTGACTCCATGTTCCCTCCGATGACAACCGCGGCATTGGTAATTCCTTCGAACATTTTTCCTTTTGCCATTTGTTCAGCACCATGTCGTTCGATAACGTGTCCGATTTCATGCCCTAAGACTCCCGCAAGTAAATCGACATCGATCTGCCCGTCTTTACGAAATTGCGAATACAGAGCATACGTTATAAAGATCTGCCCACCCGGCAGGGCGAACGCATTCACCGTTCTATCATCGGCCAACAAGTGAAATTGGAATTGATAGGGGAGGCTGCGGCCAGCGGTAACCAGTTGTCGATTGAGCGAGTTGACCAACCGCAAGCCAACCTGTTCCACCAATTGCCGTTCAGATTCGCTTGGGTGAAAGCCACCATGTCGGCGAGCCATTTCGGGCGCGGCGTGCAGGCCAAGCGCGATTTCTTGTTGGACAGTAACGCCTCCAACTCGCTGCTTTTCGCCGGTCACTGGATTGACGTCCGTGTTGGCCAAAAATGAAATAACCGAAAACAGAATGATGGCCGCTCCAATGAGCAAACGTATCTTAAGCGATGAGTCATTGCGACTTCGGCTGTATCGTCGTCTTCCGAATTTCATTGTTCAATTCAAACTCTGTTGATTCCTACCGTCGCTCATCCCCACTTGCGATATTGTACTTGTTTCAAGGCCACTTAACCATTCATGAAGTGCCGCGTTTCACAGATTGCCGTTGCGCGTCACCTCACCTGACCGTGAGTGCATGTCAGGTTTTCACTCGATGCCGAACCTACATCACCTCAGGCTAAAACGAAAGCGGCCGCCGTAAAGGAGTTTCACGACGGCCACATCGATCATGCTTGCGAACCTAGAGTGCCGAAATACTAAAGTTTTCCGACGTACGAATCATGCAGACAAGTATCAATCAATAGGTCAATTGTCCTTGGATGCTGGAAAGTGAGGCATCATCGGCGGATCCAGCCCATCGACGAAACTGGCCAACGTGCGATTGCGAAATGGTTGTTGCAGCTTGCGCACGGCCTTCGACTCGATCTGTCTTACTCGCTCACGCGTGACCGAGAAGATCTTGCCAACTTCTTCCAAAGTATACGCATAACCATCAGCTAGTCCGTTCCTTAAACGGAGAATTTCTCGTTCTCGATAGTTAAGGTGTTCCATGGCCTCGGCAATTCTGATGCGTAACGCGTTTTGGTTCGTTTCATACAACGGGTCATCATCACGATGGTCTTCCAAGAACTCACCGAAGTAGCTGTCTTCGTGATCGGCCAGCGGCTGATCGAGTGAAAGTGGTTGCTTTGCCATTTTCATGATGCAACGCGCGTCTTCGATGGACAGTTGAGCACGCTCGGCCGTTTCTTCCGTTGATGGTTCTCGTCCTAGTTCATTAGCTAATTCCCGCATGACATTGCGCACTTTAGTCATCGTGTCGATCATGTGCACGGGCACACGAATCGTACGGCTTTGATCGGCGATCGCTCGGGTGATCGCTTGCCGAATCCACCACGTTGCGTAAGTCGAGAATTTATAGCCGCGGGCATGTTCGAACTTGTCTACAGCTCGCATCAAGCCCGTATTGCCCTCTTGAATCAAGTCCAAAAAGCTCAATCCGCGATTGCGGTACTTTTTGGCAATGGAGACAACCAAACGCAAATTTCCGGCGGACAAAACTCGTTTGGCAGCATCATTTCGCGCGTGATAATCCATGGTTTTCTCGATGTGCCGCTTGAGCGTGGCAGGGCTTTCAAAGGTCCGCTTCATCAAGAATTGCAAGTCTTGCAATAGCTCGGCATAACTGCGATTTCCTACAAACCCAGTTCGCTCCGCTTCTTTGACTTGGCGATAAAGAGTCTGCATACGACCGCAAATGTCGCGGAGTTGCTCAAAAATTGCGTACAAGCGATTTTGCCGCAAGTTCATCTCTTCCACCAAGCGAACTGCACGATTGCGACGATGGACTAATTCTCGCCATGCCATCTGGCGTTGCGCGAGAGAATTTTGACGATTGATGGCAACTTCGAAGTCCGCTCGATTGCGACGTAGTAATTCACGCAAGGTCTTTAAATTAGGAATCAGCCGTTGCATGATTCGCTTTTTCTCGGCCTTATTTGTAACGGAGACTTCGATCGTGCGATCCAATCGCAAACGGCCATCGCGGACCTTTTCCAATAAATCGACAGCTCCCTCCAGCATGAAATCCGTTGCCAACATCTTGTTGCGAAACCGCACGCGAGTCCGTTCGATCTTAACTGCTGCCGTCACTTCTTCATCTCGGGACAATAGCGGAATCTGTCCCATCTGCATCAAATAGACGCGTACCGGATCATCAAGCGAGTCATCTTCCTCGACTTCGTCAAGTACTTCTGATTCGCAATCCTCCCAATCGTGGTGCGACGTTTCTGATGTCGCCCGTCGTAGATTACGATTGGGTTCCAGGTCCGGCGAAATCTCTTCTCGTTTTAGATTGCGACTAGTTACTCGAGTCTTTGGGGTGGTCTTGGCCATCGGTTGCTCCGTTCGACATGATGTGAATCGACGAAAATGCCAATTGCACGATCAGTGCCAAACTGCGGAGTTGAATGCTGCAAACTGCTCTAATGCTGTATCTACAAAGGATTTGCGTAAGAATTACGCGCGATGGTCCATCATTCAATGTTGCAATAACACAACCATGTAACTCTTTTATTAAACAAATGTTTACCTAAATTAACAAGTCGGTGCATGCAGACTTTTCCTAATAATTATGCCCGTTTTAAGCCCCAAGTCATGCCGCAGATCGGCGAGAGGTCCAGAAAATCGGCTACCTGACAGTGTTCCGTCCGTATCCGTCCTCGATTGGTGCATCGCGGATTGGCACAAAAAAACCTTGGATCAGGGATTCGCCGTCTGCTCTTTCGGCCCCATGATCGGCGTTATACGGCCGCTTTGCCGAGAGGCATTGACGCGGAATTTACCGACATAATACGGAAGATTACGATTAATCCGGCGGCCCTTTCCCGAGCCAAATCAATGTCTGGAGCCAGCAAAAAAAACCATTGCCGCTCGCCTAGCCTGAGTCATTGTTTGAAGCCCGACAGATGCGATTCTGATGGGAACCCGTGGTTAGTCGTTTGGCTCGCGTTGGCAGACGAGCTACGCTCATCCAAGCGCAATTGAACAAGACGTTCCGTGCGTTGTCGGCATGCGCTCGGACACGCTGCACACGGCCCGACCTCGGTTGAGCCGGAAACCTGTTGGAGAAACCTGAGCATCCGGCGCAAGATTTCTCCGACGGCACATGCAACGATCAATGCGACGACAACAAATTGCCAGTCAACTACCATCTCTCGTCACTCCCCTGTGTAGCAAATTGAAGGTTCATTGAAAATTTGAGTTACATGATCTTAGGGTCAACTCAAACGTTAACGGCCAAACAAAAATACGGTCACGATGTGAACCAGGTAGCCACTTGATAAGTCACCAATGCGCCAAGGTATGCCAAGGTTGTCATATAAACGAAAGTGAGTAGCGGCCACTTCCACGATCCGGACTCCTTCCAAATCACAACCAAGGTGGAAAAACATTGGGCACACAGCGCAAAGAAAACCATAATGGAAAGGGCAACTGGGACATTAAATACCTTGCGTTCCGAGCCATCCCAGGTTACCTCTTGCAGTCGTTCCGCCAGCAACCTGGGTTGGTCTTCTGCCTCGCTACCTACGCTATAAATTACTCCTAACGTGCCAACGATTACCTCGCGCGCTGGGAAGGATGCGATGGTCGCCGCGGCAATCTTCCAATCCCAACCCAAGGGCAAAACAACCGGTTCAATCGTTTTTCCCATTCTGCCCAAAAAGCTACGCTGTAAATAGGCTGAACTGACCGCATTCGCAATTTCTTCTTCCAATTCTTCTATGGCATCCGCGGATACTTGCTCAGCGTCGACTTCAACTTGTAATTGGGCCAATTGCGCTGCAAATTGGGCACGAACTTGTTCTTCAACCTCAGGATTGCGAGGAAAATACGCTAAGGCCCACACAACTATCGCGACACAGAAGATTAGCGTTCCCGCTCTGCGTACAAATGCCCAACCCTGTTCAGCCATGCGCCGAAGCGCATTGGACAACGATGGGAACTTATATTCAGGTAATTCCATGACGAATGGTGGAGTGGGACCTTGTAAGAGGGTCTTTCTCAACAACAGAGCGACGCCAACCGCCACAACAATCCCCAAAAAGTACATGGCAAACATGGTAAAGCCTTGGAGACCAAACCAACCACCCATGTACCTAGTGTCAGGAATGAAGGCAGCAATCAATAAGACATACACGGGGATGCGAGCGCTGCAACTCATGAGCGGAGCAATCAACATCGTAATCAAGCGATCTTGTCGATTCTCAATCACGCGTGTCGACATGACGCCCGGAATCGCACATGCGAAGGATGACAACAAAGGGATAAACGATTTGCCACTCAGGCCAATTTTGGACATGAGCTTATCCATGAGAAAAGCAGCGCGCGCCATGTAGCCGCAATCTTCTAACATGGCGATAAAGAAAAAAAGGATGCAAATTTGCGGCAGAAACACCAAAACCCCGCCGACTCCCGCAACAATGCCATCGACAATCAATGACTTGAGCATACCTGCAGGCAGGCTGCTCGTGAGAATGTCGCCGAGACCCGCCAAGCCTGCCTCGATTAAGTCCATCAACGGACCGGCCCAAGCAAAAATGGCCTGGAACATAAGCACCATTAAACCGACAAAAATCATTGTGCCCCAAACACGGTGCGTAGCAATTCTATCTAGTCGGTCCCCCCATGAGAACTGCGTGCGCGCCTTCCGCACAACCACACCTTCTAGCTTGTTTTCGATCCAAGCGTAGCGCGCAATCGATTCCACGGCAGCTAACGAGCGATTTTCTTTCCGCAATAAATCGCGCGCGCTATGTACTAATTGAGTGAGTTCCGTATTCTTCAACGACTCCAGCACAATATCAGTGGTGTCAAACACGAGCCGCAGCGCGAAAAACTCGGCATGCGGAGTTTTCCCGTGTTCAACTAGGTATTCCTGCACAGGTGTCACGGCCTTCAGCATGGCATCAGCGATCACAGATGTGGACTCTGTCGTTTGGTGTTGCTGATCTAATATCTCCTGCCGCAGTCCATCAAGACCCAACTTACGATTCGCCTGTATCGGAATTACCGGAACCCCCAAACGCTTGGCCAACAAGGGGACATTGATCTCCACGCCATTTCTTTTCGCCACATCAACCATGTTCAACGCAATCACAAACGGCAATCGCATCTCCAGCAATTGGCTGCACAGAAATAAATTGCGTTCAAGATTATTCGCGTCAACAACACAAACAACGAATTGCGGCGCATGCTCGCTTGCCCGCCGCCCCATCAGGACTTCAAGTGCAACCAGTTCATCAAGTGACTTCGGTGACAAACTATAAGTCCCCGGCAAGTCGATAATCGTTACCGACTTATTCCCGAACTTCGCCCGGCCAATCTTCTGCTCAACCGTCACGCCAGGATAGTTCCCGACTCGTTGATTCATGCCGGCCAGAGCATTAAACAAAGTGGATTTCCCAGTATTGGGGTTTCCCACTAACGCAATCGACAACTCCGCATTGGTTCCTGGTGTCGTCGAAAACTTGGCCAAACTAGAATTCATTGAAATCACACAGCAGCAAAAGCAGCCAACTCCGTCCCTAATCTAAAGTCACACCCACACGGCGCGCCTCGTCTTTGCGCAAACTCAAGCGGTAGTGGCGGATCTCAAACTCGAGGGGATCGCCCAATGGAGCAGCTCCTAAAAATCGCGCTCGACACCCGGGAATCAATCCCATTTCGTAGAGCCGCGTGGTAATGGCATCGTCCCCCTCGATATCGGTGACGACAGCTTGTTGACCAGGCAAAAGATCGGCGAGTGATGGCAAAGTAATGTTTCCTTTGTTCAAAGAATAAATTGTTTGAATTGCCAAAAACAGAGTCGCGTAAATCTTTGGTTTCAATTAGACGGAAGGCCATCAGTGCTTCCACTACGCGAGTAGCTAATCTTGGGCAAGCACCACACGAACGCTATTTCCCTTGCCCATTCAAACTCGATCACTTTTCAATACAGTACCGCAGGCATGGAAATAAGCTCTAATCGATGGCGACCATGACACAATGGCAATCGTCGCCTCGCAAACAGAATTTTGCTCCACGCAAACGGATAATGCAGGGGCAACCATGTCGAACAACCTCGACCCGATTACCGGGCTGAATTCCCAATTCCGATAGCCTTTGGACGCTGGATTCCTCACCGCTGACCTCAAAAATGGCTCCACATTCTCCGCTCCTGAGGCAAGCGATGGGAACAACCGAGCGCGGCGCTAAGCATTCTTTCTGGTCCATAGGGCCTTGTTTCTATTGGGATTACTTCCTTATTGATATTGATTATCATTAAGGATATCGAGCATTAGATTTTTGACAAGCCCACCCGGGAAATTTAATCGCGTGTTGGATTTGTCTTCTATCTAACTTTCGCAAACGGCGTTTCGTTTCCTGGGGGCGAGCGGCCTAGCCGACAATGTCCGGAAATTACGGCCAAGACAACGGAACGATCTCAAGAAACGAAACGAGGCAGCACAAATGCTGCCTGTTTCGCGTAAATTTGGATGAGGATCCGCAAGCTATTTGATGCGGTCGCTGAAAATCGCTGGGTCGGAGATGCCGTCACCATCCCAGTCACCGACAACCGGTATATCTCCCGCTGATCCCATTTCGAAAACTAAATCGGCTGCATCAATAGTTCGATTTCCGTTCAAATCGACGATCCAAGTACCATTTCGAAATACGCCGATCTGATCAACGCCATTGCCATTGAAGTCACCGACGACGGGGATATCGCCGCTCTGCCCAAAGAAGAACTCGGCGTCACGGTGATCGAATACGCCATCGCCATTTAGATCGAGTTTCCATTTACCGTCGCGGAAAGTACCGATGGTACGAATTCCGTCTCCGTTCCAATCACCGGCGATTGGAATATCTCGATCGGTTCCGTATCCGAACACATGGTCAATCACGTCAACTCTAGATTGACCGTGGCTGGCGAGCCGCATTGAACGTCCAGTCGACACGGTGCGGTCGACGGATGGTGGAACGTTTTTCGGGCGGGTCGTTCGGTCGTTTTCCAGACTTGGCAATCCCGGTTCTGTTTTGATTACTTCCGGATCCCCTTCCCACATCGGACCATAGATGCCAATGTCGGCTTTGCCATCGCCATCCCAATCACCAACGATCGGGAGGTCATTTGCATCACCTAGTTTGGCGATCAAGTCATCTCGGTCCCAAATGCCGTTTCCATTGATATCGATCAGCCAATAGCCGTCTTTGAAGATAGCGATTTCGTCTTTACCGTTACCGTTGAAGTCACCAGCTAACGGAATACCTGCAACCATTCCAAACACGGCGCCGTTCGTTTGTTCAACGAATTGCCCATTCGCGTCGATGCGACCAAAGGCCCAAGATCCTTCTTCCATGTTATACCGCGACCAATCATACGCATTGAGGAATGAAGCCTGCAGCATATTGGCTTCTCTCGAATTGACTTCTTCCGATCGTGGTTTCCCTGCATTGATTACGCTAAGGTGCCACGTGTATCGCGCATCGACTTCGGGTGCCACATCCAAGTGAGGACCGCGTGATGCACCGAAAATGGCAATACCATTGACCGGCAGATTTCCAGCCAACCCCCAACCTGGCGAAAGCGGCGGTGTGGGCGGAACGCGACCTGGCAAAGCAGGGTTGCGGTTCGGTGGTAACAATGGTGGAGTCGTTGGGGTTGCTGGTGCCGTCATCACCAAGACTTCACTGAAATTGTTACTGATCGATTGCCCGCCGGCATTCACACGGACGTTGACAATCGAGTCCATGATTTGATCGATTGAGAATGTCGACAGGATGCTCTGCGGAGCCGTTCTGGCGGCTTCCAACGAATTGTAGGCAAATCCGGTTGTACTTCCTGCGGTATCAAGCGAGTCGACGTAGCCGGAGGGTTGCCGTTGGATGACGATGTAGTTGCCTGCTGGCAATCCGTCGAATACGTAGTTGCCATTCGCGTCAGTCAATACCCACAAAGGTGCGTCCAAGTTTGACGTCCCCATGTGGCTATAGAAATCGCCGATCACATCGCGTAACGTTACTGCACGTGGCACAATCGAATCACTCGTGGGATCGATGAAGAAGAATAATTCCATCCGCACGCCAGCAATTGGCCTATCCACGCCTGGTTGATATTGTCCATCGCGCTGATCGCGGTAGTTGGCCGGAACCAAACCGTCTTCCGTTTCGAATGCTGGTCCATCTTGGAAAACTTTACCGGAAATTCTTCCCTTTTCCGCTTCGCAGAAATTGTATTGGATTCCGCGTTCGCCACCCTTCAACTCAACAAAGTCAATTCGGTTAATGGCGGTGTTTGTTCCCCGTTGGTTATTGCCGACAGTGCCAGCAAACGTACCAGCATCAAAGTAGTCTTCGGGTTGGATCTGTACCAAGCTGTATTTGCCAGGAGCCAAGCCTTTGAATTCGTAGAAGCCGCGTTGATTTGTTGTCGTGGTAGCGACGAGATTGCCCGCTTCGTTGTAGAGTTGAATCGTGACATTTGCGATCGGGCGGTGATCAGGACTGCTTGGATCGATGACCGCTCCTTTCTCATCGTTATCGATCACGACAAAACCACTAATCGACGCTGGTTCGTTTTCGACAAAGTTGTATTGAACGCCGACGCTGCACGAAACCAAAACAACCCCATTGATACGATTGATGTTTGGGCTGATTCCTTTTTGCACACCGTCAACAGAACCGATTGAGATTCCGGCATCGAAATAACCTTCTGGTTGGATCTGGACAATCGAATAGGTATCTGGTACCAGACCCTGGAACTCATAGTAACCGACGCTATTTGTGGTGGTCGTAGCCACCAATTGGTTTTGACTGTTAAACAGTTGTATGGTTACTCCAGCGATCGGCTTGTGCCATGGATCGGCCGGATTGATATTCGAGGCGCTCTTGCCAGGAGTTTCGACGACCACGTAGCCACTGACACTTGCGGGTCCAATTTCAGAGAAATTGTACTGCACTCCGCGATCTCCAGATTCCAATGCGACGGATGAAATGCGGTTGGCAACATTGGTTATGCCTCGTTGAACTCCATCAACACGGCCTACGAAAACACCAGAGTCAAAGTAACCCTCGGGTTGAATTTCTACAACACTGTAAACACCTGGCTCAAGGCCGACGAAGCGATAGTAACCCTGGGCATTCGTCGTCGTGGTCGCTACCAGTTGGTTTTGCTCGTTGTACAATTCAATCGTCACGCCAGCAATCGGCTTATGCCAAGGAGCATTGGGATTGACAACACTGGCTGATCGGCCAGGGGTTTCAACCACCACATAACCACTGATGGATGCCGGCGCGTTCTCAAAGAAGTTGTACTGCACGCCAGTTTCATCGGAGAACAACGTCACACCGGTAAACCGATTTTGCCCTGGGTTGGCGCCGCGTAGAACGCCGCCAACCGTTCCAATCGAAGTGCCTGCGTCGAAATACCCAGCAGGTTGAATTTCGACGACGGAATAGGTACCGGGTCGCAATGCGCCAAATTGATAAAAGCCGTTTGCATCCGTAAAGGTTGTGTCAATCAGTTGGCCAGCCTGATCGTAAAGCTGTATCGTAACCCCACTAATTGGGCGATAGTTGGGATCATTGGGGTTGACGATTGGCGTGCTGTAGCGCGTTTCAACGCTGACAAAACCGCTAATTGTGGCGGCTTTCAACTCGCCAAAGTTGTAGTTAATCCCTCGATCATCCGCGCGCAATATGATGTTAGAAAATCGGTCATTGTGGGCCGTGCCATTGGCTACGCCACCGATAGTGCCCAGCGTATCTTTTCCATCAAGCCAACCCTGCAATGGATTCGCGTTGATTTCAACAATTTCATAGATTCCCGGGGGCAAACCGGTCACCTCGTACCGCCCATTAGCGTCCGTCCGTACAAAAATCGGTGCAAAGTTTGTAAATGGGTCGATGGCCAATGAACCCTGCGGCCCGACACGCCTTACCTGAATGAGGACGTTAGCAATGCCCTCTTCTCCCGCGTCGATGCGGCCGTTATCGTTGCGGTCATGGTACACGGTACCTCGAATGCTGGCTGGTCGAACTTCTCTGAAGTCGTAGTTCACTCCATCCAATCCACCCAATGGAATATGGATATTTGCGATTACGTTATCCAAACCGTCGGCGTTCTTAACTACTTGGCCAATGGTTTGTCCATTTACCTGTCCCGCTGAGGCACCCACATCCAGATAATCTTGAGGTTGAATCTGCACCAAACGGTATGTGCCGGGCTGCAGATTGAGGTCGTAGCCAAACTCATAAAACCCACCTGCGTCCGTGCGTTTTACTGCAACCGTCGAGTAGGTATTGGTCGTTGCATCAAACCGCTGCAGCGAGATTAGAACGTTGCCGATTCCGTGCTCATTTTGATCGAATGTGCCATTAATGTTTGCATCGTGGTAAACGCGCCCGGAGATCGAGATCGGTTTGGGGACCAACTCGTATCCATCGATCGCTCCTGCAGTGCGGTTGGCGAGTCCCAATTCATTGTCGGCACGTAACTGCAAGGATGAACCAGAAGTGTTCGCAGCCTTCTGGAACAAGCCATCGTAGTAATCGAAAAAGGTCCCGGAATATTGGTTTTGGCTGAAGCCACCATCGATGACCGTTGTCGTCGTGATGTTAAGTGGACTGAACGTGTAGTGCTCGTCGACGAAGACCGCTTGAAAAAAAGTCCCTTCGAACTCGACGCCTGAAACGATTGGGTCGAGTCGTAGACGCTCGACCTCGTCAACATCGATGGTGAATGCCAGTCGATCTCCGGCAACAAAATTTCTCAAGGTTACTTCAAGGCGCAACCCATCTTCGGACACGAATACATCCAAAATATCGTCGGCTGTTACTCCCACGCTACGTTCGGCGACGAATTTGAACGGATGGTAGGCATGCGCGCCATTTTGCCCTTCATGCACGTGAAAGACAATGTCCCCTAAAGAGACCACACCATTGCCGTCTTGGTCACCATTGATTACAAATTTTGTCATCTGCGTGGTAGCTGATCCGCCCTGGAACGTCACTTCAAAGTAATCCGGGTTGATGTCTTGCCCGTGATCATCCTCGGTAAACGTAATTCCTGCGACCACGGGATTTGCTGTTAACAGATGGCGCTGTTCCATCTGTTCGAATTTGCATTTGCGGATGAATTTGTCGGTCGCCGCTGGTGTGTCTGCGGACGATTGATGCTTTCTCGCGCCAAAAATTTTCTTGAAGAGACCCAATTTAATACCCTCCCTGGTGAGGCGACCAACCTAAACCTTGAATTTCCGTTTCCGCCAAGTTCCCCAGCGTGCATCCAGAATGTCTAAATACTTGGCCGAACCGCTGGCAACCAACAGTTCGTTTTCTCGGCGCATTCGTACGATCGATGTCTGCTGATGCACAGCCGTGAATCAAGGGCAAACCTTCGATATGATCATTCTCAAAACAACTAGCTTCCTCAACGCAATTGGAAGAGGAGGCGTACAATCTGCCCGATTGTTTACCTAAACTTGAATTGTGTTTCGCGTTCATCGATCAGCGAAGCAATCTTCTCAGCCGACCAAATGCGCATTTGCGTATCGTAGGAAGCAGACACTAATTTCCCATGCTTGTAATCGAGCGAAGTAACTGTGCCCGTATGTCCTTCTAACGTTCCTAGCTTCTTTTGTAATTGCAAATCCCAAATGTGAATTGTGTTGGTAGAACCACCCGTCGCCAACAAGTTCCCTCCCAGTGAGCGGACAGCGAAGAGTTTGCCGCCATGATTGGGCAACACAAATTGTGACTTGGGGTCCAAAACATCGGTCACTTTAACGACCGAGTCTTCGCCGCAAGTGATTAGACGGTGATCCATGGTGAACTGAATGCAGCGAATGCGGCGCGCATGAATTGGCAAATCTTTTACCAGTTGACCGTTCTCTGCATCGAAGACTCGTACCACGCCACTGCGCCCCCCCACGGCCAGCCAACGTCCATCGTTCGAAAATGCCAGGCTTCGCAGATCCTCTGAAGGCCCCGTGAGTCGCATGATCTGGCGTTTTCCAACAACATCAAAAACGTAAACCTCGCTCCCAAACCCTACGGCAGCAAGCTTGTCTCCATTTCGATCGAAGCACAAATCTGTGAACGCATGGGATCCCTGTACCAACACGTGCGGTTGTGAAAAACGAGAGGTATCCCATAACAAGATCCGCTTATCGTTACCGCAAGTTGCCAACAAACCTCCTTCCGGGGAAAATCGAGCAGCTTGCACCCAATCCGTGTGATGATCGAGTTGATGCGAGAAGCCATTCGTGGCTTCATCGTAAATATTCACAATATGGTTATCGCCGACGACCGCAACTAGACTTCCCAAAGCCTGCACAGAGACACCGGTGGCAACCGGTTGCCGATTGGAGTCTGCGTACGGTCGTATCCGGATCGTTTGCGAATGCCAATTGAGCAATGCAAAACTATCATCGTTTGCTTGCAATTGAACGGATGTTCCAAGAACAACCAAAGATACTTGTAGGCACAGCAACGCGTAATGCAACCTGGATTTCATGTGGCGGGTCTCCATATTCCTTTATGAATTGTGCAGTGCAATGAATGCCAAACTTGTAGGCATAATTGGCCACCAACGATTTCTCCATAAACCATTGAATAACCGCGTAGTCACCAGCCCAATGGGGAAGTTCCTGTTCAGGAGGACGAGTGCATAGTACTACACCTATTTAATTATCGGCCAGCTTGATTAAATGAATTACAGAATCGCAGAGACCAACAATACTTCTTGCAGCCGCGCGAACTTGCCTCGTTAAACTGCACTTGAAACACCAAATTGCTAGACACGCGTTTAGGCAGACTGGGCAAGAAGCAGGGATTTTCCGGGCACTGCAAGTCTGCCAAGTCGCCCGGTCACCGAACTCAAGCTAGCAGGTTTCGAAACTTGGGCGCATCCACATAGGATGCAAGCGCAGCTACCGATTGCGTGTGATGCGACGAACGGCTCCCACCGTGAACGTTGGCCACCGCGATCATTCGTGCAACTCGACGATTACGTCGACTTCGCAAATTGCGCCTCGGGGAAGCGAGACCATGCCGACTGCAGCTCGGGCACCGCGTCCGTTCTCTTCGCCCCAAATGTCGACAAACAACTGACTGAATCCGTTGATTACTTCCGGATGCTGTTCGAAATCAGCCGTGCAATTGACCATGCCCGTTGTTTTCACCACACGCTTGATTCGATTGAGGGTACCAAGTTCGGCACGCAAAGATGCCAGAACACCGATGGCACATTGACGGGCTGCCGACTGACCCGCGGGCACTTCGGCATCCTCACCTAGCTTGCCGCTCAGGATTTGTCCATCTGCATTTCGCGGTACATGCCCTGAGACAAAAGCCAAGTTTCCAACGACCACGACCGGCTTGTAGATCGCCAGCGAAGGTGCAACGCTCGGCAAGACAATACCGAGCTGGGCCAATTTACCGTCGATGTCGTCGGGGAACACCTCGGTTCGGCTCCCGTTCACACACGATTTCTGAAGGGCGTCGAGTGACCCGTGGCATCGATTCGCATTAATCCAATGGCCGCAAGTCAGCGTGTATGCAACGCCTAACATTGCAAGGGATATGCAGACCGACCAAACCGGTTTTGTAATGTAATTTCTCATTTTACGGAGTCCCCATTTGCAACAAAGGATATCTCGATTTAGAGCCCAAATCCCTGGAATTCGAGCTAACAATTAGAGGTTTTGCGGTTTCTGCGTCCGCATTCATTTTCGGCTGTTGATATCCATGGTCACGTTGTACCAGAAATTTCAATCGTCGCGAACCCTTCACCGCCAACGACCGTCGGGGTCATCGTCGGCGATGAGTGATGGTCCCAGCGTCATTGGCTAAATGAATTCATGCCGTAAAAAATAACCCCTGGACCGCAGAGCGATTTTCGACGGGGATCACAACTGGCCGATCGATGTTCTGCGTAGCGATCAGCGAACGAGTTTGCATTTTACACGCCACGCGAGGCAGTAAGCAAAAATGGATTTGAGGATTTGACGAACTCGCAACGGCCTAAAAAAGCGAGTTCGCGAGTCGAGTTGTTTAAAGTTTTCAAGGCCAATCCAGCAGAAATATGTTGTTTACGCTGAAAGCGCGGCGGTTTTTGGGGGCTGACGTTTGCAGAATTGGAGGATTTTGATAGATTGCTGGTGATTTGAGTTGGCGTGTCGTCAATTCATCTTGTTTATGAACTTTGCAATGCAATCCCATTAAATTGCAGGCGAGTATCGAAAATCAATGGTTACAGGTCAAATAAGAATTGAAAACGAACTTAGTCCGTTCATCGACCTCGCTTCGCGAGGGAAGGACCGGAATGTTCCGAAGTTGCAAGTGGAATGTACCAGCTGGACTCACATGTTTTGTGCAGCCAGATTTGGAAGATTGAGTTTTTCGATCAGCATGAATTTTATTGCCTATTTTCAATATTTGTTATTTTTGTGCTGGCAAGTAAAAGACATTCATTCCAAACGATCTCAGGGACATTTCGATTTGCCGATCGATGGTTCACAAGTCGTCAACCTCAACCGTAAACTGCGCGGTTTGTGTCAGCGGACATGTGGAGAGTCGACATTGTGGATTTCACTTGTGAAGCTTCTGGTGAACTTCGGGTACGCTGCGGAGAGACGTCCTTCAAATTGTTGGGCTGGGAAGTGGCGACAGTCAGAATTTGCAATTAAGCCGGTGAGTGATGCTGGCTGGCTGGGTGCAGAAAACGCGCTGGTAAATGTCCATTTACCATCAATTCTTAATTGGACTTGCGAAGTTTTGCTGGGCGTTCATTTCCAAAAACCACGTCTTGATCGTGAGGATTCCATTTCAAGACTTCCGCTTCGGAAACTAGTCGCGCAACACGGCTGACGACCAATACATTGAATACTTAGTTTTTCGAGACTTCTCTTCGCAATTAGATTAGGATTGCCGATTCCTATAGGCAATTCCATGGATATACTCTCTCTATTGATCGGTGCCGTCGCTGGCTTAATCTTGGGTGGCGGCATGATTCTTCTCTTCAGTTTGGTATCTGGCAATAGCGCACGCGCTAAAGCACAAACCATCATCTCGCAAGCCGAATTACAATCGCAAACAGTGACCAAGGAAGCGGAACTGCGCGTGAAGGAAATGGAGATCAATCGGCGTGCTGAATTAGAAAAGGAGTTCGAAAAAGTTCGCGAGCATTTGCGATCTGAAGAACGACGGATTGATAAGCGCGAAATTAAACTGAATCAACAGCGTGACAATCTGGCAAAGCAAGAGCAAATTGTGGAGTCGACCCAAAAACGCTTGGCGAACAAGATTGACAATGCGAACCAACGGGAAAAAGAACTGACCGACATCCTCGAGAGGCAACGCAAGCAACTGCAAGTCATCACGGGCCTCAGTCGAAGTGATGCCGAGCAACGTTTGTTTAAACTGTTGGAGGACGAGTTGGCGCAAGAAGTTGGATCGCGCGTCTTGGCCCACGAGCGCAAGGTGGCTGAAATGTGTGACCAAAAGGCGCGGGAGATGCTGTTGATTGCGCTACAACGTTTTGCGGCCGCGCACACCGCTGAGTCGACGACCAGTACGGTGGATATCCCGTCCGATGAAATGAAGGGCAGGATTATTGGGCGCGAGGGTCGAAATATCCGCTCGTTTGAAAAGGAGACCGGAGTCGACGTTATTATCGATGATACACCAGGTGTTGTGATTGTAAGCGGATTTGATCCGGTAAGGCGCGAGGTCGCTAGACAGTCTCTCGAACGTTTGATTTCTGATGGCCGAATCCATCCTTCGCGCATCGAAGAGGTTGTCGCGCAGGTCCAATCAGAAGTGAACGCTTTCATGAAACAACGTGGTACAGAAGCGGCAATCGAAGTTGATGTCCATGACCTGCACCCGCGAATTATCGACTATTTGGGTCGTCTCTATTTCCGTACAAGCTATAGCCAAAATGTGCTGCGGCACAGTATTGAAGTCGCGTTCATCTCAGGCATGATTGCCGACATGATTGGCCTGGATGGTACGATCGCCAAACGCTGCGGCTTGTTGCATGATATCGGTAAAGCCGCCGATCATGATCGCGAGGGTGGGCATCCAAAAATCGGAGCTGAAATTTTGAAAACCTTCGGCGAGTCAACCGAGGTCGTCCATGCGGCACTTGGACACCACGACGAGATAACGACGGAACACCCATACACCATGATCGTGGCTACGGCTGACGCGTGTAGCGCGTCTAGACCTGGTGCGCGACGCGAATCGTTGGAACGCTACATTCAACGCATGGAAGAACTGGAGTCGATCGCGCGGGAATTCAAGGGTGTTAAACAGGCGTTTGCGATCCAAGCGGGGCGTGAACTGCGCGTGCTGATTGCAGCCAGTGATGCGGATGATGCGACGGCAGCAAAAGTCTGTCGTGGTATAGCCGATGCGTTTCAGGAACGCTTGACCTATCCGGGTGAAATTAAGGTTACTGTCATTCGTGAATCACGATTTACTGAGTTAGCAAAGTAGCGACCATACGTTTGATGGCGTCAACTCGCATCACCGCCCAGGCTGCTGGAACGTGGTTGGGCGAACGTTGTTGCCCGCTTCGCTGGGACCTTGGGCGCGAATTGTTGCCGTACGTTGGCCAACGACATCGACGATTTCTTCAAAGCGGTCCCGAACATCAGGATGGATCGTCGTCAGGCGTTGACTAAGGCCTTTGACTCCGTGATTGTTTTCTGTGCTCGTAAGATACAATTTTTCCACGAACTTCAAAGTTTCCACAAAATTATGATCGGCCGTCGACCCGACCAATGGGTGAACCGTCTTTGCCACCAAGCCTGCCGCTACATGATCAATTTTTAGGAACACATCCAAAGTGCTCGTCGCTTGCGGATGCCCTAACGCGTCACGTTGGTATTGCGTCTCCAATACGATTACGCATTGGCCGTTGACTCGACGGAACAGCATGGGGCCTTCATACACACCCTCGCCATAGTAAATGTTCGTGGTTGGCGTTCCGTAGATCAACTCGACATGCCCGTCCGTTCCCACACCGTCGTTAAACAGCAAATGAAACGCGGATGTTCGATCGGCGCTCATCTGCGTGACACCCATGATTTGCCAAATGTTTAAGATGGTTTCTGGGTAGCGGACCAGGAACAAATACATGTCAGGATCTGTCGAAATCGTCGAAACCGGCAAACGCCGATAAATACTGGCATTTTCTAGCACGTCCGCTACTTGTCTTTGTTTCTCCACGGCAATTCGCTGCATTGGAATTTGGCGGAGAGCCTGTTCGCGTTGTTGTTTGGATGAATTCCCACCATTCGTTCCGGTGGAACGTACCATGTTATTGGGAATTTGGGTTGGATGCTGTTGCGCGTTTTTGCGCTGCGGAGATTCGTGCGCGTAAAAGCGTTGTTGTCCAGGAGTCTCAGCGCATGGTACCAGGCAGCCAACCAAAATAAGAATGAGCAATATTCGCTTGATGACCAACTTGGATCGCGCCCAAACGCTTAGTCCGATCGCCATTAAACACCTTGGGTGTGCAGTTGCGGGACTGCCGATGATTTAAACCTTTTCACTTCTATTGATTATTCGGCTCAACGAGTCGGTAGCATGCAATCAAACTTAAAACTTAACTTGGCTCCAACCCGCCGCTTGCACTTCAATGTCATCCTGCTTTAAATAATCCAACCAAGTCGCCCAATCACCCGAATCCACTTTGCTTTATCTTCTTTACCAAATTACGCCATTGATGCGACGGCTACAGACCTTTGAAAACTTGCCAAAAACCCTTGCAATCAGCGTTTTCGCTAGGGGAGTTGCAAAAGGTTAATCGATTTAAGCCATAGAAACTGACTGCGCCATGAGATTGCCGTCGGCTTGTCAAAACGCCGCTCCGAATCACCCAGCGGAATTTCAACGTCAACAGATATCAAGTGTTCCAATGAATTCGGATAGAAACCAGGACACCGAATCCAATACGCAATGCAGTCGTCGCGAGGCTTTAAAAAAGGCGTCCTCGTTGTTGACAATTTTGGCTTGCAGCGGTGGAAGCCAGCTCGCGTCGCCGCAGCGGGCTTGTGCAGACGGAGGTTACGCTGATGTTCCAGCCGTCAAAGCTGTTACGCGAAATTCGCGATTGAAGGAACAGGCAAGACGTGATTATGCCGCAAGTATGCGTCCCTTTGGAGGCAGACTCTCCAACACGCCTGACCAACTATTTGCCGCCTCGCTGACCCAAGACCACCCGCATTACGATGTCGTGGTCGTTGGCTCAGGATACGGTGCATCCATTACAGCCGCTCGTCTGGCAGCAAGGCTGAGGCCCGGAAAGAAGCTAGCCATCATCGAACGTGGTCGCGAATGGATTCCAGGTGACTTCCCTGATACGTTTCAGGGTTTGAATGCGGAAGCCCGCAATCAGATGTTGGGGAATGGGAAGCGAACTGTGGTCAACCCTTTGGGTTTGTACGACGTCCAAATGAACGATGAAGTCAATATCCTGTCGGGGAACGGACTAGGTGGTACCTCTCTTATCAATGCGAGTATTGCCCTGCAACCGGACTTGGAATTGTTCTGGCAACCGCGCTGGCCAGCCGCATTTCGTGACCCCTCGGTCCTCAATCGATACTTCCGCTTGGCTGAATACAACCTTGGCTTAACGCTGACTCCCTTTGACCAGACAAGCAAGATCATCTCTCGACGTTTGGCGGCGGAAAATTTGGCTGGTGCTCGATTTGAGCTTTCTCCAATCAACACAACCTATGGAGCCGAATTGGATGCCTACAGTCGAAATCGCCACGGCATCATTCAACGCCCGTGTACGTTGTGTGGCGACTGCATCACGGGTTGCAATGTTGGAGCGAAAAACACGCTTGTAACAAGTTATCTACCACTTGCGAAACGCTGCGGAGCACACATTTTCACGCAAATCGAAGTTAGAGCCATTGAGAAGTTGAGCAACGGTCTGTACCGATTACACTTGGTTCATTACGACGACCAAAATTGCGATATGCAGCGTCGCTACACGTCGATCACTTCACGAATTGTCGTCTTGGGAGCAGGGAGCCCCGGCAGCGTAAAAGTGCTCCTGAAATCCCGTGAAAGGGGACTAGCGTTGTCCCCGGCGCTGGGGCACTTCTGGTCTGCCAATGGGGATACGATTGGCTTTTCGATCAATAATCCAATCAAGTCTGAGATTGGTGGCTTCGGAGCGTACGATTCGCATCAAAGTCCCGTTGGCCCGACCGTGCAATGCACGGTTGACTATCGACACCGGCCCAATTTTTCCGAGCGAATTATCATCCAGGATGCCGCGTTGCCCCGCGCGGTTACGAATTTGTTTTCGACTTTGTTGCGAGATCGAAATCTTGAGAATTCAATGGTTATGTTAGGCATGGGGCATGATGGATCGAATGGTCGAGTTATCCTACATGATAATAGGGCGACAGTGGTTTGGCCTGGACTTCGAGAATCTGCATATCGCCAAATGATGTTCCGCGAGTTCGAACGTCTGGCCGCAGCACACGGAGGGCAATACAAAAGGCTACGCGCATTCGGTGATAATCTGGTCACCGTGCATCCGTTAGGTGGTTGCTCGATGAATGACGATCCATTATATGGCGTTGTCAACCATCTTGGTCAGGTGTACGACGGCGCAGCGTGTGGCATGGTTGACTCTGCGACAGGCATGCCGATAACGCACGTTGGCTTGTACGTGGCCGATGGTTCGATTATGCCAACATCGCTAGGCGTTAATCCACTCATGACGATCTCGGCAATTTCCGAATATATTGCAGACCAAATTCCCGCCAATCCTAATCTGGCCGATATGTTTACTGTCTAAACAGGTTATGCTCTAGCGATTATTCTGGGGAGAAGATTTGTACGTAATCTGCCGATTGAATGTGAGATTACTTGTTCGGTAATTTCTGTGTTCCAGAGAAACTTTATTGGCCGATTACTCTTTTGTGACCAGTAATGTGAAGGAACTGAAGAGCCTGGACGGGAATAAAGGCGCTGGTGGAGTCCTCATGCGACCCAGAAAAACGCATGTTCAATCCGTTTTCGCCCTTAAAAATCCATAGATAGATATCGAGTAAGTTCATGGCATCGAAGATATATCGGTTAGTTGTTCGGTCGACAAAAGGTGAGCTGAGTACAAAGGACTTCGAGACGTTGGAAGATATTTCGCGGCAGTACGAACAAATTGGAATCGACGATTGCAGCACCGATCTATCTCTGCGCGGACTACCTGTATTCCGCGGCCTCGTCGGCCCGATCCCTGAGTCAAAAGGCATTGCTCGCTACGAATCCCCTGACGTCTTCGAAATGCTGACGAAAGAGTGGAGCAAGCTGAAAGTCAAACGCCGCCGTCGCAGTGCCCTCGAAATCCAACAAGCAGCAGCTGAAAAGGCTTCAAATGCTTCGGTTCCACGGCCCGCGCTGCTCGATCTCCCCAAAACCCGACATGCGTCAGCCACCAGGGTATCGGACTAATGACACGCCGTTCCATTTCGGACGCATATCGTCAGCGACTTTTCCGACGCGGTCTCTTGTCAATTGGCAACCGCAATTGAATAGGACAAAGCGAATCGTCAAGAAAGCGATAATCGCATTGACTGGCGGTAGGCTCAAATCGCTTGCCTGACAAAACAGCGGCGTAATCCGCGGAGCCCTGGACTTGATCTGGGCAGCGCACTGAGGCTGAGAATCCGGCCCGACTCATGCTCGATCAACGGCGGATGATTCTAGGCAACGCCGCGATTTGGAGTCGACAATCAGATATTCATCAAAGTCCCAAATGATCGCAAAATCCGTTAAAACTGGTGTTTAACTCAGTATTGATAGAAAAAAACGATTGCATTTGAACCAACCCGTAGATGAGCTCGTAATTCATCTGCCAGGACGCACCAGACAATTCGATTATGCTGACGTTACATTCGTGTTAGCCGTCGTTATCGGTCAGACACGCTCTTTTCAGTCGGATTGTATGGATCACATGGTCAAGATTAGCTTTTGTTTTTTTGACCATGGCTAAAACGTGATCTATCTTTCGTTGGTGCGTGCTTTACGCAAAGCAGGCCGTGCTTTGCCAGCTCAGCGACTCATGCCTGTAAGCCGCTTTCCGCTTGTGGAACTCGAGCCATGGGTTACGAGTGCACCGCATCAACAATGACCATCTGTCTTCAATCAGTGCCTAGTAACTTCAGCACAATCGTTGGAATCGTGCTTAAGGTTTTACTGGAAGCTGATTGGTATTGGTATCGTGTCTTAACGGATTGCATATGCCAAAAACAAAACAGCTCCTCCCCCTGTATTGTTGTCTCGTAATTCTGCTGGGATTTGGTTCCAGCCTGTCAGGACAAACTTCTAGATTTCATCAGCGGCCGCAATCTGCACCCGCGCCGTCAACTGGCAATTCGCTGAATGACTTCGACGTGGCTGATCGGAATCGAAGCCTTAAATCACAACTGCGGGACGAACAGCCGCTTGAGTTGGATTTGTCCACCCAGGCCGTCGTGGAAGAAATCGTTGCCGCCGGCCGCGGATTTGAATCGGAAGGCCGATGGGCTGAGGCATTGTCCTTCTATCAACGGGCCCTCAAATATCATCCGGACAACACGACGATCAAACAACGTCGTTCGATTTCGCGCATTCATTTTGAATTGATGCGCCGTTATGCGGATGAAAACTTTGTCAAAACAATAAAGTCAACGAATACTACGGAAGCGATGAACTTGTATTCCGAGGTGTTGTTGAAAATCGAATCGTATCATGTTGACAACCCTGATTGGGCTTCGATTCTGCGGCACGGTCTGGCGAGCTTGGAAATCGCTATAAGCGATGAAAGGTTCCGATCGAAAATGTTGTCGAATATCAGCGACCAACAAATCCTCGATGCTGTCCGTCTATTGCGCAGTACCATGGAACAGGCCGGAACCGCGCGTAACCGCGTTGACGCCTACCAAATTGGCAATCGCACGGTGAGGGCAATTCAGTCTCAATTGGGGCTTCCGTCCGGAATCGCTGCCTTTGAATTGATAAGCGGAGCCATTGTGGCCCTCGATACGTACTCAGCGTTTCTGTCGCAAAACCAGTACGGCGAAACCATGTCACAGATTGAAGGCAACTTTGTCGGTCTGGGCGTCGAATTAAACACCAGCAACAACGAAATTAAGATTGTTGGCGTCATTCCCAATGGTCCTGCAGGGGGCGCTGAGATCTACGCCGGTGACAAAATTGTAATGATTGATGGCGAACTCGTCTCTGAGCTAGGTAGCGAGAGAGGAGCAGACATGCTGCGTGGGCCGGAAGGTAGCACGATCACCATCCAAATCGAATCTCCAGATTCATCCGTTCGAATGGTAACTCTGAAGCGACGCCGTGTTGCGATTCCCAGCGTTGATTCGGTGCGCATGGTTGATCCCGAAGCTGGCATTGGGTTGATCCGAATCACTAACTTCCAAAAATCGACGACACAAGATTTCGATGCTGCACTTTGGAAACTCCAACGCCAAGGCATGAAATGCCTAATCGTCGATTTGCGCGGCAATCCAGGCGGTTTGCTCAACTGTGCGGTAGACTTAGTCGATCGATTCGTTAGTACTGGAGTCATTGTATCCACCAAAGGTCGTAATCCATTGGAGGATTTCGTGCACTACGCTAAGGCAACGGGTACCTGGCGCGTCCCCCTAGTTGTCTTGGTCGATGACAATTCTGCAAGTGCCAGCGAAATTTTTGCTGCAGCGATCCAAGACCACAATCGTGGCATCATCGTGGGCGAGCAAAGTTACGGGAAAGGAAGTGTCCAGGGAATTTTCCCGTTAAATATCAACGGCGCAGGTATTCGGTTGACGACAGCCAAGTTCTACTCACCGAGTGGCCGATCGATTTCTGATTTTGGTGTCGTGCCTCAAGTTGTCGTCAATACGGTAGCGAAGCCGTCCGTCGGACAATTTACGGCAGAAGACACCGACGCCATCCTTCGTAGTGGCATACAAGCAGCGCGTCAAATGCTAAACTAATAGCTCAACGTATCGCGTATGGATTATCAGTGAGCTGCAGCCACTGTCACGGATACGACTAGGCAAAATCGACTGTGCGACTTCTTTTCATGTTGGGCACCTGGTTCAAAGCACGTCATCGCCGCAGAATTCAAAGAATTCCGACCCCGCCAAGTTGGGAAGATTGGATTGCAAATTCGGTGCGCTTCTATCAGAATTGGCGGCAGCCCACGCAAACCAAGTTGCTCGACATCGTTAAGATTTTGGTCGCCGAAAAGCATTGGGAAGGTTGTAACGGGTTGGAAATTAACGACGAGGTAAAAGTCGTCATCTCGGCGCATGCTGCCACGATGCTGCTGGGTGTCGCGAACTATTATTTCGATGGCGTAAAGACCATTTTGGTTCATCCGCAGTCGTTTCGCCGCGAGATGTCCAATGGATTGACGGTGGATCTGCTCGGTTTGGCTGGCCAGGCATTTTTTCGCGGCCCAATTTTATTGTCCTGGCGAGATATTGTTCATCGCTCAGCCGGCCAAAATCTGGTGATCCACGAGTTTGCCCACCATTTGGACTATATTGACGGGTATGCTGACGGAATGCCCATCTTCAGCCGCATGAAGTCCCAAAGTCGCTGGAAACAAGTGGCCCGCAAAGAATACGATGCGCATGTCTTTGCCGTTTCTCAAGGGCGCAACACCTTTCTTGATCCCTATGGGGCATTGAATCCAGCGGAGTTTTTTGCGGTGGTTAGCGAAACTTTCTTTGAAATGGGAAGCGACTTGGCCAGAAATCACCCCGAGATCTTCGCATTGCTTTGTGAGCTTTACAACGTGGACCCGCGCACGTGGCAAGACTAATGAGTTTTTTGGGTCGACAACACGTACTCAGCTCTCGTACGATGAGACGGCATGAAGTTCTGCGGCCACCGATGACAACACTTAATTAAGTTCACACCGAAAAGGAAACGAATGAGTGATCTCTGCTCTTTACTTTCACGGCTTGTGTTTTCGTCAAGCGGCTCAATTCGCGCAAGTGATATTTCGCGAATGGTCTTGAATGGCTTCTAAGCTTTCTTCCCGCGAGAATTCTCGCCGGAGTTAACCGCCTGTAACCTCTATTTCACTTGATCCAATGCAGATTTGGCCGGCAATTGATATTCGCGATGGCAATTGTGTTCGTTTGATTCGGGGTGATTTTGAGCAAGAGACAATCTACAACTCAAATCCTGTTGACGTAGCCCAGCGTTTTTATGACGACGGCGCGACGTGCCTGCATGTCGTCGACCTGGATGGCGCGAGGACCGGTCGTCCGGTCAACCATGAAGTTATTTTGGCAATCGCCAACAAAGTTCCCGATTTAACAATTGAAGTTGGCGGCGGAATTCGCGATGAAGATGCCATTGCAACTTATCTGTCAAGTGGTATTGCTCGGGTTGTCTTGGGAACGAAGGCCATCTTGGATCCAACTTGGTTTAGATTGCTTGTGCAACGCAATGCTGGACGCATTGTCTTGGGGCTGGACGCGCGGGATGGCCAAGCTGCTATTGCAGGATGGGGTGAATCGAGTGCAATATCTGCGTACGACCTGGCTCGAGATTTTTCCGATATTCCTTTGGCAGCCATCGTTTTTACCGACATCGAAATGGATGGAATGTTGAGCGGCCCCAACTTTGCAGCGATGCAGCGTATGCAGCAAGCCACAGCGATACCCATTATCTGTAGCGGCGGGGTGACGACCGTGCATGATGTTCAGCAACTCGCGAAAATGGGTGTAGCAGGGTGTATTATCGGTCGCGCTTTATACACTGGAAAAATTACACTCCGCGAAGCGTTGGTAGCCTCGCGTGGTTAGTTTCAACCGACGATTCTGCTTCGACTCAACGCAAAATCTATTCTCCATCACTTGAGTTTTTTCGAAAAATTGCCAGACTATAAGGTTTCCGCGTGTTGCAGAAACGCGATTTCTGCCAACCGCTCCGTTGCGATGAACGGCTTACCGGCCTGATCCGCTGGTCAACGTTTCGTTAGCCGTGTGTCCGCAACGTTCAATTCACAAAATAGCCCTGAATCACTAATAGTCTTGTTGAAAAGAGGATAGATCTATGGGAGACGTCAAATCGATTCGCAACGTTGCTTTAGTTGGACACGGTTCTTCCGGCAAAACAACGATGGCTGATTCGTTTTTGACCATGACCAAAACGGTTAGTTCAAATCCCAGCGTGGATGCGGGCAATAGCATCTGCGATTTTGATCCGGAAGAAAAAAGTCATAAATATTCTATCGAGGCAGCCAATACCTATTTTGAGTTTGGCGGGAAGCGTTTCAACGTCATTGATACTCCGGGGTATCCCGATTTTGTGGGGCACGCCATCAGCGCTATTAACGCGGTGGATACCGTCGTGATTGTCGTGAACGCACAATCGGGAATCGAGGTGAACACGCGGCGAGTTTTCACCGAAGCCGAAAAAGCAGGCGTGGGGCGGATGATCTGCATCAGCAAGATGGACGCCGACAACATTAATTTCGAAGAGCTGATTTCCTCGATTCAAGAGATGTGGGGCGCTCGCTGCGTGCCGCTAAACGTACCGGTGGGATGTGGCGCCGATTTTAAGGGGGTGCTGAATACGCTGAAGGTTCCCGCAGATACCAGCGGTGCTTTGATCGACCCAAGTACGATCAATGAACGATTGATTGAATCGATCATCGAAGTCGATGAACAGGTGATGGAGCGGTATTTTGAAGGAACTGTCCCAACTGACGAAGAACTCTCTCGACTGGCGGTTCAAGCCGTGCGCGAAGGGACGTTGATTCCCATTGTCTGTTGCTCGGCGAAAAAACAGATTGGCCTTGATGAAGTCTTGGAAGCAATTGCGATGTGTGGACTATCGCCTGCGGATCGCTCGGTTTCTGCGACCAAAGATGGTGCGACTGTCGAAATCGAGGCGCGGGACGAAGGCCCTTTGGTGGCGCGGGTTTTTCGGACGCGCATCGATCCGTTTGTCCAAAAACTTAGCTTCATTCGCGTCTACTCAGGGCGCTTGAAACGTGATGATCAAGTAACCTGTTCCACCGCAAGGCGCGGGATCAAAATAGGGCAACTGATGCGCGCGCAAGGTGAAGCCACTTCTCCCGTGGATTATGCCGGAGCCGGTGACATCGTCTGTGTTGCCAAGATGGAAGAACTGCATACGGGCAGTATGTTCGGTGAATACGCCTTGGAACCGGTATCGTACCCGGTGCCGATGGTCAGCTTAGCGGTTTCCCCGAAAAGTCGCGGGGACGAAACGAAACTTTCCGGGGCTCTCAACAAGGTCGTAGAAGAGGACCCAACTTTTAAGTTGGATCGTGACCCGCAAACGAAAGAATTGGTGATGACGGGTATGAGTGAACTCCATCTCACGATCATACAGGAAAAACTCAAACGACGCGACAAATTAGAAGTGGAAACCAAAGAACCGCGGATTGCCTTCAGAGAGACGATTCAGGCGGAAGCTGAGGGAATGTACCGCCACAAGAAACAATCCGGAGGTCGTGGCCAATTCGGCGAAGTTCACATACGCATGATGCCATTGCCGCGCGGCACTAAGATCGAAGAATTTGCAGTGAAGTCCCGTTTCAATGCGATCAAGGAATATCACTATGACGAAAACGCCAACTTTTTATGGGTCGACTCGGTCGTCGGCGGCGTTATTCCGGGCAACTTCATGCCGGCAATCGGCAAAGGCTTTGCGGAACGCATCGCCAATGGCGTAATCTCGGGATATCCAGTGCAAGATCTTTGTGTCGAAGTGCATTTTGGCAAACACCATCCGGTGGATAGCAGCGAAGCTGCATTTAAGACAGCGGCCCGCATGGCATTTCGTCAAGTATTCGAGAAAGCCCGCCCCAGCTTGCTCGAACCAATCGTGAAGCTCGCAGTTACTGTGCCGGAAGCTAATGTTGGTGACGTTTACAGCGACATGTCTGGTCGAGGCGGTCGTGTCTCAGGGACAGATCCTGCCGGCGGAAGTTTCATCACGGTCAACTGCGAAATTCCTCTGCGTGAAGTGACGACCTACGCCCGGTCGTTATCCAGCATGACTGGCGGCATGGGTAGCTATACCATGGAATTCAGCCATTATGACGTCATGCCTCCAAACGTTCAGCAGGAAGTAATCGCCAAAGCCAAACTGGAAGACGAGGAAGACGAATAGTGCAGGTATCGTGGTTTCCGAATCTAGGCGACGCATTATGAACATGACCGTCACGGCAAATCGGAACAGCAATCCAATGGATTTCGGATTCTCAAACAACAAGTGATCGCTTCTTGCAGCAGGTTTCATTGGTGCGGGCTCCACAATTTAAATTTTGAGGATGCCTACAACAGCTAATGACCAACTTCATTTTCGTTGTTACGATTGATGTTAGCTGCTCAATAACTCCCACGCCGGACGTTGGAACGCACGGTCGAATCGCATGTCGGGCCGATCTGAAACTCTTGCGTACAAAATAACTTATTCAATACTTCCATTTTTTGCCACCATTCTGCGACAAACCGAATATGAGCGAGTATGAATTCATTTCCGGACAATTGCAGTTTGGCAAGGATCGCGATTTGGAACGCGAGGCATGGCAGCGCGCGGCACTGCATCGCGAAATGGTCACTCGGGTCCTGACCAGTCGCCCGCCATCCGGGGGAAAGCTAGCCGTATGGGGAGCTGGCCCATGTAATGACTTGGCACTTCCTGTTTTGCACGATTGGTATTCTGAGATCCACTTGTTCGATTTGAATGGTCTGAACGTTTGGAATGGAGTGGACCGGCAAGGACTGGCTGGCGTTGACTGGATCCATATTCATGGGAATGTCGACGTCAGCGGGGTATCGAAGAAATTGGATGCGCTACGCGGTCGAGCTATTCGGCACGAGGATATCGAAGCCATCATTGAGGAACTGCCTCGACAAACATTGAACGAATATGCTTCCCAATTTGATGCGGTGGTCAGCACATGTTTGCTCAGCCAAATTATCGAACATGCCATTGGGATCATCGGCGAGGATCATCCGCAAATGCTCGACTTGATCAAAGCCTTGCGAGCCCAGCATTTCATGGCAATGATTGACGCATGTAAGCCAGGAGGCATGGTCGCCTTAGTCTATGATTTGGTTTCATCCGTTACGTTACCGGCCATGATCGGAACGCAAGGAGAAGACTTGAAGGCGGTGCTCAACAAGGCAATACAAAATCAAAATTTCTTTCATGGCATGAACCCGATCGCAATAGCGGATGCTTTAAAAACCGATCCGCTGATTGCCCCCTCTGTAGAGAACCTGCGCGGTACCGAGCCATGGGTGTGGGATGCCGTGTCCAGGTATTACGCCGTTGCGGCATTGGCGTTTGATCGTCGAGTCTGAAAGGGCACCATGATTTACGATCCGACAAAACGAACGGTCTGGCTGCATGTCCATGTTCCGAAAGCAGGTGGGTCAACCTTGCGTCAACTCTTCAATCGCAATTTTGACAAAGGCTATTATAACTCTGTTTCTCTGCTTGAGGTAAAACAGTACTCGCGTGACGAGATCGGCGAGATCATTCGATGCCATCCGTTAATCACTTGTATTTCGGACCATAAGTTCTCTTTGGATCTGCCTTACCATCACGACAGTGCCAACGTGTTCGCGATTAGTTTTGTTCGCGAACCAATCGCGCGGTTTGTTTCTCGATACTTTTTTCATCGGCACTTCGAGGAAGTGAGTTGTCTTGCGCAAAGAATGTCCTTTCGAGAGTTCGCCGAAGCGGAATTGGAACAAGGACTAGCACCAACGCAAATCAACAGTCAAATCTATTTCTTGAATGGTGGTCAATCGACGTCCAACATGACCGTTATCGAGCAAGCGTTGACCACGGGAAATGCTTATTTATTTCCAATCGAATACTTCGACGAGGCTTGTGTCTGCTTGGAGAAATTGTTTCCACAAACGTTTTCGGATTTGTCGTATGTGTCCGTCAATATCTCAAAACGAGATCAAACGTTTAGCCAGGAAGACCTGGAGTTCATTCGACCCTATTTTGATGCCGACCAAGCCGTGGTCAAACTCGCTCACGATTTCCTGGAGCAAACGATCAGCCGGGCATTTAATGAGCGACAGGAATTCGAACAGAAATTGGTGGAGTTTCGCCAACTCTGTCGCCGCAGGTACGACAATTTCGCGCCCCCCAGGCCAATCTAGGCTTTTGTGAAAGCAATGCGTTCAAAGCCTGATGGCAAAGGAATGCCGTACGAAGGTGCTAATGCTTGGCGCGAAATCCGAACACAAAATAAACGGCGGCGACTAAACATAAAGCGGCGACAAAATGATTCCAGCGGAGACGTTCTTGCTGAAAAAGCATGGCGGTGAAGATCACAAAAACAATTAACGTGATTACTTCCTGCAACACTTTCAGTTGCACCAAACTGTACGGTCCGCCATTTCCTTGATAACCCCAGCGATTCGCGGGAACCTGAAACGCGTATTCAAAAAGCGCTAACCCCCAGCTAATAAATATTACTGTGATCAACGTCGACTTTTTTAGCCAGCCCCACTCATGAAATTTCAAGTGGCCATACCAGGCAAGCGTCATAAAAAAATTGGAGATGACTAAGAAGATGATCGGAACTAGATAATTTCTCAACACGTGGCGCTCATTTTCCTGGCTGATATGTAGACAGCGCAAAAATCATGTCACACTATAAAGTTTGCTTCAATTCACATGGGCGCAGTCAACAATCTGCGGCTTGCTCTAACATTTGACAAATGGGTTCCATACTCAATTGGCGCGAATCAAGCCCCTTGATGTCGGCAATTCGCTCGCCGGTTTTGCTAATCCGCCCTTCGACTATCTTCCGCAAACGGGTTGGCTGAACTCCACGTCAAACCACCAAAGTTGACTCGTCATGAAGATTTTTTGACGACGGACCCTTTGTCGGTCCATATCCGCAAACTAGAATTGAATCGAATCAGCACCGTTCGGCAAGTGACTTGTCATCCATTTCGTTTTCGCGGATAAGAAATTTATGGAACATCAAATTTTTGTTGTCAATACCGAGTCTATTCCAGGCTTTCGAGTTGTTCAGGTGAAAGGCATTGTTCAGGGGAATACAGTTCGTGCAAAACATGCAGGTCGCGACATCGCCGCAAGTTTAAAAAATTTGGTGGGTGGTGAATTGAAGGGCTATACCGAATTGCTCACCGAGTCGCGGCGCGAAGCGATGGCACGCATGCTTCAGCAGGCCCAACAATTGGGAGCCAATGCTGTCGTGAACGTTAGGTTCACGACGAGCGCAGTCACTTCAGGCGCGTCTGAAATGTTTGCCTATGGTACTGCCGTCGTTGTACAGCCCGACGTGTGAGGTAGAAATGTTAGAACTAATTGTTACCATAGTCGGCGTATCGATTGGCTTGTTATTGCTTGTCGCTGCATTCGCCCTGGGAGGATACGTCGATCGGAAACACTTAGCCAATCTCGCAGAACGGGAAAGGCTTTGTCAGTCGATTCAATTAAGCCAAAGTCAGCATTTTTTCTCACCGCATTTTGGTGGGTCGCCTCCCCAAATTGTGACGGCTGAAACGGTGGTGGCCAATAATCATTTCAAACGATTCCTTGCCTCTTGGCGGAAATTTTTTGGCGGCGAAATCAAGAGCTTTCACGTCTTGGTAGAGCGCGCACGCCGAGAAACGTTAATGCGCTTGGTAGAGAACGCACAGCAACAAGGATTCAATGCACTTTGCAACGTCCGATTGGACTCAGTTGATATTGGCGGGAATACAACTGCCCAAGGAATGTCATGCATTTGTATCCTTGGAACGGCAACCGCTTACCACAGCAGCACTGCCAAACCAATGGAAGCCACAATCATCTGATGCCGAATGGCTGCAATGCCTAAGGGGAGTTCATTTGCGAAAAAACAACCCATTCAGCATAAGCAATGAACCGCAGTTTAATCCGCTCCGAAATGAAGCTGCGGATTCGCCGAGTGGCCTAACGCAACCTGTTGGTGCTCCATGCGACTTGGAGGCTGCGGCCCATCAATCCGTGTGGGATGAGCCGTCGCTGGCAACACGTTTCGCTGGCGCTCCGCCCAAAGATGCCCTGATGTATGCGAACTGGCTTGCTTGGCGCGCGGCGCACTGGCCCATGGCATTAAGTTGGTTCGTCACGATTGTTGCTGGCGTGTTCTCGACTCCGTTTGCATTTATTGTTTACTGGCTGTTATTCGCGAACTTGGGCTTGATGGGGGCTGCCATCGATGGGATTGTCGCCCCAATCTTTGTTGAGCTGGCAAAAATCGCTTTACCGTTTTGGATAATCGAGCAACGCCCGTTTGTGTTTAAACGCGGCGCTCAAATTCTCATCTGTGGAATCATGGCAGGGTTGATTTTCGGCCTGGTCAGCGGTGTCGCTACGCTGTTTTCGCTTCAAGATCATTCTTCAGCCATACAAATCTTGGCGGCGAGTGGTCACACAGGCATCCATTTGATATGCAGTGCCATCAGTTCGATTGGCTTGTATCGAATTTGGCTCGGACCAATGCAAGAGCACCGACCTCCGCGCGCCAGCGATGGAATTCGGTTTATTTGCGGCGCAGTCGCTGTTCACTTGGTCTTTTCGATCACGTTCGCAGTCGCGATTTGGCTCGCCAAAGTTCCACAGGCGGCTTAAAAACTGCTGTGTCGACCGTTATGGGAGCCGCTAGTGACTGGAACCTGCGTCGCAACGGTCGGTCGACCGATGGAGTAGTACGTGAAGCCATGCTTCTTCATGGTCTCGCAACTGTACAAGTTCCGTCCATCGAATACGACAGGCTTATTCATCATGGCTTTGATTTCCTCGAAGTCAGGATGACGAAAAACATCCCATTCCGTGTTAATCGCTAAGGCATCAGCACCTTTCAGCGCATCAATGGGTCGGTTGGCGAAACGAATTCTCGCGGCGACTTCCGGATGTTCTCGTTTCACATTGTCCATTGCCTCCGGATCGAATATGCGTACCTCGGCCCCTTCGTCCAAAAGGTGTTTTATGACGACTAAGGCCGGTGCTTCGCGAATGTCGTCTGTTTTCGGCTTGAACGCGATGCCCCAGATCGCAAAGGCCAACCCTTCTAATTGCTGGCCAAAATGTTCATGAATTTTGTTGATCAAGACAGTTTTCTGGCGATTATTGATTTCGTCAACGGCGCGTAAAATCGTTGGCGACATATTTAATGACTCCGCCATGCTCGCCAGTGCCCGAACATCCTTCGGAAAACAGCTACCACCGTAACCTACTCCCGGGAACAAGAATTGGAAGCCAATTCGCTGATCGTGGCCAATACCTCGCCGCACATCATTGATATCGCCATTCATGCGTTCACAAAGATTCGCCATCTCATTGATGAAGCTAATCTTGGTTGCCAACATCGCGTTCGCAACGTACTTGGTCAACTCTGCACTTTCCGGTGACATCGACAAGAACGGCTTGTCCGTGCGAAGGAACGGGGAGTACAGTTCTTTGAGAATTTCAGCGACCGCGTCGTCCCGAACGCCGACAACAACGCGATCCGGATACATGAAGTCATTGATGGCCGTCCCCTCTTTCAAGAACTCAGGGTTGCTCGCCACGTGGTACCGTTTGTTGTTCAACTCATACAACATGTTATAGATACCAGCGTTCGTACCAACGGGGACAGTACTCTTGGTAACAACGATTACGTCGTCTCGAATGAACGGCGCAATGCCCTTGACGACAGTCCACAATGCAGACAAGTCGGCTGCACCATCATCTCCCTGTGGCGTGCCGACCGCCAGATAGACGATGTCTGCCGTCCGTACGGCTTCAGTCAAGTCGGTCGTGAATCGCAATCGCCCTTCCTTCGCATTGCGTTTAACGAGTTCTGCAAGGCCCGGTTCATAAATGGGAATCTGACCTTCATTCAACTTCTTGATCTTCTCTTCACTGATGTCGATGCAAGAAACAAGATTTCCACTTTCTGCAAAACAGGTTCCGGTGACCAACCCAACATATCCGGTTCCAACGACGGCAATTTCCATTATTTGAGGCTCCAAAGAGGTAGAAAGTTAGATGTTGATTTGCGGCATCTCTCGCTTAACGCCAACAGTATGTGACCTGGAAACCGTATTTCAAGGTAATTCCTCCCTGATCAACAACCGGCGTGCAGCGAGAACTGTCTGAGTTACCTTTCTAATATAAATGCCAGAATCCGTTTAGCATAACGAAAAATCTGGATTGGACGCGTTGTAACGATTTTCGTTTTTCACCGGGGATGGATTGGACCGAATCTGCACGGGGTTTGTGGAGTGTCGAAGTCCCTTGACGCCAATTAATGACGCACAAAGCGGTGTGATCTCGGTCTTCAACGATGTTGACATCAACCCCTGTGCGTCAAGAATCTTTTCCATTAGGCGGACATATTTGCCCCAGACTAGGAGTTTCGAAGGGTTAACTGCACGAACCGCGTCGCATCCAAACCCATGTTTTCCCCGGACGTTTTGAGAGAACAAACTGACTGCAATCTTCATAACGGCTTAACGTTTTCTTAATGTTGCAGCGATATCTTTGGAATCAATGTGACGGTTTTTTGAGAAACACGTGGATTTCGGCGGCAGTCCATGGTTTCGCCTCGTCCTTTGGGACAATCAAGGACCAGCGGGGCTTTCAAGGACCGGCGAGCAGTGGATTATTCGAAATCTTGTTGCGCCGAGCCGTAAAGATGTCACTAATCTGAAAAGATCGAAGTCACAATCACCACAGTGGCGGCGTTCAACCGAATGGTCCGAATGCAGCTTTCAGTTCGATTAGTTTAGTGCATGGTTACTCTAAGTTTCCATCCAATCATGGATATCAATTTTGTAAAGGGATTAATTTAAAATGACCAGTATACGATTTGTGCGTTTGTGGTTTGCCTTAGTTGCCATTGTTTTGGTAGGGGGTTGTTCTGGATACAAGTTTGCTGAACGGGAGACCTATCCTGTATCAGGTTCTGCAAGCTATCGCGGTGAACCGATTGCTGGCGGAACGGTCACATTACACCCGGTCAGCCCTGTTGATGACGGTAAGCCGTTTGTGATTCCAAAAGCCGTTGTGAAACCAGATGGAAGTTTTTCCTTCACAACCTATCGCAGTAACGATGGAGCACCCCTTGGCGACTACATGGTTGCTTTCAGTTGGAAAGGAATTCTTGAGGATGTGAACGCCGATGACGCTGAAGAGATGGATGAACAACTCCCAGAAGAGTATCTGGATCCTAAAACTTCTGGCGTGCGGGTGACTATTGCCAAAGGTGACAATACTTTGCCAAAATTTGAGTTGAACTAGAAAGACACGCCGCTCGACTGATTTTGCGAAGTGGCGCGTTGATATTCGGCAGCACTCTAGCGACAATCTAAAACCTGAATGTCATTCACCAGAGCAACGGATTGCATGGAATTCGTTGCTCGCCTTCGGCATCGATGGTGGCAAAGCATCTAAACAGTTCACCCTTGCGGGTTGAAATCTGGGCTGACTTGTTGAATTTGCCATGAGTTTCGCGTCAGTCCGAACTGTTATCTCTCCTGAATCGAGAATCGCACGCCCTAGTGAAAAATGCACCTGAAAAATGCATGTCCTTTTAGCACATTTCTGAAAAATGCATGTCCTTTTAGTTCACGTGCTTTTAGCTCATTTCGCCAAAGCGTCAGCACTTAGTATGCTTGCGTACAGTTTGCGGCTTGATGTTTTGTACGTTGATTAAACTTTAGTATTCTAAGTCATCGAATCACTCGCCGCATCGATCCAGCGTGGTCCACCAGTGGTCAGGCGGTGGGGTTGTGCAGTAGGTTGACATCTGTTCTTTGTGGGGTAGCCCAATCGCACTGCTGGCCATCACTTGCTCAGCAACGTTGGGAGAACAGCGAGGGCCGTAGGCAAAAGGCACCCAAAAGGGCTTCAAACATTTTTCAATTCAAATCGACATGTGAAATCATGAATAGAAATTTCAGACGAACATTACTTCCATTGTTCGATCGGCTTGTAAGGGCAACCGCTTCATTAGTAATGGCCCTCGTTGCCTTGCCAGGGTTGCAAGCCGTTTCTCAAGAGTCACCACAAAACGTCGACAAAGATCGCCGCTTCAATGCTGTGGCATGGATGCAGAATGCCGCTGAATATAAAGTCATGACGACTCAAATCTACCGGCTTGCGATATTGCAGCTTGACAAAGGATTGGATGATCCGACGTGGACAGCCGATGAAGAGCAATGGGCTGCTGGAGATTTTCACAGCAAGCAACCGGCGGTCATCCTCGACGTCGACGAAACGGTATTAGACAATTCAGCCTTCAATGCCCGGAATATTTTGGAACGGCAAAGGTTTACAGAAGAGTCCTGGAATGCATGGTGCCTAGAAGAGCGAGCTGAGTTGGTGCCTGGTGTCAAGGCGTTCATCGATGCAGCGCAAGCGCGAGACGTCAAAGTCTTCTACATTACGAATCGCGATGATATTGCACTTCAGGCTACGATCAATAATTTGCTTCGCCTTGGTTTGCCTGCGTGTGAAACAACGGTTTTGACTCGCAACGAAGAAGCTGGTCGAGGTGATGACAAACGATCTCGCCGCGCTATGGTTGCCAAAGAACATCGCATCGTGCTCCTCATCGGCGATTCGCTGAGCGATATTTGTTATGGAATGGACACGAGAGATCAAGCGGAACGACAAAAGATTGCCTTAGAGAAACACGCATTGCTAGGTGAGGGCTGGGTTGTGTTGCCCAACCCTGCCTATGGTGGATGGGAGCGTGCGTTACTTCCGGGTGCTAACGCATTAAACACGGCTCGTTCGACCATCGACGAAAATTCAAAATAGAAAGCCTGAGCCCAGGGCTGCTGCGCGTTCCGATCCGGAAACTCATTCGTCAGGTCGAATTCTGCTCGCCTTTTTTTGGCTCGTCTTCTCCATTCGTTTTTGTTCAAAAAATGTCGAAAGCAGGGTGCCGCACTCCTGGGCCAAGATTCCCCCGATAACCTGGGAACGATGGTTCAAACGCGTGTCATTGAGGATCTGGTACAACGAATGGACGGCACCACCTTTAAAATCGGTGGCTCCATAGACTACAAGAGGAATTCGAGCGTTAATAATAGCTCCAGCACACATCACGCACGGTTCCAGCGTTACATACATCGTGCAATTCTCTAAGCGCCAATCTCCAACAGCCTGCGCCGCTTGAGTGATTGCGATGATTTCAGCGTGAGCCGTCGGATCTTTGAGAGTCTCTCGTTGATTGCCGGCGGCAGCGATAATCTTCTCGTTGTACGTAATCACGCAGCCAACCGGTACCTCATCATTCTCTAATGCTTCCATAGCCTGTTGCAGCGCCAGCTGCATACAGTATTGATGTGTCTTGATGTCCATTTTTCGATTGCCGAAGTTGCATTCGGATTATTGAGTAATCAATGTCTGCTCGTCCCAGGTGTTCCAGTCGCTTCCAATTTTCGAATACTATTGTAACGGGAATATCTTGCTGGTATACAGTCGCGCGTTCCACAAGCGGCCCATCCCCTCTCGTTAAGTTCAGTCGCGTCCAAAACAGCCTAAAGCCAGTTGTCATTCATGTTACAGTGGAAGCAAACTGGTACACGTTCCTGATTCGCCTTGCCAATTCTTTGCGTGAACCTGCGGGCTGATATCGTGTCATGCCTGATGTGCCTTGTCACCGACTAATTTTGGGTAATGGCGGTAGTCAAAACTCCCTCAACTCCTCTGAACTCTAACAAGTCCCACAAGGACCAACCCTAAACCGAAGTCTTGACAAAGCTCTCGTACGTTCGTGAAAGTGTTTTTAAAAGGAAGGACGTGTACCATGCAAAACAGAAATGACAACAAATTTGAAGACCGAGCCTTTTTTTGAAACGATGAACAAACGTCGACGTGGATTCCCTTCCGAGAGGCAAGTCAAACGTGGCGAACGAATTGTTCACGGCAACAAACTGCTTGAAGAAAAGCTGGGTAGAAACGACTTGTGTCCATGCGGCTCCGGCAAACGCTTTAAGAAATGTTGTCTAAACAAGGGACGATTTTGATGGCGTCAACCGCGATCACTATTTTTAGGGAATAGGAAATTCTGACGAACACAACCGCCACAAAGTAAGCGATTTGTCGCTTGACGGGGAGCAAATTTTCTCCCCGTTTTTTACACTCTGACGCACAATCTTCATTACCGCGCGTGCAATCAGGGGTCAACATTCCGGGTACATGTTTGATCATTCGCATTCCGTTTCGAGTACGAATACCGCGCCAGAATGGAACACGAGTACGAAAGGAACCGTATTCCAAAGTAGTTTATCCCTCATCCTTGACGGGCGTTTGGCGAGAACTCGAATATCCGGCCACCTCACTTTGGCTGAAAACGAACGCAACGGTGTCGCTTACCGAAGTAATTCAAGTTCCCGATAAGTATCCGGGCAATTTCAGAAACTCCCAACGACTTCTTGAAAATCTTGAAATTGGATTTGTTGTAGCCAACCAATTCGACGTAGCCACGACCAAGCACTGATCGACTATCAAAATGTCCCGTGACATCAACCGCACCTTCCCAATACACGATTCCTGTCGAGCCATCCGTATCAAGTTCTTGGCAGGGCAAACAGGCCGCTATTCTGAACTCGGCATTCCAGCGGGGAAATTGCAAATCCCAGGCAATCGGGTATTCGGTCTTTGTTTCGGGACTGGTCCAAAATCGCGAAGGAATGATCTTACATGATGAAGCTGGAATAGTTTCCACAGTTCCATGAGCATCGATGAGCGTTACAACTTGATGGCCATCGAGTTGCCCCTGTTTGCCACGGACTAAGTACATCATGATTTCACGGTTGTCGTCCAGTTGCAATGAGAACCAGTCCCAGCCGACTAAACCCGGACCAAAATCGCATAATCCATACTCGCTATCCATCCAAGCGTTTCCTGCGACGTCGTAACGCTTGCCTTGAATGGTCAAACACCCTTCGGCACGAATTCTCGTGTAGGACACGTGATGGGCAGCTTGGCCGTCAACGCGATGAATACGACCCCCATTTCCGTGGCGAACTAATGGCTTCTCTGGACTCAGATCAAGCGACAGTTTATGTGAGCCTGATTCGGCATGAACTTGATGCTTCTCAGCATTGATACGAATGTACCAGGATCGAAGTCGCAATTCCTGCTCAAGTTGATTGCCGCGAGTGCGCTTTCCGTTCCAAATCGATCGTTGCTGGGCATAGAAGAACTGCGCATTTTCGAAATCCGCAATCGAGAAATGCGAAAACTTAAACAGCCTACTAATCAGGCTAACGGGAATTCGTCCGAAAAAACGAACGTCGTTGGGTCTGCGATGAAAGAAGGCTAGATGGAAACCAAATCGTCGACTTCCGGATGTCAAATGACCACTGTAATACCACCACTGAGTCTGTGACGATTCTTGAACGCAAAGCTCAGTTGCGATATTTTTGTTCGACATAGGCTCTCTGAAGACATTGGATTATTACCTAGTGAATTTACCATGTCGACGGATAACTGCAAGTCGATAATTAGCGGGCCGCGCACGGACCTTAATCGTGAACCCGGCATGCAGAGCACAACTGACCGCTTGGGGGGTTGTTGCTAGTACTTGAACCGTGTGCAGTCCGCCAAGAACTTTGGGCTATTTCGCATTCGGGTGGCAGTAACAACTGGCGGCGGGCGAAACGTCTGCGCGCGCCCAGGCCTGTTGTACTTGAGCCGATAGCGCGTCAGCCTCTTCCTGTTTTCCCTGAAGCTGCAATGCCTGTTGCAGGCCAAGTAAAGCCCATGCGTTATTGGGATTCCGAACGAGATCGGCGCGGTACACCAGCTCGGCCTCGTTCGGATGTTTGCCGGCCAGCAACAAAGCACCGAGCGCGTGTCGCACTGGTTGCATCCATCCCGGTGGCTCATCGTATGCCAACTTATCTTCGAGCTCAACGCCTTCACGCAGATGTGCGTATGCCGTCGCATGATCGCCCGCATGAAAAGCCAACTCACCTTGGGCCATACACTTAGCGATCGCAATCAAATCTGCTGCTGAGTTGTTACCCATTGTCCACGTCTCATCCAGTTGTTCGCTTGTTTGCAGCATCAGTTCCAACTCATGTTTTGCGGTTTCGATTTCGCCCATATTGGCAAACGCAATGCTTCGAGCGTAGTGGCGCAGCGCGCGGCTGAGCAGTCTCCATTCGTCAGGTTCTGGCTCAAGCAAAATCTCGTTCCATTTACCAAATCGAATCATGACATGAATGGCGGTCGGCATGAATCCATCAACCATTTGGACGTAATCTCTGAGGAACGAAGCTGGAATATCTTGTTCGATCTTACGCGCAGCCGCAAGTGCCATCTCGAACCGCCCTTCCATCATCGAGGCATACGCCAAAAAATGAACGTTGTGGATAAAATACAGGCTATAGAAATCGGGCGCTGGTGCTTGCGCGAAATACGCTTCGTCGGCCTTGATTGCCTGCTCGTTGGCAGAGGCTGCATCAGCGTAGCGGCCGACGCGTACGAAAATATGTGATGGCATATGTACTAAGTGCCCTGAACCGGGAACAAGGTTCTGTAGACGTTCCGCAGCCGCGAGACCGAGTTCCGGCCAGGGCGACGCTTCGATTGCATGAATGTAAAAGTGGTTGGCACCGGGATGATGGGGATTCACACGCAATGTCTTTTCTAAAACGGCCGCGATTTCCAGGGCGCGCCCTTTTGGTTTTCCTTCACCTGTCCATAGATCCCAAGGTTGTAAGTTCATCAGCGATTCGGCAAACAGAGCTCCCACGTCTGCATCATCTGGAAATTGGTGCCAAGCGCGCTCCATCGCAGTTGCATAATTCTGATCAAGGTGTGAACGATCTTCAGGGGCTGGCCACTCGTAACGTTCAACTACGGCTTCAACCAAAGCACGTTCGACAGGTGTTTCATCATCGAGAGAAGCGAGCGCTTTCGTAGCGGCGACATAGGCGAGTTCGCTTTGTTCCTGCGACATTTCTGGTTTGTTGATGTGCAGACCTCGTGCATAAGCAATTCCCCACCATGCCATCGCGCAGGAAGGGTCAATTTCCGCCGCCCTTTCGAAAGAACGAATCGCTTCATCGTGGTTGAAACCGTACAACAATTGAATTCCCTGATCGAACCATTGTTGGGCCTGATGAGAGTGAGTCGTCACTGTGCGTCGATAACCGTCGAAGCCAGGGAACAATTTGGGTCCGTCAGTTATTTCGTCCTTCGGCCGTTGGACTTCTGCGGCGTGTTCTGAAGTCGTCGTGTCTTGTTGACCAGCACATGGTTTGCACACTAAAGAAGTTGCCAACACGGCGATACTCCAAACGATTTTCGGCAACATAAAATGGGCATTCATTCGATATTCCTGGTTGAGGTCAATTGCGTAAAAACATTCCACCACGACAACAGGAGCAAAATCATCGTTTGCTTCCGGCGTAGGACGTCGATCTGTTGCTGTCAGGATCATCACGCCAATTGCCAAGTAGCGCATTGGCATAATTCGTGAGAGATCACACGTTATTTCGGTACTCGCCTGTGTGACAACCCGTGCTCCGCAAATTGTGCATGTCAATCTTCTAGCAACAAATCAACGACTACACAATCATCAACCACGGAGAGTTGCTGACTCTGTCCAATCCTGCTTTGTGATAACTCTTTTGCTAAATAATCTAAGATCGCTTGGCGAACCGTTGCGTCGTCGGGTAATCGAATTGATAAGGAAAACGGGAGTTCAGACTGTTCTACCAATACACTTTCGGCCCCGAGTTCGTACAATCGCTTGATCAAATCGGTCCGGACGTGTAAACGTTGGCTGTATTGTATACCCGAAATTGGCTTGGAATCGCCCAGTTCCAACTTGAGTCGCCAGGCATCGGGACTATTTTCTTCAAGAGAAGGCCCAGAATTGGAATCGGCGATTGAATTTGTTTCTCGCTTGAAATCGCCAACAACAACATGATCGATCGTAAGCAAACTGGACGCCAAGACTAGCAAGGTCATGATGCAGATCGCACAAAGCAATACCAGAATTGCCGTTAACCGTTGCGTATGCATCTTACGTCTCTCCTTGAAAAAACACCAGAGCAGGAATTTGTGGCTCCCATTTTCATGAATTACTGCGCAGCTGACGCGACCAGCACCGAAAATCTGATAAAATGTTGGGAAATTGATGAAGGTGTTGAAACACGTGATCAAGAATCCATTATGGGATCGACTTGGCTTATTCGCCGTTGGAAATAGGCTTCCAATCAAATATTGACAATTGAAATTGGCTTGTGGGTCCTTGCACTGCAACCGTTTGACAAGGCAGATTCGATTGGCAAGACGACTTGGGCCGCAAAAATAGATTGCGGTATGCCTGCGAAATGGATTGCTCAACGAGAACAGCGACATTAAAAATAGTTGTCCCGGCACGCATATTGTTTCGAAACACGAATGCTATGAACCAACGAACGGAACTGCTAAGTCAACAATTGGCGGCCGGTGAAACTGGGGTGCTTGGTGAGTTGCTGCAGCAAGTGCGCGAACGATTGCTGCGAATTATCGATTATCGCTTGGATAGTCGATTGCAGGGGCGGCTGGATCCTGAAGACGTGTTTCAGGAATTGTGCATTGATGCGGCCCGACGTCTTGGTGAATATCAGCGGACTGCACAGCAACTGCCCGCCTTTGTCTGGTTGCGATTTCTGGCGGTGCAAAAGACAATCGAATTGAACCGCAAACACGTTGGAGTAGCTGCACGATCCATCGAACGCGAGATTTCTCTGCATCATTCGCCAACGGCGGTCAATTCTACAGTAGAACTTGCCAATCGTTTGATGGGGCGTGAACCGACACCGAGTGAAGTGACTCGGCGCAACGAACTTGCTGAAGTGTTGAGCGCGGCCTTGCAACAACTTGATGCCATTGACCGGGAAATACTCGAATTGAGGCATTATGAGCAATTGTCTAACGAAGAAGCGGCGAATGTGTTAGGAATCAGCTCATCGGCTTGTAGTAACCGTTACGTCCGAGCGCTAAAACGTCTGAAATCGGAAGTCCATAAAACATTTGGTCAATCGTCATGAGCAGCGTAGGACATATCGTCGAAGCGTTTTTGGATAGCGTCCGTTCGGGTCATCCACCCAATATTGACGAGTTTTGTCGCCAATTTCCTGAAGTAGCTGAAGAACTGAGAGACCTATTGCCAACGGTATTATTATTTGAAAACGCCACCCAACCGGCGTTACCGTCTTCGCTGGTTTCGCACCGAGCGCTCCCCAAACAAATTGGGCACTATGAAATCTTGCGCGAAATCGGATTTGGCGGCATGGGTATCGTTTACGAAGCACGGCATCGGGAATTGGACCGCCGTGTTGCTCTCAAAGTACTTACGTCGAACTCGATCACCAATGCATCACATCGCGAACGTTTCCAAAGAGAAATTCGTTTAGCTAGTAACCTGCATCACACGAATATCGTACCTGTGTTTGAGACGGGCATGCATGAAGGTGATCCCTTTTTCACGATGCAATTCATTGATGGACAGAGCTTTGAGCATTGGTACACCAATGGGAACATTGAAATAGGGCCAAATCATTTTCGTAAAGCTGCCGAAATGATTCGCGTCGTCGCGGGGGCATTGCATCATGCACATAGCCAAGGTGTATTGCATCGCGACATCAAACCCTCAAATTTGCTGATTGGCAATAACGGTGTCGTTTGGATTACTGATTTCGGTCTGGCTCGTCAAGCGGAAGATGGCGTCACACGCACCGGTGATATTGTCGGAACGCTTCGTTACATCGCACCTGAGCGGTTTTCCTCGGTCGCAGATGCGCGCAGTGACGTTTATAGCTTGGGCTTGACACTGTATGAGCTGTGCACCTTGCGGCCGGCATTCTCGGAAACTGATCCAGCTCGCATGTACCGCGCAATCCTGGAAACAAATCCACCGAAGCCATCCAGCATCGTCCACAAGTTCCCACGGGATTTGGACACGATCATCTTGCGAGCCATCGAAAAGGACCCGCAGCGGCGTTACCCCACAGCTGCTGCATTGGCCGAAGACTTGCGTTTGTGGCTTGACGACCAACCGATTCGGTCTAGACCAGTGTCCTTGATGGAACAGGGATGGCGTTGGACACGGCGGAACCCTGTGGTCGCTACGCTCGTGCTCACAGTAGCCTGCATGCTTTTCGCCTTGGTGTGCGTATTATCTTTTGCCGCGCATCGGCGCGGACAGATTATCGCGCAGTTGAACCAAGCCAACATAATTGGACAACAGCGCTTGTATGATTCGTATCTGGGTCGAGCTCAAGCTAGTCGTTGGAGTGGCCGACCTGGTCAAAATTTTCTGGCGATGGAATCAATTGCTCAGGCGGCACGGTTGGTTAACATTCTGTACGCTGATCCAGCCTCACGCGAAGACCAACGATGGAACTTGAGAAACGAGGCAATCGCCGCCATGGTCTTGGCGGACGTCTCACCCCTAAATCGTTGGCAGGATGCAACTGATGAACGCATTGTCGTGACATTTGATGACAAGTTTGAACGCTACGCGAAAGCTGATTCTCTAGGTAATATTTATTTGCATGCTGTGGCTGATGACGCAGAGATCGGTCGCATTGCAGGGGATGGGTCGACATGTTGGGAGTTGCGATTGTCGCCGGAAGCGAGTCACGTTATAGGAATGTTCCACCCAAATCCACAGTCCTCGACCGGTGCATTCCTTCGTGTTTGGGATTGTGCCGAGCGACGTGAGACGCTGCGCACCGAGCCTTTTTCTCGACCCATAATCTATGATTGGCATTGTCCTTCAGGCAGGTTGGCCGTGGCGGACCTACACCATAATCTACTGGTTTTTGATTTTGTTTCTGGGGAGTTGATCAACAAAGTGCCTGGGACCGATCGCCTCGTTGCGATTTGCTTTTTGGACGAGAACAATCTGGCATTAGCGCGCGACGGAAGGAGGGAAATTGAAGTTTTCAGTCTCGATACTATGGAAACGACACGGACATTCTCAGTAGAGGAAGATATCGCTTCGTTGGCTTGGTCGCCCAAATCCCAGAGACTTGCTGCCGGAACCACACTTAATGGATACATTTATTTGTGGAATCTTGCCCAGCCGTTCGCATCGGCAGTGCGACTTCGTGGACATAGCGGACGGGCCAATCGCTTGTACTTCACGCATGATGGAAAAGTGTTGGCGTCAAACTCTTGGGACTCCACGGTTCGCTTGTGGGATGTTTTGAGTGCCCGCGAAATCATGAGAGTGAATGCTCTAACGATTGCCCACCCTGGCTTCGGTCGCCGAGATCGGGCTCTAGCATTTACTGGACCGGCGAATCAATTCAGTCTGTGGAATGTGACGTATGACGGTCCTCTGCGTTGCTTGCCTCGCACTGCGCCCGAAGTCTTCGAATGGGCAATTGTCTACCACCCGAAAGACGATCACTTGTTGGCAGTGGCGACAGCTGAAGGTATTCGGTTTTGGGATTGTCGCTTGGGCGAAACCATCGGCACGATCGATATTGGCCTAGTCAGGTCAATTGACTTTTCAGCCGATGGAAAGTTTGTGTTTGCTGGAGGGGACCGAGGTGTTACGAAATGTGAACTTGCCTGGCCAGCTGAAGATGAACGGTCGCCTCTATCCGCAACGTCTATCGAAACACTGTACAACGAACCCGTTTATCGCTCACATCTATCTAGGAATGGCGGTCGAATCGTCTTTTTTGCGGAAAGATCAAGGTCAGCCCAAGTTATCGATCTGAGCACGGGTCAGGTCGTTACCAAAACTGGCGAGCACCGAAATCTTGATCGCGCCGTGATTAGCCCGGATGGACGCTGGATTGTCACGTCGACATGGGGAGGTTCGGGATTGAAGGTATGGGACGCAGATACTGGGGATTTGGTTAGCGACTTGCACTCGCGGATTGGCAGCGCCACAATCGCTTTTAGCCCCACGGGCACTTGGCTGGCGGTTACCGATGGTCAACGACAATGTCTGTGGCGCGTAGATGGATGGGACCTTGTCCACGAGTGGACGCGTGAAGAACCAGATGGTTGGCCAGGACCGCTAACGTTTTCGCCCGACGAAAATCTGCTGGTCTTGCCTCGAAACCGAACAACTGCACAACTCGTCGATGTACGTTCGGGCAAATGCCTGTCCATATTGGAGGCCCCGCAACGCTTCAGTCTCACGACCTACTCATTCTCTCCAGGCGGCCGGTACATTGCCATGAATCATGGTGAAGGAATTCATCTATGGGATTTACACCATATTCGCCAGCGACTGGCAACCCTTGATCTAGATTGGTGATTCATCGCCGAACGCATCAATCAGGTGATTTGGCGTTAGGACGCGCATGCAATTAAATTGCCAAATTAGCCGGCATGCGTTAGCGTCCGGGTCCCAAGTACAGCGGATGCTAACGCACGCGGGCTGATTGTAATTCAGGCACGTATTTACGAAAGCGTCCTTAATTTGCCGATTTCTCGTGAAACCCACTTTCCTAGTCCACCAACCCCTCGCCTGATTGGCCGAAAAACACGCGGGTTTGCCGGACAGATTTCTCCGCTGCCATAGAAGTCTTTTCTCAGCTCATTTGACGCCTGAGAAGCATCACTGAATTTTTTTGCCTTTTCAAGTGCTCTGGCAACTTGTTGCGCAGTCAGAGCAATATCGCGTCGCTTCGTATGGCACGCGTCTGCAGTTGAGTGTTAGTTTGACCAGAAGGTGGAGAAATGAAAAGGTATGCCTTTTTTGCTTACGGAGTCACATGTCATTTGTTGTTCTTATGCGTTTACGCTTGGCTCGCTCTGTTCGTAGGAAATTTGGGGTTTGGCCTGATTCCCACGATTGATGGAGAGCCAACAATGCCGATAGCATGGGCAATTTTCATCAATGTACTTTTGATCGTTGCATTTGTCGTACCGCACTCAGTCATGGCGCGGCCAAGCTTCAAAAAATGGTGGACTCGGTATATTCCGGCGCCAATCGAGCGGAGCACCTACGTCCTCGTTTCATGTTTGCTCATGATCAATCTGCTTCTGAATTGGCAGCCGACAGGGGGAATCGTATGGAATGTCTCGCAGCCGGTTGCTTATTGGAGTCTCCTTGCCATCTTCCTATTGGGTGTATTGCTGGTGCCGGCGGTAAGTCTAATGATCAATCATTTCGACCTATTCGGAACGAGGCAGGTTTGGCTGTACCTACAAGGAAAGGAATATACTCACCTTGAATTTCGAACCCCGATGGCCTACCGTTTCGCACGGCATCCATTGTACGTCGGATGGATGTTGTTCTTTTGGGTCACGCCCACCATGACGGTATCTCATCTCTTGCTGGCGGTGCTGACCACATTATACATGCTCGCCGCAATACCGTTTGAGGAGCGAGACTTAGTCAGTCATTTCGGAGAAAAGTACTTAAACTATCGTCGGCGGGTGGGTGCGTTGTTTCCGAAACTACATCTGGGGAACGACAACCAAGTCTCAGTCACGAGTCAGAGTAGCGAAACCTAAAGACACACGTCCGTGGGTCAAGAAGATTCGTGTCGTGCAATCAGGGATCTTAGCAGCACAACGTCTTGTATTGATTCTACTTGAGTGCGTTTGGCAGAAGACAAATCAAGCGATTACTCGATTCGCTCGTACAAGACGTCACCACCCACGATTGTCATGTCAACTTTCGCATCCAGAATTTCCTCTGCATCACAGACCATGATGTTCGTTGATAGGACAACAAGATCGGCCAGTTTTCCGGGAGTTATTGATCCTTTCGCCTCTTCTTCAAAGGCGCTATAGGCACATGCTAACGTATACGACCTCAACGCCTGTTCGCGGGTCATGCACTCTTCTGGGAAAAACTGGCTGCCATCCTTCAAGCGGCGCGTGACTGAGGCGTAAAACGAAGGGATTGGATTCAGGTCCTCTACCGGAGCATCGGTGCCGTTGGTGACGACGGCTCCGCTGTTCATTAATTTCTGCCAGACATAAGCCCCCTCAGCGGCACGGCGCACGCCGAGCCGCTGAAGCACAAAAATCGCATCGGACGTGCAATGGATTCCTTGCATGGAGGCGATGACACCCAGTTTTCCATAGCGCGGAATGTCATCCGGATGCAAATGCTGAGCATGCTCAATTCGCCAGCGACGGCCGTCCTTGGTGGGAAATCGTGCGAATGTTTCTTCATAGATATTGAGCACTTCTCGGTTGGCTCGATCACCGATTGCATGAATGCACAGCTGAAAATCATTTTCGATTGCGATCTCCGCCGTTCGTCTGGTTGCCTCCAAGGACACGGTATTCAGTCCGACACTTGAAGGGAGATCTTCGTAGGGCGCGAGTAGCCAGGCACCATGTGGTCCTAAGGCCCCATCAATGGAAACCTTCAATGCGCGGACGGTCAAGAACTGATTCGCGTAGTCAATCATTTTGTAACGCGAAAGTTGCGCGGACAGCATGTCATTCGATTCGCGGATCATGACGTACAGGCGGACTTTTAGGTCGCCTCGATCAGCCGCATCTTTTAGGGCACGTACCATGGCGAACGTCGAGCCAGCATCGTGAAAACTGGTAACGCCTTTTCGCAACGACTCTTCCACAGCAAGTTGAATGGCGCGCGCATCCAGCTTGCCACGCTCCTCTGGGGTGATACGCCGCTCATCGCGGGCAAATGCTCCCGTGATAAACGTTTGTGCTGTAGAACGAAAAGCGCCTGTAGCCTTGCCGGATTCATCGCGCAAAATTTCGCCTCCATTGGGATTGGCGGTATCGTCGGTAACACCTGCCAGCTGCATGGCATACGCGTTGGCAAAGTTCATGTGACCGCTGGCATGGGTCAACATGACTGGATGATCGGGAACGGTTTCATCCAACCTCTTGCTCGTAGGATAACCTCCGACATGGTTGGCCGGAGGCGATGTCCACTTAGATTGGTGCCAACCGCGACCGATAATCCACTTTCCACGCTCAGTCGTCTTTGCTGCTTCGATTACCATTTCTTCGATCTCTTCCCATGATTCGGCTGACGTCAAATCGAGCATCATCCGCGATTGCCCTAAACCCATAAAATGGCCGTGTCCCTCGATGAATCCGGGGATTAAAAGGCGCCCCTGCAAGTCGACAACTCGGGTACTCTCCCCAATCAAATGTTGCAATTCTCCATGCGAGCCAACTGCTAATATTTTTCCTTCCGCAACCGCTACCGCTTCCACGTGCGGAACGGCATCGTCAACAGTGACAATCGAGCCATTATGAAAATAGAGATCCGCAAAATTTTGAGTGAATGCCGATCGCGAGCAGAAAAATCCACTCAACAAGGTTGCCCACAAAATGAACTTTCTAGAGATAGTAAGCACGTTTTCCTCGCTTTGGATCTTGCGACAATCAAAATGTCGGCGGTTAAGAAGTTCACATCCCCATGTTTCAAACGAGAACGACTTGACAATTAATCTTGGTTTATACCTATCGTGAAGCAGCCGAATAATTCAAAAACTTGGGGCCAGTTTTTTGCGGCGCGACGGCAAAAAATACAACCAGTTCTACGCGTCATCATCGCGAAGATTCGCCAAAACAGTGTAGTCTTCTAACGTTGTGGTATCACCGACCTGTTCACGTCCTTCAGCGATATCTCGCAATAAACGCCGCATGATCTTACCGCTCCTGGTTTTGGGTAACGCGTTCGTAAAGCGAATATCATCGGGCACCGCTAACGCGCCAATCTCCTTGCGCACGTGAGCCTTCAACTCCTTACGCATTTCGTCGTTGGGCTCACCTGATTTGAGCGTAACAAACACAGCGATCGCTTGGCCCTTTAAATCATCGGCCCTGCCGATGGCAGCTGCTTCAGTTACAGCGGGATGGCTAACCAAAGCACTCTCGACTTCGATTGTGCTTAGGCGATGTCCAGAAACGTTGATGACATCATCAATCCGTCCCATGATCCAAATGTAACTATCTTCATCCATCCGCGCATTATCCCCCGCGAGGTAATTGCCGGGGACCTTACTCCAGTAAACTTCCCGATATCGATCGTCGTCCCCCCAAATCCCTCGCAACATCCCTGGCCACGGCTTTGTAATGACGAGCCAACCTCCGGCATTCGTGGGCACCTCTTTGCCAGTCTCATCGACGATTTTTGCGAAGATTCCCGGCAATGGCTTACAACAACTACCGGGTTTGGTAGCAATGGCGCCAGGCAACGGCGAGAGCATTATCCCACCGGTTTCGGTCTGCCACCACGTATCTACGATGGGGCAGCGCTCGCCACCGATCATTTCGTGGTACCAAATCCACGCTTCGGGATTAATACCTTCGCCCACGGTCCCCAATAGGCGCAAACTTGTTAGATCATGTTTCTCGACATGATGATCACCCCACTTCATGAAAGCGCGAATGGCGGTTGGTGCCGTGTAGAGAATGGTGACATGGTAACGCTCGATAATCTCCCAGAATCGATCCTCTTGTGGAAAATTTGGCGCTCCCTCGTACATCATGATGGTCGCCCCGTTGGCCATTGGGCCGTAAACGACGTAGCTATGTCCCGTGACCCAGCCACAATCGGCTGTACACCAATAGATGTCGCTCGGCCTCCAATCGAACACCCAGCGAAACGTCAGTTTGGTATAGAGCAGGTAACCAGCCGTGGTGTGCTTGATTCCTTTGGGCTTACCAGTCGACCCGCTGGTGTAAAGAATGTACAGCGGGTGCTCGCTATCGAGTTCGGTGGCTGGGCAATCTGTGGACGCAGCCGCCGTCAACTCGTGCCACCAAAAGTCACGACCGGCTTGCATGGCCACGTCCTGATTGCATCGATTGAGGACGATACACGTTCTTACCGATGGTGACTTCTTGAGCGCTTCATCCACCGTTTGTTTGAGTGGCAAAATCTTGCCTCGTCGCCAGCCTCCATCGGCGGTGATTTGCACTTTGGCTTGGGCATCATTGTTGCGTTCAGCAACAGCTTCGGCAGAAAAGCCCCCGAATATCACGGAGTGTACCGCGCCGATGCGAGCACACGCCAACATGGCGATTGCCAACTCCGGAACCATCGGCATGTAAATTGAAACGACATCGCCGGGTTCAACTCCGAGTGACTTGAGCACATTGGCGAACTTACAAACCTCGCCGTGCAACTCGCGATAAGTCAGCGTCCGTTGATCGCCGGGTTCTCCTTCAAAAATAATGGCCGTACGTTCCCAGGCTTCCGTACCGAGGTGAACGTCAAGCGCGTTGTAACACGCGTTCGTCTTACCGCCGGTAAACCATTTTGCAAACGGTTCATTCCACTCCAACGTCGCGTCAAAATCACGGAACCAGTGGAGTTCTGTGCGTGCCATTCCGGACCAGAATTTTTCGAAATCTGCCGCCGCTTCTCGATACAAGTTCTCATAGGCTTGCAAGCCAGAGATGCGTGCCTGTCGCACGAATTCGATTGGAGGCTCGAACTTTCGAGATTCGTGCATCACGTTGTCAATTTGCAGCGTGTTGGTGGGTTGAGACATACTTAGCTCCCTTTACTTGAAGAAGACAATTTGAGTCGCACGCCATGCACCTTTTTTCACGTCGCAGACTACTTGGTCACTGGTTTCTCTGCGCAGGCCATTTTCACTTGGGAATACCCAGATTCGACTTGGGTTTTGATGCTTATCGAACGACCGTTTGCGTCTCCTTTGATTCTGCTCACAAAATAATGGTAGAATGTGTACTCGGTCCACGATTTTAAGGCCAGCTTTCGGCAGTGTCAACGAATAGACGGTGCGAATGTTGCGGGCCAAACGATCGATTTCGAGACATTTAAGGTAGATGCGTGAAACATGTCTTGTCGACGAGTATTTTTGTATTCGCGTGATTGACTAAAGCGCCGGTGGGAACAATTGTTTGATTGGAAATGAAATGGACGATCCTTCCAGAGAACATTCACCCTCATCGCGACAAGGCCGATTCCTGACGACTTCATGGAGCATGGTCTTACGCGCGGTGGAGGCGGATTCCGTCGACGCTCGAATGGCGCTAGAATCACTTTGCCGCGAGTATTGGTATCCGCTGTATGCATTCGTTCGACAGAAGGGATTCAAACCGGAGGTTGCTGAGGATTTGACTCAGGCGTTTTTTGCGTTTCTGTTTGAGAAGAACAGTCTGGCCAAAGCAGACCAATCGCGCGGACGCTTTCGCACGTTTCTGTTGCATTGTTTAACCAACTTCTTGAATAATCAATGGCGAGAAGCGCAAGCCCAAAAACGTGGTGGAAATCTGCAAATATTTGCACTCGACTTCGAACATGGCGAATCAAGGTATCAAGGTGAGCCTTACCATGACCTGACACCGGAACGCATTTTTGATCGTAGTTGGGCGATCACCTTATTGGGGAACGTTTTTGATGACTTACGGCAATACTATACTGAGCGAAGCCAAGGGGAACTATTCCAGGCGTTGAAACCTCACCTTATCGGCGAAGGCCCTACAAGTTACCATGAATTGGCCAATGGATTAAACATGTCCGAAGGGGCCTTGCGCGTTGCCGTTCACCGGATGCGCGACCGTTGCAAAGACGTTTTACGCAAGAGAATCTTGGAAACCGTCGATTCAAGTGCGGAAATCGATGACGAAATCCGGGATTTATTTAATACATTGACAAGTTAATTTTCCTGTAACGAATTTGGGAAAGCCGTTTATACCCTTATATTGAGAGGTCATTGGGGGGTAAACGGTAGGTAATGTCATGGTGAATAATTCGCTCTGTCCAAGTTGCAAGAATGAAATTCCGGCTGATGCTCCGGGGGGCCTGTGCCCATCCTGTATCTTGGCTGCAGGATTTGTGCGCTCGCATCCCAGCCCGTTTAATTCGACGGCACTTTTTGATGCCGGTCGAGCGCGAGGGTTCGCTGCGCCCTCTCCAGAACAGTTGAATACCTGTCTGCCAGACCTGCTTGTCGAGAAACTAATCGGACAAGGGGGAATGGGAGCCGTATATCGGGCTCGTCAACGACGACTTGATCGAGTCGTTGCCCTTAAGATATTGGCTCCATCGTTAGGTACTGACCCAACATTTGCAGAACGTTTTGCGCGGGAAGCACGTACCCTGGCCAAGCTTTCACACCCGAATATTGTTACGGTATTCGAGTTTGGCAATGTTGACACGATGTATTATCTGATCATGGAGTTTGTCGACGGCATTAACCTGAGGGATGCCATTCGCAACAAAACGATCACGGCTGAACAAGCTTTGGAAATCGTTCCGCAAGTCTGCGAAGCATTACAATTCGCCCATGACGAAGGGATCGTGCATCGCGACATCAAACCGGAAAACATCCTGCTTAATCAGCGGGGGCATGTGAAGATTGCCGATTTTGGATTGGCGAAAATCCTCGATCACGATCCTGTCGAATTTCAACTGACGGGCACTCACCAAATCATGGGGACCAGGAACTATATGGCACCCGAACAGATCGAAAAACCACATGCCGTCGATCATCGTGCTGATTTGTATTCTTTGGGTGTGGTGTTTTATGAATTGCTCACCGGGGAACTTCCGATTGGACGGTTTGCCAACCCGAGTGCCAAGGTGCCCGTGAGTGCGAGTCTAGATGGCGTGGTTCTCAAGACGCTTGAGAAAGAACCCGACCAGCGCTATCAGCAGGCCAGCGAGATAATGACGGCCGTGAAATCGTTGAATCATCCTGACGCTGCCGAAAAGAAAGAAGCAGGCGGGCCGCAACCCGCCGAGCGCCAACGATATCCGCAGTCTGCGATGCACATGCAGCAAGCTGCGAACCAAATTCCATTCGCGAATCGACCCGCCGAGGCAAATCGGGGCATGGGTAGCCCCCAACAGGAATTTCCCATTTCTCCGATCGCGCCTCAACACAAGACGAATTCTTACTGCCCGTTCACGATACCTGAAGAAAACGTTGGCTTAACCTGTGCTTACGGAATTGCAAAGTTTGACGGGAGTGTTTTGAGCCTGGAATACGAGATTCGTGACGAGGTATTTGGTGGCGTCAAGTCAGGGCCATTTGTAATCAATATACCGTCGAGCGAAATCGTCTCCGTGCGATTGAAAGAAGGAGCATTTAACGGCCAAATTCAGGTTTCTACGACTAGCGTTTCGATCGCTAATCCAGTTCCCGGTGGCAAACAAGGCAAGTTCAAACTGAAAATAAAACGCGCCGATTTTCCTGCAGCGAGAATTTTGACTCAGGCCTTGGAACAATCGCTGGCGTTGCCGCCTGAAAAACGCGCGAGTGCGACGCCAATGGCCAACACGCTTGCGCCGCAGTTTGCCCATGCATTGCAGACGTCGCCAATAGATATCTCGGCGCAGAAGAATCAAGATAAAGCGGAAGTTGTCGATGCCGACACCAAAAAACTTACCGAAAAAGTTTCCGCGCCCGCTTCCGCACTGGCCGTTGTGGCCGTACTCAATATCGTTTTCAATGCCCCGCGGATTGTCAAATTCGTGGGCAATATGTTCAGGTCCCCATTCGAAGCCGTCGTCAATGCCAATCCGATTGGGCATTGGAATTCCGATATTGCCTTCTCGGAAAACTTGCTTTCGACCTTACGCCGTTTCTCATCCGTTGTGTTCAACCCCTTTGGCTCAGCTGATTGGTTAATCACAATTGCAATTTCAATAGCGATCCTATACGGAACTTCGCAGATGAAGAAATTCCGCCGCTACCCAATTTGTATCGCTGTGATGGTCATCGCAATGCTCCCCTTTTACCAGCTGTACGTATTGGGACTGGCTTTCGCTATATGGGGATTCTGCGTCTTACTTGATCAGGAAGTTCGTGCTCAGTTCGAGAAACTCGTGCTTCGTGAACAAAAGTATTATGGGCCGCCAAACACGTTTAAAGGTACCAATGAAACGAATCTGATTCGAGCACTGATGCTCGCCCTGGGACTGGTTGCGTCGGTACTTTTTGCATCGGCCGTCATTCTTTTTGCAACTTGGAGTGCGATGCCTAGAGCGATTCCCAACCAAGAGGGACGTAAAAATGGAAAGCAAGCTGTCGAAGTCAACATGAGCGATGACGCACCGTCGCAACCAGAACAACTAGAATCACCCACGCTTGAGCGAGAATCTTCTGCTGAAGATAAGGAGTAGCCGCGGATAAGGATTTAAACGACACGACCTGAGCAAGCCATCTCGATCTATTTACAATCACGTTCGGTTCAGTAAATTGTTCCAAAAATCACTGTTCAAAGTTGCGGTACAACTCAGCGAGCTGCAGGGCAATTTCTTCAAGCTCACGGTAATAGTCATTTTCGGACATAATGGCTTTTCGACTTCGTAAATGTTCGAGCCGCTCTTCCAATTCATTCCTCCGCGCCAGCAAATCGGCGGGCCAAGTTTTCGCAACCGGATTGGGAAACAGGAAAAGCTGGTTCGCACGTAGGCCATCCGTTCGCACACCCGTCTTTGCTTGTCGAGTTGGACGCACGCCACGAAACCAATCCAAAGGCGTACCCAATCCATCTCCGTTGTCGTCCAAGAGCGCTTGCTCCGTTGCCAAGCGTTTATCGGCCGCATAGAAATCAGCCGTCTGTCGCGCTGCAGTGGTAACCATCTCCAACAGCGAAACCTGCTCGTCTTTATCAAGGTCGTACTGAAGATCTCCGTTGGCAACAGATTCCACAATACGTGATAAGTAGTCACCGAAGCGGCTGAAATTGTATTCGTAGCCGCTCTTCGTCGCCGAAACTACAATCCTGTTGCCCCCAGACAACGCGTTGATGAACGGAGCACTCGCGGAAAAACAGCCCAGAATTACGCACTTTCCTTCAGCCGGTGCAAGCATCTCTTTTAGCTGGTTCGTCGATAAGTCAGGACCAACCAAGTTGAATTTTGCATCCGTGCCATCGAAAGTACCATGCCCGATGAGCACAAGCCAAAGAACGCTTTCATTGTTAGATTCTGCCCACTGACTGAGCTCGGCTTGCAACCGCTCAAGTGAACTAATTGAGCCCACGTCGCCATCGATTAAGATTGCGTCCACGCCGTGTTTCGCTGCGGCATGGATCCATCGATCGGCCCAAGTGCGGAATTGGCTTTCAAACTCTTCCTCTCCACCAGCACCAACAACCACGACAATGCGATGCACACTTTTCGTCGGCGCAGCGTTTTCGTCGCGATAAGAGCGATGCTCAGCCGGTCCGTTGCTGCTCAGGAAAGTCACTTCGCTGGTGTCCGCAACAATATTCCCCGCAAGCAAATTCTGAATTGGGCCAAGCAGCGGAATCAGAGCACAGAACCAAACCGTCCAACCGCCGAAAAGGGCAATCTTGCGCGCTGCAAACGTTGAAAAGAGTGATGGGAAAATAGTTAGGCTCCAAATCAGCGGGGAAATTACGTTCTCGTCAAATACAGGAGATGAAAAACGCTAAGTGCCTATGCTTAATAACTGCGTGAGGGCTAATGGCGAACGAGATACCCGTTCCACCGCCAATGAACATGTTATGAAGGTTGATGTCAGATTGCAAGCTTGCCCAGAAATCGTGAGACGCAAGTCGCACGGCCGCCGATTGACTTGTCAAAATGGTCAACATTCAAGAGTGTATGTTTGACAACATCGACACATCAATTTGTGGATGAGGATACGTGCCGCATGGAATTTTCGGAACAATGGAATCGCGTACCGGTTTCAGCTTATTCCATTGCGAATCATTGCAACTGACTATCGCATCTTGTATTATGCAATTCCCGTGGTTGAGTATCGCTTGCGGAATTCGCGATTCTGCCCCCTGATCCAACATCTGCTTTTTTTAAGGAATTGATCATGAAGCGTCACGTTATGTTATCGTTGGTAATCTTTGCTCTGCTGGTTCCAAATTTGCTTGCGGATGATGTGTTGAAGCATTGGCATCAGTTTCGAGGACCAACTGGAAATGGGGTAGCGCCTGAGGCCAAGCCGCCGATCAAATGGTCACCTGCAGATGCAAAATGGAAAACACCGATTGAAGGAATTGGAATATCGACCCCGATTATTTGGGGGGACAAAATCTTCTTGCTGTCTGCAATCCAAACGGATCGTGTGCAAGATGCTGCTGACGCTGATTCGCGGCAAGGGGATGCGGGCGGAGATGCTGAGCAGCGTGATCAACGTCGTGGCCGTGAGCGTGCCGGAGGCGGTGGTGGTGGAGGTCGACAAGGAGGACGCGGTGGCGGCGGCGCTGCTCCCAGAAATTACCACCAGTTCGTGGTGATTTGCCTCGATCGCAACACGGGCGAACAGGTTTGGAAAACGGTCGTGAATGAAGCCGTGCCGCATGAAAGCGGACATCAAACGAATACCTTTGCTTCTGGCTCACCGACAACTGATGGAACTCATGTCTGGGCTTCGTTTAATTCGTTTGGAGTTTTTTGCCTTGACATGGAAGGCAACGTTAAATGGGAGCGACAACTTGGAAAGATGCGAACCCGCGCAGGTTTTGGTGAAGGAGCATCGCCGACGCTCTACAACGATACGCTCATCATCAATTGGGATCACGAAGATGATTCATTTATCGAAGCAATGGATGCATTGACGGGCGAAACAAAATGGAAAACGGCTCGCCAAGAGGCGACCACGTGGTCGACACCGTTGGTCGTTGAGCATGCAGGAAGAGTACAAGTAATCACTAACGGTTCAACTCGGGTTCGCAGCTACGACTTTGCGACCGGCGAGTTAATTTGGGAGTGCGGCGGCCAAACCGGCAATCCCATTCCCAGCCCGATGGTATTGGACGACATGGCGATTTGCATGACCGGATTTCGTGCGCAAGCTGCGGTTGCAGTTCCATTGGACAGTCAAGGCGACGTCACGAATTCTGATAAACTGATCTGGAGCCGTAAAGACATTGGTGCCTATGTGCCGACAGGTGTGCTGTATCAAGGCGTAATCTATGCGACGAAGGAGAGTCAAGGAATTTTGACTTCCATTGACGCGAAAACTGGCACAACGATTATTCCACAGACGCGGTTGCCTGGTATTCAGACCCTGTACGCTTCTTTGGTAGCGGCAAACGGCCACGTTTACGTGACCGGTAGGGATGGGACCACCCTGGTGATCAAACACGGCGACAAATTTGACGTGGTGTCCACTAATGCCTTGGGTGAGCCCGTCGATGCGACTCCGGCAATCGTGGATAATCAAATTTTCATCCGTAGCCATCAACATCTTTATTGTTTTGAGAACAATGAAGATTAGCCTTGTTCTGTGGTATTTGAACTAAACTTGTCCAAGCCCTATACAAACGAGTAAGCATTCTGCATATTTAGAGTTGGGAGCGGCAAGTCGCGCTCAGGATGTGCGCAACTTTTCGTATTGCCGTGGTTGGGAGTTGGGACGACGGTCTCACTTCAAACCATAATATTTCCGACTCAGCCCCTCGAATTCTGTGCTTACTCCAGATAGTGTTCTCGGCCCTGGCCAATTAATTGCCAGGCGAATGCCGCAATATGAACATCGCGTGCAGCAATTGCAAATGGCGAATGCGGTGTGGACGGCGCTCAGTTCGCGCCGGCATCTGGTTGTCGAAGCGTCAACAGGTGTCGGCAAGAGCTTGGGCTACTTGGTTCCGGCCATTTTGTATGCCACGGAAGATCACGAAAATTCAAATCGCAAGCGTCGTATCGTCGTTTCGACGCATACGATCAGTTTACAAGAACAGCTGCTGCAAAAAGACATCCCGTTGCTACGCAGCGTGCTGCCCAACGAGTTTTCGGCGGTTCTAGCCAAAGGACGTCGTAATTACATCAGCCTGCGACGTTTGGGAAGTGCTTTGCAAAAGTCGTCCAGCTTGTTCACTCATGATGAACAGGTGCACGAATTGCAGCAATTGAACCGTTGGATCCATACAACGGAGGATGGATCCAAAGCTTCCCTCGACTGGCAACCAACGTTGGCTGTTTGGGATGAGGTTGCCAGCGACAATGGGAATTGCCTGGGTCGGAATTGTGCTACCTACGAAAGCTGCTTCTATTTTCGCGCCAGACGCAGGCTGGCCAATGCGCAGATTATCGTCGTAAATCATGCATTGTTCTTTAGCGATTTGTCATTACGCCGAATCGGCACCAGTATTTTACCAGATTACGATTCCGTAATCTTGGACGAAGCTCATACCGTTGAAGCGGTGGCCAGCGATCACATGGGAATTTCGATTAGTTTGGCGCAAATCGATTACGCATTGAATAAGCTGTATAATCAACGAGGTAACAAGGGACTCCTCGTCCATCACCAGCTCACGCGCGAACAGCAAATTGTCATGCGTTGCACGATCAAGGCTGACGAATTCTTTGATGACGTACATGCTTGGGTGCGTCGCAATACCAAGAACCAGTCGGAAAGGTCGCAAACCGTCCGTGTGCGGCAACCCGGAATCGTGTCCAATCCCTTAAGTCACGAACTCAAAGAACTCGCCCAACGTCTCAAGCAGGTTGCCGCGTCGATGGCGACCGACAGTGATCGACAAGACATGATGTCGAGTTGTGAGCGGCTCTTATCTCTAGCGACTGGACTTGAAACCTGGCGTACGCAAACTGAACCAGACCATGTCTATTGGGTGGAAGCATCGCGGCGGCGAACGGGGACTTCCATTGAACTGCACGCCGCGCCGATCGATGTCGGCTCTGTTCTCCGTTCAGAATTGTTCGACAAGGTTGACAGCGTCATTTTGACGTCCGCAACTTTATCGCATCATGGTACGTCTGCAACTGGCAAACATCTGAAAGATGGCTCCAATTCGGACGGCTTCGCCTTTTTTAAGTCACGCATCGGATTGAGCATGACCGAGTCGCTGCAAATTGGGAGTGGTTTCGACTATCGCAGACAGTGTCGTGTGGTCGTATTCAGCGACATCGCAGATCCGGTAAAGGACCGGGAAACCCATGATCGCCAAGCACTTGACATTATCAGACAGTACTTGCTGGAGACCGATGGCGGCGCCTTCATCCTCTTCACTAGCTACGATTCGTTGCAACAGGCCGCCAGCCAATTAACGTCGTTTTTGGCCGAGCACAATCTACCGTTATTGTCCCAGGCCGATGGTGTGCCACGCACCAAGTTATTGGACAAGTTTCGTAAAAGCCGGCGCGCTGTACTTTTTGGGACCGATAGTTTTTGGCAGGGGGTCGATGTACCTGGCGACGCACTACGCAACGTCATTATTACGAAACTTCCGTTTAGCGTACCCGACCATCCGTTATTGGAGGCGCGCTTAGACGCAATCAAAGATGCGGGAGGGAATCCATTCATGGATTATCAGCTACCTGAAGCCATTATAAAATTCAAACAGGGATTTGGACGACTGATCCGCACAGCCACCGATCAAGGCATTGTGGTCGTCTTAGATCCGCGAGTAAAATCGCGCCACTACGGTCGTACATTTTTGGAAGCGCTACCTCAATGCACAATCGAAGAAAAAACAATCTAATCGGCTTTTTGGATTACACAAAACGGTCTGGCAAGAATCGCACTGTCGAGATGTAAGTAACTTCAGGTGCATTGTTTGCGCAATTCGAGGCGCAATTGGTTTCGTGGTTTTTGCATGAGCTTGTATCCATGAGGGCGGCGTTTTAGTACACGCGGTTCTAATCTGCCGGGCCGGTGAGCGACTTGGCACTCCGCGATCTGTTGGAACATCAACAAGAGATAGGCGTCCTTTGCCGCGCCATCGAGTAGGCGATTTGACAAAATCATCCACGATGCCAGCACCTATTGACAGGTGCTGGTAGAACTGATGCGACGAGGTTGCTTGTCGTGCAACAATGCCGCTCCCGCTGCGGTCGTGCGAAACAAATTGTAGCCCAAGATGGTGGTCCAGATTTCGCGATGAACCATCTCAGGTGATTTACAGCGCACCCGAGCGAGGTGCATGTTGGACATGATGCTTCGGATATCCAATTCCGAGTTCCAACGAAATCCGTAGAGTTGCGCAATGTCTTCCCGACTGAATTCGTCGGCATCGGTCAGTATGGTGATGATCTCGATCGTGCGCGTACGACGACCGGGCTCGACGATCTGGAATCGTAGCGACCGCAAAGTGCATACCATGCGTTGACATCGATTCCGCGCCAAACTGACGTGGCGGAGCCATCGATTTTTACCGCGTTGACGTCTTGGGATGCTTTGCTCCAAACCCGAATGCACTGGAATACCGACTGTCACCAATGAAGTAGTTTAGCGAGTGAATATTCGAGTTCTCTCCCCTTTTCATCGCCCCTCTACCGCGAGCCAATCCGCCAAACGCCCAAACTTGGAACCCGAAACGTTCACCCGCACGGAACCCACCGCGTTTGCGCCGAGGCTGTCTTTCAGACCCTGTTTGAAATCGAAGAGCGCACCCAAACGCGCCCAGAAGTGTTGCTCTATCGAGGGGGCCTGGCAGGAGAATGTACGGCACGAGATCGACGTCGCTGTTCCGCTCAGCCCCTCGGATTTTCTTCGCAAGAAAAAGGCGATCTTCATGCACGAAAGCCAGAAGGACGTGGCGCTATTCCCAGGCGCCGATCCGCGAGAGTTCTAGCAAGAGCGGTCGACCGCAACACCCATACGGCCGGCCAATACAACGCCATCGGCTTGCCAGAGTTCTTCGCCATCGAGGGAGTCGCCCGCTGGAACGGAACGCCGATTTAACTTCCGTCTCTCAAACCGTGCCGATCCAGGTTACACGAATCCGTCAAAGTGCTCCGGGCGAACGCGCGCGGACCCGATCGATTCGCCTAGCGCGAGTAGTTCGGCAAAAGCCGACGTATTATCCAACGTATGGAAGCGAGCGGGTGATCGACGATGCCCCAAGGCGCCAAGCATGGCAGCCGATAATTCGGCATTGTATCGGCAGTAGGTGAATTGCGCAGGCCAGGCAAACTCGGCGCGGATCAAGTCCCCGAGTTCCCGATCGATAGGGTCGCCGCAAAGGCAACGCCCGAGGAGCCGACACAATAGGTCTTGTTCGATGGTCGCCCCCGCAGATAGGCATTTGATTTGCGCCAAGGCATTCGCAAAAAAATGGGCGTCGGCCGTATTCGGCGTGGGAACCCCGCCGGTACCGACCGAGATCAGCAACATCTTGTCCGGCCCCGTCGGCCATTTCAGGCCGTACGCTGGCAGCGTCGCCTGCAGGAAAAGCTGAAAGGCTGGGTTGTTTGCGATGGTGCCGGCCCCATCGACGAATTGAAAATCGTTGGCATCGAGGCGAATTCGCTCACAGGGAAAGAAAGTGGGCGCCGCGGCCGAACCGCGGAGAAGCTGCCACAGCGGCAGCCTTAAATTGCAGTCGAGGCGGGAGGCGTCATTGTATTTCGCCAATGGGTTATTCGTAACAATCCAGGGGGAGTCGGTCGAAGCATTTCGGAGGACGATCATCACGAGCGTTTTGAGTTTAGACGAGCCCAGTTCGACTTCGCCAAAGTTCTCGATCAAGCACTGATTGAGACCCTCTGCAGAATACTTGTGACGAAACCGTTTCCAGATGCTCGCCGGCTGGAAAAATCGCGACAGATTTTCGGTAGCAAAGCTGCGCACTTCATCAAGGCTCAACCCGGTCGAGAGGGCCGCGGCGATGACGGCGCCGATGCTCGTTCCGCCGATGAAATCAAAGTAGTCCGCCAGGACCAGCCCAGGACGGCCCGTCCGATCCCGCAAGACCTGTTCGATCCGGCTCAAGACGCCGATCGGAATCGCGCCGCGCACTCCGCCGCCATCGATCGCCAGCAGCCTTCTCACTGGCCGCGGTTTGAGCAATTGATCCAGTCCGTTGGCGGATTCCGTCGGTTCGGATTGAGAGGTCTTCATGGGCCGTCTGTTCCATGCCGATCCATGTGAGGCATTACTGTTCGTCACGCCCTTGAGGTTGAATCGCTCGCAATGTATCGCGGACGGCGGGTGGGAAGAGGATGTCCGGGTCGGAGAGGTTGTTGGTGGGAGTGTCCTTGATTGAATCGCGCCAGCGGTCGATGGCGTTTTCCAGCGCCGAATTTGCATTGGCGTACCGTTTGTCCTGGCTTGGGTTTGCGGCAATCCCTTTGACGACCCAGGCGAGGTGGAAAGTGGCGGCGTACCAGTCGCTGCGCGATTCAGCGGACGCTGCTTGCTCGAGATGCCAAGGCGTCCTGATGCGGGCCATCGACTGGCGCAACGCCTTTTCGCGGGGCGAATTCTTGAACTCACGGTCGACCAGCAGCACATCGTTATAGGACGAGGTCAGCAGCCATCTCGGGCCTGTAAATATTTCTGTGTCAGCAGTTAGTTCGGGTACATATTTGAGTTAT
>CALMEE010000040.1 GCA_937862885.1 uncultured Planctomycetaceae bacterium
TCTGCGCGCTCATTCAATGACGACAGTGCCATTCAGTCCTGACCCCTTTGATTCAGTCTCGTGAATGCGCGCGTAGATTTTCATTCAGCATATCAGCCATCTTTCTGCTCTTGCGCAGGCGTTGTTCGTAGCTGAGACTTTCCATTTGCGATCCGAACAACTCTATCTCATAGAATCCCTCATAACCAAGTTCTTCAAGCCGTGACATCCATTTAAGGAGTGGCACATCACCATCAAACAGGCATACTCTTGACTGATCCCCCAGGGGCGCATTCAGGGCCGATTGGCGTTTTCGATCAGCGTACTGCACTAACACAACCTTATCGATGAAATTTTGCAAACAATCGAAAATTGCATGATTCATGCCGACATAATACAGATCAAGCACCAAACCCAGGCAATCGTTGTCGTATTCTGTGACAAAATTAATCGTCTCTTCAGCAGAATCGAACACGCTCCAGTGCTTCGAATGCAACTCATCCATTGGTTCCATCACAAGCTGGATATCGTAGTCAAATGCGCAGGGGACGATTTCTTTGAGGGCCGACTCAATTAAACGTATCGCATGTCGGCGCGTGTGCCCTTGTTTTGATCCAGGATAAAGAACAACTGTTTTGGCCCCTAATTGTGCCGCTTGGCGAATCCCCTTAACGGCGTTCTTTATGGAATCCTCAAAGCTCACACCATCACAACCTGTGAATCCACCGATCCAACTGAAACTAGAAATTTTGAATTGATGGTTAAGGATTTGATCCAGCGTTTTTTCGACTCCTTGATCATCTAATTTCTGATTCCAAATTCCTATATTGCGAAAGCCATATCTGCGACAGGAATCAAGTTCACGCTCTAATGACCAACGGCTAGTCGTGAACTCGCTGATTGACCATCGTCCCATAACCGGATGCTCCTGAAGAAACTGTTGGAATTCAATTGTCAAGCGCCGCGCAAATCATTGTTTGTTATTCTGATAGTTGTTTTGTCAACGCCCAGCCACTGAGATATCATCCCAAGTGTCCAGAGTTTTCTGAACCATTTGCCTGATTGCTATTCGGCGTCGTTAACGACAAATTCCGAAACTCAAGTCGGTTCCAGCAACAACTCCCTCAAAACAACAACAAACTTTCGTCTTATTGTGTGAGTCGACCAGTATATGCATCTCAACGATGTTGTAAAGTAAGATTTACGCAAAATGATCCCGCCGACAGTTTCTTAGATCTCATTCGAAAAGTGCTTGCACTTTCACAAATCGACAATTCGAATGGTGGAAAAATTTAGAGAAGTTGGTATAATGAGCGCTGTGAATCAAGCGAGAAATTCGCATTCGATCAGAACAACCTTCTGCAACTTGACGTACTATACAAATTGAATTGATTCACGTTCAATATCTTGAGTTCGGCTGAGCTTTTTGTTGGCGTTCAGTTACATGATTGGAAAGATCAAGATTGGTCGTCCAATATTCTGACTCAGTTGGTGGACTGACAGTTGTAACTGTCTTTCTTATTTAGTGTCCAGCGAACCGTTTCATTAGTATGAGGGAGGAATACGATGACGGATAATTTATTGGCGGTTCTTAATACATCCGTTTTGGCTGAGCCCTTTGCTCCAAAGAGTGATGATCAAGACGATTTGGGGCGACGCGTCAGCAATTTCCTGAGAAGCCGACATTTTGATTCGTTCCAGGACCTGAATATCGAGGTCCATGATGGTGCGGTCGTTGTTTCAGGAAAACTTGAAAATTATCACGAAAAGCAGGTCGCCCTGAGTTGCTGTCAACGGGTTGCGGGTGTCATTACGCTCGTAGATAAGATCAAAGTCACGAAGCCAACGTCGTAAACTCTTGCTCAGATTTACACCCTGCCAATTGCGCGAATCAACCAAGTCTAATTGCGCAAGTAAAGGGGGAGACGAATTTACGTACACCGCTGCAGATGCGTAAAAATCTTTATAGTTAGTCACTCCCACGCGAAAGAATTCGTTTATCCGTTAACTCGCCCGCTTGACGACTAATCCGAATATTGGAATTCCCACCTCATATGAAACCGCTGGTGGTTTTTGGGAATCACTGGCTTACATAGGATGAATAGTGATGATCTCGCGTATCTGGCAAACGTAAGATACGCAATTATTTGTCGAAGGGATCATCGTCGTCATCATCATCATCGCCACCGCCTCCGCCGCCAAATGGATCATCGTCATCGTCGCTGTCACCACCGCCGAAAGGATTAGCATCGTCGTCGTCGACCTCGGTCTTGCGCTGTGGGTTCGCAAACGGATTGTCGTCGTCTGCTTCTGCTCCACCTTGCACAGCGAAAGGATTGACGGCGGGTTGTCGGGCACGTCGCTCTTTTGCTTTGGCAATCATTTCTTCTTCCGCATCAGCGTGGAAGTATGGTTGTGCATTTCCAATTTCACGTAGACATTGAATACGTCCTTTTGTGTTCACGAAGTAAATTCGATCGGTTAAGAAATTGGAAAAATTGACGTCATTGAAACCTACTTGCATTTGCATCGAGCGAGCTCCGGTTTCCCGATCTAGGGCAATCAACCGGCCCAACGTATCCAGAAAGTACGCTTTTGTTTGACTGGCCGCCAAAAACGATGTGATGTCCGGAATGCCTTGCGGCCACCGATCATCTGGAAATCCATCATACGCATTGAGCTTGAAAAGCCGGTTGGAATCGGAAATTACGTAAACGGAATCCAAAAATCCAACGGGAGATCGGCTGACAGGGCTGCCCAATGAATATTCCCAATTCAGCTTCCCTCGAAGCTCATCCATGGCGTAGATCTTGCCGTCTTCGGATGCAACAAATAACTGCCCTGGCAACGAACCACCCGGTGCCACGATGTGTCGGTCTGCCAACAGGCGGTAAGCCACAGAATTGGGATTATTGGCGGACGCCACGTTGTAATATCCGATGCCCGAGGGCCACGAAATTGTGTATCTGGTGATGTGGGGCTTGATCGACGTGCGGCCAAAAGAAATGAAACGTCCCGGCGGCAAGCCATCGTAAATAAAAGGGAATGACTCAACCACGCCCGAACCTTCCGTAACAAACAGGAAGCGATCCGAAATAGCAACTCCGCCGGTTGGACCATTCGTACAAGTACGTTTCCAACGCGTCAGCCCCGTATCCGCCTCTAAGCAGAACAAATACGGTCCCGAAACCACACCCACGACTTCCGTGTTTGCGGCTAAGCCAACTGCTGGATGTTTAGGGTCGCCAACGGTTACTTGCCACAACGTCTTTCCGGTTTCGGCGTCGATTGCTTGAACTCGGCCATCCGTGGTCAATGAGTACAGGGTGGTCTTAGGGCGAACATATTTAGTAATTGTCGCGTCGTAACCTCGTGCTTTCAGAATCTCTTTCTGTAATTCAGCCCACTCCATAGCACCGTCGACACCGAATCGTTCTCCGCGAATGTTGATGTCATTTTCAGAAAATACTTCATACGTTTCTCCATACCGCAATTCAACAAACGTCGTCGCTTTATTCTCGTCGACCGTCATGACTAGCTCTTTAAAATTCCCAAATTGGGGGCTGACATTGACTTGCGAAAACCAATGAAGTTCCAATCCATTTTGTCGCGCCAAATGCGAACGAATTATTGGGCTATCATCCGATTGGCCATGGGCCGAACACACGGTCACCAACAGAAGCCAAAGGCCGAGCATTGATTTGCATGCAACCGATAAAACACGTTGACGTGTGCGTGTTTGAATCATGACTTTGATCACTTTCATATCATTCAATAATATGGACAGACTCGATATTATGTTGTTGCGAATCCTGGGCGCTCGCGTGAAGATACACGGGTTGCGCATATGAAATGGCTTCCATTATTGTATTTCCGCATTTCATCGGACTAAATCTATTGTAACTCGCGACATACGCTTGTTTAGGTCCAAAATGTGGCCGGATCCGGAAGAAACGTACAAAAATCCGGTTTTTCCCGATTCTTCGGACGAGCGATGAGGGTGTGCGAGCGCAAGACTCGGTTGAAATGAACCAGCCAACCGGCAGTGAACCAAAGGCGCTGCGAGATTCGAAGTTTTGCCCGATCACGTGCTCGCACGTACCCCGCTTCCTGGCTGAAATTCGTCACGGCTCGCAACGAAACAGCACTAGACCATCTGAGCCAGTTTGACTTACCATGGGAACTGAATTCGAGTGAACGCTAAACTTGGCTTCGCCAAAATGCCAGCATGTCCCATGCCGAATTTGACCATCGTCGCGGATCAAGTTTCAATGTCGTTAAACGCGTGCTCACTGGAAGGGCAACGCGTTAACATTGGGTTAAAAATTCTCAGTTTGAAATCGGCAATTCAGAGTTGTCGTGGCGATGTTTTCAGGCGTTTGAACCGGGAGAGGCTGCTGGTTAATCAAGACGACAATTACGGAAAGTAAGATGCAGAAGCAAAATGGAGATTGCGAAATTTATGGACTCCTCGATCAAATACTGGGTTATTTGAACTTTTCGTCCTCTGGTGAGAATTGTGAGCACCTGCTGCAAAATGTCAATCAACTGTATGCTCACATCATCTCATCGCGCGAATCGCAATGCATTGATGACGCGGACGATCATCGAACGCCTGAGTTGCGAAAAAAGGCAATCGTCTCCATTGAAGAGAACGACTCGCCGATCAAATCGGGACTGGATTGGGTTACTGCGACGGCTGCTGACCTTTTGATCGGAAGGCTCGACTATTTAAAGGCCCACAATCGCACATTTGCAGATTCGGAACAGGCCGCCCGCGTAATTCAACTGGTATTTTCTGATTTTCTGCCGGAGTATTTGGCGCGACATCAAGACTTACTGTTTCATCGACATCCGAATAACACTTTCAATTCCTTTTTTGTCGGTCGGGCAATTCATGCAGTGTTGGCGATTAGCGATTCGGAATTAACGACGGCAGATATCCTGGAACGTATCTTTAGGAAATTGGACAATTTTGTCGGGCATCGCCCTTTACCAACTCTCGAATCGCGAAAAATTGAACCGTATGCTTCCGAGTGGGTCTGCCCCATCCCTTTGTACATACGTGGCGTCGGTGTGGCGCCGGGGCGTTATCAGGCGTTGATAGGGGGGGCGCTTGCGATTTTGGAGAGGACTTCGCCAAGCATTTTGAATGCCGCACATTTTGACATCGAACGCGTCGAGGAGTTGGCCATCGATCCAAGATGTTACGACTTCACGCATCCAATAAATCGCCGCCCGAATTTTCATTTTGGTCACTGGGATGAAAACCAGATTTCGCGATCAGGTTACTTCAAACGATTCATCGTCCACGAAGTTACGCTGGACTCAATTCTGGCGAGGTTGAATGATGCGGAAAACACCGCGGGCAAGTCGATGGAGGAACTAGCAACCGAAGCTGCTATTGTCATGGCTGGCACGATCTTGATGGCATCGGGAGTCTGCGGATGGGGTCCGGGTGCCTTTGATTCGGAAACGTCGCTAACTAAGCTCCTCCCCCAAATTGCGGAATATCGCGACGCGTTTTATGAAATGGCGCTCGCCGAGTTACAGCCCGAACATCAATCCCGTGTTCTCGAGGAAATTCAAAGCTGCCACCAGCCATTTGGACTGGCGCGACAACATTTGAACAACTATTTGGCCCATGTTCGCTCGAATCAGATCATGCGTAGTCGCCTTGCCATCAACTTCGCGCGCATGGGTTATCCGGAAGCAGCGTCGCGTCAAATACAACAGGCACCGACCTCAGGCACGCGAGCGATCTGCCAAATTGAAGCTTTGTTGGCAAAGGCGCGTACGGATTTGCATGACAACGATCTTTCCGCACTCGGGACAATTATTCCCGAAATTAAAGGCTGGCTCGTGCGCGGAATTGAGTGCGGCGCCATCGCCGATCCCTGGAATATTCTTGGATTTGATGCCCATTACAGCCTTTTTCCGGCGGTCGAAAATTCGACGCGCGACGATCGACTCGATGACCTGCTCGATCTAGTTGAGTGCATCGTAGGAGTGTGTTCCAAAGCTTGGATCGTCGCGGCGGTCGAATCGAACGATGGGTTGTGTGAAAAGGTGCGAACTCAATTTGAAGACTTTGCACATTGGTTTCGAAAATTTGCGGCTCATGAAGTTGATGCAGTTGATTCAATTGATCCGCTGGAAATCTTCGAAGCGACGCGCAATGTCGCTAACGCAATTCGATTATGGCAACGCAACTTGGACAAACGTGACTCGTTGGGGGGAATTGCTTTTTGGTCTCAACATGCGGAGTTGTTCCAGTCCCCGCGCGCGTTCGCATTGACCATTGAAGCGATGATTGAACGGGCGGACTATGACACGTCAATGGGACTCTTGATCTATTGGCTGAGTCAAGCCAATCGCATTCCTCTGGAATATGGAGAAACATCATTTTGCAATCTTTCCAACAAGTGGCTACAACGTCAGGCCAATCAATTATCCAAAGACTTTAACTACGAACGGATCTATGAAACTTGGGTCCGGTTTCAGAAGTTCTATGATTACATGGAAGCGAATGCCGAGGAGTATTGGCAAATACCGCAGTTTAATCTGAATGGACGCCCAGACCGACGACACATCGATGATCTGCTCACGGCAGAGCCAGAACCGATGGAAGACGATTCCGAAGACGAGTTATATGGTGCGGCCTATGAGGACATGGTTTACATCGACACTACGAATGATGGCATCGATAGCTCATTGAATGAAGCCGGGACCGATTCTGACGCCAGTGAAGCCTGGAGAACCGAAGCGGAAAACCTAGTCGAACACTTAATGTTCCTCGAAATCTCTGCAGATTTATTCAAAATGGTTCCAGCCCATATTCCTCCGCCGGATCACGTGCGGCACGACGAACGGATCAGGGGAATGATCGAACAACAATTGGCGCGTTGCGTCGACTGGCAAGTTCGATCTGCCTATGTATCAGAACGGATTGATGCAGTTGCCGAGCAAGTCGAGAAATATCACCTGCAACCACGCGGTACGGATTACCTGTCCCTCAACGACTACGATCGCCAACGTCAGTATAAAGAATCCCTGCTTGAACATTTGGTATCGGTAAGCGTTGAATTTAAGAATGCGCGTCAATTGTTAGCGGCGTGGGGAATTGCATTACGTGATCAGCTATCAAGCTTGGTTGAGTCCGAGCAAGCACCCCAAGCCAAGTCAAGTCACGAAGACCTTAGCGCACGTGAGTCGTTGGCAGTTCAGGGATTCGATGATGACTCTGAGCGGGCTATTGTCGAGATGTTGAGCGCGGTCTTGAAGTTCGACAAGGAGCAAATCAGTTCCTCGGCGGAAACGGTATGTCGAGAAATGCGCGGCAAATCCATTTTGTATGTGCCGATCAGCAAAGGAGGTAAATGCAAAGAGATGTGTGAAGTCCGTGCGCGACAATGCGTTATCGGTGAGTTGCTAGACTGTTTGCCTCGACTAGGTTTGTACCAACAGGCGTTTGATATAACCGAACTCGTCCTGATGCTAGAGCGCGAGCAAAAGCCACGTTCCGGAGCCGTTACGGATTTCGATGAATTGTTTCGTATTTCCTTAGGTGCCATGGTTGAAACCTTGATCGAGTCTGGCGAAAAATTCCGCAGTTCCCTGCTGGATGAAGGTCACGCGGAAAAGTTCGCTGCAGAGACCAGCGAACAAGCACTGTTCGACTGTGTGGAAATGTTGACTGAGTCGATGTTATTGATCTGGTTGTCACATAGCAGAACGTTGCGTCTCAGTGTGTTGGAAAAAATCGAGGACAAAGCGAGTTGGGAACGACTGAAGGATTTTATTGAACATTACGGGACCAATCTTTTCACGCAAATCTACCTGAATCCCACCAATATCCGGTCTATTCTCCATTTGGGAGTCGATCAGTGGCTCACTGAATTTAGCGAAGACCCCGCCGCCCAGGATTTACCCTTGATCTTGGATTTAGACCGCGTATTGCCGCGGCGACTGGCCGTCAAAAACATCACGATGATTTTGGAAGCCGTCTACGAGAATTACACCGAATACCGTGATTACAACAGCACAACGACACAGTCCGACCGAGGCGAAATGCTCTTTATTTTGTTGGATTTTCTGAGGTTGCGCGCAAAATACGAACGCGTCTGCTGGCATTTCAAGCCTGTGACATGGGTGCACGAAACCTTGGTGAAAAAGAACCAATTGCGTGTGGCACGCAGATGGCGTCGCGCGCTGGCCGAGCGCGTCGGTACGGAGGCCAAGCGATTTTTGGATGAGTGCGAACGATTAAGAAAAGAATACTCGGTTAGCATGGGGTCGATCTATGATCGGCTGAATGAAAAGTTCGTTCATCAGATGCAAGTGGACCGTTTATGTTCGTTTGTCGAGCCAGCCATGTACGCGCCCCAATCCGAATCTTCGCAACGCCTATTTGATTTGATTGAGCACCTTGCGGATTCGCTGGCAGCGAACAACACTGGTCCCGGAATCGATGAACCGGCGTGGATCGTCGCCATGTCCCATGAAATCGAAAAGATTGAACTGAAGATTATGTATGGAGTCCAGGAAACGAAACCGCTAGTTAAGACGCCGACGCTCCTCTTATCTGATATTCGCAATCAGATCGAAAATCTTCCGCGTCGCACGATTGCTTAATGATCTCGCAGCTATTCCTCACTGGGAAACGCGACTCAGAATCTCGAAAATTAGAATTAGGGCGGCTATCAACAAGACCATTGAAAACGCATAGACGAGCAGGCTGCGAATTCGGCGACGTCGTTCTTTCTTCTCTTTCGGAAGTGCACGAATTTCATGGCGACCGCTATGAGTTTTTATTCCAAGACGAGATGCATCCAATTCCACAAGTGCTCCTGTCGCCGTCGGCAAAACTAACAGCTCCGTATTGCGCTTGTTTGAATTCTGATAACGAAGTTGGTCTAATTCAGCTTGTGTCGATTGAAATTTTGGAGGCATTTTTGGGTGTTCTTCAGATGCTGACGACGTCGACGTCTCTTCAGCGTACGACTCAGTACCATCTAGGACGATTACGTCGGCCAAAGGGTTCGGGAGCACACTTTTTGTCGGGCCAGAAATTGCATTTGGGTCTTGGTCGGGAAGGTGCGGAAAGAAGCCAGGTGCAAACAATTCGACATCTGGCGAATCGTCAGCCGATTTTTTAAGCGGTTTTGCTGGCTCCTCTCTTTCCAATGAGGACTGCGGAATGTCCTCCGCTGAAGGGAGTTGAATCGCCTGTTTGCAGTGCGGACACTTGATGGTTTGCCCCAACTTCTTGTCATGGAACTTGAAGGGGCGTTTACAGTGTTTACAAACAAATCGATTGAAGGGCATTGATTGGCACAATCATTCGCCGATAAGCGAAATCAACAGACATTGAAAACAAAACTGGAACGGCTCGTAATTTGTCCCAAGCCAACGACTTTAAGGCAGCTAGGTAAAGTACTTTCATTATCAACATCGTAATCGATCTCGTTGTCGACGGAAGGATCTGTCCTTGATTCCACTAATTTTTTCAATCGGTTATTGGAGTAGTGAATTAGCATTGTTGGTTGCTGTTCACGCTGGTATCGTTGGATACTGCGGCATTTTTTCTGCGGGACAGGAAGTTCAATTGAAAAGTCTTATTCCTCTGTGTTGATGACTTGCTTCCGTTTCTCTTGCTGGTAACGATTGAACAATTCCGGATCAAACGCGTCGATCGGCTGGTAGGCGTTTTTCGTTTCGGGGGCGACAGCAGTGGTCATCCACGAAACGTCGACGCCTTTCACTGCGTTGCCCTCAGGGATTTCTGTGTCGATGATGATCGACGCTTTGTCAACGTTTAGCGGATTCTCAGCCTGATTGTCGACGATTGAACGTTCACGGTCTGCGATCAAGTGTAGCCAGGCTCGCAAATAACGAAACTGTATCGAATCCGGATCCCATACCGCATGTGAATTCTGCACGACAATCGGTCGGCTGGCGGCCTCATCCTTGGCCCAGTGCTTTGTTATCGACATCAACAGAATTGGACTCTCATCAGGCGCAGTCCGATTCACGTATTTGAGTACTTCTTTCAGATTTCGTTCAGTCATGGCCTTCGTGGTTGGCCGCTGCCGCGATTCAAAAATTAATGGCATGACTGCACTCGATGACGAGTGGCAACCTGCGGCCGTACATCCATTGATCAATTTCGCTTCGATGTCTTTCGCGAAGTGCTTAAATCCCACGGCATTGACGGACATTGCAGCAAGCGTCTTATCCTGCGAAGTATGCGTTGTTTGCTCTGCACGTGTCGTCGTGTTTAACGCATTGGTCTTGATTGCATCTTCTCTCGTGGCAGGCGCGTTATTAATGAAGTTGATGCGCGGATTGAATTTTGTATCATGCTCGGCATAAAGTTGATCCAGGATCGCTTCATCAAGTTTCAATCGCCGAATCCATGCCAGTTGATATTCTGCCTCGAATTCCAAATTATAACGACAACACCAACGAAATAACTTGATCTGTTCCTCCAATGAAAAGTCGCTCAGGTTACGTCGTTTGAAATTGACAATGTCGGCCGACCGCATGCAATGCAACTCCACCTCGCGAGGCGGTAACGTTACGACGATTCCATTGGCCAACTCAATACGATAGCCTACCTCAGTTTTCGACACGCTCCCATGATAAAGCTGATCGTTGGTTGTCAATACGAATGACTTTTCATTCTGCTCCGTTTGCGCTTGAATTTCCGAAGTTAAGCCGATGGCAAACGCTAATGAGATCAAAAACAGGTTTGTCTGAGGATGAGCCAAACTCTTCAAGCGTGCCATAAACCAACCTTCTGCCATTGCATACCGACGAAACTTCAGACAAGAATTTCGCATTTTCTCGCGAGTTCATAGCAATTTCCGAGGTCGAACGTCAAGGGAACAAGGCATTGCTGGCAACGGATGCTCGATAGAAGGCACGAAAAGTTGAGAACTTTGGCACCGCCAGCAGTATCTCGATAAGCTATTGCGGTTCGTATGCGCAAGTGGACAGAAAATCAAACTTTACGCATTTTCGCTGGTTTGCTACCTTCCCCCTGCCATGTTGCGAGAACAATGGCCGACGTTACGCGTTGAGTTCGACAAGCCGTTCGGAATTCTGGATCTAAGGTGCAACGAAATCCACGCTCGACAGTTATCGGAAATTACGGAAGGTAAGATCGTGCAATTGCCACTTCGATTTCGGGAATTACTTTTGCCATTGGTAATTATCGCCAGCATTCTGGTAATTTTGATTCCCTTACCACCGGGAATCATCGATTTACTTTTGATCGCCAATATCACGTTGGCCGTAGTTGTGCTGTTGTCAACGATCCAAGCGAAATCGCCGCTGGAGTTGAGCGTGTTTCCGACGTTACTGCTCGTCGCCACGCTAGGTCGTTTGGTTTTGAACGTGGCGACCACACGCCTGATTTTGACCAACGGAGCGGAAAATCAAGTTGCTGCTGCCGGAGGCGTGATCCAGAATTTTGGTCAATTCGTAGCCGGTGACCATTTGGTTGTCGGCATGATTCTTTTTGGAATAATCGTCGTGATACAGTTTGTGGTGATCACGAAAGGTGCAACTCGCATCAGTGAAGTCGCGGCGAGATTTTCGTTGGATGGACTGCCCGGAAAGCAAATGGCAATTGATGCTGATCTGAACGCGGGCATGATTGACCAAAAACAGGCGCAACAACGCCGGCAAGAACTCGGCGCTCAAGCGGACTTTTACGGAGCCATGGATGGTGCCAGCAAATTCGTTCGAGGCGACGCGATCGCAGGTGTCTTGATCACGGGCATCAACTTGCTGGGTGGCTTGGCGATTGGTCTGATGAGCGGAATGTCCATCAATGATGCAGTGGCTTCTTTTTGCATGCTGACGATTGGAGACGGTCTTGCGTCTCAGATCCCGGCGTTCCTTATCGCATTGGCGGCGGCCATGTTGATCACCCGCAGTTCGGAAAGATCACAACTTTCGACACAATTCGTTTCCCAATTATTCTCCAAGCCACAAGTATTGGTCGTGGCGGCGATGTTCTTGGTCATCTTGTCGTTTACCCAATTGCCATGGATCCCGTTATTCGCCATCGGATTCATTTGTATCTCTATCGCATTTGTCATGAATCAAGCACAACGATCGCATCAGCCGATCGTTGAAAAACCACCGGAAGAAGGAAAATCTGAAACTGAGCGATTGGTGGAGGATTGTCTCGCGAACGACCCAATCGAATTTGAGCTAGGGGTTGATCTCATTCAATTGGCAGATGTGAATCGTGGAGGGCGATTACTGGAAAAGATTGCAATGCTCAGACGAGAGTTCGCGGCGGATATGGGCGTGATTCTGCCGCGAGTCCGCGTCCGGGACAATTTGGATCTGGCCCGCTGCGGATATCGAATCAATATTCAACAGTTGTCGATGGCCAGCGGAACCGTGTACTTGGATCATATTTTTGTCATGGCTCCCGCAGCAAGTGCTCGGTCCAATTTGTCTGAGTTGTTCTCGCATGGAATCAATGACATCAACCCATACACTGGGGAAGTTGGCTTGTGGATTCGCAACAGCCAACTTGAACGGGCCGTCGATATGGATCTCAAAATCCTCACACCGACAGAGTTCTTGATCAGTCAATTGAAAGCAACAGCGAAAAAATCAGCTGCAAGCTTGTTAACGCGAGAGGCAACGTCCCATCTCGTTCAGCAATTGCGTGCCGATCAACCGTCGGTCGTTGATGAATTGATTCCAGAATTGTTATCGATTGGGCAGGTACAGACCGTTTTGCAAAATCTTTTGCGTGAATACGTTCCCATTCGGCAATTTCAGTTGATTCTGGAAACACTGGCAGATCATTCACGGCTGACTACTGACCTCAATGAGTTGACCGAACGCGTGCGCGAACGGCTTGCCCCATACATTTGTCAACGCTTGGCCAACGGGGAGCAGATGCGCATCTTGCGGTTCGACGCGGCAAGTAAGCAACGACTAAAGGACCAGATCTTACTCGCTAATCATGGTGGAAAACCAGACCAACAGGATTGGGAGCCTTCGATTGCTGACGAAGTGCTCAACAAAATCGCTCAAGCCGCAACACGCAAACGAGCGGATGCGTTGGTCGTTGAACCCCATCTCCGACGCCGCATGCAACGTTTGGTCTCCCAAAAAATTCCGCAACTGGCTGTGTTGAGCGAAACGGAAATCCCCTTAGCCGTCGACTGCATCGAAATCGAAACGTTAGGCATTCAAGTCTAGAATTTCTTCAGCATAGAAGCTTTTCTTGTAAGGCTCCGCAAATCCAACGTCTATCTGGAGCACATTTTCGTGACTGCGAATGATGGCATAAGCAATCGAAATCGCTCAGTAATCATTTACGCCCGATCGCAATTCCCGTGAAGCCTTGTTAGTTGACCGCGAGCATCTGGTCGTTTACCATTCATCCAGGACGTTGGCTCAAGCTAGAATTTCGGTTTAAAAGTAACCTTGTTCACGGTCCAAAGTGGAATGCGAACTCGGAAGTCTTGTTGCGAGCAGCGATCAGAGAGTCGTTTCATTTTGAACGGGACTTAGCATTTGGGCCAGTTCTTTCAATTGAAGTCGCAGCGTTAGGTGTTTATCCGTATGGTTGGAGCAGGCTATTAAAATTCGCAGGCATGAGACCGCTTCGCGGGCCTAAGTTTTAGATTGTCTCCAGCCGCTCGCTTGCAAGTTTTCGTTACAATAGAATTGCAACTACATCTTTAGCATTTTGGGGATCACAGTATTCCCAATGGAGAATTGGAACCGAGGCTTCGCGGCTGCGGGGAATTAATTTTGATGGAAGATCATGACCAGATAATTCCAGTTGAACTGGTGCCTAGAATAGAACCTGCAAAAGATCTGCATCCCGAATCGACGGGAATCAGCCGAGATGACTTAGAGTTATTGCGGCAGGCAAGCGACGGCTACAAACGGCTGAAGCAGGAAATCGCCAAAACCGTAGTTGGCCAAGAAGATGTCGTTCTACCGGCTTTGACCGCAGTTTTCTGTGAGGGACACACGTTGATCATTGGTGTTCCCGGTTTGGCGAAGACGTTATTGGTCAAGACGTTGGCCGCAAGCTTAAATTGGGAGTTTAAACGGGTGCAGTTCACGCCTGACCTCATGCCATCAGATGTGATTGGCATGGAACTGCTACAGCATGACCAAGCAACTGGAAAGCGGGAAATGAAATTCGTAAAAGGTCCCATCTTTACGAATTTGCTTTTGGCTGACGAAATCAATCGGACGCCTCCCAAGACGCAAGCAGCCTTGCTGGAAGCCATGCAGGAGTACACTGTGACGAGTTTGGGACATTCTCATCCGATCAAGAAGCCATTTGTGGTATTCGCAACTCAGAATCCGATCGAACAGGAAGGAACCTATCCGTTACCGGAAGCTCAATTGGATCGCTTCATGTTCAGCATTTGGGTGAAATATCCGTCAGCGGAACAAGAGGTGGACATTGTCCTTAACACCACCGATGCGCGACAAGTTAACATCGATCCAGTGTTCAATGTTGATCAGATCCAAGCGTTTCAGAGATTAGTTCGACGCGTGCCGGTTTCTCGGCACGTTGCCAAATACGCCGTTTCTTTGGCAAGAGCAACGCGACCTGAATCAGCAGAAGCCGACGTCTTCGTTAAGAACTATGTGGCATGGGGTGCCGGACCGCGGGCTGGGCAAAACCTGATCTTGGGTGCAAAAGCGCTGGCCGTTATTCATCAAGAGCCAACGGTTTCGTGCGGACATGTTCGGCAGGTAGCGACGTGGGTTCTGCAACATCGTATCTTGCCCAATTACAACGCTGCCGGTGATAGCATTTCGGCGGCAAACATTGTGACGCACATACTCGATTCGGTGCCGGAACCGGATTACCGAAGTTAGTATCGAGTTGGTAGGCTGCGGAAAATCGGTGCGGAATAATGTCTGCTGGGCAAAAAGTGTTTGAGGAAATGCATGGGCGAAATGGAAGAGATTATATTTGCCGACGTCGTTGTTCGTGACGGATTGAAGCGAAAGTACTTTTCTCCTCGCGACATGCGTCGTCTATCACACGCAGTCTTCTCCTCGCGCCGTGCCATTCAGGGCTTGTTCGCCGGTAAGTTCAGGACCCGCCAGAGTGGTCAAAGCATCGAATTCCATGATTACCGAGAGTATTTGCCGGGCGATCAAATCAATCATATCGATTGGAAAGTCTACGCGAGAACGGATCGGCTTTTTATCAAGCTCTTCGAACATCAAACCGATTTAGCCGTCCATTTACTCGTCGATCGATCACGTTCTATGTTATTTAATGGCTTGATGGCAAACGGTGATTCGAAGTATGACTTTGCTTGCCGCATGGCGGCGGCGATCTGTTTCCTGGTTTCCAAACAAAACGACCGTTTCTCGTTCTCAACTGCATCTGGTGGCTTGGTGCAACACGTCTCTGCCGGTAACTCGATGCAACATCTCGTCCACACTTTGGATGAAATGGAGCGTGTTCGCCCCGCCGGCGATGCCGATTTGGCCGCCGCCGTAGAACAACTTATGGAGACGTCGCGGAAAAAAGATTTGTTGTGCCTTTTCAGCGATCTGTTGGACGAAGATTTGTACCAACCAGACGTTGACGTAGGACGCAAAAGGCAACCAAATCGACGTATCGAGCATCCGCACACAGCGGTTAACAGCGTGCCACGATCGCTGATCCAAGTTTGTAAGAAGTGGTTGCAAGGTGGTGGTGAGGTTGTTCTATTTCATATTATGCATCCCGATGATATCAAGTTGCCGGACGTTGACGATGCGACATTTTACGACCTGGAAAGCAATGAACGAGTGCGCGTCAATATATCGGCCGTTCGCGAGCGATTCGCAAAACGCGTTGAGGAGTTTCTCGCGGGCTGGGCCGGTGGTATGCGCAAAATCGGAGTTGACTATAATTTAGTGCGTGTATCCGCAGATTTTTTGCCAAACCTTGAGAGATTCTTCTCGCGAAGACGCGACAGGTTAACGAGTCTTCGCGGCAGATTCGCGTAGAAATTTGCGTGGTGTTGTAATTTCCAATTTGGCGTCGATCGCGGTCTTGCTGCGAGAACAATTATCAGGGTGAGTCAGCAAAATGCCCAGGAGGATTCTTGGAACATGATTCAGTGGACAACACCGATGATGTTGGCTGGATTGGGACTTCTTGCGTTTCCAATTTTGGCGCACCTATTGTCGCTGCGTTCTCGAAACAACTATTTTTTTTCGACAAATCGGTTTCTCGAGGAGGCGGCCAGCCAGCAAAATAGATTTCTACGATTGAAGCGTTGGCTGCTATTGATCGTGCGCTGTTGCATGATCGCGTTCATCGTGCTTGCGTTCGCCAGGCCTATTTGGGAGAAGCGTCTATCGCTTAATTCTGGAACGGAGGAACTAGCTGTAATTATTTTGCTGGACACGAGCGTTTCGACTTCTCAGTCAATCGACGGCGGAGTGGCATTCCAAGCCTTGAAAGCGACGACGATTCGCACTTTGAATCAACTGCGTGCAGGTATCGACTCAGCCAACATTGTGTTGGCCGAAGATGTGGCCAGTCCAATCGTGCCTGAGTTGACGAAGAACCTGCGGCTCCTGCATCAACTGATGAGAAAGGTTGATTGGAATTATGGGAGAGCCGATATTGAAGGGGCATTTGTTGAAATTTCGAAGCAGTTCGACAAGTATCCGGGCAAAAAATTGCTGGTGATCGTGTCGGATATGCAGGCCACGAATTGGATGAGCGACGAAATTCGCGGGCGGAAACAGATTGCGCTACCCAAGGGAATTGAAACGAAGTTTATCCAATTGCCCACGCCGACGTCCCTAAATTTTGGTGTTGTGAATCCGCGCTGCTTTCCGGCCGATCCATTGCCTGGTCAAAACTTTCAAGTCGTAGCCGATGTGGGTGGCGACACCAACGAGCCGACACAACTGTCCGTTACCCTTTCAGTTGTTGGCGGTGAAAGCCAATCGCAAACGGTACGTATCGAGCCGGGCAGTCTGACTCCAGTATCGTTCGACGTGGAGTTTGATGCTGCACTTGAAGGCGCATTTGTCTTCTCCATTCCAGACGACCGATTTTCGGCGGACAATAAGTGCTATTTCGCCGTTCGTCGCGGCGTGACCACGCCAGTGGTGATGATTTCGGATGATCCCCCTGAAGATATTGGCACCTCCGCCTTTTTTATGGAGCGCGCCCTCCGTCCCTTTAATGATATTCAAGATCGATACAAAATGGTTGCGATGTCTCCAGGGAAAGTGGTTGAAGGCAGTTTAACACGCTTCGAAATTGCTGTGGTTGGTTACGTTTCGGAACTGAATGATGAAAGTTGTGCGGAGATTGCGCGTTTTGTGCGGGAAGGCGGCAATCTTATCTATCTTTGTGGCGAAGGCGACGTCAATCGAAATTTGAAACGGCTCGCAGCTGCCGTCGAGGACAGCCTGTTACCATTCGAGGTTGTTGCGGTCGACCGTTTTTCTCGTTACGAAGATGCACCCTATATTTCGGCAGGTAAATGGCGTAGCCCTTGGTTGCAAGCCTTCGATGTTTCCAGCCAAGTCGCGCTGCGCGATGTCCGGTTGCATCGAGTTTGGTCCGTGGATAATGTTGCGGAGGATGCCGATATTTTGCTGACGTACTCCGACGGTCGACCTGCTTTGGCTCACCGATACTTTGGACGAGGGCACGTTTTGTTGGCCAACTTTAGCCCTTCAACTGATTTCAGCGAATTTGGCACCTATGGAGCGTTTGCCGCACTCATCCAAATGCTGGTCGGCCATTTGGGTGAGCAGTTGGCGGAAGAGGCCCCGATCGTTCCCAAACCTATACGATTTACGACTGCTCTGGCACGTCCAAACGACGCGAGCGTGCAGATCATTGACCCCGAAGGAGTGAGTTTGCTGAAATATGACTTAACTGACGCAACTCCAGAAGTACTCGTAATTACACAGAACACACAGCCTGGATTCTATCGCATGGAGACCGGTGAAAACATTGTGCAAACCATTGCCGTGAACATTGACCCGCGGGAAAGTGACCTCCGTAGAATTTCGACCGACAAAATTGAATTTATTGAAGGGCGAGAATTTTCCGTTCAGAGCCTCGATGAATACGGTAGTGGTATCGTGGATCAAGGGCAGCCACTCTGGGGTTGGTTGGCTATGATCGCGTTGCTCGCATTGACAGCAGAGTCCCTAATGTTGGCCTGGTGGCGCAGATAGGAGAAGCACACATGCTGGAAATGGAAAGTTTGGCCGCGATCGCACACCTGTCTCTTGATGATCGCGAACATTTTGTCCACCACCTGCTTGCGCTGAGTTGGCGCAGCTACTTTCCATTGAGTTGGATTATCGGTGCAGCGTTAATCGCAAGTATTGCAGCAATTTTTTCCTATCTTCGCGCTTCACAACGCAATAAGGCTGCGGGTATTGTGCCGTTATTGCTACGACTCGCCGTGATCTTAGTGCTGGCGACGATTCTGGCCGGGCCGAGCAAGGAAATCGCGTCCGAAACTACGCTTAAAAAGACTCAACTCATGATACTTGCCGATGTTTCGGAATCGATGTTGACTGAAAATTTGGACGGTAAAACTCGTCTCGATTCCCTAAGCGCAAATTGGTTGTCGCCTGAGATGCTAGAAAAACTCAGCGACAATCGGGCTGTTTCGATCTACTCTTTCGCCGAACGTCCACAACTCGAATCAGGGAAGGTCAATCTGCAACTTGAGCCGCAGATTGACGAGTCCACTCGCTTGGTCGCCTCGACGGTTGAAGTCATGCGAAAAATCTCGCCTCAGCAGTCCGATACGCGTCTGCTCATACTCAGCGATGGTATTGACAGCGAAAACACCAGTCCGGGATTGGTTACGGCGTATGCCAGGGCAAAGAACCTTCCAATTGATACCGTCGTCTTCGGCATTGAAGCCAAAACATGTGATGCCGCCGTCGTTGCAGTTCCGATGCAAGACTACCTATATCCGAATGAGACCGGGAGTGTGATTGTTCGAATCTATCACGCAGGTTGCGCCGGGAAAAGTTCCGTGCTTCGCGTTACTCAGGGAACAAGCATTAAGGAATTTCCAATCCAGTTTATCGACAATGATCTTATCGAAATTGAAGTGCCGGTACAGCATGCCGACGTAGGGGAATATCAATACGATATTAGTTTGCAGGCGATTGACGGAGAGGCTGAATTGCGCAACAACGATCAGACGTTATTTGTCGTGGTACATCCCCATCGCATTCAAGTCCTGATTGTCGAAGGTCAACCATTTTGGGATACAAGGTTCTTGGCACAAGCTTTGCGCAAAGATGATCGCATCGAGTTAACCCAAATTTCACAAGTAAATCGGGAAAGACGCCAAACAATTATCTCCCGCAAAGAAAGTCTAGGACCAGTGACCGTGCCGCAGACCAAGGATGAGTGGGGTTTGTTTGATGTGGTGATCTTCGGTCGTGCGATTGAACAAGTGTTGAACAAGGATTCCGCGCAGGCATTAGTAGATCAGTTCTCCGAAAAGGGTGGTAGTCTCATCTACGCGCGCGGTCGGCCATATTCAATCTATAACGAAGCGGGCGCTCAATTAGCAGAAGTTTTTGCCGGAATCGAATCAATGACTTGGTCCGACGAGCACTTCGGTGCTGGCAAGCTGGAAATTACGTTTGCTGGTCGAGCGACACGCTGGTTTTCGATTTCTTCGACGGGTGCGTCGATCGATGATGCATTAAATCGGCTTCCGGGTCTCGACAACGGATTTGTTATTCGAGATGTGAAACCAAGTGGCCGTGTTCTCGCCAACGCGAAGGCCCAGAGTTTAAACGACGATGAATTGTCAAGTGACGCCGGACAAGGATCAGACATTACCACGGACGACGAGACGAATGCCGATGCGGATGTTCATGCTGAAATTCCCGTGCAGGTCTGGCCCGCAATACTGAGCGGGACTTATGGTGCGGCTTCGACCGTAATTGTGGCAGGTGATGGTATTTGGCGGTGGAGTTTATTGCCTCCGGAAAATAGCGACCTCATCGGTCTGTACGATGCTTTTTGGACGAATATGGTGCGTTTTTTGGTTTCCGGTGGGGATTTCGAACCAGGCAAGCAAGTCGCCATGATGCTGGACAAAAGCGTGATTAGGACCGGTGAAAATTTAAACGTACAGATTCTGCTTAAGCATCCGTCACCAACTGGGGGAGTTCCTAGTTTGATACTTAAACCGGAATCTGGCGAGAATCGCAATGTGCCCCTGGTCGCTGGACAAGGGCGCGATCCGAGATATCATGCTGAGATACCAGTATCCGAAGAGGGAGTCCACCAACTCGAATTGACTGTACCGGGCATGATGCCTGAAACAATATCGCGGAAGTTCAGTGCATATTCGTTTAGTATTGAACGCATCAACACGATCGCCCAAGGACGGACCTTAGAATTAATTTCTGAGCAGACAGGTGGCCGTCACTATCGAGATCATGAGTTCAAAAAATATTTGGATGACCTGACGATTTCGGAAGAAGCCGCAACAGCACCACCCAGAGTTGAATACATTTGGGATCAGACTTGGCTGATGGTTCTACTCGGATTGCTCGCAGGGGCTGAATGGATTCTTAGAAGAGCAAAGCACTTGATTTAGTGGTGAATAGGTGTTTTCTTCTTTTACGAGATTCTGATTTAGCGTAACAGAAACATTTACTAACTCGGACAGTTCCATGGAAAATCCACTTCGCAAACTCCCGTCAGTGAATCAGCTTTTAGAAAGCGCCCCCATCCAGTCATTAATCAAAACTGCCAATCATTCTGCGGTGGTATCTGGAGTGCGCTCGGCGCTGAACGCCCTGCGCGAGCAAGTCCAGTCCGCCGCGGGCGAATTCCAAATTCCGAATCCCATGGAGCTGGCCCAAAAAATCGCCGATTGGATTCAGAAGGAGGAACGACCAAGATTACGCCCGGTCATAAATGGGACTGGTGTCGTCTTACACACCGGTCTTGGCCGCGCGCCGTTAGCACGTGAAGCCATTGAGGCAATTTCAATCATCGGCGCTGGGTACGCCAGTGTTGAAACGGACCTGGAAAGTGGTGCACGTAGCCAGCGAGTCAAGGTAGTTGAGCGGTTATTATGCGAACTGACGGGTGCAGAAGCAGCTGCCGTAGTAAACAACAATGCAGCGGCGACGATGATCGTGCTATCGACTTTGGCCAAAGACAAAGAAGTAATCGTATCCCGCGGACAATTGGTGGAAATTGGCGGAAGTTACCGTTTGCCCGAGGTGATGCAAACGAGTGGTGCTAAACTGGTCGAGGTCGGTACAACAAACAAGACTCATCTTTCCGACTATGCCGATGCGATCAATGAACGGACCGGCGCGATCCTGCGAGTGCATCCAAGTAATTTCAAGATCGTTGGGTTCACCGAGTCAGTCCCGCTGAAGCAACTAGTCGAATTGGCACACCGCCATCACATCCCATTCGTCGACGACATCGGTTCGGGAGCACTGATCGATTTCGCTCGTTTTAATTTACCTGGTGAACCGATGGCAAGCGACAGCGTTGAACAGGATTGTGATTTGGTTCTTTTCAGTGGTGACAAATTGCTTGGCGGACCTCAATGTGGAATAATCGTTGGCAAAGCGAATTGGGTGCACCGTGTTCTTAAACATCCTCTTTTTCGTGCGTTACGTGTGGACAAACTCACCTTAGCTGCCTTGCATGCAACTCTTTTATTGTATCGCGATCATGAAAAAGCCGTGGAGAACATTCCGACCCTTGCTGCATTGGCAACACCTTTGCAAAATCTGCGTTTGCGAGCCGACCGACTCGCTCCGCAAATTCGACAACATGACCTGCTGGAATCGGTTGACGTCGTTGATACTCAAGCCACTTTGGGTGGTGGGTCGATCCCCGGACAGCAGATCGAGTCGATCGGATTGCGTATCGTTCCGAAAGACATGAGCGTTGATATGCTGGCAAAGAATTTGCGGCTTGGCATGCACGCCATCATCGGAAGAATTGAAGACAATGGACTGATCCTTGACTTGCGAACCATTCATCCTTCTGAAGACATCCGTTTGGTAGACGCAATACAGGCACTCAATTAGTACGAGTCAATTTTCAACGCATTGCAACGCAACGACGGCAGTCAGATTTTAACTTTATTTTCCCACTCGTACTCAGCCTTCGCGGCGCTTGTACTTGCAACCGCGCGTGCCTACGAGTGGGAGTGCGAGTACCATCCCATTGAGTCCGAGTAGGATAGTGCGGTGGGGACATGTGGCGTCCGTGAACAGTATCGAAATTCGCTCGGATACTTTCGAATTCGATTGATGCCGTTGCTTTCGCCGAAAGAGCAATGAACGTAGCGTGCCATTGGTGGCCGGCTACCTGCCTTTCTCCACAAAACACGTGTGGATCCCAATTCCTCTTTACGCTTATGGGCAAGCACCCTGTTCAGCGATGTGTTCACTCAAAGTTCTTCCGGCGAAATGAAGGCGTTGATGAATTGATTTACGCGGATTAGCGAAGTGCATAAACTCGCAAATATATCAGCCGTTTTCGAAGGATCGGAGCGGCATCTTCAATTCCCGTCGCGTGGCGATGATTTCATCGGGCTTGGCCGAACAGATATTCAAAATTGAATTGAGTTTTACCAATGAAAACGTCCAAGGAAGATGCGGCGAAAAAGATTACAAAATTAAGCAAAATTTCGATCCAAGTAGCCTGTGAAAAATTTCACAAGGACGCTAAACTACGGGTGTTTTAGGTGCAAAGCGAGATTGCGTCGCGTTTGCTAGTAATCCGCAGGTCGCCGTCGTGCAGTTTGGCATGTCTTGCGTGGCATGCAGCGCCTGTTTGGCGAACTCCAGCAACAGTTACTCAGGTTGTGAGTTGCTAGGGTTGCTACGGTTGCTGGATTTGCCTGTAAGGACATTGCAAGTGAACGAACCTCAAACTTTGTTGCTGTTCGAAACTACGCAAGTCCTGATTGGTCGAGCGACATGGGGAGCAAGTTTCTGATTTCGCTGTCTTCCATGTGGTATTGAAGTTTTGGGTTAACCTGAAGTTTGGGAGCACGGCTAAATGGAGAAGGTCGCCTGAACCACAATAGTCAACATTAATCGTTTGTCGTTATTGAGTGTGGACGTATGGCAATAACTGTAAAACCCGGATTGGATGTGCCCATCGTGGGAGCTCCTGTGCAGCAAATTGTACCGGGACCTCAAGTTTCGCGTGTAGCATTGATTGCCGATGATTATGTCGGAATGCGACCGACGATGCTGGTACAAGTCGGAGATCGAGTGCGCATTGGCGATCCGCTATTCGAAGACAAGAAGAATCCTGGAGTAATTTTCACATCACCAGGATCAGGGCAGGTGGCTACCATCCATCGCGGTGAGAAGCGAAAATTTGAGTCGATCGTCGTTGAATTAAACGGTGAAGAGCATGTTGAATTCGACCGCGTGTCGGACCTCGGTAGTTTGAGTCGCGAGGTTGCGCGCGAGCAACTACTGCGGTCTGGTTTATGGACGGCACTGAGAACGCGTCCTTTTAGTCGCACACCGTCGCCGACAGCAAACGCAAACTCAATATTCGTTACCGCCATGGATTCGCAACCGCTGTGCGCGGAACCAGAATTGGTTATTGCCAATCATACCGATGACTTTGTCAACGGACTAACGGTGCTGACCAAAATCAACTCCGGTGATGTGTTTGTCTGCACACGCGGAGATTCAAGGGTGCCGGGTCGGAATGTGCCCGGAACGAGGTTTGAAGAATTTCTGGGGCCGCATCCTGCCGGAAACGTCGGCACGCATATTCACTTTTTGGATCCGGTATACGCGGAAAAAACGGTTTGGCATATCGGATATCAAGATGTGATTGCGATTGGTCATTTGTTTCGAACAGGTCACTTGATGACCGAACGGACAATTGCTATCGGCGGGCCGCTGGTGAAGGAGCCAAAACTGTATCGAACGCGACTGGGAGCGTGTGTTTCTGAGCTGGTTTCTGGAAAATTGTCGGAAACATCCGTGGAGCGTCGCATCGTTTCTGGGTCGATTTTGAATGGTCGAAGTGCAACTGGCACCGTGGATTATTTGGGGCGCTTCCATCTTCAGGTCACTGCATTGGAAGAGGGCACGAAGCGCGAGTTCATCGGTTGGCAACGGCCTGGTCTGAATAAGTTTTCCATCACGAGAGTTTATTTGGGCTCGTGGCTGAAAGGCAAAAAGTTTGCAATGAACACGAATATCAATGGCGGGCATCGTTCCATGGTTCCTATCGGCACGTATGAAAACGTTATGCCATTGGACTTAATGCCGACGCAGTTGTTGCGTGCCATTATAACCGAGGACACTCAGACGGCCCAAATGTTGGGAGTGCTGGAGCTGGATGAGGAAGACTTGGCGTTATGTACCTATGTGTGCCCGGGCAAGTATGACTATGGTACGATTTTGCGAAAGAATTTGACTCGAATAGAAAAAGAAGGCTAACCAACTATGTTACGGAAGTTGCTGGACCGTTTCGAGCCGCTATTTCACAAGGGTGGCAAGTTTGAACGACTTTATCCTGTCTACGAAGCTCAGGATACGTTTCTGTATAACACCGGTGAAGTAGTAAAAGGCCGAACACACGTTCGCGATGCAATTGACACAAAACGCATGATGATCACGGTGGTGATCGCGTTAATTCCTTGCGTGCTGATGGCCTGCTACAACACTGGGTATCAAGCGGGCAAAATTCTGGAGACGAGCCCTGCATTTGTGATTTCAGATTCAGCGCCACCGCAAGGTTTACCGACAGGATTGGCGGGTTGGCGGTATGAAGTCATGAATACGCTCAACCTCAAGTATTGGGATGTTGGTGATTTTTACAAGAATCTGACTGCCTTCGATCTGACGCGGATTGTCAGCTGTGTGATTTTTGGTCTCCTGTATTTCCTGCCTGTTTACATCGTAACCATGGCTGTCGGGGGAGCGTGCGAGGCGTTGTTCTCAATCATTCGCCGCCACGAAATCAACGAAGGATTCTTGGTAACCGGATTGCTGTATCCTTTAACATTGCCACCCAACATTCCCTATTGGCAGGTCGCATTGGGAATTATGTTCGGGGTTGTCGTCGGAAAAGAGATTTTCGGCGGTACTGGAAGAAACTTTTTGAATCCTGCACTTACGGGGCGGGCCTTCCTGTATTTCGCTTACCCAAAACAGATAAGTGGTAACTCGGTCTGGACCGGGATCGATGGTTATTCCGGGGCTACGGCGCTTGGCAAGATCGCTGAACCGTCCAGCACGGGGCCGGTTGGTGAAACGCTGGCGACGCTATATGGACCAAGTAGTGGCGCAACCTGGTCGGATTTTTTCTGGGGGAATGTTCACGGATCGATGGGTGAAACCAGTGCTTTTTGCTGTTTGCTAGGTGCGGTAATCTTGATCATGACACGAATCGGCTCATGGCGCATCATGGCTGGAGTACTGATCGGCATGTCGGCGTTTTCTGTCTTGCTTTGGCTGTTGCCGAAACAGGAGACGGTTTGGAATATTCTGCCGCATTGGCATTTGGTTTTGGGGGGCTTTGCCTTCGGAACCGTATTTATGGCGACCGATCCTGTTTCTGCGTCGATGACCAATACCGGCAAATGGATTTATGGCGGCTTAATCGGTTTTATGACGGTTTTGGTGCGCACGGTGAATCCAGCGTTTCCGGAAGGGATTATGTTGGCGATATTGTTCGCGAACGTGCTCGCTCCTTTAATTGATTATTTCGTTGTTCAAGCTAACGTTAAGAGGAGGGCATTGCGTTATGTCGCGTGATGGAATTCCGAACACGATTATCGTCGCTCTGTGCACTTGCCTTGTCTGTTCCTTTTTAGTTTCGGCGGCCGCTATCGGTTTGCGAGATCGTCAAGATCGAAACCGCAGTCTGGACATCAAGTCGAATATCGTATCGGTAGCTGGTTTCTCGAGCGAAGAAATCCGAGACGGTGGTGGCGTGGAGGAAATGTTCAGGAAGCGGATTCAGCCTATGATCATCAATCTGGAAACGGGTGAAGAGGCGGTCGAAGAGGTGATGAAGCTCTTTAATTTCGCGTCGGCTGATGAGGCTTATTCCAAGTACGACCAGTTCAAAGCTTCGAAAGCTCCTCTCAGCGAAGGAAAGGCAAACGCACTCAAACGAAGTGATGATATTGCTGGAATATCGAACTTGGAAAAATACGGGTTTGTGTACTTACTGACTGACGAAGCACAAAACGTGAAAAAGTACATTCTTCCGATCCGTGGCAGAGGACTTTGGTCCACGCTCAAAGGATTTATTGCCTTGGATCCGGATTTACAGACGGTCGCAGGACTTACTTATTACGAACATGCCGAAACTCCAGGTTTAGGTGGCGAGGTTGATAATCCTGGCTGGAAAAAATCATGGATTGGGAAAAAGGTCTATGCTGCCGAAGGAAAGCTAAATGACGACGGTTCATTGCCAGATGTGAAACTAAACGTGGCGAAGGGAACAGCGGATAACGAGTTCAGCGTGGACGGTTTGGCTGGTGCGACCATCACCGCACGCGGTGTATCTGAAATGGTCCAATTCTGGTTAAACGAATCTGGCTACGGTAGATTTATTGCGAATAGGAAGGCTCGGCAATCGACGAGTTTAGGCTTGGCAAATTCAGGAGAAAATTCCGATGGCTAAGAAGTATACGCCGAAAGAATTGGTGCTTAACCCAATTTTCAACAACAATCCGATCGCTTTGCAGATTTTGGGTATTTGCTCGGCTTTGGCAGTAACCACACGATTGGAAAAGTCGCTGGTGATGTCACTTGCGGTGATCTTTGTGATTGCATTTAGCAGTGCGGCAGTTGCCTCGATCCGCAACCGAATACCGAGTAGTATTCGAATCATCGTACAGATGACCATCATCGCCTCACTTGTGATCCTAGTCGATCAATTTCTCAAGGCATTTAGCTACGGGCTTAGCAAAGAGCTTTCCGTTTTCGTTGGACTGATTATTACGAACTGCATCGTGATGGGCCGCGCTGAAGGGTTTGCCATGCAAAACACGGTTCGAGACAGTTTTTTAGATGGAATAGGCAATGGCTTGGGCTACAGTTTGATTCTTCTCGTGGTCGGGTTCATTCGAGAACTATTCGGAAACGGTACGGTTTTCAATGTGACCGTGCTCCCCAAAATTCAGATGGTTGATGGCGTACAAACCGGTTGGTATGAACCGAATGGTTTGATGTTGCTGAGCCCCGTTGCGTTTTTCATCATCGGGTTCTTTATTTGGGCCTTGCGAACTTGGAAAACTGAACAGATTGAAGAGGCATAAAGATGGATGCAATTCTTGACTTAATTAGGCTTTTCCTTCGCTCAGCTTTTGTAGAAAACTTGGCGCTGGTTTATTTCCTTGGCATGTGCACATTTTTGGCTGTCTCTAAGAATGTCAAGACCGCACTCGGTTTAGGGGTCGCCGTAGTCGTCGTTCAAGGGATTACGATTCCCGTAAATTATTTGATTTACGATTTTATTCTCAAAGAAGGCGCGTACTTGTTCCCGGCGAACCTGGAGTTTTTGAGCCTGATCTGTTTTATTGGCGTGATCGCGGCGATTGTGCAGATCTTAGAAATGGTTTTGGACAAATACTTTCCTGCGCTCTTTAATACGCTGGGCATCTTTTTACCGCTGATTACGGTCAACTGTGCCATTTTGGGCGGTTCGTTGTTTATGCAGCAAAATGAATACAACTTTACTGAATCTTGCGTGTACGGGGTTGGTTCCGGGTTCGGTTGGGCGGTCGCAATTGCCGCCTTGGCTGGTATCCGCGAGAAGATTACGTACAGCGATATTCCCAAGGGGCTTCGAGGTCTGGGGATGGTTTTCGTCGTTGTTGGTTTGATGGCACTCGGCTTCCTCGCATTCACGGGAATTTAGTTTTATTCCAAGGTCGACTTTCATGAGTTCAATTTCGCAAATATTGATTGGCGTATCGATGTTCACTGGGGTAGTCTTGGTCCTGGTGGCCATTATTCTGCTGGCCAAGAAGTCACTGATACCCAGCGGCAATGTGAAAATCATTGTTAACGATCAAAAAGAACTTTCGGTGCCCCAAGGGGGTAAGTTGATGGGAGCACTGGCTGATTGCGGCATTTTTGTGTCATCCGCTTGTGGCGGTGGCGGCACCTGTGCGCAGTGCCGTGTGAAAGTCTTGGAAGGAGGTGGCGATATATTGCCCACTGAGACGTCATATATTTCGCCTAAACAAGCGCGGGAAGGGGAGCGGCTTTCCTGCCAAGTAGCGGTAAAGCGCGACATGCGCGTGGTGGTCCCAGAAGAGGCGTTCGAAACCAAGAAGTGGTTGTGCACGGTGCGATCGAATTACAATGTGGCCACGTTTATCAAAGAACTTGTCCTCGAACTTCCAGAGGGTGAAGATGTACACTTCAAAGCCGGTGGTTACATCCAAATCGAAGTTCCACCTCATGAATTGGAATACAAGACGTTCGTCATCGAAGATGAATATCGCGAAGACTGGGACAAGTACGATATGTGGAAATTCAAGTCGATCGTCAAGGAAAAGGTATTTCGTGCCTATTCAATGGCGAACTACCCTGGTGAAAAGGGCATTATCAAGCTGAATATCCGCATCGCTTCTCCTCCTCCTAGGCTACCGCATGTTCCGCCCGGAATCGTGTCCTCGTATGTTTTCAATTTGAAGCCGGGTGATAAGGTGACCATTTCAGGTCCATATGGCGAGTTTTTTATCAAAGAAACCCAAAGCGAGATGGTTTATATTGGTGGTGGTGCGGGAATGGCCCCACTGAGGAGCCATATTTTTGAATTGTTTAAGAATCTTAAGACAAATAGAAAGGTATCGTACTGGTATGGTGGCCGTAGTCTACGCGAGCTTTTCTATGTAGATGAATTTCGTGAAATCGAGAAACAATTCCCCAACTTTTCGTTCAACCTCGCTCTTTCCGAACCATTACCGGAAGACAACTGGACGGGCTACGTCGGGTTTATTCATCAAGTCTTGCTCGACAACTATTTGTCGAAACATCCTGCTCCAGAAGACATCGAGTATTACATTTGCGGACCGCCAATGATGAATGCAGCGGTCTTTAAAATGCTGGACGATTTGGGAGTCGAACCAGAAAACATCGCCTACGACGACTTCGGTGGATAATTTGGCCGGTCGTTGGGCATTGAACGCAGGAATCAGTCCATGTTGAACAAAGCCCCGCAATTCAAGCAGTTATCGTGGCTCGATTTGGCGGGGCATTGGATTTCAACATGGTCGATCTCGATCATTTGTTTGGTTGGTGGAACCCGGACGCGTGCTTTGTTGCTGCATGCGTTATGGCACGTGATCATTGTCGCCTTTATCTGCCAAAGTCACCTCTTGAAGGCTAGTCGATTATCGGCTGGTTCGGTTTCAAGCATCATCTCACCCGTGGCCTCAGGAACGCAAGACAAAAAAACCGGCTTTACACTGTCCGAGGATGACGATGCGGTTCGAGTGAGCGGCACGACTATGGGGCCCATTAAGTTCAATGTCACGATTGCAAAATCGGAAATCCAAATTGGATTGCTAAATAGTGTTAAACCACTCTTAGCTCAACAAATCGAAGCTGAATTGGAAATTGTGAACCGGTTGATGTCGACGTATTTGGCGGATTCCGACGTCTCTCGCTTCAACCGACATGAGACTGCGGAGTGGTTTGATGTTGCACCGGAGACAGCTGCCGTCGTTGAAAATGCTCTATCGGTCAGTCGCTTGAGCCAAGCGGCGTTTGATATTACCGTCGGGCCACTTGTAAACCTTTGGAATTTCGGCCCTACGAAGAAGGAAAATCGGATTCCTTCGGAAGCAGAAATTGCTGCGATTTTGGAGTATGTTGGCTACGAAAAACTTTCGGTTGAATTGGAACCACCACGTTTGCGAAAAGACGTCAGCGATCTTCAGATCGATCTTTCGGGCATCGCGAAGGGCTATGCTGTAGACCGAGTTGCCAATTTATTGAGCCAAAACGGATTTTATGACTTTCTCGTAGAGGTCGGGGGAGAAGTAGTCGCGCGTGGAAAAAAACGAAATGGAAGTTTTTGGGTTGTTGGAATACTACAGCCGAACCCATTCGTCACGTCGGTCGGCCATGCAGTGCGTTTGCAGGAACAAGCGATGGCTACGTCCGGGGATTATGAGAATTTCTATCAGATCGACGACCAAGTGTTTTCACACACGATCGATCCAGCTACTGGGCGACCAACAAATCACGCATTGGCAAGCGTGTCGATTATCGCTGATACCTGCATGGAAGCAGACGCCCTGGCGACTGCGGTTTTGGTCATGGGCCCCGAGCGCGGGCAAGCATTCTGCGAATCCAATCGCATCCAATATTTGATGATAGTACGCAACACAAACGGCGAATTGACTCATCTTAAGTCGCCCGAATTTCCGATCGCTCAGATCCAGCAAGCGAACACGTTTGCGAATGTAATTTTACCGACGATTTTCGTCTTCGTGATCGTTATGGCGTTAATGGCGGTCGGAGTCATGTTTGGAAGAAGAAAGATCCAGGGATCTTGTGGAGGAATTGCCTCGCTCAAATCCGGTTCAATTAGTCCAGAATGTTCAATGTGCAGCAATCCAACTCAGCGTTGCGAAACATTGAAGAAGGAGATTGAAAAACGCCGATCATCCAATGCCGCAGAGAGCTAGTCCTTTGCAAACTTGGTCCACGTTGACGTATCTACTTTATAGATCTTCAAGCGACAAATACTTGATGGTCGAAACTTAATGCGTGTCTAATTCTTTTTGACGACCAATGAATTGCCGCAGAGTCAATTGCTTCCCACCATTTCTTTTGGACTTGTACATAGAATGGTCAGCTTCGTCGATCAACCAGTTTGGGTCCACTGAATCGCCTTGTTCCGGAAGGTAATAGACACATCCAGTGCTCAGCGAGATCGGAACGATCCTACCGTCTGGAGTTTCGAGCGGCGGCATATCGTGACTTATTCTCGCCGCCACCGATTGCAGGTCTTGCAACTTGATATTCTGCAGAATAACGAGAAACTCGTCGCCACCTAACCGAAATGCCAAATCTTGTCGGCGAATCGATCTTCCAAGCCATTTAGCTACATGTTGTATTGTTTGATCGCCGACTGAATGCCCGTAGGCGTCATTGATCGGTTTAAATTTGTCCACATCGATATAGATCGCTGCCACACTCTCGCGCCGTTTAATCGACTTTTCGAACATGTTTGCGAAAACGTCACCCAAGTATCTGCGATTATAAAGGCCAGACAAACTGTCTCGGTAAACTAATTCGTCCATATCGGCGGTCGTTCTCATCTTGGATTGTCGAATCAACTCCATTTGATTGTTGAGAGCAATCTCTTGCAGAAGCATCTTTGCTTCGAAGATTACGCGATCAGGACAAACACCCGAACCAATATCAAAGTTGAATAATGCACGATATTCGTTGACTTTGCCAACGACTTCACTGATGATCTCATCAGCTTGGCTACCGTTGACACCCAGTTTTGTATGCAGGAAATTTGCCCATTCTTCGACTGCCGCCGTAAATGGACTTTGTGAACCACGATTTGAAAGAAGCAATTCGGCTCCCTGATTTGCGGCCTGGAGAACGATGGCCAACTGTCCTTTTTGAGTTTGCGCAGTCATCGTTACTCGATCGTGATGTTGCAAGATTGCGTTGCCGAACGATTCAGACAGTCCCCAACGTTCCAAAATCAATGCCGAAACTTGCACATGAGAGAATCCGAAAAAACTGTACTCTGCCGTAAGCACATTCGGGAACCTTGCAAATTCCAAGACGTGGTCGAGGTACGCGTCAGGCGCCTCGGACAACATGGCCAAGATACCGATGTCCTGAAGCATGGCCGCCAAAAAGCATTGTTCCGGATCTGCGTATCTTAATCGTGCCGCAATCAATTCCGCAAACACAGCTTGTGTCAGGGAACTGCGCCAGTGATCTTGCAATACTGGTTGGAGTCTGGCATCGTTCTGGTCGTGGCGAGACAAGTAGAAGCTGAGAACAATTGTCCGCAGGAGGGTTAAGCCAAGTTTTGGCACCGACTCTTCGATTGTTTCAATCTTTTGACGAAAAGCGAACAACGCTGAATTAACGGTCTTCAGAATCTTTCCACTAATTGCAGGATCCGAGCGAATCACGCGGCAGATCTCATCATAGTCCGGATCTTGCTGTTGAGCGATTTGCAGCAATCGCAGCGCAACCTCCGGAATCGTAGGCAGACGCGATGTGTTGGCGAATTGTTCGACTGTGTAGTCGATCGGATGAACGGCTGAGTTCAAGGGCATTTCTCCAATACTCAAGTTTGTATCACACCGTGGTCGTCAGACTATTGGAAAAATCTAGCGCGGGGATCGTGCCTTGGTGCTCCAATTGTGTCGCTTCTTCTCGAATCGCTTCATAACTTGCTCGAATGGATTCGAGTGTTTCAATAGCAATCTCAAATTCATGGTCACACAACTTGGACATGGCAAAATGGACCAGCCGCGAAATATTGAAGGCAACGTCATGCTCTTCGGGCTTGAGTCCGCTGTGAATTGCCAGCAGACATTTCTGCGCAAAAAGCGTCTTTTCCCAAAATGCATTGGAATCGTCATGTTGTTTAGCGTGCGCTGCTGCTCGAATCGACGCTATGGCCCGATCGTACAAGGCCAGCAGCATATCAATGCGCGTCCACCCTTGAATAATTGTACGTGCATTGTAAGAGTATGGTTTCATGGAAGTCATTAATGCAAAGGTTAGATATTCTTTGGATGTAACATGTTCTGTCCACACACTTCTGACTGTTTCTCGCTCATTCTGTACTGAACTGATTAGCGTCCATTTTGCAAACCGAATAATTGGCTAGCGACAATCGAGGAAGTCGTTTGCAGTGCGTTCAGCGCACGTTCCAGTGAAGCGAATTGACGCACAAGCTGCGCTCGTTTCGCATCCGAGAGTTGATTGACGCGAGTAATCGAACGATCAATCGAACTGATTTGGTCGGCAAATCGATTGTTTACAGTATTCGCGCTTCCTTTTTGGCTGTCGAGGAAGTCACCAAAAAACTGATCCAGCCTGGACGTCGCACCCCGTGTTACGACGATTTCTCCTTCGATTCCTGCCCCAACTTGATTGGCCGCCAAGGTTACGCGAACCTGTAAGTCGGCTGTATGTTCATTGCCGGAGTTGCCGATGAGGACTCGGCCATTTCCGGTCGCAGCCTCAATATTTCCGTTTACGATGAATGAGCCAGCGACATCCTTGCCAATTGCAGACTCGTTACCCGAAAATCCCAATGCTGACAACGATGTGCCGTTCAAATGGGATACTTTGGAGCTTGACCCGTATGACTTGGATGTGATTCTGAGCGCGTCGCCCTCAGTTGACACGATTACCTCCCGGTTACCCAATTTAGGCGATGCGTTAATCACGGCCTGCAAATGCGTGGCAAGTTGACTTGCGGTATAGGTCCCTTCAGTCAATGTCAATGTTTCGCTTTCGATCCCATCGATCGAAATTTGAAAGGTGTTATTGGTCGAGTCGATAACAACCGGCGAATTGATCTGCGTTCCGGCAGTGATTGAGGCCTGTTCAGCAGCCTGGGAAATATTAATCTGGTAAGGAACGGACGAAGATTTCGTCTTGGCGCTGCCTAAAATGAATTCAATTCCAATATTCGTGCTAGTTCCAGTCATCCCAAACAGGCGGCCTACATCATTGGCCGCGAGTCCTTGGATATTCCCGTTGAGGGCGTTACTCAACCGTCCATTGTCAACATTCAAATTCCCCGATGAATCGATGTTCAAACCGATTTGTGAAAGACGGTTGATACTGCCGTTCAGACCAGGGACCGTTTCCGTGACGATTGCAAGAAGTCGATTTCTCAAATCGGTGACGTTGCGGTTACCGATCAACGGACTCGCTACCCCAGTCTCCGAATCAAATTTTGTTTGCGCCTGAATGAAAGACATCAAGGAATTAAACTCGTCTGCAAACTCGCGGATGGCTTGTTCCGCACGATCCGTGTCGCGCGAGATCGTCAACTGAACATCTTGGTCAAGGTCGACGGACAAAAGATTGAGTGTAACACCTTCAATTAACGTGGTGACCCGGTTTGTTTCATATTCGACAACAATAGCCCCAGGACCAGAACCAAGCTGAACGATTGCATTCGATGCCTGCTGGACGGCGGGCCCAGAGAAATCTGGGCGAGCGATCCCGTCTTCGCTGTTCAGGTTATTGACGATCGATATCTCGTTGACTGCACCGGTGAATTTCGAAGTCAATAGAATGCGACTAGTGCCGGTCCCTTGATCATTGATAATTGCGGCGGATACATCGGCAACTTGGCTATTGATGGCCTGAACTAGACCGTCAACTGTGTTGTTTGTCGAATCAATCGTGATCTCTTGCGGCGGACGATTGCCGACTTGCAAAGAAATTGTGCCCGTGGTTATTTCTTGGCTTGGGCTGGTGAAAGTATTGGAGCCTATTTGATGAGCGTTGGCACGCCCCGTAACGCGGAGGCTGTAGTTGCCAATCGCAGAATTTTCGGTCGCCGTGGCCGTTACAATATTCTCGTGACTCGAATGCACTTTGCGTGCGTTGAAGAGGCTATTGTTCGTACGATTTAACTGATTCAGCTTGGTGCGCATCGCAAGAAGACGCGCTTCGATTCCTTGAAACGCTTGTTGTTGCGATTGGATTATCGATTTACGTGCGGACAATCGATCAACTTGGGCCTTCTGTAGAGAAACGAGCCCGTTGATAATGGTTTCCGTATTTAGGCCACTTATTAATCCGTCAATGGAGAACATAAAAGGATCCGCTTGTCAGGCTTTATTTCAAGCCCAGATTTCGTTTTCTATTTGCTAGGGTGTCCGGTCATCAAGTCGCGTCATGCGGAACGTTTCTATTCAACGTGCCGCTACAAATTAAAATAAACGGGGGAACTGCCAAAATCGCAGCCACCCCCGTTTATCGGTTGGAAACAGTTGCCGACCGGGAGTCAACCAACTGCGGTAAGGAGGAGTTCCTCTTATCGGAGGAGTGACAAAATCAATTGGGATGATTGGTTTGCACTGGAGAGAACAGCAGTACCAGCTTGCACCAATACTTGTGAGTTCGTGAAATTCGAAATTTCGCGTGCGAAATCTGTGTCGCGAATGACCGATTCTGCATTCACCGTATTTTCCAATGTCGAACGCATGTTGCTGGCCGTCGATTCCAACGTATTGCCTTGGAATGCACCCAATGTGCCTCGCAGGTTCGAAATTTCGTTTATCGCAGCATCAATCAATGCCAATGTATCGCTGGCTCCAGATGCCGACGTCACGTTGATTTCAGATAGGCTGTTGAACTGGTTGCCGATCAAAGCAACTCCCAAACCTTGCGAGGCCACGGAATTGATGGCGATGCTCACGCTTTGACCAGAATTTGCACCGATCTGGAAAATCAACGATTGGTCAGTCACGGTGATGGTTCCTTGAGCACCGGTAACGGATTGCGTCGGATCGGAACCGCTGACTGCGAGTTGTATCGCGATGCCAGCACCATTACCACTTGTCAATTGGAGCACATTGCCGGTGCCAGTCGCCGCTGCGCCACCAATGGTACCAACTGCATCGACGCCGCTATCTTGGGCCAGAGTCACACCAAAACCTGAACTGTCGGCAGCGGCCGCAACATTAGAAATTACGCTGAGACTTGCATCCGAACCAAAAACTTCAGATCGCAGCCGGGTCGCACCAGCGTTCACATCAGCAACCACGCCTGTTTGCGCCGTGAACTCGTTAATGCGGCTAACAACACCAGCTTGATTCAGGCCGGCGTCAAGCGTTATCGCAACGCCATTGATCGTGAGGATCTCAGCGGCTGCCAAGTTTTGAGTCTGGTTCGTACCAGCTGAAACGGTTGCACGTTCGGCGGCGGTCGTTACGTTAACGTCATAGTTTCCGGCAACCGTCTTCGTTCCAACTTTCAGGACCGAAACGTTGGCGCTGGTGGCGACGCCCTTAATACCAGCCGATCCATTAAGCAAACGTTTTTCACCAAATTGGGTATTAGCCGCAATTCGGTCGATTGTTTCCAATGCATTTGCAATTTCAGCTTGGTTGGCTGCCAAAGCATCGTCATCGTTAACGCCGGAATTGGCTGAGTCGATCGCTAAGCTGCGAATCTTCACCAACAGATTGTTTATTTCGCTGAGAGCGCCTTCTGCAGTTTGTACGACAGCAACCGCTTTGTCGGTGTTGTCGATGGCCGCACGCAAGCCCGCGATCTGAGCGCGTTGCTTTTCCGAAATAACCAGCGCTGCAGGTCCGTCGGCTCCGCGATTGATTCTTAAACCAGACGATAGTCGCTCGATTGATGTGTTTAGTTTGCTCGAAGCGCGACCTAAGTTGTGCTGTGCATTAAGCGCGCCTGGGTTATTGACAAGACCTAGCATGAATTGGATCTCCGAACGTGAAGCATGTTACAGTGAAACTGGCGTCCATGCAAAACGAATCACGGTATCCATCCCGCGAGGTCAAATTTAGGTTCTGATTTAATGGAACCAAGGATTTTTTGTCATCCTAAGATTCTTTTCGCAGCTTTTTCGGCTTCGGCACGGTTTAGGTATACGCCTAATTGAACCTTGGCCTGGATTTCGACAAGCAGACGATGTCTGGCATCCGACTCCATTTGCAATCGAGTCAACAACTGCGACTGGTTCGATTTATCGAGTTGTCGAAGTTCTAATCCCAAGTCATCAGGCGAAGCCGAATTCTCGACCGCCTTAAATTGCGCGTGGGGAGCAGGGACATTTGAGGATTTCCCAACATTTGAAATTTCCATTGCTCGTTCCTTGTATAGAAAAAATCGACGTTCTTGTAATCGAAACGATTTGCTCCCGACTTGCCACAAATTTTTTTAAACCCATAAAACTTTCCTAAAGCGCGGATTGGAACAAAGCCGATAGCTTTACTGATAAGTTGGACTTTGCTGATTAGGCAGAGTCTACGGCCGCCCGCCATTGAAATCGGTGCTGTATGAATTCGCCAGCATCGGGGTTTCCAGTAGCTGTAACCAGCTTGAATTGAGTTTTTGAAGTTGAGGCCAATGACTATTGAACCAATCCTTGTGGGAAACCAACAGAATTGTTGATATTCGAATTGGCAGATGAATGAATATTTGGCAAATGTGCAGTTAACACCTCATAACCGCAAATCAGAAATGGAGTATGTGCCGGGCCCGGACAGCGTTGATTTAGCGAGGTCTTCATTTTTTGGACTTTTTTTTAGCGATTCATTGAGCTCATGTTCTCGCATTTCCCATGGTTAACGGAAGAATCTGGATCGTTTCAACTCTTTTCGCTCTCGGCGTAATCGTCGGCTTGAGTTCCCTCCTGATTTCTCAATATAGGCGAAGCGATTCTTCACATGCCGAACACGATTCCTTGCACGGCTCGTCAGCTGAAACCCTGAACCGAAAAAGCCAGGTACTTCAAAAAGAACTTCAGCTCTCGTCCGAGCAAGCGGCCGAGCTAGCAATTTCGCTGGTTGCCGAGGGCGACGCCTACCTAATCGCTGGCAATTCAGCCATCGCTACAAACCGATTTCAAAGTGCGCTCAAGTTGACAGGGCGAATTACCAACGAGCTATCGTTACGACTCGCATTCTCAGCTGAATTGAGTAGCAATGCCGGGCTAGCTGCGGATCATTACCGACGGATCCTCGCAAATAATCCATCCACCATCCACCGTTGGCTGGCCCTTTCGGGTTTAAGTCGCACGTGGATCGAACGGGGAAATCGGCTGGAAGCGATTTCGATTCTTGCAGACCTCTTTCTTGAGTCAATGGAGAACAATGATTTTCCACTCGAGCTGCGAGCGCAAGTGGGTTATCAATTGGGGCGGTCGCTCGAAGAAATGGTTTTACAGAATTACCATTTCGATGCAACCAGACCAGATGGGGTCGTATTCTACTCTGCGTCGCCACGAGTTGAAGATGTATTACCCTTAATCGACATGCGTGCCAATGCGAAAAACGTACGGCAGCCCACGACTCAATCCGATTGGTTCTCAGAGAGCAGTGCTAATTCTGAACACCACTTAAAGGATGCAGATATAACTCCTAAGGAAATAACTGGACTCGAGATCACATTAATTCAAAGACCGAGCGAGTTGTTGGACTTGATGGTCGTCGACATACAATCGACATTGGTCCCGATTCTTGAATTGATTAAGCAACTTGCGGCGACTTGCCAAACGGAACTGTATGCTAGTGACGAAGCAATGCGGCTAGTCAGCGGTCGAGCCAAGGCAATTGTCGGCAGTTCCTTTTCTGTCAGCATGTTGCTCGACAGTTTGACGTTGCCTTTGGGAATATTCTGGCATCAAGACGAAAACGGGCTTCATTTGTTGTCGCTCGATGAGCGACCTGATCTTGCTTCCATTTACTTGCGCGCTGCGTTCGAGCGCACGTACCGCAGATTCGCGCTCAAGTACCCAGGTGACCATCGAGTTTCTTCGTCAATATTTGCTCGCGCCAACGTGCGATTTATTGAAGGAGATCTGGATGCCGCCGCAACTCATTATCAGGAATTGCGAGTGAAGAACCTGAAGGGTGAGTTGCTGGCGATGCTCTTCTATAACGTTGGAAAAGTTGAAATGAGGTTTGGCCGTAATGAATCTGCGATTCGGAGCTTCTATTTGACTGTGGATCAATCCTATAATCAGGAACTCCAGTCGGCGGCATATTGGCTAATCGGGCAGCTGAGTTTGGAGAGTAATCGCCTGTCTGAAGCGATCAAGACGTCAGGGCGTGCCTTGAGCCTTGCACAATCGGAGCAACAAAAGCGATTGGCGGCGCTTACGATGGCTCGGGCTTACCTGCTTTCCAATCAACCCCTAAGCGCGAATCAAGTCCTATTTGAGAATCGTTTCTATTTTGCAAAAAGCGAGCTCTTTGTATCTGCCTCCGTGCTGGGTAGTTTTGCCCGCTATGTCGGCATGACGGACGATAGCAGCATCAATTCAGAGGCCAATCGCCTTCTGAGCGCCGTGGCCAATGCCAAGCCGGACCAGTTGAACAGTTTTATAGACATTTATATCGCAAGCCGAGCTTGGCAAGAACTTGGTTTTCGAGATAAGGCCATCGAGATGTTGACTCTCGCCGCCAGCAACACATCGATTTTGGCATGGCGGTACCAAATTTTGTTTGAACTTGGCGTTCAGTTGAATTTGGCGCAAGAGACCGAGCGTGCCACAGCAATTTTTGAGTTTATCCGCAACGAAGAATCAAATGGATGGCGGAAGAAAGCACTGATTCAGTTAGCACACATTTACCTGCACCAACAAAAGTACAAGGAGAGCTTAAGCGCGTGTGAATCTCTGATTTCAGACGATCTGTCAGACGAAGACAAACAACAAACGCTCAACCTTATGGGTCGCGCATACCGACAACTCGGCGAACACTACTCGGCAGCACTCTGTTTCGCCGGAATGATACCAAAGTAGAGCTCAAATTCAAAAACGCTTTTCAATTAGGCCATACAGGAAACTTTCGGCTGCATTGAAATTAGCTGACGGAAATATCAACGCACATCGGCCAACAACTTTTCGATCAAAATACGGAATCAACCAATGGAACGTCAGTCGCATCCAACTGAACGACGAATGTTCAAAGCCAACAGTATCAAGTCTTCGCTGAGTCTAGTCCGCGAAGCAGCGGGATTGCCAGTCCGTGCCGTCATTCGAGGAAGAGGATTAGCAAAATCCATCAAAGTCGCCACAATTCTAGTCCTTGGACTTTCTTGTTGCACGGTATCTTCGCAAGATGAAAAGTCGAAAGAGGATAAGCAAAACGAAAGCGTGGAGACGTTTTTTGCTACGCCTCGTACGCTTGGCTCGCCCGTGTTCCCGCAAGATACAACTCAAGAGCAGCGACTTTCTGAACGAGAAGCTCGCATAAAGGCGATTGAACAAAGAATCGAATTGATCCGAGAGATTATTGCCAAAAATCAGGCTGAATTGCGCGATCGTCCCACAGAAGATCCTGAGCGTCAAGCAGAGGAAACGCCTTCGACGACGACACCAACACCAACACAACCCGACTCCCGTGAGTCTTCCAAGGAAAATATCGCATCCACCGATTTCAACAACACGGAACAAGCCCAACCTGCGACTAACAAAACTGAACCAGAACCGGTGATGACTGCTCAGTCCAAAACGAATGCGGTTGTCGTTGTATCATCACCCGTTAATAGCTTGGAGTTAGCCAACAGTCTCTTCCTGACTGGCCATTACGCACAAGCCTTGAAAAGCTATGAGGCTCTACTGAGTGATGATGCAAATAATCTCGATCGTGATTGGCTCCGTTTGCTCGCTGCGAACGGATATCGCATTCGCCGTGAAATCCCCAAAGCCGAGAGACTCTACCGTGAGGTCACTTCATCAAAAAACATTGGCTATCCTACAGATCACGCGAAATGGTACTTGGATCATTTGTCTCGGCGTAAATTGATTGACGCTGATTTTGAAATGATTGACGCCGAACTACATCCGTTCATGAATAAAACGAGGACGAAATGACCATCGAGCCACTCGAACAACGCGTCTTGGATTCGTTAACAGAATTGTATTCGAGCTATCGAGTCATGCACACATTGATTGACGAGATGATGCAGCATGAAAATGATTCTCACTTACTGGACTCCTTAACAATCAAAGTAAAACAACAAAATGACGTCATTTTACGGCTAGAGCAAACGACTCGAGAAATTAAAGAGGATTATCGTGCTCGCGTGCCACACGCATCCGAGCGAATTCGCCAAGCGTCAGCTGACTTAGCAGAGTATCTCAAGACAATCATGATGAAGGTCAATCAGCTCGAGGAACGAGCACGAGCATCGAGGACGGAATTGATTCCGCAAATCCAACAAGGAGTCAAAGCAGTTCAAATGAAAAACGCATACGAAAAATATGCGTAAGGATTTTCCTAGCCCCGGAAACAGAATTCCTTATTGCGCTCAAAAATTCGTAACTGGCGTTTGTCCGCTGCGTGACAGGCCAGAAACATTGCAAACTGAAACCGTTTATGCCATGAATGGGTCGCCGCATTCGATTCAGGCTGTTTCAATGGTTATTTAAATATATTGTCAATATGATGAAGATTAGCAGCCAAACTATGCAGGCGCTCGTGAACCAGGCTCGGCGGTTCGCGCAAAGTTCCGCCTGTGTGCTAATCACGGGGGAAAGCGGTACGGGCAAGGAATTGCTTAGTCGTCTCATTCATAACGAAAGCCAACGTGCTGAAAACAACTATATTGCCGTCAATTGTGCAGCCCTGCCGGAATTGCTTATCGAAAGCGAGTTGTTTGGGCACGAGCGAGGTGCATTTACGGGTGCTTTTCAAGAGCGAATTGGTCATTTTCAACACGCTCATCGTGGAACAATTCTGTTAGATGAGATCAGCGAGATTCCTTTATCGATACAAGCCAAATTGCTTCGTGTTATTGAAGAACAAGAAGTAATTCGCATCGGCGCGAGCCAACCGATTAAGATTGACGTCCGCATCGTTGCCACATCGAATCGTAATTTGGCGAAGGCTGTGGCCTCGGAAACGTTTCGGCTCGATTTATTTCATCGATTAAGTGTATTGCGATTGATGATTCCACCATTGCGAGAGCGAGTTGACGATATCCCGCCCCTCGCCGAACATTTTCTGCAAAAATTCCGCCATGAAGCGCAGCAGAACATCAAAGGTTTTACGAACGAGGCGATTAAGGAGTTATGCAGCTATGATTGGCCGGGAAATGTGCGTGAATTGCGGAATGTAATTCACTGCGCATGCGTCGTCTGCGATGGATCGTTGATTGACACAAGTTGTTTCCCTCACCTCCACGAGCAACGCCTAACGAGGGAACTACAATCAAACTACTCCACTGACCTGAACGAAATCGAGAAACAAGCAATTCTGGCGACGCTGGAGAAGTATCGAGGAAACAAGACTGCTGCGGCAGCTGAACTTGGCGTCACGCCTCGAACTCTGTCGAATAAACTGAAGATCTACAAAGCGGCCGGATAACCCCATGTGTCCACAGCGATTGTGAAAACGAGCCTAGAAATGACCACAAGGAATCGACACTCAGTGGTCATTTCCAACAATCTGGACTCGTTGCCCGGGAATACACTTCGCATTGTTAGTTACGACGCATTCCGCCAACCCGTCCGCATAATGTGCAAAGGCATGCGTGGAATTTTCCCCCGAGAGCTGGTGAAATGACGCGTGCCCAGAGCGAATCTCGTTCGGCGAAGTTCCAACCGCGAGTAGCTCGAGATGACGCAGAATGCTACAAAATACGCGTTGGATCATCTGTTGGCAGAAATCAACCAGGTTTGGTAGATGCCGTAACCCTCACATTTCTAGAAGGCGCTGGAATCGTTGCCAGTTCCTAGCTTTGAATTTATGCCATGATTGAAATCAATACCACGATCACGTGGCAACGTAACAACGAGAAGTTTATCGACGGTCGATATTCTCGGGCTCATACATGGAACTTCGACGGGGGTTTTACAGTACCTGCGTCGTCGTCTCCGCATGTTGTCCCAATTCCCTATTCCGTCGAGTCGGCCGTCGATCCAGAAGAGGCGTTTGTGGCGTCACTTTCGAGTTGTCACATGTTGTGGTTTCTCTCGATCGCAGCAAAACGCGGCTTTGTTTTGGACAGTTATCATGATTCTGCGGTTGGGGAAATGTCCAAGAACGAGGACGGAAAACTGTTTGTTTCCGTTGTCCGCTTGCGACCATGCATTGGGTGGAACGGAGACGCTCCCGATGGTTCGCAAATTCTTGCAATGCACGAAGAGGCTCATGCTTCTTGCTTCATTGCCAATTCCGTTCTTACCACAATTTACATTGATCCAACTTCCGACCGACCCGACACAGACTGATGCGGCTTTTCGACAACACCTGGATGCCAACAAAACCCACGCGTTTGACGCCAAACTAAGGGTTCACGCTCACATCCAAGCATGCTTTCTACGGCACAATTGCTTTTTGTAGACAATCACCTCCATTTCATTCTTTTCGGCCAAAATATCAGAGTTCTACGTGTAAACGAGACCTTTTCGTAGCTATGATTTGAGCTAGTGTCACTTTGTTACCATACTCGCCATAATGGTTGAAGGCGACTAACAACTTTGCCACGCGACTGATTAATTTATTGATGGCGAGACTGCGGGTTCAAAGCCCGAACAAGGTAACGCTCAAAACATGTTTTCGGAGTATTCAAATGACTTTTAAGTTCTCAATGTACTTGTTAATGAGCTTCGCCGTTTGCTTGGCGACCGTATCCGAAAATGCGTTGGTTATCGTAAACCTGAACGGACAAGAGAGTGATCGAACCGTTGACACGCCAGGAGCCTTTGACAAGTACTTGACGCCTAGCACCGTGGATCGATGGACGTTCACCGGCAAAAAGGGAGAACTGATTCTCGTTGGCGTAAAGACGACTGAATTCGATGCGATACTCAAACTCGTCCAAGTAGCTGATGAGGAAGAACGGCAATTGCTGGATGTTGATGACGATGGCAGTGACGCACATCTTGCTTTACGTTTGCCTGAAGCTGGTGAGTACAGAATTGTTGTTCACGGTTATGAATACAAAGGCGGCGGAAATTATCGGATGAACCTAGAACAAATTGAAGCGACCGAGATTAGCATCGGCGTTTCAACGGTTGGAGTCTTGAACAATCAGGGTGTTGCGTGGTTCTATTTGTCGGGAGAAAAACAGGATACGGTGGCGGTCGACCTATTTGGAAGTCCTGGACTTCGTTGGCAAGCCAGAAACACTAAGGGCCTTCCGCACTCGGTTTGGCTGGATACGTTTAAGTTCGACGAGTCGGGCGAGTATTATTTGCGCGTTGAGGGACCGGCTGCGGGGCGTTTTGAATTACGACTGAATCCTGCGGCGCGAAAACCACTTGATCTTGAAACCCAATTATCAGCGACATTGGATCGCAAGTCAGCGTTATTGTTCGATGTCCATGCCGACGACCAGACGTTTGGCGTTTTCGAGTTGGAGGTTTTGGGGGATGTGCAGAGCATACTGGTTCCAGCAATAGAAAAGAAGTCACAGCAATCTGCCTCAGTGCAACATAAGCCGGATATGCAGTTTATCGAGATTCCCAGCAAGGGTCGGTTTAAACGCTATGCGGTCGTTTGGGGTGACAAAGAAAAATACCAATTGAAGCTCTATTCTGCGCGAGGTGCCAATGTCCGGATAAATTACACGGATCCCAGGCAAGAAATTGATCCACAAACCAGTTTGAGCGCTGACTTGCCTTTAGGCTCAATCCATTTTTTTAAGATTCGAGCTGAAGCTGGACAGGCGCTTACGTTCAAATGCGAATCTGATCGCTTCGACAGTCAATTGCAACTTTACGACGGTTCTGGCAAAACGTTGGGATTTGATGATGATGGCGGAGGGGGACTCAATAGCAAGCTCAAACATTTGTCCTTCACATCATCGGACCTGATCTTAGCCGTGTCATCTCGCGGTTACGGTGGAGGTGGCGAGTATTTATTGTCCACTGAAATTGAGCGTCCGCAAAAGCTAGTTTTAGGTGAAAAGTACAAAGGCAATTTGGCTTCCGCTGAGTCCGGATTTTTCGAGTTGCAAGCAACTGAGAAACAAAAGACGATCTTTCATTTACAAAGTGAACACATCAACTCAACGATCAGAATCTTGAATGCCCATGGAGTGATCATGGCCGTTGCCAATAGCGGGCAAAACAAGGACGCAGTCTTGGTTCACGAATTTTCCGCATCAGGAACGTACATCGTCTTGCTCACTTTGGGTGACCAGGGAGCGTTTCAATTCCGGACTTTCGACCCCAACTAAGCGGATGACAAGGTCAGCGTGCCTGCCAGATATCTGGTGAAGCGGGGATATTTTCACTCTCCCCCCGCGGCAAGTATAAAGGTCCATCAATCTCACACTCAAATGTCGAAGCAACGGGCCAACGTGGTAAAAAGGCAATAATCGCCAAAACAATTCACGCTTCGTCATTCCAGGAACGCTAGTGAGTGGTTACATCACGTTGCGCCGATGCAACTCCCAAAAGCATTTGCAACTGGTGCGTGCGTCGGCCAGGGCATGATGATGAATTTTCAAGTCTTCATTAAACAGAATGCGATATAACTCGTTTAATGACGGCCATTTGAATCCGTCTGCTCGTGGCAAGCGACAAAACTCAGTCGATTCGCGCATGGTGCAACGCAGATTTTTGCCTTTGAAAGGATTCCCAATGAATTGCCTCAAAAATTCCGCGCGTAGAACCCGCACGTCAAACGAAATATTGTGGGCTGCGCATGTATCCACTTCTTGCAGATCGGATCGAAAGGCTTTCAATACTTGTTTAATCGGCTCGCCATCGCGTTCCGCTATTTCCTGTGTAATTCCATGAATAGAAATGGCTTGTGGCGAAATTTTGAAGCCAACCGGCCGAATCACATGGCAAGCTGACTTGACTTCTTGGCCTTGGTTATCTGTAACAACCCAACCCAGTTGAATGAGACGCGGCCAGTTAGGCAAAAACCATTGCGGCGCTCTGGGGAAAATTGGCAGCCCATTGGTTTCAGTATCGAGAAATAGAAAGGCCATCAGTTCTGGACGCTAAAAGAATTCCGCAAGATATGAGGACGTACCGAACGTCTGAAGGGTTGTCCGCACCGCAAGATAAGCTGCATCAGCGCTATTCCTAGCGGAACAGCCAATTGCGTGAACCCGTTTGAAATTGCTCAACTAGTGAACTTCCCAGGTATCTCCTGAATGGAACAGAGCATCCAAGTCACCAGTTCCTTGCTCGGCAATCGCATCTGCGACTTGATTGTTGATATCGTCATTATATGTTGACCTCAGCACATTTCGAAACACGCCAATTGGTTCCGGCATCTTGGGCCAACGCATTCGACTCAACATGAACGCATAATGTGGTTCTTCCATTGTCTCGTCGTGACAAACGAGATCTTCGGCGGAAATATCTCCATCCAGTTTGACAGTTTCAGGAACCAATCCTTTTAGGCGAATACCTTTATCATGGTTCTTGCCATAAATTAGGGGCTGACCATGAACTAACTCAATGACATTGTCGTCTTTGACTGACTTATCTGTCGCGTATTCCCAGGCACCGTCATTGAACACATTACAATTCTGATAGACTTCAACAAAGGACGTGCCTTTGTGAGCAGCAGCCCGTTGCAACGTCTGCTCCAAATGTTTTGTGTTGAAGTCAATCGACCGTGCAACAAATGTCGCCTCAGCGGCCAACGCAACCGATATCGGGTTCAGCGGATGATCGATTGACCCTCGTGGCGTGCTCTTCGTCACATGCCCCTCGCTCGACGTCGGGGAATATTGGCCCTTCGTCAAACCGTAAATGCGGTTATTAAACAACACAATGTTAATATCGAGATTACGTCGGATCACGTGCAGAAAATGATTGCCTCCGATACTCAGTGCATCACCATCTCCAGTAATGACAAACACCGTCAAGTCAGGACGCGTTGACTTCAAGCCCGTTGCCACCGCGGGTGCTCGACCATGGATGCTGTGAATCCCGTAAGTATTCATATAGTAGGGGAAACGGCTGGAACAACCGATTCCCGAAACAAACACGACATTTTCCAATGGCACACCCAAAGTTGGCATGACCTTTTGCATTTGTTTGAGAATCGAATAGTCACCGCAACCTGGGCACCAGCGTACCTCTTGGTCTGAAGCAAAGTCATTTGCAGTGAGTAAGGGCAATATCGTCGACATAGCGTTCTGAAATTAGAAGTAGGTTTTGAACTTTGCTTTAAGTTCCGTGACTGTGAACGGTTTTCCCTGGACTTTATTCAAGCCTTGGGCATCTACCAAATATTTGGCGCGAATCAACATTCGCAATTGTCCAGTGTTCAACTCTGGAATCACAATATGATCGTAGTTTTGAACAATCTCCCCTAAATTCTTCGGGAATGGATTGATCCACCGCAAGTGCACATGAGCGATAGCACACCCCTCAGCGCGGCATTGCTGGACCGCTGTTCGACAAGCACCCAACGTCCCGCCCCAACTGAGCACCAACAGCCTACCGGTTTCCGGTCCATCAACTTCGAGCGGAGCAATTACGTTCGCAACATTAGCAACCTTCTGCGCTCTGGTCTGCACCATGTGCTGATGATTGAGCGGGTCATAACTAACGTTTCCTGTTCGATCCTCCTTTTCCAATCCGCCAATCCGATGCATCAGGCCAGTCGTTCCAGGAATCGCCCATGGTCTTGCTAGTCGGCTGTCGCGCTCATAAGGCAGGAATACTTCCCCCGCGCTAATTGGCCCCGGATGACGTATTTCTATTCTGGGAAGTTCGGCCGTTTTGGGAATCAACCAGGGCTCCGCACCGTTTGCGACGTAGGCGTCCGAAAGGATGATCACCGGAGTCATGAACTGAGTGGCAATGCGCCACGCCTCGATAGCCACATTGAAGCAATCGCCGGGACTCGATGCGGCGCACACGGGCAGGGGAGACTCACCATTGCGTCCAAACATCACCTGATTCAAGTCCGACTGCTCGGTCTTTGTGGGCATTCCAGTGCTTGGACCAGCTCGTTGGATGTCGACAATAAGTAAAGGCAATTCGAGCATCATCGCTAGATTAGCGCCCTCAGACTTGAGCGAAATCCCTGGCCCGCTACTCGTAGTCACCGCCATACTGCCGCCGAATGCCGCTCCAATCGTTGAGCAAATAGCTGAAATCTCATCCTCAGCCTGCATCGTCCGGATACCGAAATTCTTGAAGTGGCTAAGTTCGTGCAAAACGTCGCTGGCGGGGGTGATCGGATAAGTTGACAAAAATAATGACTTGTCACTCAACATTGCAGCCGTCATCAAGCCCCATGCCAAGGCTTGGTTCCCCATAATATTTCGATATTGTCCCGGCGGAAGCTTCGCCGGTCGAACTTGGTATGTCGACGCGAAGTGTTCCGTCGTCTCACCATAGTTCCATCCCGCCATCAATACGCGTCGGTTAGCCTCGGCAATATCTGGTTTGGATCGGAATTTAGCCTCGATGAAACGAGTCGTGGGCGAAATATCGCGTCCATAAAGCCAAAACAGCAGACCCATACCGAAAAAGTTACGGCATCGATCAGCGACTTTAGTGCTAATTCCCAAATCCTGCACCGCGTTTCGTGTGAGCTTGGTCATGGGAACTTCGATCAAGCGGAATCTATCTACGGTACCGTCTACCAGCGGGTTAGTTTTCAGTTTCGCAAGCTTGAGATCCTTGTCTTCGAAACTATCGCTGTTGACGATTAGGATACCCCCATCGTTCAGGTCGGCAATGTTCGTAATCAAGGCCGCTGGATTCATGGCGATCAATGCATCGAGACCGTCACCTGGTGTGAAAATCTCTTCGCTAGAAAATTGCAATTGAAAGCCGCTGACACCGGCGCGCGTGCCACGGGGTGCACGAATCTCCGCTGGAAAATCGGGAAATGTTGCTATGTCATTCCCGGCTAGGGCCGATGTATTCGTGAGTTGGCTACCCATCAACTGCATGCCGTCGCCGGAATCGCCAACCAAACGAACTGTTACAGCAGTCAGATGTGTTATCGGCTTCTTCGAATTATTTGTTTCATCCAACGGGAATACGGCGATCGGCTCTTGGTTCATTGACTTCTATGTAAATTTCGAATAACTATCTCGACGTTAACGCTATGGAAACGCTTGCGATTGAAATGTCGAATTCGCACCCGTTTCACTAAAAATATCTTGAGAAAAACCGTGGCTGACTACGGAGCAATGACTTGCCGCACATCAACTCGCCAGCCACACTCCACTCGTTGAGTCTGTCGGTGTTTCCTTGTCTTAACAATTCGACATCGGAACGTTTTGGCACAACATAGTTGCCGTCTTTCCCTGTTTGCTTAGGTGATCTTATCCACCCCAAACGACGCGGAAAGTTGCCGCGCTCTCAACAAAGAAAACAACAATACATTTTCCTTGAGTTTCTCACACGTTCGGCAGTTTCGGAAGGGGGAACACTTTGCTAGAATCCTGAATTCAATCAAAAAATCCGACACTTCTCGGCGTTCGCTATCTAGCTTAGGGAAGCTCCAAGGGAAATTTCGTACTTGTTCCTAGCGAATTGGTGCTGGTTCGAATTGTCGAAACCAGTCCCAATTTCGTGCTTGTATTTGAAAGCGAAATGCGTTGAAACAACAGCGAAACAGATTTTAACCGACGAAACGCCGTGTTCAGGAAGAAGGGTCACAATCCGTTCATTCAATCAACTTCAATTTACCATTTGATAATAGGATATTCGCATGGAGAGAACTTTTGTATTGCTTAAACCCGATTGCGTTGAGCGCCGTTTGATGGGACGCGTGATCGCTCGGTTCGAAGATAAGGGACTGAACATCATTGCTGTGAAAATGCTTCACGTTTCTGCGGACTTGGCGAAGCAACACTACGCTGAGCACGTGAGTAAGCCGTTTTACCCTGGACTTGAAGATTTTATAACAGGTGGCGCGACCAAAGTTCCTGTATTGGCTATGGTGCTGGAAGGGTTGAATGCAATTGAAGTTGTACGAGCAATGCTTGGAGCAACGAACGGATTAAAAGCGGCCCCAGGAACCATTCGCGGTGACTATAGCTCAAGTCGGCAAATGAATCTCGTACACGCATCCGATGGACCTGAGTCTGCACAACGCGAAATCTCCCTGTACTTCAACGAAAGCGAGTCCTGCGGCTACGAACCCATTCTAACCAAATGGTTTCGAGCAGCGGATGAGACGTAAAGATACTGAGTTGTCTTCGCAGTGCCCCGTCGAACCGAATCCGTTATTCTTGTTCCGTCTGGAATCTCGTCCAGATCGCCAAGGAATTCTGCCGCGTCCCATTAGACCAGAGCTCTCTTGGACTGGTCACCGATGTTGTCCACGCAGAACATCTGAGGTCAAGACTTCAGACGCTCGTGGACATATCGCGGGGATCCTGCGCACTCAATTACCAAATTCATACGAGTTTGATCGCTCGGGCAATTCAGGTTGCTAGCTCGGATGCCCTCCAGCCATGAGCGCCGAAGACCATCGATTTTGGACCTGAGTCCGTAGTTTGCGGAGGCGATGCCCATCCGTTGACGAACGATTGGTAGTCAATGAACAATTGCATTGCCCTCTCTCCGAAAGGACTTGCTTGAAGTTCAATGCCAATCGCAAGGTTACTTCACGATTTCCAGCAACTCAATCTCGAAAATCAATGTACGGTTAGGCCCGATTGGCGGTCGACCTTGAGGCCCGTACGCGAGGTGACTGGGAATGACGACCCGCCATTTATCACCAACTTTCATTGCCTGCAATGCGGCTGAGAAACCGGGTACCACACCATTGACTGGAAATTCGGCGGGCTGTTTTCGTTCGACGCTTGAATCGAATACCTTTCCATTTGTGAACGTTCCATGGTAATGGATTCGAACCGTATTCGTTGCAGTTGGAGACATTCCACCGCCACTTGCCAAGACTTGATACAGTAGACCATCTTCAAGTTCTTTAACGCCTTCTTTCGCACGAAACTCAGCCTGAAATGCTTCGCCGGCAGTTTTGTTTTCCTCTCCCTCTCGTCGCATTCGATCTAGTGCTCGCTTTTCCGTGTACTGCTGAAAAGCTTTCATGGTCGTCTCGACCTCCTCATCACTCATTTGAAATTCTTCGTCTTGCAGAGCCGCAGTCAAACCACGGAAAAACGACTCGCGATCGAGTTCAACGCCTTGGCTGATGATGTTCTGTGCCATGTTATACCCGATTATGTAGCTGGATTTTTTTACTAGAGCTTCATCAAAACCCTCCTGAGCAGCCACGTGTACCAGCGGAAACACAGTCGCCAATAAAACCAATGCCGCTTGCCGACTCAATTGAAATTTATAAGTATTCATCGTCATTCTTAATTTTGGGGTGCAAGGTTCCAAGCGGAACTTAAAATAAAAACGCCGACCCAACCCGTCGAACTCGCAGATTGCGGCAGCACAAAGAAACGTCTGTCAAAAAACAGAATGCCTCAGCGAATCTTCGAAAACTCGCGACGCTCCACGCGAAGCGGACATTTAACCGAAAACTTTTCTCGCACACGACGGCATGCCACTCGCATACAGATTCGAACAAACGCCTGTTCTGGTATCGAGGTCAATTACCGCGGAAGGCTAAGCACAAGTACGAAAACCATGATTCCTCAACGATTACAACATGATCTGCACCCGCGATCAGCGAGAAGTGTCTTATTATAAAGCAATTACTGATAATTGCCCACAGCACTCTTCGTCAGGTGATCCGGAACTGCGACCTGACAAACTGTTCTGCCCGGAAGTAGCTGTCGTCTTAACACCCACCCCACATTTCTATTCCTTTTCAATGGCTTGCTTCAACGCATTCAATACGAAAGGCCAAACGCGGTCAAAATAATCGTAAGCGATATCCCACTCGCCACCCGATTCCCATCCGTAGTGGACGAGTTCTACGTTGATTTTGTCATTCGACACTGAACTCAACTTAACCATGACATGCGTTTTTCTTCTTTCACGACGCAGGTTGGGAGTATTCGGCGGAAAGGTCCATTCAAAGATAAGAAATTCGTTCGGCAAAAAACTAACGACCGTGCCGCCTTCGCTGCCCCGCAAACCGTTTTCATCAGGTTCCAGCCCAAAATAGATGTCGTACGCTCCACCAGGCCTCAACTCAATCTTCGAATCCGGTGAAAAAAACTTCGCGATGCCTTCAGACGTTGTCCATAATTTCCAGACACCACCCAGCGTACCAGTGACCTCAACTGACTTGCGAATCGCTCGCGTGCCAGTGGCTTCGCCTGATGCTGAAGCGTCTTGGTCACTTGCAATCTGCTTGGAAGCAGCCTCGGCAAACCTATCCGCGCGGCGAAATGAAAAGGTTGCCTCATCAACGTCCCCCTCATTATTCCTCAGTGCCACCCACACTCTGAGTTCGCCTTCATCCGATAATTTGTAGGTCAGACCGGAAAAATAGGCTGTGTTGTTTTCAACTTGAATCAATCGAAACTTGGCCATTGCGTCTTTTTCTTCCCAACTAACCATATTTGGATGAAAGTGTTTTAAGCCCAGGATGACTCCTTCATCGTCGGTTTTCATCAGCGAAAAGTATTCACTAAATACAAGTTGATTCTGCTGGAAAAGGCGAAACGTACCCGTCATTGAATTGTTCCAAATTGGGAGAAACACCTCTTCACACTCTCCTCCTAGACCCTCACCGATCCATCGACCGATCAACCATGAAAATGCTTTCAAGTCCGCAGACGCTGGTTCCGCGCCCTCATCTAATTGCAACGTATTCTCGGTAAGTTGAGTTTGAGTAACGGCCTCTTGCACCGCTGGAGACAAGAACGACAACAAGGTTACAAAAATTAAAGCAGCTCTTCTTAACATTTGCGGTTAACTCTAGGTAAATGCCTAAATGGATTGGGTTCATTTGAGCCGCTCATTGTACGGCTTGAAGCATGAGATCAACAATACGCCAGTAGTCGTGCGACAGTACATAGGCGCTACGGTATGCTTCAACCTGTATTTCCGGCCTCATCGCGTTCAGGTTCTCCCGGTTTTTCCGAAGATTGCGGCGAGATCGCTTGCCAAGCATACATTGGCGAATAAGATGAAAGTGCTGTTTCCTTCGTCGCAATCTCAATGAATTTCTGTTTGCCGAACTTGGCTTTTCCCACCACCAATTTGCTATGTCGACAACGAATCCAACTCAATTAAAGGCTGATTACACGCAGCCGAGGTCGTTAGTGGATTGGGCATTTCACCTTTTGAACAGCGATGTCCGCGCAATCAACTCAGCGTTGATATTGCTCGCAATGATTGTTTTGAATGGTGCCGACTTTATGGGAGCCGACCCCGAACGGCTAGTCATCAATTGGCAAATCTACATGCGACTGGCAATTTGCGGAATTGCAGGATCGTACGCCATCATCTATGGCGGGACCGCTTTGGAACAGCTGTACCGTTTTCCTGGCATGCTTGTACTGGCTTTTGGGGTGTGGTCATTGATCTGTACACCGTTTGCCATGGACCCACGATATTCGATTGCGGCAGTTGTCAGCTTTTTCACGGCAATCGTCTTTGTCCCAGTTGCCATCGACCAACTTGGTAAACATAGATTCGTGGTAACCGTCCTTATTGGCATTTGTATCTACACCGCCATCTCATGGTGTCTCTATCTGGCTCTGCCTGAAATTGGAACGTGGCGAGAGTATATTTCGCTAGAGGACGCCGTCGAACGAATGGGTGGGCTAGGACATCCCAATACACTTGGTCTCTTTGTATCTGCTGGCTTCGTGATCGCGTTAGCGCTATGGAACGACAACCGTTTGCGTTTGTTCGAAGTCTTAGTAATTGCAGCGATCTGGGTGTTGACGATTGCCTTTTGCCTTAGCCGAACCTCATTTCTTGTCGCCTTCATCGCGGCGGGCGCAGTGCTTTATCATCGGGCACGAACTCGCGAAGGCGTGGCCTCCATAAGTGCAGTTACCTTGATTATTGGATTAATCGTGCTCGTTTTGGCTTTCACTGGAGAAATCGATGATCTTTGGCGTCGGGCAGCATTGGCGTTCAGCAAATCGGGGGACGTCAGTGAATTGACGACGGCCACGGGACGCACAGAAATATGGCTATACGCGATCGAACAAATTGAAAAACGCCCACTATTTGGCTGTGGATACGGATGTGCTCGCTTCGCCATGGTTGACCATAGTTTTCATTCCCACAATTTGGTTTTGAACGCTGGACTCATGACCGGTGCGGTTGGGATGGCACTAGTTTTGATGATGGTCGGAGTAATATTCGCTAGGTTATTTAATCCCTCAGACGCGTATGTGCGAGGCATTGCCGTCCTATTCTTGGTCGGCGGTACCGTGGAGAGTTTAATTTTCGAACCCGCGCCAACCTTGCCAACAATACTCTTCTTGTCACTGTTGTTTTGGCCAAGCGAGCGAAAGACGGCCAGCAAAACGCCGACGCCGCAAATCGAACCACAACATTGAATTGGTGACATGATATCCAGAACTCATGGTATTTGCGCTGGTGCGGAGACGTAAATACCCCGAGTGATCGCGGATTCCAGCGTGTGACCAAATCACTGTCCGGCGCCGAGCATTGCAGCATTGATAAACAGTCGCTGCAATGATGGAAACATGGCCCGGTAATTGGGGTCGTCCGTGAACGCGATGATATGTCCGCTCCCTACGGAGCGGTAGACGACTAAGGGAGTTTTCTCCAACAGTTGCAAGCTCTCCGGCCAACAAAATCCGCTGGTTAACAGTCGATCTGCATCACTGAAAGTGACAAGCGAGCGCCCAGCAGTTTCAGGGGTTGGCGTGAGTATGATCCGGCCAGTATAAAACGCATGTAACTCGGGACGACAATGGAAGGTCACCCAATGTTGCTGAAACACTTCTGTTCTAAAAAAAGCACCTGGCACGCTATCTGGTGGCACTTTTTCCGTTGTGTTTTGTGCTTCGTCTTTGGTCTCGACGATGATTTTGCGGTTAACAAGCTTATTCTTTAGGAGTTCGTTGTCCTCCTGAGCTGCCCAACTGGTTGCACCGCGCAATGTGATTAGTGTTCCCCCTTTGCTCACCCAATCCAGTAGCGTCTTGGCGGTTGCGGCACCGAAGCCGGAATTTTCTGAGTAGTTGCCGTCCGGAAGAATTATCGTATTGAACTTGCTCAAATCTGCACGGGAAAAGTCGGCTCCTTTGACGCGAGTTGTCGGATACTCCAAGTATTGATCGAACAAGAACCAAGTGTGTCCCGACGAATAAAACGTTGGCTCATTCACGACCAATAAAATTCGGGGTGGACGAATCCATTTGACATTGGGCCCCCCCATATGCACCCCTTCTTCAACGTATGACGAGTCTGTCGGAATGATTTCCACGCGAAACGCTTCGGAGTCACGCGTCAATCGTTCATGAAGGCTTGCGTCATTTTCGAACACCTTGACAATGAAGGTGCCACGATCAAACGTGCGACCGGCGATCTTAAAGCTCTCGTTCGCAACATGCACTCGGAAGCCATCGCGAATCATTCCGGCAATGAGCTGCACTCCGCCGTCAGTGCCAGGAATCAAATAAGCGACGCTGGCCATTCCGAACGCGTCAGGCAGTCCGACGGTATTCACATCGATCAAAGTGCTCGGAATCTTCTGCGTAGTGCGCGTGGCTAGACATTGCACGTCAAATGCCAGAGGAAGTGACCATGCAGTTACGTCGTAGATCTCATCGGGCAATCGCAATTGATTTAGCTCCAATTGTCTTCGCAAAAATTTGCCGTCCATTTCAACTTCGCGGTCCAACAACGCTCGAAGTATCATACCACTCGGTTGGGCAACTCGAATGTGAAAACTTCCTGCTGGAACTGTTCGCGATTTGGATTCCGTGTCGTGTGAACTTCTGCATTCCAATTCGATGGTTTCGTCTATGCGGTGAATTTCAATGCCATTGCGCTGCAGAATTTCGGCCAGACGCAATGAGCGCTGCGGCCGATCATTTGTTAACAGAAAGAAATCTGTTACGTCGCCATCTTCGCCCAATCGAATTCCACGCATGCGATTCGCATGAAACGTTCTCAGGAGTTCACCACGATGACGCGCGGCAAATTCCAAGACGGCTAGTGCACTGATGTATTGATGCCGAACGCCGTCACCATAGGAAAGTTGGGTTTCATCGTTCTTGTCGATCAACAGTCCTCGCGGACCCGCCTGCTCCCACAGAATCCCCAGTCCACCTTGCAACGTCGGCCATTCGCTTCCATAACCTGGAAAGAAAGCGTCGAAGACCTCACGCGTCATGTACGCGAATTTGAAGCGATCAAACCATTCGCCGTGGTGCTTACCAAGCTTCCCCAACCAGTCGAACTGAATCGGCGTCAAGAAGGGATTTTTGGGATCGGAGGGAGGAGGGAAGTAAAACGAACTGTTGTGCCCCATTTCGTGGGCATCCACGAAGAGTTGCGGCTGCCATTCCAGGTACGCGGCGACCTTAGCCCGCACTTCACGTTGACTTTGCAAAAACCAGTCCCGATTCATGTCGATCCAATAATGGTTCGTGCGTCCGCCTGGCCACCGTTCCGTGTGTTCATTGGCAATTGGATCCGTTTGGATAAATCGTCCACGCGTCTCACGAAAGACGTTAACGAATCTCTCGCGGCCGTCGGGATTCTGGAGCGGATCAATAATCACGACGATATTCTTCAAAAGCTCATGAGTTGACGTCCGTTGATCAGCCAACAAATGGTAGGCCGTAAGTAAAGCGGCGTCACTGGGCGTAACTTCATTTCCGTGAACAGCGTAACCAAGCCAAACGATCACAGGCGATTCATCAATCATCGTTTCCGCTTGCTGAAACGCAATCGCACGCGGATCGGCCAATCTCAGGTTATTCGTTCGAATCTCTTCGAGCCTCGTGATATTCTCCGGCGATGAAATCACGAGATAGTGCAAATCTCGACCTTCGTAAGTTTCGCCATAGCGAACCAACCGACAGCGGTCTGGAGCTGCCTGGGTGAGTGCCTTCAAATACTCGTTTATCTGGGCATAAGACGAGATCTCTTGGCCCCAGCCATGTCCCAACATCTGTTGGCTATCTGGAATTGCCGGGTTCGCCACAACTTCGGGCAAAGGAATTAATTCTTGAATCGGCATTTTTTGTAAGGGAACCTGGTCCCGAGTCAACCGCAATTGTGCGTCGATGTTAGCTGTATGCCCAGCGAATATGAATAACGCCACAACAAAAACAACTGTGTCTATACAAACGCGACGTGCAATCGCATCCCGCATCTTTCCAATTAATCTAAACGTGAGCATTAAAATTCGATCCAATAGTTGTTGTCTGTCGCGGTTACTACATACGTACATTTGTCGCTTCACTCGCTTCACATCCGAGTTTCGCTGGGATTCACCGATGCGACCGAGCGCGGAAAGTCCTTGAGTTTGATTTGGTCCCTAAATATCATAATTTACGGCAAGCGTTTGCATGTCGACGAAACCGAATTTTTGATCCAGAGATTCCGGCTGTGCCACGCGTTACGAGTAGCGTTACAAGCCACAAATGATTAAAAATAAGCATTTGGATCGTATCGTATCTCGATGTTCCCCGGCGACTTTCATGTCTGTAGCGACACCATTTCCCCCGCTGATTGTGGGATCTGTCAAACTCGACTTTCCGGTTGTGCAAGCCGCGTTATCTGGGTATAGCGACTGGCCGATGCGAGTTATTGCGCGCCGCTTTGGTGCATCGTATACGCTGTGCGAAGTCATGCTCGACAAGTTCCTAATCGATCTTAAAGATCGAAAGAGGACGAGCCACTTCCTTCACATCAGCGACGATGAACACCCGGTAGGTGGTCAATTGATGGGAGCCGAGCCAGAGCAATTCGCACTCGGTGCCAAGAAGTTAGTTGAAGCTGGTTTCGATGTCATCGATATCAATTTTGGATGCCCAGTGAAGAAAGTGCTCGGACGCTGTCGCGGAGGTTACCATTTAAGCCAACCACAAATCGCACTGGATATCGTACGAAAGACAAGAGACATCGTCCCTTCCGCCATTCCAGTGACACTGAAAATGCGTCGCGGCATTGATGATTCCTCCGAGAGCCGAGACAACTTTTTTGCGATCCTGGATAGCGCATTTGATATCGGCGTTTCCGCAGTGACAGTTCACGGACGAACGGTTAAACAGGGCTATATCGGACCCAGCAATTGGGAATTCCTGGCAGAGGTCAAACGGCATGTGGGCCCGAAGACAATAATTGGCAGCGGCGATCTGTTCACACCTCACGACTGCCTTAATATGATGAAACAAACTAAGGTGAACGGAGTCTCGGTTGCACGCGGTTGCATCGGCAACCCGTGGATTTTTCAACAAGTGCGGGCTTTGGCGCTCGGTGAACCGCTACCAAATCCGCCATCGCTTCATGAACAACGAGATGTAATTCTAGAGCATCTGCTTTTGGCAGAACAACTTTATGGAAGCAAACAAGCATCAATCGTGATGCGCAAGTTCGGCATCAAATACTCGATCTTGCACCCGCAATTCGAATTGGTGCGAGCCGGTTTCGCAAGCTCCAAAAGCCTGCAAGATTGGAAAGCAATTTTGCACGAATTCTACGCACAGGATCTACCCGGTGTGCATCCCAACGGCAGGATGCATTCCGCTCAAAAGTCATGCGCTTTCGAAGGATAACCGCCAGTTGCTTGGTTCCATGAAGTCGCCAACCCTTCAGCCTCTGATCGTGTTTGTCTGAGATTCGTGGGAATGTCCGTTCGCCGGTTTCCGTCCCTGCAAAAGCCTTCGATGATGACGTGACGGTCCATTCTCAGAACGACGGGTTTTGATGCAAGAACTTCGTCGATGCGGGCTGGAAAGCGGGCGTTGCACCTGAACGTTTAGGCACTTCGATTGAATGCCATAAAAAATCACCTTAGGATCGTTGCGCCATCGTCCGCCTCAGACCTAATCCAAGGCGTTGGTTAGATCTTGTCGCAAAAGGATTCATTCGATTGCAACCCAAGCGAACTCTGGGTCGGGCGCAAGTTCATGCCGTGACTGCCGTGAACCACTTGTTTTCGTGCACCCGTTGAATTCAATGATTTTTGCACGGCTTGCAGAAGCTGTTCAGGCATTGCTGGCTTCCGCAGATAGGCGCCGAAATCACGACCAATCAACTCTGTCGCGGAGTCATGAACACTGGTCAAAAAGAGGATCGGTAACGAACGCCATGGCTCTCCCATGGATTTGAGTGCGTCGCATACTCCATATCCATCAATTCGCGGCATCACAACGTCGACAATGACCAAATCGGGCGCGTCGGCACAAGCTAGGCGAATGGCTTCCGCACCATCTCGGGCTTGAGTTACAACGAATCCCGATTTTTCCAAGATTTTGCTGGCCCAATTGCGAATCGTTTGGCTGTCATCAACTAACAAGATCTTATTGGCCATGTTTTTTGCCTTAAAAACCGCTTGAATCAATGTACTCTTATGTGACCCGTCTGTGAATTTATAAAAGAGTGGGCAGAGCGTGCCGGCGATTACTCCACAAACGAAAAGATGGGGAACGGCTCATCAGCGGAGCCAACGACGACGCTCGCTAATTCACAGTCTCGCCGCGAAACACTCTGGGCAAGTCTAGATTACGTTTAACGCAAATTCCCTCAATCCGCATTCCGCACTTGCCGCCGAAGGGCGTAGCCATGCGCTGCCGGAGTTCGACATCCAGCAATCAGCGATATCAATTGGCCTCGTAGGCGCACAAAGTCAAGCCGAATCAGAGATTAGGCGACCTGTTGAGAGAATCAAGTTTCGGCGCATGAACGAGAGAACAATCGAAGTAACCTGATCGACCGTTACAATTAGATCGATGCTTGCCAGTGCGAATTTCATTTTCGCTTGCCACCTGTGCGTCGCTTTATGTGGACCGTCGCGTTATGAGAGGCCACCTTTTTTTAGTTTGCTGGCAACAACCGGTGGCACAGGACAATCAAGGGACTCAGAAATTGCACGAAATAATTCAGCTTCCTCGACGGTGACCTGCCCGTCATGATTGATGGCAATCGCGGCTGCCAACAGAACTTGCTTTTTTATTAGCGGCGCGGCCTCTGACAAGCGAATCAATGAATCGGCTAGCGACTTACTTGTGAATTGTACGTTTTGCAGTTCGCCAGCAACTCCCCAATTGCGACGTTCTAAACTCTCCATCGCTTCCAAGAAAGCGGATTCGGCGCTAGCAGAATCGGAATGTCCTGCTTTCACCAAAACTCCGATCACTGCAATCACATCCTTTTGCACGGCATCCAACTCACGGTAGTTAATCGGGGCCGTGGTGCGATTCCCGAAGAATCGATCCAAGTGGATAATCAAATGATGTTGCAAAAAGAACTCAAACAAGCTGATCTTACCATCCGATTTGACGAGTTCATCGATGGTTGCCCGAAATGTTTGGAACTGATTAGCTGACATTCCAACCAAGGTCCCTTGAATGATCTCAAACACGGGCAGCCGGAATTGCGGGGGCACTTGGGCAACTTGTTTTAGCAAGCGAATCGTCTCTTCCGCCGTTCCTTCCCCTTCGTTCTTGGCGATGATCCGCAATTGGCTTTCGTTAAGTTCGGATTGTCCCGCCTGAATCAAAACCGCGAATGTCAAACAGCGGGCTGCAAACACATCTCGAGCCGCGTCGGTAATGCTTTCCGGTAAAGCCTCAACGAGCGCACTCGAATATTCGACATCATCTTGCGTAGGCAGGCCAACGGCAGCAATAACCATCACAGGATCGATCGGAAAGCGAGTCGCCGCACCCGACTTCGTAAAAATTCCTCCAAATTTCCCCCCAGCGGACAATGGAGGGATTGGCATCTTGCCTGCTGCGGAACTCTTGGATTCAGCACGCTCGGTTTGGAAGGTAATTTTGCTACGCGTGCCGAGATACTCTTGGTAATTCCCTTCGAAACGGGGTTCAATCGCCTGGATTCGTTTGAGCAGCGGGGGATGCGTGGCAAAAGCACCCGTCATGCCACGCCCGAACATGCTGGCAAAGAACATGTGACTGGCCACCTCGGCGCGGGCAGCATTGACTTGACTGCCGTGCTGCGATGCACCAATCATTTTCAATGCCCCACCGATGCCATCAGGGTTACGGGTAAACTGCACAGCGGACGCATCTGCCAAAAACTCACGCTGTCGTGAGACCGAAGCCTTGATCAACCTCGCGAAAAACAATCCAATGCCGCCGAATACGATCAACGCCAAGGCGATCGCAAGAATTGCCCCTCGACCACTATCTTTGTTTGATCCACGGCTATAACTCATGCTCCGCAATACGTAATACCCAATCAGGGCCAAGACCTGGATGCCATGCAAAACGCCAATCATGCGAATGCTCATGCGCATGTCGCCGTTTAGAATATGCGAAAACTCGTGCGCGATCACGCCGGTTAACTCATCACGATTCAGTTGCTCGACAGTCCCGCGATTCACACCGATTACAGCGTCATCGACGGAAAAACCAGCAGCGAAGGCATTGATGCCCGGTTCATTGTCCAACATGTATACGGGGGGTACGGGAGTTCCCGAAGCAATCGCCATTTCTTCGACGACATTCAAAATGCGTCGTTCCACTGGGTCGCGTGAGTTCGTTTGCAAGCGGCGACCACCCAATTGAGCGGCGACGGTACTTCCGCCACCATTGAGTTCAACCACCTTATAAGCGGTGCCGCCCCCCACGATCAATAAGACAAAAGCGCTGACAACTCCCAACAATGGCAAATTAAACAGTTGCTCGATTCCACGCTCCAGCGCTGGATCGACAGACTCTGCTGGAACTTGTGTGGCAGGATATCCAAACATGACTAGCGCGATGACGATGTAGATTCCAAGTATCATCCCCACAACTGCAAGTATGAAGTAACCAATCAGCCATTTCGTCTTGCGACGGGCCAAATCTTGACTCGCAAAAAAATCCACGCTTCTTGAATCTCCACAAACAATGAATTGAAGGCGTCCGGAAACTGAGCAAGTTCGCAAAAGGTCTCAGCTTCCCACTTCGTCGCGCCGGTTTGGTTATCCGGCTTTTTTGGCCGGATAACCTGCCGCAATCTTTGTTCCATCCGCATCCACCTGACGATGCCGCGTAATCGAGCATCGAGCAGGTACGAACGCTTCTGATTCAAAAGAACTTGGAACTAAAAGGAGACCTTTGGTGCAACCCGTGCCTTGGGGTCTTCCATTTCGAGTAATTCCGCGCGATTAAAACCAAATAGTCCAGCAACAACATTCGCCGGAAATTGATCTCGATTGATGTTGAATTGAGTAACCGCATCGTTAAAACCTTGTCGCGCATAGGCGAGTTTGTTTTCGGTAGATGTCAACTCTTCCTGCAGAGCCATCATGTTCTGGTTTGCCTTGAGGTCGGGATATGATTCAGCAACCATGAGCAGGCGTCCGAGAGCACCACCCAAGTTCTGTTCGGCGGCAGCCAGATTCTTAATGGCCGCCGGGTCCCCCGGATTTTGGCCTACGGCTTGCCCCGCTGAAAAAGCTTGGTTGCGCGCGTTGATAACTGCCTCCAGTGTCTCCTTTTCATGTTTCATATAGCCTTTGGCGACTTCCACCAAGTTCGGAATTAGTTCATACCTCCGTGTCAGCTGAACATCGATCTGCTTAAAGGCGTTTTCATAGCGGTTTCGATAGGTGATCAGTTTGTTGTACGTGATGATCATGAAGAAGACGACTGCCGCTAGGACCAGCAGGCCAATCAACATGATACCCATAAAACTTCCAAAAATTGACATGAAATGTACCTCGCTTATCTGAACTGGGGTTTGTCTTACTTGTCGAAAGAAGGCGTTGACGAACTATGGACTCGTGTGCGCTCAATATTTGGCGATGCACAATATGATTCGTCCAAATCAATTGCTCATTAGGGCTTTTTTCGACTGTTTTTGCAAGTGTCGTTCTTAGAAATCGAGAAGATCACGATATGAAATGAGAAAGTCGCGATTGCTCGACAACAAATCTCCATGCATCAGAAGCTCATTGTACGAGAGCCAATAGACCTCGGATACTTCATCACGACTCGGACGCAACTTATCGGTTTCAATGCCGTCGATGGAATACCAATTCAGACGCAAATTCACGCTGGCGAGCGACCATGTTTCCGCAAGTTTATTTCCGACGACGACATCCACACCCAATTCTTCAAATATCTCGCGACGTAACGCGCTCTCATTGCACTCACCAGCCTCAACATGGCCGCCAGGAAAACAAAGCTTACCACCCGCGCGTAAACTAGCGGCGCGGCGAATGACCAAAAAGTCTCGATTGAGACGACAAACGCCGATCACTGCATCTCTTGTTGATTCCATCTGATTAACAATTGATTAACTCTTTGAAAACCACACCGCCAAATCATATATTCATCTCGCACAAGTTTCGCTCAAGCGAAATTATTCCACAGAACTAGGTAATACGTTGAATTCGTAGAATGCAAATGCGAAATGAACAGCCAAAACATATAAAGTCGTCCACAAGATCGTCGCGGTGACACTTTGACTCACATCGATACTAGAAAATTTTGGTTGCCGCCCTTGGAAATAGGAAATCACGCCGATTCCCAACCCACAACACACCAACTTCGCCAAAAGCCATCCGGTGCCAAAATAAAACGTGCCGCCTATCACGTGAAGCGAATAATGGAAATTTTGGTTCCAGAAATCGGGAGTATGTCCTGGTTGCGAAAAGGTAAACGTGAACAAGCTCGTGTAGCGCGCGGCCCAAAATGCGATCATGTTCAGCAACGGGGTTCCGATTACAAACGAAATCATGATCGGTGTTAACAAATAAGCGCGGGGACTGACATTGATCGTTTGCAGCGCATCGATTTGTTGGCCGTATTGCTTCGAGCCGATGTCGGCCGTAATGGCGGCCCCGCTGCGCGCCGCAATCATGACGGTGGCTAATACCGGGATAAAGATCCGGTAAAGCGAAAAGCCCATCGCCGATAATAATTCCTCAATCAATAGCGGTTGAGTGTAGCCGGCAAACGGTAGGAATCGAAACACAAAATACGTTGTAACGAAACCGATAATCAAGCCCGATAACGCCATGTAGATCCAAGCGGTTGGACCGGCCACGAGCCGTGCATAATGCATCAGATATGTCAGGCCCCATTTTTGGCTGCGCCAAGTCGGCACGAGGCTTACCAGCCCAATCAACATCGCTTCGCACAATTTTGACGTGTGAGGTAACACACGATGGAGATTGGCGAGCCAACGCCAGCCTCCGGTATCATCGGCAATGCGTTCCTCGTTTACATGCACCGATCGCGACATGGGCTCCAACATTTCGCCAATCGTTTGCCATTGCTCTTTAGGAATTTCTCGTAACGATGCGTCCGTTGGATCTAGGATGTAAACCTTATCCGAGATTGGCAATAGCGAATCATAATCGTGCGTCACTACGATCGATGTTTTCTGAAATCGGCGGTGCGTCTCCAGAATTATCGTGGCCACCTGATGTGCAGTCGCTGGATCCAACCCTGAAGTGGGCTCATCGTACAAGATCGCCGCCGGATCATAGGCTAACGTGCGGGCAATGGCCAGACGTTGACGTTGCCCGCCGCTCAATAATGACGTGCGAACGTTTTGTGGGATCTTGAGCGTCTCCAAAAGCACATCAGCGGATACATCGCGTGACCCACCACAGCGGTGCGCCTTGGCGAACTCGATATTCCCCTTGGGAGTCAACTCGTCAAACAATGCGAATGACTGAAAAACGACACCCAAGTTCTGTTGTTGCGTTCCCGTTTCAATGTTGCCCGAAAAGTGAATCGAAGCATGGTCACGGGGGACTAAGCCAGCGATAATCTTGAGTAACAACGACTTCCCCACGCCGCTTGGACCGACGATCAGCGTAAGTTGTCGTGCGGGGAAAATGGCGTTGGCCCGGTTCAAAAGTTGACGTCGGCCAGCCGTCACGCTTAGACTGCTGACTCGTATGTCTTGAGGGATCGCAGCAGAGTCATCCGCAGCTGGGATCACGACGTGCGGTAATGTTTCTTGGGGATCAGTCGAATTCAATCTGGCTAGTTTCCTTAATCGTTCTCTAAAGGAGGCAGGGAATAGTCAAATGGGTTTGCATCAGTTTCACCTCCGTGCGTGACAATCATAAACCCCTGGTTAAAACTTTCTCCCTCTGCCTCACCCTTAACTTCCTCAAGCAGAAACCACCGATGGTCCTTTTTCAGCACATTGGCTCGCAATACCCGAGCGAATTCGGGTGTAACTTTTGCGGTCGGGTCCCCAAAAATTATCTTCCCAATTTGAGCAAGAACGGGCTCCAATTTCTCATCCGTCATCCTAACAAGCAATTGAGTATCCTCTCGTAACCAAAAATCATTGATGAGCCGTCGAAGCCGATCATTATTAACAAATACGTCTTGCAACACCATGACAACGACCCGCTGTAACTCGGCATCTTGCGCCGCCTGAAATAGTGTATCGCGCAGCACTTGGATCACTTGCTCGTTCCTAGCAATTTTGGCGAGAACCGCCTGTTGGGCCGAGATGATTTTATCCATGTGCGAGACCATTGTCGGCACCGCATGTTGCTTCAGAAAACTCGCAAACTCTCGTTTGACCAAGTCGCGTCGCGGCAATGGCAAAGAGTCATACGCCACCGCCCATCCAAATCGCCAAACAGATGCCCGGTTCCACATTTCCTCACCGATTTCCAACAGCAACGGTTCGAATTCCTGCGAAACGATAGGCCATATTTCCCGATTCACCAAGGGTATTAGCTTTGCTTGAATCAATTCAATTTGATATCGAGCACCCAGCTCTTCGAACTCCTGCTGATGACGCTCAATCGACTCAAGAAATGACTCGTGGATTACAACCGCTGCCTCTTGAAAACCGGCCTCCAAAATGGGGCGCAATCGTATCAAAAGATCTTGATGATGTTCCGCATAAGCCTCGCCGACAAGTTGGGCAATTTGGCGTCGTGCGTCCTCCGGCAAAAGCGTCTGCACAATAAAATCAATGGAACGCGGCGTTTCATAGCGAGTTAAATAATGCGCATTCTTGAGCGGGGGTGCGTTGGAAAAAAACTCTGCTCGTGCCCAACTAGTAACCGCGATTCCTCGCGTGTTGGATTGCGGAGATATGACACGTTCGATCTTTCCAACTTGCACAAATTCCGGACGATTGCGTGTACGCTCCACGCGCATGAAAATGGGATCGTAGGTGCAAACCATACTCTCCACCTGAAGTTTCAGGTCAACATGTTTTGCTGGTACCGAAAAAAATCTTGTCAGTTCATTGATCGCAGAGCGTCGTTCTGATGCCGCCAGCGAAATCAACAAATAGATCAGGCAAGCTAGAATACAGATCCAAATACCTCCACCAGCAAAATAGCGAGCACGATTCATCGAGTAGTGGCTCCTTCAGAGAGTGATCACCGCAATTTGACGATTGACTGGCAGAGTAGTTGGAGACGAATTCCGACGAGTAATTTTAATTCCTTCTCAAAAAAAGACAATTTTCGATTCGCCACCTGCCTTTTTAGTTTCGCCCCATGTGGCTGATCAACCTGCATCACGGATTCTTCCCTCTGCCATGATTGATGGTGCGAGTGTTGTGTACAAAAACGTCACACTGCCGACGTTATAGGTTTTCCATGCCTCTTGGAACCCGATTTCATAAAGGACGATTTGGCATGTGTCTGGTTCTCCATCTCAAGCAATCGCGCTTTCAACTGGACTCCTTGAGGCGCTGAGAACCCGCCTAAGCCGCCATTGGTGGCCAAGACTCGGTGACAGGGCACCACCAAGGGATACGGATTTCTAGCCATCACCGATCCGACGGCGCGGTACGCATGTGGAGAACCAACTTCCCTGGCTAACTCAGCGTAGGTCATCGTTCTACCGTAAGGAATTCGTCGACAACGCTGCAAGACCTTACATTGGAAATCGGTCAGTCCACGCCAATCAAGTTTGAGAGCATTGAATTGGACGGGCTTGCCATGTGCGTAGTCTTGAAATGCTTGCTCCATTTCAATTGGTAATGAAGTAATTCGGGCGTTCTCGGGTACGGCCAAAGCAACCAGTAGAGCTGCTTTGCTTGAATACCCAATATGGATTCGCTGAATGCCGTCCTTCGCATGCCATTGCACGCCGATCCATCCTATTTTCGTATTGATCGCACCGAAATTTTGTTCCATTGTCATGTTCTCCGACCTCATGAAATATTGTTGGGCTGTTGTCAATCTACCAGACCCAGTTGCCGTCGGTCCCGGATACAGCTAGCTGCCGACGGAATACATGCATCGCTTCGCATGCAACCTTACGGATCTCAGACCAACCGTTCCAGCTTCCTTCAATGAGTTGATAAATCGCGAACGGATTTACAAGATGACGAACCAATTTGAACTCTCAGAATAGCGATACAGCCGCGACTTAGCTAGCATGTCGCATAGAATTTGCGGATTAGTAAAAGTTTGACGGGGTGGGCGTCGATACTAGTTGTACGTTGGATATCGAGCGCACATGCGCATTGATTTTCCAGGGCTGGGGGGCCTCCGAGATCAAATACTCGGACGAAAAACCTGATCGGAGCCCAGTGTGGGTTTCGACTTGAAATTTCGGCTTGATCGAAAATGGATAACCGATGATTCGCCGCTCCCCCCTGAAATTGTTTGTGCGTTGTTGTCGCAAGCTTTTGACTGGTTTCACCGTTCTAGGCATCGTTTTGGCGACCTATGCTGGTTGCACGCCTTCGCCACCGGCATATTTGCGCGACAATGGTAACTTAAACTTCTATCTCCAACAGGCAACGCAAATCGAATACCCTGATTTGCAGAATGTGCCTTTGGACGAGGTTATTTCTCAGCGAGCGCCCATTACAATCACTGACGCGGCCTTCGACTCTTTTTGGGACTTGACCTTGGAAGAGGCAGTTTCCATCGCATTAAATAATACGAAGGTCATTCGTGGATTCGGCGTCCCCGGACTGCAGGGAGGTCGTGTCGCCCCCGGAGTTGACTCGATCATCAGCAACGGTGCCAATACTCCCACGCTTTACCGAGTGGCGATTCGAGAATCAGAGCCAGGGATCATTGGTCTTCCCGGACAATTGGCACCGCTCGGAAGTATCTTGCCTAATGGAGCTTTGGAAGCCAACCAGGGAGTGGAGGCCGCATTGGCCGATTTCGACGCGCAACTGACTTCGGTTTTCGGAATTGAGCGTCAAGACGTACCGCGGAATGTTTTTGACGATCCCACAAATCCGTTGACACAGATCACGCCAACCGTGTTCGTTCAGGACCAAGTCACATGGCAAACCGAATTGTCCAAGCGTACGGCCGAGGGAACGCAATTTTTGGTACGAGCCGTCAATAGCTACACGAGCAACAATATTCCGGCCGCCGTTCAACCTCTGCGCAGCGTTTATCAGACTGCACTGGAAGCAGAAGTTCGGCACCCTATCTTGCGTGGACGCGGCGCCTTCATCAATCGCATGCCGGTGGTTATCTCACGTATACAAACCGACCAAGAAATTGCCAACTTAGAAGCCATTATTCAGAACAAAGTTACGAATATTGAAATTCGCTATTGGGACTTGCAGGTTGCCTATCGCAACTTAGAAACAGCCAAGAGTGCTCGCGACTCTGCTTTGGATACATGGCGAATCGTCGACCAGACATTGAAGGCTGGTAAGGTTGCTTTGCAAGACGAATCGGAAGCCCGAGCCCAATACTACGAATTCCGCTCGCAAGTCGAAGTTGCGTTTGCGGCGTTATTGGATGCCGAAAGTGATCTGCGCTGGTTGATGGGAATAGCCAGTACAGACGGTCGATTGATTCGACCGATTGACGACCCGGTCAAAGCATGGGTAGCCTTCGACTGGTGTGATACGCTCGACGAGGCATTGAGCTACCGACCTGAATTGCGTCAGGAACGTTGGGAAGTACGGAAAAAGCAATTGCAAGTCGCCTACGCGAAAAATGGTCTGTTGCCGAATTTGAACGCCACCGGATTATATCGTTGGCACGGCCTTGGCGATCAATTCGCGAACTACGGCGACAACGTTCCTCGATTTGCCAGCGCCGGGTCAGGTGCCCTCAACGAACTGTTTGGCGGCGACTATCAAGAGTATCGTATCGGCCTCGACTTTGGAATGTCGGTCGGCTACCGCCGAGAATTGGCGAATGTGCGAAACTCCCAACTGAAATTGGCTGAACAAATTGCGATTTTGGAAGATATGGAATTGGACGTCGCACGAGAGTTGAGCCAGGCCATGCGGGCGTTGGACTTGCAATATGAACTGATTCAAACCAGCTTCAATCGTTGGGTAGCCTCCGCCACGGAATTAGAAGCTCGCGAACAGCGGTGGCAGGCCGGAACTGAACCAATTACCTTTACTCTTGATGCTCAGCGACGTCGCGCCCAAGGCGAACAACTCTATTATCAAGCTTTGGCGGAATACAACAAAATGATCGCACTCATTCATCGCCGCAAAGGCACAATACTGGCCTACAACAACGTCATGATGGACGAAGGCCCCTGGGCCGATAAGGCCTACCATGACGCGAGTGAACTGGCTCGTCGCCGTTCAGCAAGCCGACATCGTCTCTACGGATGGACCAGACCTGAAGTCGTGAGCCAAGGAAGTCATTGGCCGACAACGCAAGATGGTTGTGAAGGTTCCGATTGCAGCGACGGTCACGGAATCAATGAAGGGTTCTACGAAACCTATCCGTCGCAACAACACATTTTTGATCGTGGTCCCCAAACCGATGGAAACATGCGTGGCGTCCGCGACGTTGAACCAGAGCCACTGCCGGTTCCGCAAACACGACGTCCATCGAATCAAGGAGCCCCCATTCGCAATAGCGGGTTTAGTCTACTCGATGGCAACCATAATGAACCTCAACAGTCGGCTCATTCCTTGCTAAATGAACAAACGCACGCTCCTGTCAGAATTGCAAGCGAACCTGGAAGCAACAACCAAGTAGTTTCACAAATCGCGGAGAGCTATCAACGTTACCAACAAGGGACGGCGCAACAAGTTAGTTATAACTCACCCATTGGGCGATGAATGTTGAACGGCTGCTGCGGATGAGGTTCACAAGTCGCTATGCTGATTCATTTCTAATCAATTATTGAAAAATGACTGAAATGCTTTTTCGAGGATATGTCATGACTAACCGCCAAAGGTCGCTGTGGATACTAGGACTTGCGATCATGCTTAGTACGGGTTGCTCGATGTGTTGCGGACCGTATGATTATCACTATCCCACTTTTGGCGGACGTGTCCAGCGAGTGAATCCTGAATACGGAAGAGTCGGCTCAATCTATTCGGATCCCACGGCAGACCCCGGGACTTCTGCCATCACCAATACGCAATTACCTGACCGGGAACGCCCAAAGTCAAATCAGGAATTGGATTTCCGCAATGGCGAGTCGAGTGCGATCGACGTAAACTATCGCCAACCGTCTCAAGATTCAAGAAGAAACGGCGACTTGCTTAGAAATCAGGACTGGTAAGTTGGCAACTCGAAATGCTTGAGCGACCACCTAACAGGGTTGCAAGAAAACTCGCCAGGCCGATTATTGGACAACCAATGTCCGGCCAGTTCATTCTTTCCCGCCAACGCGCGGTTCGTTCATTATTGTTTGCCCCAGATCTCTTAACCTAAGAACTCGAAACAGCTTCATGATCGCTGTATCAGGCAGGCGACCAGCAACTTGCTGGTCGCCTTTTGCATTTTAAGCGAAAAAGTAACAGCTTGGCGCATTTTTGGCGTTTTTAGTATTGCCGGCAGTGACCAGTTGGCAAATGGTTGGCATGTCAACTATGACGACAGTAACGAGAAGCAACCAGAAAATGCTAGAATTCACCGAAGCCAATTTAGTCCTCCCGTTAACACGACACGAGGAGCTGGCAGCCAAGATCGAGGATATGTTCGATGGAAAGAATCCAGTTCAAACCATCGACGTCGGCAAGATCATGGGACGGGATTACGGGCCTGTCAAAACTCAGCTGCACATTGCTGGCCGAGCTGGATCGAATCGAATCCGAGTTGGAGCCGCTGGGCGAGTCCAATCGCGACCTACTGAGCCAAGCCACCTAGTTCGAGGACAAGGCCGACACAGAGTTGATGCTGGCTGACCGCGAGGTCAACACCGGCGAACGAGAACAAGTCGAACATCGCATGCGGGAAATTTGAATATTGGTTATCGGCTGACTAGCTGGGCGGACGAGAATGTGCGTCCGCCAATCGATCTTTGAGAATTCGGTTTAATCATGTCGTGAGCTGCTGGGTATAGTGAGCCCAGCAGTTCGTCAGGTCGGATCGATCTTCACTGTTGAACAGTTAAAGTTGGCCGAAGTCGGCGGAACTACATTTGCATGCCTGTCTTTAGTCATCAACCAATCGAAAATTCATCAAGTCGATGCGAGTACCTCGAATCGAGCCGTCAACCCAGCAAGGGTCATCTGGTCTTGTATCTGGTCATGGGGAATCAGCAGGTAGCGCCACGGCTTGCCGCCGTTTTCTCTGGCATGAGCTGTCGCGTGGCGGCACCAGGTCGCGGCTGCATCCGCTTTGGCCAGAACATTCTCGTCGGTCATCTCGTTCGCTCGCTTTGGTTCGCAGAGGAACTTTTCCGTCTTCGTCTCGACCACGAAGTCGGGTTCGTAGGACTCCTCATGGCGGATATGAATCTGGAAGTCGCCCTTGGCGGGCTTGAACCACTTCAGTACATTGTCGTCGTTCTCCAGGATCACCGCGAATCGACGTTCGGGGTCAGAATCGAACTTCTGCTCCGGATAAAGGCACTTGCGGAACTCGCCGAACACCATCGAGCCGATGCGGTTGCGTTGGCCCTCTGGAATCACTGTGCGAAAGTCACGCACATTTTCGTTGGTTGCGGCAGAGTAATTGTTGGCTCGCAGCGTATGAAACCCGCGTGTCACGTGAGCTTCGTATCCGCTGGCGGACTCAACGAAATGTTGCTGCATTTGCGAATGAATCAGTCTTACCAAGCTCTGCTGATGATACTGCAAAACGTTGATGACGTCGTCCTCATCGTTTAAGTACTCGCGCAGCCGCGCCACAACCTGGCCTGCCAGCTTGTAAAGCAAACCCGCGTGTTTATCGTAGCTGATGTCGTCGAAATCGATCAGTCCGCGAACCAGGTAATCCTCGGGCCGTTTCTCCTTGATGATGCCCGATCCGTCCCGCAGCCGATAACGCTGGTTCTCGTGCAGGTGTTGAATCAGAATGTCCTGGGCAACTGGCTGGAGATTGATGTTCCGAACGTCCAGATCGAAGTCCTCGTAGCGGCAGGTTACTTCACCTTTGGGCACCACCACGATTCTTGGAATATCGATTGACAAGTCGCAATAAAGTTCGGTCGTCTCCCGGACCACGTCCGCCACACCCGCCGGATCGTACGTTCCCGCCAGCAACGGCTGGGTCGGCCGGATCATCTCCTGAACTTTCGCGACAATCTCTGCCTGGATCTCAGGAAGCCCAAGCTGGTCGCTCCCCTTGAGCCGTTCGTACTGTTTGATCACCTGAAACGTTGCTGCTGCCACCTCCCGTTCCTCGGGCCTCTCGAACAATCTCCGTTGCGCTCCCCCTTCGTGCGTTCGCGTCTTCGTATGATCCATCTCCCCCGAGATAATCTTCTCAAATGCGCTCTTGACCTCCACCACCTTCCGGCCCGCCTCCGGGACGTCGCGCCCAATCACCACACCCGCGCGGATGATCGAGTTGGGGTCGTTAGCGTGGTCCACGATCTCCTGGAACTTGTCATGTGAAACGATGGTCAGCCGGTCCACCGCCGGGATGCCCACGCGTTTGCCATACGGCAGACGCAGGCCGCGACCGATGGATTGCTCGACAAGTGTTCGTGAGTTGGCCGCCCGCAACGGGACAATTGTGTAGAGGTTCGTCACGTCCCAGCCCTCTTTGAGCATGTTGACGTGGATGACGATCTCGACCGGGTTGTCCGGATGCTCGACCGTCAGCAATTGTTGAACGTTATCATCCCTCTCCTCACCCCGGATATTCGAGTGGACTTGGATGACCTTGCCCTTGTACCTGCCCTCAAAAAACCCATCGCCCTCGATGACCTGCTGCAGGGCATTAGCGTGGGTCGTATCCGTCGCCACGACCAGCATGAACGGTTTGACGATCGGCTTCTCGTTGTTACGGGCGTACACCTCCAACTCGACCTTAGTGTTCTCGTGAATCCGCACGCCGTCTTCCAGCTTAACCTTCTCCAATCCCTCGGCCGAGTAGGCGTTGGCGTCGAAGTTCTCGCGGGTCGCCACGGCCGGTTCCTTGACGAACCCGTCCGTCATGGCTGACGCCAGCGGGTAGCTGTAGATCACATTCTTGAACGGCACGGCCCGTCCGCCGGTCTCCACCTGTGGCGTGGCGGTCAGTTCCAGGCCCAGGATCGGTTTGAGTTCGTTGATTGCCCGCACGCCCGCCGACGCCCGGTAGCGATGGCTTTCGTCCATCAGCATTACCAGGTCGTCCAGACCCGCCAGGTAATCGAAATAGCTCTGGCCGATGTATTCGCTCAGTCGCTTGATGCGCGGGGCCCTGCCGCCACGCATTTCGCTGGTGATCTTGGAAATATTGAAGATATTGATGTGGCAATCGTCGGGACGATAAAACAATTGGCCGCGCGCTGCCGAAGCAGATTCATACGTGTCGCCCGTGATGACGACGGGCGGGTTGATCGCAAACTCGCCGATGCCTTTGAAGACGTACTTGGGCGTGTTGGGAGTGAAGTCGGCGATCAGCTTGTTGTAGATCGTCAGGTTTGGCGCAAGCACGAAAAAGTTCCGAATACCTTCGGACTGGTACAGATACGCGATGAACGCACCCATCAGCCGTGTCTTGCCCACACCCGTGGCCAGTGCGAAGCACAGCGATGGGAACTCCCGCTCGAAGTCCTCGACCGTCGGGAACTCGCTCTTGATGGTGCGGAGCTTCTCCTCCAATGCCGCCGCACTTCGTGTCTTCGCGTCTTCGTGTGAGTCGTCCCCCTTCTCCAACGAAATGACGTCGCAGACACGGGCCAGAATCTCCAGCGAGTCACGCTGCGGAGGCCGCAGACTGAGCCGATTGCTGATCGCATTGATGTGCTGGATGCTCATTCGTCTCCCTTCTGGTTCACACGAAGGCACGAAGACGCGAAGGACTGGGGGCCATTTACAATGCGCCTTACGCCTTCCTTGAATGTCGCTGCACCGAAGTTCATGAGCAGGCCAAGGGGAAGTTCGAGCAGACGAAGGTACGTGAGAAGCTGTTTGGAATGTACGGGAGCAAGATTCTCCACGCTTTTCAGCTCAAGGAGCAACAGGTCTTCAATTAAAATATCGGCCCGGAATCCCTCTTCAAACCGCATGCCCATAACGGCAATCGGAACCGGAACCTGCCGTCGCACTTGCAACCCTTCGTTTTCAAGCATCCTGGCAAGCACGGCTTCATACACACTCTCAAGAAGTCCCGGCCCCAATTCCTTGTGGAGACGAAAACCGCAATCCACGGCAATCCGCGCCAACTCTTCTTTATCCCTTTGTGCCTTCATGTCTTCGTGTGAATTCACCTCGACTCCCCTTCCTCCGAACCGGTCAGATCAAACAACACTGGCCCCCGATCAATCCCTGCCTTGCCAAATTTCCTCCTCGCCTTCCTGCTGTCCGCTTCTCCTCTTCGTGCCTTCGCGACTTCGTGTGAGTCCTCTTCCTCGAGCGGCGCAGACGGAAGGTTCTTGATTTCCAGCGAGTAGTCGTCGTGTCCCCATTCGCACTTCTTGAGGACTGCCTTCGGTATCTTCCTCACCGTCAGGTTCTCGAACTGGCTGACATCGCAGCGGAACGCGCCGCAACAGATCAGCAGGCTGCGGTTGGGGCCGACCTCGTCGCTGATCCTGGTCAGCATCTCCTTGGTCATCATCTGTGTGGTCACGTAGATGAAGTCCGCCTCCGAGCTTCGGCCTTGTTGCCAGTACACCTCGGCGTTCGGCTCGAACGTGAAGCCCTCCAACTTGCACATCGCCTCGGCCAGCATCCCGGCATTGAATTCCGGATTGATAACCGGGTTGCCCCATTCGTCCTCGACAATCAGCGACGGTCCAAGCCGGTAGTAGCGGAATCCGCCGCCACCCTTCCAGTCGACGGCCTTGCTGATCCCGCCCTGGTCTTCACCGTCAATGACCTTCTTCATGCGAGGGATGATGTGCGTATGGCAGTGCTCGCCCAACTCGACCATGATCCAGCGTCGGCCCATCTTGTGGGCGACAGCGCCGGTCGTGCCTGAACCGGCAAAGGAATCGAGGACTACGTCGCCGGGATTGGTAGCGAGTGCGATCACGCGCAGCATGAGTCGTTCTGGCTTTGGTGTATCAAACGGGCTGTCGCCCCCAAACAACTCGATACTTTCCTTCTTTGCTTCCTGGTTATGACCAACGTCATCGTTCGTCCACCATGTCCAACTCATTACCCCTTCGGCCTCGTTCAAAAAATTCTTGACGCGAGGTCTCGCCCCGCCGCCTTTGCCAAACCAGATTCGTCCATCTTCTCGAAGCCGCAGGAACTCCGACTCAATGTTTGCCCAACAACGACTCGGCGGCGGGTCATAAACCGTACCATTTGGTGTAGTGATCTGATACATCTGATTAGGCCGCCACCCTTGCGCTGTGAAGTCTGTGGAAGACCACGGCCCACGGGGATCATTATCAGGGTTCTTGAAGCCGTCTTTCTGAGTAACACTGTGAGGCTGTCTGTTGAACTGCACCGTAGCTCGCGTTCTGGCGTACACCAGAATGTGATCATGCGCGCCGCCCAAGTGAATTCGTGCATCAGGCGATGTTCGTTTCTGCCAGAGCACATTAGCAACGAAGTTCGGCCGTCCGAAGATCTCGTCCATCAACACCTTCGCGTAGTGCGCCTCGTTGTCATCAAGATTAATCCAGATGGAACCCTCCTCGGACAGCAAGCGCCTGAGTATCTCTAGCCGATCTCGCATCAACGACAGCCACAGCGAGTGCTCGACGCCGTCATCGTAATGCGTGAATGCCGACCCAGTGTTGTACGGCGGGTCGATGTAGATGCACTTGATCTTGCCGGTGAACTCCTGCTCGAGCGCCTTGAGGGCCAGGAGGTTGTCACCGAAGATCAGCCGGTTGTCGAAGAGGTCGTTCTCGCTGACCCGCCGGGCCGCGTGGTACGACTTGCCCGCATCCTCAATCAGAACGCGCGGCTCCAGCTGCGGCCGATTCTCCTTGCCGATCCAGGTCAGTTCCAGACGTGTATTACTTTTCGCCATGCCGTTTTCACGCTCCCTGATTCTCAATCCGATGTTCCGTGATAACGCTGAGACCTTCGATCCCTGTGAAGTCCTTGGGATTGTGCGTGACCAAGGGTACACCATGTCGGACCGTGCATGCGGCGATCCATGCGTCGTTGGGTGCGATGGGGGCTCCGTTGCGTTGCCGCTCAGCAACAAGACGCCCATAACAACGGGCGATCTCGTGGTCGTACGGCATTACGACAAAGTTCCGCAGCGTGGTTTCAAGCTGATTTCGCTTCTGCTCGCCCCAGCGCGCCTTTTCAGCGCCGAAGTAGAGTTCTCCGACGGTGACAAAGCTAATGGCCAACAACTTGCCTTGAACGTGTGGCAGGTAGGCCTTTGCCTGATCTCCGCCACGCATAAGGTAGGACACGATGCAGGTATCGAGGATAATCTTTGCGTCGCTCATCGCCCATCCCTCCCGTCGATGGCGTGATGCCGGAGATCATCCACGGCCGCCTCGAAACCGTCATCGTCCTCGCCGGGCCAGGTGCCAAACAGTGCGGCCACGTCTTGTAACGGCCGGACATTCTGGGTCTGTGCCAGTTCCTCAAGAGTGGGCGACTCCCAAAAACTCCGTGATACCGGCGTTCCCTGCGGCAGCAATTCCACCGCCTCGCCTTCACGGCCTTCCAGTCGTTCGATGTCATGAATCTTGATACTTGAGATCTTCCCGGTAAGCGGGTCTTCTTTGGCCTCGCCAACGATCCGGACGTACTGAAGGATGTCCTCCAGCACTTCATCCTTTTGCTCGTCGTCGAAAAGGCACAATACCGGCTCGCCAACGCTCGGATGCACTCGGCATCGCGTGCCATGCTCCTTGAAGTCGGCCATGAGTAACCGACCTTCGATGGTGCGGATATTGGTCTGCGGTCCCTTGATGCGTTGTTGAATGCGTTCATAGCCAGTTGGCGTGAACGAGGTCGTGAGCGGTACCGCGCGACGGTTCAGCGTGATTTCAATGCGATCAACACCCTGGCTGAACAGCACGCCCGCATCGCGCCAAGCCATCAGTACGCCTGTGTCATATCCCTTGGGGAGTTGCTCATCGCTAGCGTTCTTCTGAACCTCGTTAAGACCATCGATGCTGCTTTCGAGGATTTCAAGGCCAAAGTCCATATGCGGCAGTGATGGGTTGTCTTGTCGGCGTTCAAAGCCGAGCACCGCTGCGGGGCTGCCTTCCGTGAGCAGAACAAGGTCTAGCGCGACCTCGGCCTTGATGTTCTGTGGCGGACGGCCTTGTCGGGCGCTATCGCTCTCGCCACCGAGGACGCGCCCGGTACGTTGCAGTGCCTTGTTCAGGTTTGAAAGGAATCGCAGCAGGTGAGATACGGATATCCTGCCCGGACCGACTGCATTACCGTCGAATCGAATCTTTAGTAGTGGCTCTTGTGTGTTCATGACGTGGCCTCCAATCACAAAACCTTCCAGCGGATCGTGAACAGGGTCTGAATGGTAGTCGTATGCTTCAACTGCTTCTCGATTTTGCCGATCAACTCTTCCCGCTGCTGGTCGATGGCGTCCTGGGCGTCGAAGAGTTCACGCCGCTTGGCGTTGCGGCGGCGCTCGAGTTCGCCCAGTTGTTTCTGGTGTGTCAGCTTGTCCTGCAATGACTGGGCAAGGGCGGCGGAGCGGCGAAGCTCACGAATCTGCTTGTCGAGTTCCTTGATTTCATGTTCGAGCGACAACTTGAGGTCTTCGCTCCAACGGTCGAGCTTGAGGACTTCTTCGTCGAAGAACCGGGCGTTGCGGGTATCGATCTGGGCAAGCTTTTCCTGAATGGCCGCCTCGCGCAGCTTGCAAAGATCTTCACCCTTTTCGTGACTTCGTGCCTTCGTGTGAGATTCCCCGGTCGTTTGCACTTCAGCCGGAAGGGAGAGAAGCTTGCGGCAAATTTCTTCGTCGAGAATCTGCTTGTGATCGGTCCTGGCCGCGAAGATGAGGAACTCGTCAACGTCCACGGCGGATACAGTAAGCTTGTAAATCTCCAGCCAGCCGGACTGGCCGACCAGTGGCTCGATCACGCTGATCTTCGAGCGATGGTTCGTGTAGTCGAACGCGATCTCGGCGACGGGCAGTTCGCGGGCGATGGCCCTGTCAATGAGTTGCAGTGCCAGCGGATGGTCCGGGCGGTAGAAATGCTCGTCGGCGGTTTCTGCAGCCTTCCAGTCGAGGTTGTACCAGCCCCGCCGGAAGTCATCCGACGCGTCACCGAGATAGTGGAAGCGGGGTTGTTCGGGGTCGAACTGCGCCTGCCCGTTAAGCTCGACCCGCGTCAGGTCGAGCATCCATCGCTCCCGCTGCGAAATGCATTCGAGCGTCTTGTCGCGGCTAATCTTGAGCCGCGAGCGCACGTCTTCGTCGAAGTGCTCCAGCAACGCCTGGCGGGTCGCGGCCAGACGTGCCTGAATCTTGGCATCCAGTTCCGCCTGGAGGGCGTCGAAGGCGGCTTGAATCTCGGCGTTGGTGCGGCAGGTCTGATAGACCTCGGCGATGCGGCGTTCGATATCCACGCCGGATTCCAGCGCTCCAAGCACGTCGTCTGATGCGCCAAAGACGCCGTCAAAGAGGCGGAACTTCTCGCTGAGCAGTTCATACACCCGCTTGTCGGCCTCGTTGCGGCGGTTGAGAAAGTTGACGACAACGACATCGTGCTTCTGGCCGTACCGATGGCAGCGGCCAATGCGTTGCTCGATGCGTTGCGGGTTCCACGGCAGGTCGAAGTTGACGACCAACGAGCAGAACTGCAGGTTGACGCCTTCAGCGGCGGCTTCCGTGGCGACGAGGATCGTGGCCTCGTCACGGAAATGCTCGACAATTGCCGCCTTTAAGTCCACAGCACGCGAGCCAGTCACGCGGTCAGTTCCCCGGTGCTTGGCCAGCCAGTGTTCGTAGATGGCCGCGTGGTGAGGCTGGTTGTTCGTGCCATTGATCGTGGCGACCTGGCCGTCGTAACCGTGGGTGGTCAGCAGATCGAAGAGGTACGTCTGGGTTTCGCGCGACTCCGTGAAGATCACAGCTTTGCGGGAAGCTCCGAGCGCTTCGGCTCGTGCAAATGCCGTCTTCAGTGCGGACAGCAAGGCATCGCCCTTGGCGTTTTGGGCAATGCGGCCGGCCAGGTCGGCGTAACGCCGAAGGTCCTCCAGCTCGCCTTTGAGCTTCTCCGGGTCGATGTTCTCCTCTGCTTCCTCATCAGCGTCCTCGCCATACTCGTCGGCAAGTTCTTCGATCCCTTCCAGGTCTTCATCATCAAGTAGATCAAGCTGGTCCCGAAGGTTTTCGAGTCGATCAGCTAGGCGGCGGAGGGTTCGGGCAATGGCGAAGGTCGAGGAGGCCAGCAGCTTCCGCAACACCATCGTGATGAGCTGGCGTTGGCTGGCGGGAAGCGCGTACAAGACTTCCCGTTGCAGGTAGGTCGTGATGTCATCGTAGAGGGCCTGCTCCTGATCGGTGGGCAGGAACTCCTGGGTGATCAGAACACGGTTGGTGAATGGGATGTACTCCGTTACCTGCTTTCGCAGGGCCCGGGTGCATACGGGTGCGATCCGCTGTTTGAGTTGCAGGTTGCGGCTCACCTCATCGGGGTTGTTGATGAATTGTTCACGGAATGACGCTGGGTCGCCAAAGACGTGTGGGTCGATCACGCTGACAAGGCTGAACAATTCGAGGAGCGAGTTTTGCAGCGGCGTGGCGGTCAGTAGGAGCTTGGGAGCCTTGCCCACGGCCTCGGTGATGCGGTGGGCCATCGTCTTCGGCCCGGCCGGGTTGTTCTGAAGCCGGGTGCGGGAGCGATGGACGTTCCGCAGGCGATGAGCTTCATCGATCACGACCATGTCCCAAGGGACTCGCGCGATAGCAGCCGCTTGGGCGGCAGCGAAGTTGTACGAGCAAATGATGGCCTTGTCATTGAGGTCAAACGGGTTTGCTACGCCGTCATTTTTAAAGCGATTGAAGACGCGTAAATCCAGGACTTCTGAGGGAATAAAGAATTTTTCGAGCAGCTCTTGCTGCCATTGTTTGCGCAACATGGCGGGCACAATGATTAGGATTCGTCGGCGGCGTTCGGCCCAACGTTGGGACAGTACGATTCCGGCTTCAACGGTCTTTCCCAGGCCCACCTCGTCCGCCAAGACAGCACCATTCGTAAAGGGAGATCGGAGCGCGAATAACGCGGCATCAATCTGATGGGGATTCAAATCTACGCGAGCATTGGCGATGGACCTTGAGAGCGACGCGATGTCCCCGCCTGACCTGCGCAGGATAAGCGAATGAGCCCAATACTTTGAATGATATTGAGTCATCATTATCTCAAGGTGTGGACTAGCATCGGTCATCGGTTATCGAGGCTTGGAACGCTTCCCTTGGTTGACGGGTTTTGCGGTACGTGTAAGAACCCTCTCCAGATCGCTGCGATTGAACAACCGATAACCATTCGCCGGGTTCCGGTGCATCGGGATGTCGCCGCGGGCAGCCCATTTTCGAAGCGTGTTATGAGCGACACCTAGGTACTCCGCTGCTGCGGCCGTTTGTAGATATTCGGTCAATTTGGTCATTGGCTGGGTTCCCCTTTCTCGACGGCCGATGAGCGCGTGATCTGGCCAGACGCCTAGTTTATCAAACCGAGCGTGCTGGCTCCACCCGGCCGAATCACGCGGACAGATTTGGCCATGATTTGCCAAGTTCGTCGAAAGCATAAAAATTCCTACTTGAATCTCGCCGGCCGCGTTTGAGCTGTTTCGATTTCCACGTAACTGAGATATGCCATCGTTCGGAAGAATTTACAAACCTCAACAACGCGGAGAACAAAACGATGGATAACACGATGCCAAAACTGAATGCCGATGCCGCGTAGCGGAATGCACACCTAGTCGCGCAAGACCTGGTGACGCGAATCGGCGGATTGCTTTTGTGCTGCACGTAACGGGCAACGTCGGACACCCGCCCCATTTGGGACACGTCCGTGACTTGAACGAAATCAACAGCCGCCTCTCGGCGGTGATCGCGTTCATGATCGGAACTAGGTAATAGAACCTCCATTCAAAACGACGACCATGAACGTGAACGTGACTATCAACGAACTCATCGAACGCATGGAAGAGTATCGCGAACGCAAGAGGTCAATTGCTATTGCGCAATCCAGCGAGTCATTGGCTCACACCCAGGAGGTGGCCTAGATCATGTCCGAACTGGCCAGCATGCGGGAAACCCTCCAGTCGGCCAATAAACTAACTGCGGATGAATTCGTCATGACCAGTGTGATGACGATTCAATCTGATGGCGATATTCAGAGCTTTCAAATTCGCGATTCCAAGATCAAGGATATGCTCGCTCTGAATCGTCTTGAAGGCGAGTTTTCAGAACGATCCTTTGCTTTCGTCGAGATTGGGAAAGCGTGCCCTGCACGGCAGAATTGGGAAATCGCCAAATAGATAAACAACGTCCACACAAAAACATGAATATTGTCGAATCCGCCGCCAATCGTGGCTTCGCGTCCGATGACTCTGGACTTCAACATCGTTCAACAATTCTGAGGTAATAATATGGCTTTGGGCCTTATCAACCGGCGCTGGTTAACGTAACTTGAGTACGAATTGTGAGCTGGAAATCGTCGCAGTCTGCCACATTGGGAACGGATCGTCAATTAAATCATGACAAAATTGAACCTGACCAGCCGATTTCAAACGTGGTCTACTCACTAGAAATAATTGAGATGAGACCTTTCACCTTTGAAACGAATCACATGCAAAATCCGCGTTCGTCGCTTGCTCGTAGTGCGCAAATTACCGACGTCATCAAATTACGTGCGGCATGGATGGCCAAGGTACGTCAATATTTTGACGGCTTAGGATTTTTAGAAGTTCAGACTCCGATTTTATGCCGGGACACCGTGGTTGACAGATACATTGACCCGCTTACAGTCCAAGTTGATGTGCAGGGTCAGGGCAACGAGCAATTTTACATGCAGACGTCACCGGAATTTTGCATGAAGCGCCTTTTGGTGCACGGAGCGCAAGCAATCTACGCGTTGACACCCGTTTTCCGTGCTGGCGAAACCGGCGCGAAGCACAATATCGAATTCACCATGCTCGAATGGTATCGTGTGGGGGACAATTATCAGGCGGGCATGGATCTTGTCGACGATTTTGCGCAAAAGATGTTGCAACGGCCTCCAGCCACGCGACTTTCATATCGGGAAACGTTCATTAGATTTGCTGGCGTTGACCCATTCCACGTTCCTCATGAGCTTCGGCAAGATCAGGTTGCCTGGGATGAAGTTCTCAATCAATTGATGGCTGACAAGATTGAACCCGCGTTGCAATCGTTATCCACTGTAATTTTGTACGATTGGCCAGCGAACCAAGCGGCCTTGGCGCGCACACGAATGGTTAACGAGTCGAACCACACCTATGAAGTTGCTGAGCGATTTGAACTTTACGTCGATGGTGTCGAATTGGCCAATGGCTACCATGAGTTGACTGATCCGAACGAGTTGGTCCGACGCAATCAAGCCAACAATCAACTTCGCGCGCTTAGCGGACGTGCGCTCTTGCCAGTCAACAGTCGCCTGCTTGAGGCAATGCGACTCGGCCTGCCACCTTGTAGCGGAACGGCGCTCGGCTTCGAGCGATTGTTGATGGTGGCAACAGGTTGCGACCGGATCTCTCAGGTCACGCTGTTTTCACCGGATGATGTCTGACACGGCTCGAAGCCAAAAAATCTACATGTGGTCGCATAAATCTGGCCGGCCAGTACCTCAACGGAATCACCGCGACAATGCGCCACGGTGTGCAAAATATGCGGAAGGTATTTGGGTTCATTGCGATGTATTTTCGGGCGCAGATCGCGCGGGGCCAAATAAGGCGCGTCCGTTTCAATCATCAATCGATTGGTCGGAATATATTTCACGATTTCGCGCAGATGAGTACCACGCCGTTCATCACAAATCCAGCCGGTTATTCCGATATGTAAATCGGCGTCCAAATACGCCGAGAGTTCCGATTTGGCTCCAGTAAAACAGTGCACCACGGCATCGCCTATCGAGTCGCGGAATTCTTTGATCATCGGGTAGAATGTTGAAAACGCTTCTCGATCGTGGAGAAATAGGGGCAGCTTTGTCTGGGCAGCAAGTTCCAAATGTCCGCGGAAACATACGCATTGTTTATCCCGCGGCGAGAAATCGCGATTGAAGTCCAAGCCGCATTCCCCAACGGCAACGACTTGCGGCAAACGCAGCATTTCAGCAAGTTTCTCGGCAGTCTCGACATTGAATGTGCTCGCTTCATGCGGATGAATGCCCACTGTAGAGTAAAGCACTCCCGGAAATTTTCGGCACAACGTGTTCGCCTCCTGACTGGAGGAAATACTGGCACCAGTAAGCACCAGCTTCTCGACACCAACCGCTACTGCAGCACGCACGACATTATCAAAGTCCCTGGCAAACGATTTATGCGTCAGGTTCGCACCGATGTCGATACATGAAAAAAGTTTGTGCATCTAATCTATCCGTTCTCAATAATACAAGCCAAGCCAGACAAGGTGGGCAGGGCAGAGCAGCGTGCGAAATACCGGCGAGCAAATGCCAGGCGGATTGTCGTTGTAATTGTTGATGGGTCGTTCTACAATCGCAAATTCAGTAGTGAATCCAAACTAATCGGTGGAAACTCTTTGCAACACCCTGGTACCTGAACAATCTGCAACGATCTTTCACCTGTGGCTTCGTTTTTGGTCGCCAAGTAATACAACTTCGAATACGGCAAAATCCAACCGTCACCTTATCTTTAACGAGAAGACACATGCCGCGTACATTTATTAACCAGTTGACAGAAGGCACGAAAATTGACGAAGTTTACCTCGTCTCCCAGAAACAATTGCGGCCCAATCGTCAAGGAAATTTGTACTTGCAAGTCCGCCTTTCCGATAAAACGGGCTCGGTTACGGGCATGTTGTGGAATGCTGCGCAGACCGATTACGATCGAGTTGCCAACGGCAATTACGTACGTGTTAACGGGAACGCACAAGTGTTTAATGGTGCGATTCAAGTCATCTTGAAAACGTTGACGGTCGTCGATGCAGGTGAAGTAAACGAGGCCGATTTCGTATCCATGAACATACAGCAAATCAACGAACTCGTTACCCGGTTAACCTCGCATTTGCGTTTACTAAAGAACCCGCACTTGGTCAATTTGGCTGAAGCGTATCTGATCGACGAGAATTTTATGGCCAAGTTGAAATCTGCTCCAGCGGGCATCAAGAACCACCATGCGTACATCGGAGGACTGCTGCAACATGTCGTTGATCTGATGGATGTAGCCAAGTTCATTGGTGATAAGTACGTGAATCTCGACGGTGATCTACTCATCATGGCAGCGTTCTTGCATGACTCAGGAAAAGTTGACGAACTAACTTATTCACCAGACTTTGGGTACTCCGACCACGGGCAATTACTTGGTCACATGACCTTAGGAGTGGAGATGCTTACGGAAAAAGTCAAAGAAGCCGGCATGATTGGCGGAGAATCGCTGCCAGAGGACCTCGTGGTGAAGCTTAAACATATCATCATGTCGCATCATGGTGACCCCAGTATGGGCAGTCCGGTATTACCGATGACGCTGGAAGCCATTGCATTCCACTACATTGACAACTTAGATGCGAAGATCCAGGCCGTATCGCAATTGATTGAAGAAGATGTCAACAACGACAGCAATTGGACCACATACAACCCTGCCTTGTCCAGAAAGATCTTGAAGAAGTAGAAGTTCGTCCGACTCAATGTGGAAACGTGTGTTTCAACCGCGAACGCCGGTAGAGCGGAACTGGGTCGCACGGCAAAATCGACGGCGGTAACCGAAAAAAGTCGGCGTCGAAGCTCGTAGGATCTTGGTCAATCAATAGGTTAGCTCCTAATTCGATTGGGATTCATTTGAACAAGCCACAAACGTTTCTGGCTGGTCGCACGGACAGGTTATTCCATTTGGCATGAAATAGCCCCCTGCATTGCCCGCATTTAGCCGCCGGCGGAGCCAGTAACGAGCCATAAACCCGATTCATTTCAGCAGATTCACGCATGTATTGCCGTCTTGTTTTGTTGATTTACACGAGGTTTTGAAGAAAACAACAATTCATGGCGCGTTCTTACTTCGTTTTACGCGTCGTTTCAGGGGCACTTCTGTGAAGTGAACTGAGCCGGCTTCTAAACCTGGGATGAAATGATGTTGGCCTGCGTACTGCCCAAGAAATCAAACGATGGAATAAATCTAATGAACGCCATGAATGCAATCAACGAATTTCGAGCCGACGCTACCGATACTGGCTTTGTCCGACAAGGGCTAAGATCGGCACTGCTCTATGGAATTGTCATCTATTTGACGGTATACCAATGCAAATTAGTCCACGCCGATCTAATTTCGGTTACCAACGCGAGTTTCGAGGACGTCAGCGGCAGCACGGTATTTAACGAGTTCACGTTCGGTCCACCAGTCGGATGGCAGATCTACGATCCCCATGGCCTCGTCATCAATAACGGGGCTGGGCCTGACTTTTGGATTGGGACCCTGCGTCCGACGCCACCGACTTTCTTTAATTCCGTTCCGGATGGAGAGCGCGTCGCAATCCCCTTCAATGTCTCCGGAACCGGGAATTTGGGCGAATATGGTTTGCAGCAAACCCTCACGGCAACGTTGATGCCCCATTTTCAATATGTTCTGCAAGTGGAAATCGGCAACATCGCATCGGGTTTCGCAGAAAGTGGCCAGTTCTTCAATTTGGATGGATTCCCCGGATATCGAATTGATTTGCTGGCGGGTAGCATCGTAATTGCTTCAGATAACAACTCATTGGCCGGTTCAATTCCCGAGGGTGAATGGGCTACGAGCACAGTCTATTTCGAGGTGCCTGCAGACCACCCGCTGCTGGGACAGAACTTGGGCATTCGGCTAGTTAGCTTGAATCAAGTCGATCCAGCATTTCCGGGTGCTGATTTGGAAGTTGATTTTGATCACGTGCGTTTGATAGGCATGGCGATTCCGGAACCATCCACTTCCGTTTTCTTAGGTTTGTCGGCGTTAATCCTGGCTTGTCGCAGGAAACGCGGTATCGCAAGGCCCCTTGATGCAGCGTACACTTGATTCGTTGAACTTTTTTTTGACAAGAGAATGGGCAGGCAATCAAGATTTAAGGGTTAGATATGGGTCGTCGGAGAGATGGCTTCGATCCAATAAGAAATGCTGTTCGTGGATAGGTTGTGAATTTACAGCAGATGCAAACAAGTATGTTGTCTTCTGCTTGGCGAAAGAGGTGGCTGAGGACGCTGCGTTCGCGAATCAAACGACGACTTTCACAGATTCACAGCCTGGGACTGGAAGAGGCAAAAATGCGATTTGTGTTTGCGTTTATCATCGGATTTATTTTGTGCACATACTTCGCGACATCTCATTCGCATTGTCAGGAAACCTCCGATGCTGAGCGATTTCTAGACGGTTTTTTTCCGATTGGCGTGTTTTCTCAGCCGGCTGATTCGATGAAGAAATGGCGGGAGCGGGGAATAAATACTTTTTTGGAAACTCCACAAAACCACGACCCGATTGAGTGGGATCGCGCGGCCCAACGAAATGGCCTGCGCATAATCAGGAGACCGCTTCCCAACCCCCGTGATGACATCGGACGCAAGGATTTATTGGCTTGGTCGCATTGGGATGAACCCGACGCGGCAGGTCGTATATTTGAATGGACACCGCTGTTTGAACGGACATATGCAGAGTGGCAGAGGATTGATCCGCAACGCAAGATTTTTATCAATTTTGCCGGGCCCGATATTAGCTGGTTCACAGCTCGCGATGATGAATACTCTCGAAATTACGCGGCCCATTATCCCCGCCTGATCGCGACGGCTGACTGGATTGCCAACGATATTTACCCATGCGCCGGTTGGTTAAACCGCGCCCATGAGAGCCGCCGCGGTGATGTGACGCTCATCACGGAACCGATCAAAGTCATTCGCACGCTGACGGGCAAGCCGCAATTCGCATTTATCGAAACTAGCGAAATCGAACATGGAAACGTAGCCGGCGCGCGATGTCCCACACCCGGTGAAGTGCGTGCCCAAATCTGGTTAGCGATCATCCATGGGGTTCGCGGTCTTTTCTACTTTCCGGCTGTTGTCGGAACTAATGGATTTCAGTTTGATGGAACTCCACCCGAAGTTGTCGACGAACTCAAATTGCAAAACGCGATATTGACGGAACTGTCTTCAATTCTCCAGGGCCCCATCAATCCCAAAAATGCCAACGTCATCATCCCTGCACCACTTCAGGCCGGTTGGCGCATCGAGCGGAAACGAATCTATATTTTTGTTGTCAATCCAACTAGCCAACCGCAACCCGCAGTTCCAATTCGCGTCGACGCTACAAGCGCCATCAAAGTCTGTGAGCAACATGGTTCCAGCAGAAAACTCTCCGTCACCGAAAATCAATGGCACGATGAATTTGCGCCTTTTGGCGTCAATATCTACCTAGCGGAATTCAAGTGAAACAACGACAATCGTGTCGTGAACTATTGCTACGAAACAAGATTCGTACTCTGATGGCAAATACCTGCCGAGTTTTTTCGTATTTAACGTTCCCGTCAGGCTCGCCGACCGGAACGAAAATTTCTTTGGTCAATCGAAAACATAAGAGCCCCTCCCAATCCGCAAATATCCTGCAAACCAGCGACGGAATCGCTTCAAGTATCCATTTTGTGAACTAGAATATTGCGGTTGGGACCTTGGATCCACTTTTCGGTTGATGAACATGCAATATATCGATCAAGCGACGGCAGCCGTCAAAGAAAAAATCAGTTGGTATTCACATCGCCTGGAATCAGACTTCCAGGTTGTGCGTTGGGGTAGTTACGGCTTGCCATTGCTACTGTTTCCCACGGCTGGTGGTGATGCCGAGGAAGTCGAGAGGTTTTTCCTCATAAAGCAACTCGAACCATTCATCCATGCAGGTCGGTTGAAAGTATACTCGCTCGACAGCATCAATGGTCGTGTTATGCTCACGAGCAAGTCGGTCGAGCATCGTATCTGGATGCAAAAACAATTTGATGAAGTTGTGCGGAATGACGTGACAGCATTGATCTACAATGACTGTCGCACCGAGTTGCCGATATTTACCGCCGGAGCATCGATCGGCGCGTTTAATGCATTGAATTCCTTATGCCGTCATCCCAACATTTTTTCGTTGGCAATTTGCATGAGCGGCACATACAACCTGGAGCGATGGTTGGAGGGGCGATGGTTCGATGAATTTTATTACCAGTCGCCGGTGCACTTCATTCCAGGTTTAAACGGTGGAGAACAACTTGATCAACTTCGCTCCCGCATGGTGATCTTGGCGACCGGACAAGGCAAGAACGAAGATCCAGGTGAGTCCTGGCTGGTCGCACATGTCCTTGGACAAAAAGGAATTCCCAACCGAGTCGATCTTTGGGGTAACGAATGGGAGCACGATTGGGGAACGTGGCGAGCGATGCTCCCGAAATATGTTGAAGAGTACTTATCGCGTGCGGAAAATCTAAGCTCTCAGTAGAGGCCCACGTTCGTTGAAGAAACTCGAGCGTACTCGTTTTGTTTCGGCGTGCGATTTCAGCGTGTCATCTTCGCTGGCTGGCGAACCAGACGATTAATGGGACGCGTTTCTAATCATCTACAACTGAATTGTAAATCTATCCGAGTCCGCGAGCTGGATTTGCCGAGGAGGCAACTTGGGCGTTTCGCCAACCATTACGCTCTTTCCGCGTTTTGGCGGAATTGTGGGATTGCTGACGGTTTTTTGCTCAATCTGCGTCATAAGTGTTAACGCAAGTCTGCAAGCCTTGACGTCTCTGGAGCGTTATCGGTCGCGTTGATACAATAAACTAAAACGTTCATTATCCGAAATCGAAAAGGGAGACAACCGTGCAACACATGCTTTACGCACGTCGTCTGCGATTTACAGACTACGGTTTCCTGAAGTTCTTTGTGCCCATTGCATTTTTCGGCGCGGTGCTCTGGTCGGGTAGACTGGGGCATGCTCAGGAAGAGCAAGAATCGGCTACCAATCCTGAGTTTACCGAACAGCAGATCGAGTTTTTTGAGAATCGAATTCGGCCGATCTTGGTAGAACGCTGCTTTGAATGCCACAGCCATCAGGCCGAATACGCGGAAGGCAGTCTCTATCTCGACTCTCGTGAAGCCATTCTGCAGGGTGGCGACAGCGGCCCAGCTATTGAGCTTGATGATATTGAGGAAAGCTTATTCATCGACGCGATCAACTACGGCAGTTTGTTCAAAATGCCGCCGGCATCGAAAATGCCGACTGAGGAAATTGAGCTGTTGACTCAATGGATTGAAATGGGTATGCCCTGGCCAAGCGAGTCCAAGTCAGCCAACGTCGCAAGATCGTTTGATCTCGTGTCGATGAAGGCTGAGCATTGGTGTTGGCATCCGCCTCAGCGAATTACACCCCCAGAGACGCTGGACCGGGATTGGCCCGGGTCTCCAATCGACCAATTTATCTTGCACAAACTTGAGCAAGCCAATTTGCAGCCGGCTCAACAGGCATCGCGTCAAGAGTTGATCCGTCGTGCGTATTTTGATTTGATTGGGCTCCCCCCAACTCCTGAGCAAGTTGGCGACTTCGTTAATGACCCAAGCCCAAATGCCTTTCAAAAGGTTATCGATTCGCTGTTGGCGTCACCTCGCTTTGGAGAGCATTGGGCTCGGCACTGGATGGATCTCGTGAGGTACGCGGAAACGTATGGTCACGAATACGACTATCCGATTGAAAATGCTTTTCGTTATCGTGACTACTTGATTCGCGCTTTCAACGAAGACGTTCCGTATGATCAGTTTATTAAAGAACACGTCGCCGGTGATCTGTTGCATCAGCCCCGTTTGCATCCGCAACAATCCTTCAACGAGTCAATTTTAGGAACAGGTTTTTGGTTTCTTGGGGAAGCCACTCATGGGCCAGTCGACTCAAAAGGTGACGAAGCAGGCCGCATTGATAACCAGATTGATATATTGTGTAAGACGTTTCTCGGCTTAACGGTGGCTTGTGCCCGTTGTCACGATCACAAATTCGACGCGATCTCGACTGAGGATTACTATGCATTGAGTGGTTTTCTGCAAAGCTCGCGTCGACAAGACGTGCTCTTAGACGCGGATCGAAAAATCGAATCGAGTTTCAACGAAATTGCCAAGATCGTCGACAACGCGGACAACGTGGCCAGCGAGTTGTTCGCAGATTTTCGATCGAGCGATCCCAGGGATTTGACTCCGATACTGTGTGCGACAATCGAAGCGATTGCCAACGATCCGCGATTGCTCAATAACGAGACGATTCACATCGAAGCGGAAAACATGGTCACCGTCGCGCGCGATGGCGGCACAATTTTTCAGCAAGAGATTGCTCCGCAGGATGGAACGCATTGGAGCGGTAATAAACAGCTTTGGTGGTTTGAGGGAAAACTAGGGGATGAGTTTGTCGTCGAGTTCGAGGTTCCATACGCAGGACATTTTGCGATCTTAGGAGATTTTACCAAGGCCGTGGATTATGGCGTGTGTCGGGTCAGCCTCAATGACCGGGTCTTGGTCGAGGAACTTGATCTTTATTCGAAAGTTTTGAGCAAAACAGGTGAAATTTCGCTGGGTGAAATCGAGTTGTCAGCTGGCAAGCAACAATTGAAGATCAAATCGATTGGGACCAACCCAGATGCCGTTCCGAAATACATGTTTGGTCTGGATTATTTGACGTTTGTGCCAGTTGCGACGGAATCGCAAGCTGAGGTCAAATCTGCGCTGGAGGAGATTGCGGCGCGTTATCAGGTCGAGACGCAGCTGCTATTGAGTTGGATCCAAGGGCTAAAAGATACTTCGGTCGGCCAACCTGCGCACCCGATGTTTGTGATTCGGCAGCTTGGCATCGAGTTGGGGCGGCAATCGTCTCGCGACTTCAAGCAAGCGGCGGCGGCCGTGCAAGTAATTTTGGACGAACACTGGAGAGCTGCTGAAAAATCTCGTGAGGGTGCGGAGCTGTTCGCCGATTTTAGTCCGAGCAACTACGACGCTTGGTTCGAAACCGGATTTGCTTTTGGTGGCGCAGCTACCGAAAACGTCGTCGCAGCCGACGGCGATAACCGAGCTTTGCTGCCCGGTGGTTTAGCCCATTCCGGACGTTTTGGCAAACGCATGTACGGCGTTTTGCGATCCCCCACGTTTGAAATCCGCCATCCACATATTCATTATCGTATGCTCGCCCAAGATGCGCGCGTGCGATTGATCATTGATGGGTTTGTGCTGGACGTCCACAATCCACTACTTTTTAACGGCATGACGTTCCGCTTTTCCAGCGAAGGCAATTTTGTATGGCGAACGCAGGCTGATGATCTGAAGAATTATATTGGCCACAAAGCACACATTGAGATCATTGACCATGGAGATGGCTTTGCATGCGTCGACGAGATCTGGTTCTCAGATTCAGCTGCGCCGACAGATTATCCCAGCAAGATTGCCCTTTCTTCAACGCAGCGAACAGCAAATTCGCTGCATGAATTCTGTGAGAACTTTGTTCGCGAATGCTTTTTCCAGCGGGATGAACAGACGCTCATCAATGATCAAGTGATCCTCTTCAACTGGTTGTACACTCATCGTTTGGCCGGGGACCGACTTGCGACTCACTTAACGAAACTAACCGAATTTAACGAGCAGATAGCGACCGTTCAAAATAGCACTCCACGTCCGATCATGGCGATTGGCATGACGGATGGTTCTCCCAAAAATGAATATGTTTTCATACGGGGGAATCACAAGAATATCGGGAGAGAAGTGCCGCGTGATATTCCATGGTCGCTGCGATCTCAACCCGATGAGATTTTGTTCGATCGCGATTCTGGTAGTGGTCGATTTTATTTGGCTGAACAAATTGCTTCGAACGAAAATCCGTTGACTTCGCGGGTGATCGTAAATCGCATTTGGCATCACTTATTTGGTCGAGGCATCGTGTCGTCGGTTGACAATTTCGGCGTGCTGGGTGAGGCCCCTTCGCATCCGGAACTTCTGGACTATCTGGCCATCCAATTCACCGAGCAGGAATGGTCGTTAAAGAAGATGATTCGCAACATCATGTTAAGCAACACCTATCAGATGTCGACGTACACACAAGTTGCGAACGAAGAACATGATCCAACGAACCAGCTCTTTCACCGTTTTAACGTGCGTCGGCTGTCAGGCGAGGCGATTCGAGACACGATACTGCAACTGTCGGGTGATTTGGATTTGAAAATGTATGGCCCAAGTGTGGCAATCCATTTGACTCCGTTTATGCAAGGCCGCGGACGTCCAGCGAATTCTGGGCCCTTGAATGGCTTGGGGCGTCGCAGCGTCTACATCGAAGTGCGTCGTAACTTTTTGTCCCCCATGATGTTAGCCTTCGATACCCCAATACCCTTCAACACCATTGGTCGCAGGTCAGAATCCAACGTACCTTCACAAGCTTTGATTCTAATGAACAGCCCTTTCGTAGTTGATCAAGCGCGAAAATGGGCAGACAAACTCATTCAAGAACATGCTGGGATTGAAGACCGAATTTTCGCGATTTATCAACAGGCCTTCGCGCGGGAACCAGCGGCTGAAGAGCTGCAACAGGCATTAGCATTTTTGCAAATGCAGGCCGACGAGCTGCAGGTCTCGGCGGATGATATCGCAACGAACGTCGACCTTTGGGCTGACTATTGTCATGTGATTTTCAATGTTAAAGAATTCATTTTTTATAAGTGATCCTCGATGAAGAAAAACCATCATTGTGGGCGTTTTCGAAATTCTGGTGTAAGTCGACGGGACCTTCTGCGCAGCGCCGCATGCGGGTTTGGGTCCGTCGCCTTTGCGGCACTGGCCATGGAAAATGGCGACGCGTTTGAACTGATTCGAGGATCCATGGAACTGAACGACGGTCCAATGGCACCTAAAGCACCCCATTATGCTCCGAAGGTAAAGAACATTATCTATCTTTATATGGATGGAGGACCTTCTCAAGTCGATACGTTCGATCCCAAACCATTGCTTGAAAAGGAACATGGCACTCCCTTCAAGATGAAAATCGAGCCAACCCAATTCAACAACATCGGTACGACGATGGCCTCCCCCTGGAAATTCAAACCATACGGCCAGTCAGGTATTCCGGTCAGCGAGTTATTCCCGCATGTGGCCCAGCATGTGGACGACTTGGCTGTGATTCGTTCCATGCAGAGTGAGTTTTCCGAACATACCAACGCAAATTTCTTCTTACACACGGGCAGTGGTTTTCAGGGTCGCCCTAGCATGGGGGCGTGGATCGGTTACGGGCTAGGCAGTGAATCTCAAAATCTGCCGGGCTTCATCGTGTTGAATGGTGGTCTCATTCCGCCCGGTGGCCTCGACTGCTTCAATAGCGGCTTCTTACCAGCCAGTTACCAAGGGTCGATTTTTAATGCGGGCAGCGATCCGTTGGCCAATATTCAGCCAACAGAAGCATCGCCGCAACTACAACGCAATAAACTTAGGCTTTTGCAACAACTCGATCGAAGGTCAAGCGAGGTTCTTGGCGGCGTCGATAAAGTTGAATCTGCAATTGTAAACTATGAACTTGCGTTCAACATGCAAGCCGCTGTGCCGGAATTAGCCGGATTAGAGGGTGAAACCGAAGAGACCAAGGAAATGTATGGGATGAACGCACAGACGAAAGGCACGGCAACCTTCGGTCGCCAATGTCTGATCGCTAGGCGACTTGTCGAGAGAGGAGTGCGGTTCATTGAATTGACGTGTCCTAATATAGGCTATGATCGTTGGGATCAACACGGAAATCTGAAAATGGGGCATTTTGAAAATGCCAGAGCCGTCGACCAACCAATCGGGGCTTTGTTGACTGACTTAAAACAGCGCGGACTTTTCGACGAGACGCTCGTTGTCTGGTCCGGTGAATTTGGCCGGACTCCATTCGCGCAGGGGAGTGATGGCCGAGACCATAATCCGTTCGGCTTTTCGCTGTGGTTGGCTGGAGGTGGAATCAGAGGTGGAACGATCTACGGGGCCACTGACGAATACGGTTATAAGGCGATTGAAAACCGCACGGAGATTTTTGACCTGCACGCCACGATGTTGCATTTGTTGGGAATTGACCACAAACGACTGACGTACCGATGGAGCGGCCGCGACATGCGTCTTACGGACGTCCATGGTCACGTAATTCATGCAATCTTAAGTTAAAATTTGCAAGTCGATTTCGCGTTGCTGCCCACGTCAGCACAACAACTTTGATGGTCAATTTTGTTGGTCATTGCAGATGGTGATAAGGATGCAAACCCATTGACATGCTTGTAATTGAACGTGAGCGCGTTTCGGACAATAATCTTCAATCTACGCGTTGAGAATTCCATTGTCGCGGACGTGATTCAAGGTTTTTTCGGTGCTTCTTTTCGAAAAACGGCAACCACGTCCTCTACCGGCACGACGAACAGTTGATTGTCGGATTCAAAATCGACGGGAATCGCGTTTTTTGGATGGAACAACACTTTGTCGTATTGGCGAAGCGGAAAATCATTATCGTTCTCAACCGCAGCCGAAATGGTAACAATCCGCCCCGTGATTGTCGGAATTTCAGCGGAATCCGGAAGTGCGATCCCCCCTTTCGTTTCGCGTTTGGGTTCGTCCTTACGCACGAGCACACGTAATCCGATCGGTTCAACATATTCGAACTTGGTGCGAGTCGACTTTTCCGGTTTCACCATAAAAATCTCAAATTGGGCAAAGATCAGAGTTAATAAAAAGGCTTAACGCACAACGGGGACCGCTCTGGGCATGTCGATGATTCGGTTGAGCGTCAAGGGGTTGAAGTCGCCAAAACGTCGATGTCATCTGCACGACGGCTCGAATTTGCAACCACTGTTTACGTCAGTAACTATTCAACACCGGGGCATTTTTGTGGTTTGAGCAAAATTTCCCCAACCAACCTCAAATCACTGGAAAACTAAGCAATTTGGCACCAACAGCGTATGGAGATTAAGTGGCCCTCTCCCTATCGGCGACGTCACTGGTTTACGGACTGCCTACGTACCGGGGCTATGGTCGATCAATACTCAACCCCTTGCCACCTTGACTATATGCGTAAAAGCGCGAGAAAGCAACAAGGAAATTGGCTGGTATTCGAACCGTAAACGAACCTGACAAGGAAAAATTTAGCTTGTGAAACTGGCCGAGTTGGACTTGCCAGCTTCGATTTTTTTGACACAATAAGCGATTCGGAAAACACCGGTTCATTTGCGGTGTTGACGAACTCTCAGGCAGTTAATCCCGCGGAAGCCCCCGTGATGTCCGAGCCTGCTGCGAATCTATGAGGACGTGGGAATCGTCCGACGTCGCCCTTGCGCATTGAAGTCAGTGTGCGTGAGGGAACCAAATCAAACGTAGAAAATCGTCGACGGCAACCTGTCTTGTTGCTGGTTGACTGCACGTTCATATTTCAAGAAACATTGGATTGTAATTTGTAAAATGGCTGAGATTTTTAATACGAAAAAGCGGACTGAAACCGGTACCTTGAGAATGCGAAGACTACGTGCCGCTGGCCAAATCCCTGCGGTCTTGTATGGGCATGGTCAAACAACACAACACTTGATTTTGAATGCCAGCGAAGTTCATGCTGCCCTCCGTCACGGTAAGATGATCGTCAAATTGCAAGGCGATTTTAATGATGAGGTACTAATCAAGGATCTACAGTGGGATTTATTGGGTTCGAATGTGTTGCATTTGGATCTGGCACGTGTTGACGCAGAAGAACAAATCGAACTTAAAGTTCACGTTGAACTTCGCGGTGTCGCGCCAGGTCAAAATGAAGGCGGGTTGGTCACGTTGCATGCGCATGAAGTCGAAATCCGGTGTTCTCCGCAAAGTTTGCCTGACAAGTTGCAGGTGAAAATCAATGAATTGCACTTGGGACAAACCTTGTTGGCCAAGGATTTGCCGCTGCCGCCAGGTGTGTGGATGTTGAGTGATCCGGAGCTGATGATCGTCAGTTGTTTTGAGCCTGGTGGAGAACAGGACGAGGAATCGGCGGAAAGTCCTGCGGAGCCAGAGTTGATTGGCCGTGCTAAACGGGAAACTGAGGACGAAGGTTAATTCATAGTCCAGGTTCGGATCGCAAACCACTCCAAATAGTGATTGTTTCGCTTGAGCTTTTCCCGGCCCCAAAAGATCAGCCTGGCTTGAAGACAAATTCATGAAGTTGACTTTCGGGTTGCGGTATCCAAGTTATGAAACTCGTAATTGGTTTGGGCAATCCTGAGCGTCGGTATTTCGACACTCGACATAACGTTGGTTTCGCGGTAATCGAGAAACTTGCCGCACGACTCGGCATCTCGCGTGGCAAAAGCAGATTCAAAGGTGAATTTTACGAAGCATTTGTCGACGGTGCTGCAATCGGTTTGTTGTGCCCGTTGACTTACATGAATCTCAGCGGACAGGCGGTGAAGCCGGCCGTTGATTTTTTTCGCATACCCCTGGACCAGATCTTGGTTGTATGTGACGACTTGAATTTAGACCTCGGCCGAATTCGAATTCGTGCCCGTGGTTCTGCCGGTGGACAAAAAGGGATCGAGAACATCATCCAATTATTGGGAAGCGACGAGTTTCCCAGGCTGAGGATTGGCATTGGCAAGCCCCCAAGTCACATGGATGCTAGAGACTTTGTATTGTCAAAATTTTCCAAAACTGAGGCGAGTGAGATTTCAATCGCGTTGGAACGGGCCTGCGATGCAATCTTGTGTTGGCTTTCGCAGGGAATTGTCAGCGCGATGAACCGGTTCAATTCCGTTGAAGCCGAAAAAAACACGAAGAAACAGGACGACAACCAGAAGTCCAAGCGGTTAGATTGTCGCGACGGTCCGCAAGGCTCGGATATTGATGCGAAGCCGTCGATTGATGAGGTGTGAGCGTGACCCGTTCAAAGTTAGAAAAAATTCGAATCCGGGCCCGGGAGCGGTCGCTATTCCCAACGCCAATTGTTAAAATTATTTGAACAATTTACAAATTTAGGAGTCAGTGCTTTGGCTGAAAACAATTACGAATGCATGATGATCGTGGACGCGAACGTCTACGCCCGCGATCCCGGAGGAGTCGCCAATACGATCACCGGTCTGATCGAGAAGATGGGTGGAACGGTCCTCGCAAGCCGAATGTGGATTGAGCAAAAACTCAGTTACGCGATTCGAGGTCGGCACAAAGGAGTCTATTGGGTGAGCTATTTTCGCATGGCTCCGGACAAGTTGGGAACCTTCAATCGGCAATGCCAGTTGACGGATGAGATCCTGCGTCATTTGACGATCAAAATTGACCCGCGACTCATTGACACGATGGTGGCCGTCGCGAAAGGCGAACGTCCCAGAAAGTCTGACGCAGAAGAGGAAGCCGGCAGCGATGAAGCAATTGCTGAGACGACCGAACTGGTCGAAAGCTAACAGAGCCGCAGCACCAGTTGGGTTGTGGTTGCTCACAACGAAACGGCCATACCTTGGTAACAAATCAGCTGGCTGACAAATCAGATGGATTTCGGGATAAGTTTTCTGGGAATGGAATCTTCAACGATTTGCATGATTTTTTAGAGGTGCAACCATGGCAAGTTTTAACCGTGTGATACTGGTTGGGAACATCACCCGCGATATTGAACTGCGGAAGACGCCTCAAGGAACGCCGGTCGTTGACATTGGCTTGGCGGTAAACGAGAAAGTAAAACGAAATGACGAATGGGTTGAAGAAACCACGTTTGTTGATGTTACGCTTTGGGGGCGAACTGCTGAAGTGGCGGGCGAGTATCTTGCCAAAGGCTCTTCGGTGTTGATCGAAGGTCGATTGAAGTATGATTCTTGGGATCAAGATGGTCAAAAGAGACATAAATTGAAAGTAATCGGTGAACGAATGCAGATGTTAGGCGGGCGCGGGGGTGGTGGCCATCGCGTCGATTCTGGTGACCAATTCAGCGAACCCGTCGCGGTGGAACATGTTTCTCCGCCGACAAATGATAACATTCCTTTCTAAGTTGAATTGCAGCCGCGATCCTGAGAATCGGAATTCACCCATTAGCATTTATCCGGCTGCACATACACACGGATTTGCAATATTGCTGAAACAGTAGCTCAAGACTACTGCTTCCACTTAGATAAACGACGAAACCAAAGGAAGTTGTGATAATGAGTCAAACAAAACCGAAAAATGGGGGCAAGATTTCATACAACCAGTTGCCTAAAGGGAAAACCGGTGGTGTTGAATTGCTGTTGATTCAGAGCGTCGAACATTTAGGGAAAACCGGTGATGTCGTTCAAGTGAAGCGCGGTTATGCAATGAATTACCTGATTCCGAATGGACTCGCCACGGTTGCGACCGAGCACCACAAGCGCATGGTCGACAAGCACAAGGCAAAGTTGATTGAAATTGAACGTGCTCAATTGAAACAATTGGAGGAATTGGCCGAGACGATTTCCAAGCTCAGTGTCACGATCGAAGCCAATGCCAACGAAGAAGGCCATTTGTACGGCAGTGTTGGCGTAGCTGAAATCCTAGCTGGGTTGAAGCAGCAAGACATCCATTTGACCAAAGACCACCTAAAAATCGATGGCGTGTTGAAAGAGCTTGGGCTTTACACGCTGAAGGTCAAATTGCATCAAGAAATTGAGTCCAGTCTCAAGGTTTGGGTAGTTCCAACCGTAAACGACTAATCAGGCCAATTCCCGGCCTTTCTTCGCGACTTCACAGCATGGGATTTCAGGGATCGCTATTAATGCACCGTTTGCTGCTACACGGCGGGCATTTGAGTTATTTAGTTAGTTAATTAGGGATGAATCTTTCGAGGCAAACGAAAAATGAATGTAGAAATGAACGATTTCAACGAGATTTTTGCTGACGGCGTGGGAGAAATCACACTTTCGGGGGGAATGGTGAGGATGGATTTTTTCACCATCGTTGGAAAGGGCGAATCAGAGAATGTTCCGCGGGTTCGCGTTAAAAACCGAGTAATTTTGCCACCAGACGGCTTTTTACGCAGTTTTACGGCTATGGAGGACCTTGTGAAGAAGCTGGTGGACGCTGGGGTGATTAAGCGTCGTGATGATATTACCGCTTCTGTGGACGGGAATAGCGCTTCTCGCCCAACAATGCCGTCTCCTCCGCCAAAATCTCCGAACTTTTGAAAATTGTGGGGACGAATTCGGACATTTCACGTTTTAATAGAGAATGTAGGGCAAGTCGCGCGTTACAAGAAAATTCACCGGGAGTCATGATTGCGTCGGACGATCTGCTGTTGACGCAAACTGCCGCTACCGTGCATTTACGCTTTGTTCAACCTTCAACTGTTAAGTTCGTAAAAGGCAAAAGAGCTTTAGGTTATTGAAATGTCGAATAATTTTCCTCCACGTGTTACGGTTCAGAACAGTGACATTGAAATAACAAGGCGATTTTTGGTCGCCAACATTATTTCCGTTGACGATTTTGATCCAGACAGCGAAGTTGTCCGGTACTTTTTTCGTGACAACAACGCCACCCAGTCATCTGGCTTTTTTGTATTCAAAGGCGTTCGCATGGCTGCGAATGTTTGGTTCAAAGTTGAAGCTCACGAGCTAAACCAACTTTTCTACAATGCCGGAATGATTCCAAGTGCTGAAACCATCGGTGTGATGGCCTATGATGGGACGTTTTGGAGTGAAGCGGCCTTCGGCCTAATACGAACCGTCCCCTTAAATGATCAGCGACCCATCGTTACTCTTCAGAATGTGGTCGTAGTCGCCGATGAGAAGGTGCGTTTCTCTGACTTTGTTTCGTACAGCGATCCCAACGGAGACCCCGTTCAATTCTATCGCATCGTAGACCGAAGTACGAATGCCAACGGTGGTTATTTCGAAGTCAACGGCGTGCAACAGGAATCGGGTAAGTTCTTCGATGTTGCTGCGAACAATTTCCATAATGTCTTTTACGTTAGTGCACGCGTTGGACAAGTTGAGAATATCGGTATTTTCGCAAGCGATGGAAGATATCTCAGCCAGCTCACTGAGGGCATGGCGATCACACGCGGAAATATTCATAATCCCGTCATCCAGGCGATCGACGGTTCCGTTCATACTGGAAAGACAATTTCGTTAAGCAGCCTATTTAGCTTTTCGGATGGCGACGGAAACACGCTGAAGCGCATCCGTGTTTTGGATACCGGTGCCGCTCCGCATACCGGCTACTTCACCTTCAACGGAACCAAGATTGACGCGAACGATTTCCGTTGGTTTGAAGCCAGTGACATCCCCAACATTCGCTATCACGGCGGGACTCAATCCTCATTGGAAACCTTCCGGCTCCAAGCCTTTGACGGTACGAGGCTCAGCACGATTGCCTCGGGCACGATCACAACTATTGCCAAGCCGACGTTGGTATTCGATCCTGTGATGCGTCTGGATGATTTCGAATTCGCACGATTCATTGATTTTGCGCAAGTGACGGGACTTCCTTCCTTCCGCTATGAAGTCATCGATTTGAACGATGACCCAATCAGCGCGAGCTTGGTACTCAACGGAAACCAAATGCAATCGGGAGTCGTGCATACCATCCAAGGAAACAACATTGAAAACCTTTATGTGCGCGGTGGTAGCTCGTCTGATGGCGGACGGCTTTTTGATCAGTTCTTATTCCGATCATTTAACGGAGTTTGGAGCGATTGGAAGCGACTAGATGTCGACACCACTGAGTTGGCTGGCGGATCAGTTCAAAATTTAGGTAAGTGGCTGAAAACCAACTTCACATTCAACTTCCCCAATCAACTTCCAGCCCATCATGTCGGCGGGTTAGGCGATGCCAACTTCCAGCCAATGAATGCAGCTCAGAGAAATGCCGTACGCGAGATTTATCGACATGTTGAGTCGATCACACCGCTGCGGTTTACGGAAGTTTCCGGCTCGGCTACGGCGGATATGAATGTGTTTACAGCAGCCTTGCCAGATGGAGTTTTAGGCGTTGGTTATCCACCAAGTAATCTGCCAAATGCCGTCGCAGGGGACTTCATTATCACAAACACGTTCCCAGGTGCGGACTCGCCTCTGGCTGGCAATTTGTTCTACGAAGTTATCATCCACGAAATTGGTCACACATTGGGATTGAAGCATCCAGACGGCGTCGGACCGGCTCCGTTCCTGCCACCAACGCTTGTCGACTCGCGATATACCGTGATGACTTCCGTCGCGAACCAACCTTCGGGAAGCAGCGGCAATGTTTATAACCGCACGTACCAACTGTTTGACGTTATGGGTCTGCAGGCGATGTATGGCGCGAACACGAACTACAACCCAGGCGACACACAAATTCGTGGCGATTTTGTTAACGATAGCCGCTTCATGAGTATTTGGGATTCCGGTGGCTATGACACGATTAACCGCACTCAGGACACGATTGGTGCTGTGATCGATTTGCGACAAGGGCGTTATTCATCAGTTGGTGGCGAACCACTCAATATGGTCATCAACTATGGCGTCGAGATCGAAGCCGCCCGCGGAGGAAGCGGAAGTGACATCTTGATCGGCAACGAATTGGATAACCGCTTATTTGGTAATGGTGGCAATGACACCTTACGCGGTCATGGCGGTTTAGATGCCTTGTTTGGCGGAGCCGGCAATGACGTCTACCAATGGGGAGTCGGCGACGATTTCAACATCATTAATGAACAGAATTCTGGCGGTATCGATGTAATCGAAGCGATTAGTTATGCCGGTCTGAACCACTTTACCGAAGATATCGTCTTCCGTCGCGACGGGAATGACTTGATCATCAACTTCTCGCTCAATTACGGGCCTTCACAAGGTGGATTCCGAATTAAGGACCAAGGAACTGCGGGTTCGCGAATCGAGACATTTAGGATGGTTGATTTAGCGGGCGAGCAGATGGGTCCGTCTGTAGACCTTACATCGGTTTGGTTGAATGCAACGTCTGTGAATCGGCGTTTTATGGTGACATCCACGGTCGGAGCGTTTGGCAATATCGCTCTTCCGGTGTAAAATTCCTGGAACCGATTTGAACTTTCGACAAATGCAAAACCCTCTCGGTTCCTTACCGAGAGGGTTTTTTCGTTTAATTTTGATTTTACTCTTGGCAATGGACTGATGGTTAGAACAACTGCAGACTCCGCGGAGGCATCGGACTCCACATCCGACCTCCCCTCCAACCGTCCCGAGCATACTTCGTTGAAGTGCATTTCGTTGGTGGCGCGGCACCATGGCGTTGACCTGAGTGTCGATCGCATGATTCACGATTATTCCTTGGAACTCGAGGAGCCAAGTACCCGGCGGCTGTTGAGAATTTGTAAAGATGCAGGCTTCAAAGCGCGAGAACTCAAACTGGATTGGAGCAAATTGCGACGAATGGGCGAAGCGTACCCAGCGATCGCACGGCTGGCCAATGGAAATTACGTCATCATGGTCGGTCTACGACAAGTTGAAGACGAAGGCGGTGAGGTAGAAGAGCAAATCGCCCTTTTTGATCCATTGGCGGATCGACATGACTTCTTATTCTTACGAAAAGCGGAATTTGAGGCGGCCTGGAATGGCGATGCGATTCTGCTCAAGCGAACTTACTCGATACTCGATTCGCAACAGCCCTTCAGCCTGCGCTGGTTCATTCCAGAAATATGGCGACAACGGGTTGCCTTTGTCGATGTGGCGATCGCAGCAATTTTCATCTATTTGCTGGCTCTCGTGATCCCATTGTTCTTTCAGATCGTGATTGACAAGGTGCTTGTCAATGCTGCGATGAACACATTAGAAGTCATCACAATCGGGATTGGCATCGCGTTGCTGTTTGATGCGGTACTCAACTTCTTTCGAAGTTACCTGTTATTGCACGCGACGGCCAAGATCGACGTACGCGTGGCGACGCGAACGTTCCAGCACATGTTGCAACTGCCGATGACCTATTTCGAAAAGATGACGGCAGGGGTGTTGACGAAGCACATGCAGCAAACGTCAAAAATTCGAGAATTTCTTACAGGTCAATTATTTCTTACCCTTTTGGATGCCGGCGCGCTTTTCGTATTCTTGCCGATTCTATTTTTCTACAGCTGGCAATTGGGGTTAGTCGTGCTCCTATTTGCCGGGCTGATGGCGCTGACGATCGGTGCCTTGCTGGGACCCTATCGACGTCGACTCGAAGCACTTTATGTGGCTGAAGGCGAACGCCAAGCCATGCTGGTTGAGACAATTCATGGTGCTCAAACCGTGAAGGCTCTGAGCATGGAACCGGTACAGCGAAAAAAATGGGACCAAAAGTCTGCCCAAGCAGTTGCGATGCACTATCGCGTGGGCAAAATCTCGATCTACGCGACAACGATTTCCAAGTTCTTAGAGAAGACGATGATTGTCGTTGTGATTTGGCTGGGAGCGAGATTGGTCTTCGGTGACCAAATCACCGTAGGTTCGTTGGTCGCATTTCAAATGATTTCGGGGCGAGTCTCCGGCCCGCTGGTGCAATTGGTGTCGCTAATTCACTCCTATCAAGAGGCTGCGTTGTCAGTGCGCATGCTTGGCTCGGTCATGAATAGTCCGACCGAAGCCGGCATTGGTCAAGGACTGCGTCCAGAAATTCGCGGAAGTGTCGAGTTTGAAGGGGTAACGTTTCACTATCACCCGACTCTACCACCGGCATTGGATAACTTCTCATTGAAGATTCCCGGTGGGAAGGTGATTGGATTGGTGGGGCGAAGTGGTTCCGGAAAAACTACGTTTACCCGTCTAATTCAAGGCATGTATCAAGTGCAAGCCGGGCTGATTCGTATCGACGGGCTTGATATGCGTGAGCTGGATATTGCTCATTTGCGGCAGAATATTGGTATCGTGTTGCAAGAGAACTTTTTGTTCCGCGGTACAATTCGAGAAAATATTGCGATGGCAAAACCCAATGTCCGCTTTCAAGAGATCGTGTACGTCGCCAAGTTGGCGGGTGCGGATGAGTTTATTGAACGAATGCCAAAATCGTACGATACGATGCTGGAAGAAAACGGCGCCAACCTTTCCGGCGGCCAGAAACAACGCTTGGCAATCGCTCGTGCCCTATTGACCGACCCGCGGATCTTGGTGTTCGACGAAGCCACGAGCGCCCTCGATCCGGAGAGTGAAGCCATCATTCAAACAAACTTACGCAGAATTGCGCAGGGAAGAACGGTGATTATTGTTTCCCATCGCCTTTCAACATTGACGACGTGCGATGGAATTGTCGTACTGGAGCGTGGAAAAATCGATCGCTTTGGCTCCCACAGGGATTTACTTGAACATTCAAAGGTATATAGAGACCTATGGTATCAACAAATGGGTCGCGAGTAGGCGAGCAAGACAATTTGAAATCCAACGGGAATCGAGTCGACGTGGAAGCTCCTTCGGTTTCCGCAGGCGCATCTCAGTCTCCTGGCGATCAGGTCGGAGATACTGAGCCAATCGAAACGGACGCCGAACAACAGACGAGTCCGTCGACGGCCGTTGCCGTCGTCCGACCGACGCGGAAAGTGCCGCGTACGAAACGATTGGCTGGGATAGAGCGAACCGTAATGGAGTTTCAACCGGACGTGGTTGAGTTGGAACTGCGCAAAGTACCCGGCGGCGCGCGATGGACTCTATACACTGTAATTCTCCTGATTATCGCGGCAGTTACGTGGGCTTGGATGGCCAAAGTGGACCGCATTGTCGAGTGTCAAGGCGAGCTGATTCCCAGCGAAGAACCGATCATGATCTTTGCCAGTGATCAACTCAAGATTGTCCAATTGCATGCACGGTTTAACGACCGTGTCAAAGCCGGCGACGTGTTGGTCACTCTCGACCCGACTTTTTCGCAAGCGGATGCGGATCGGATTCGTACACGATTATTAGGTTTGCAGATAAGGATTGGACGGCTACGCGCAGAACTGGACAATCTTGAATCTACTGAAGTCACCGAATTCGATTTCGATCTATCCCAATTCGGACAAGACATTGAATTTGCGCAAAAGGCGCTATTCGAGGAGCAATTGACGTATAGCTCGCGCAACGCCGAATATCGCTCGGAGTGTAATCGGCGGCTGGCCGAGCGTGGCGGGATTGAAACACAACTGAAATCCAATGCCAAAGCCATCGAAGCGCGAAAAAAGATTACTGAAATGCAAAAAAAGAGTGCCGATACGGAAAAGGACCTCGTAGAGAAGGGAGCGTCGTCACCGCGGAACCTCCAAGATCTAATGGCAAGGTATCTGTCGAGCCAATACGAGTTGGATGTTGAGATGAATCGAACGAAGGAACTTGACGCTCAACTCGATGTGATCGATGCGGAACTTGCAGCTTACAAAGCAAAGTGGCGTTCAGAATTGAGCCAACTGCTATCGGAATCTTTACAACAATTAGAAGAGGCCCGCAACGAATCGATCAAAGCCACCCATGCGCGATCCCTGGCCGAAATTCGCGTCCCCACAAATACGGAATTTGGCGACAAGGCCGAGTTTATCGTCTTGGAGCGAACCGATCTGACGGTCGGTTCAACTGCGTCACCGAATCAACCCATTTACCGCTTGATGCCGGCCTCTGCACGGTTAGAACTCGAGGTAAAAATTGACGGAAAGGATATCGCTCGACTGAAGGCAGACCAATCCCCCAACCCATTGACTGAGGAAGCGATGGGAGATTTGGTGCGTATCAAGTTGGCGGCTTTACCATTCCAAAAACATGGAACCCTCGAAGGCCGCTTAAAGGCGATCAGCGAAGGCACATTTTCCGAAGGCCAGGGCCCTACGCAACAGGTCTTTTACCGTGGTCGCGTTCGATTGGTCACTGTCGAGCCTAAGGAAGTGCATGCGGACTTTCGCCTTTTGCCCGGCATGGCTTGTTCTGCGGAAATCAAGGTCGGCACGCGGCGCGTCATCGACTACTTCCTCTATCCGCTTTTCCGTTCGTTGGATAGCGCGATTCGCGAACCCTAAGGCCAGATCTCGGCTGCTACCTTCTCGACTTTGTCTTCGTTTTTCGTCAAAGTTGCATAGATTGAACCGACTTGGTCGTACAACAGAAAGAACGCCTCGCGATAATTTCCGCTCGCTTGGTGAAAGGCTCGTTGTAGACCATCATCAACGATAGACCATTGGTCGGATAAGTCCGCACGTAGCTCAATAAACCTGCTGATTAGATCATGGCAGAGGGACATGTAAAGTTGAATGTCGGATGAAGTTCGCGCCAGCGTCGGTAGTAGTTTGTTCGCGCGGTGAGAGGTCACCAACAGTCCAAGATGCGCGGATTGACAATGTCTTGTCAGGGCAAATCTCGCGAACCAGGTCAGTTGTTCGAATCCGTCAACAAGCAGTATCCTTTGCGGGACGCCTTCTCGAAATAATGGATCACGCTTGGCGTGTTGGCCCATGATTTGGCCAGATCCATTGCTTCGCTTGGCGGCTTGGTCATGAAGATCCTCCTCGTCAAACCAATTTGTGGTCTCACAAAATGACAAGTCTCGCGGCGTGATCTCCCAACGAGACAACAACCCGTTTCCAATTTTTCGAATTTGAATGAAGCATACCATTTTCCGGCTTTGCAGCAACTGCTTCGCAACTTCGATCAACATTGACGACTTGCCAGATCCATGCGGACCGACAATGGCACCACGACAACTTTGTTGTTGCCATGTCTCCAAAACTTGCGAAATGCTAATGGAGGTCTCACGATATGGGATCGCGCCCGGTTTGGTAAACGACGTGGCAAACGGATTTTTCATTCTTCGTCCCCTTCAACAACCGCACCGGCGTTGCTCATTTCGGACAACTCAACAGCGGACAGCTGGCTCCCTAACGTAAACGGCTCATCGAATTGCAATGCTCGACCACGGTCCAAAAACAACTTGACCCGCACGAGCCATTCGATACTTAGAATCAAACCATTGTAGGTAAGTGGGCTTGGTGGCAGAAAAGTCGCATACCGGAATTTTTCTTGCAGGTTTCGGTGAACCAAATCCCGTTTCCCCAAACGGTTGAAGTAGTGGATTCCGACGTCCTCATTGCCCTTTCCCTCGGTATGCCACAAGACACTCACTTCGATCGCATGAATCAGTTGCAACTCGGAGCCTAGTATCGCGAACTCAAAATTCATTTCTGAACTTGGATCGAAAACCGCTGGCCGTTTAGGAAATTGTACTGCAACTTTGAAGTTGTCCATTTCATCCCTCACGATTCACGCCATGGGGTTCATGCCTTGTGGGCGCAACTAGAACGGGAAATACGCGGCAATGATCAGGCCACCCCCGGGCCTGACATACGACCTTCAGATGCCAGCGTATCAAATTATTTTGCGACTCGAACGAGTGCATGGCCCCCTGCGGAATCTGAATTTCACCGCGCTCGCATAGCGGCTCTTTGGGTTTAAGCTCAATTCCGCGGCGGCGAAACACCCTTGTCCGGGCAACCTCGCGCCGTTCCGTCCTCAAGTCCGTGCCATCTCGAAACGTCGCTTCCTCGACGCAGATCAGCAATATTTCAATCACTTTAACTCGGATACGGCCAGTCTGTACCAACACAAATTCATAGGTTTCCCCAGATTGCAGCGGAAAGCCATTCAACTCTAAACGAGTCGGCCCAAAGCCCGAAATCGTTAGCAGTTGTCGAAAGAACAGCTGGATCGTCCAAACACATGCCACGAGCAAAGCCAAATTTAATGCGACACCTAGGACATCAATTGTGCCCAATCGAATCGAATCAAAATTCATCGCGCTCAAGATCGTGGTTACGATTAGAAAAACCAACGCCAACGACCCGGATACAATCAAATTCCAACGAGGTTGCTGCTTGGGCCAAAGTTGAAAACGCAAAATTTCCCCTGGTCGCAATCGCCAAAACAAGCGTACGGGTACGGTGGGCCAGTGCTCATCTAAGGGATTCACTTCATGCAGAGGATTGATCTCTCGCGCACGGGTCGCGATTGCTTCGCGACGTTCTAATGAAGTGCTCGCGCTCCAAATTACGCGCAGCATTCCCCACAACCCGAGCACGAACAATGCGGCTGCCAACGAACTCTGCAGGGCAAACACAGTCCAGTTGACGGGTTCACCCAACCTCAGAGCGTTGAACTGGAAAGCCAACACGACCAGCAGGCTGACCAACCCGAATAAAGCGAGCACCGAAGAAGCGATAACTTCACCTAGCCCACGCAGACGCGGCGAACCCGTTAATCGCGTGCCGCGTTTCTTGCCGGTTACTTTGAAAAATCGCTTCACTGACGTGTCCACATTTCGAACAAATCGACGATCCCAGCTACCTCGAACCATAGCTGGAATCAAGCCTCAAATTCTTTTCGCGCTACAAATCAAATTACGCCCAAAAATGCTCCAGCAATACAGGCAGTCATACTACAGGCCAACATTCCTCCAAACATGGCACGCAATCCCAGGCTGGCTAAATCACCGCGCCGATCTGGCGCTAATGGGCCAATCCCTCCCAATTGAATTCCAATCGCTCCGAAATTAGAAAAGCCGCACAACGCATACGTCAAGATGATCTGGCTCCTTTCGGAAAGTCGTTGATCAACTGCGGTGGATTGCATTGCCTCTTGCAAGCCAAGGTACGCCACAAATTCATTGATGACCATTTTCTTCCCCAACAGATCCCCTGCCAAGACACAATCTCGAACCTCAATGCCCATCAGCCACGCCAAAGGCCAGAACAAGACTGCAAACAAATTACTCAATGACCAATCCCAACCAAAAATGCCACCGACGCCCGCCAGACACAAATCAATCAATGCGATGAGTGCCAAGAAAGCGATCAACATCGCGGCAATATTTAAAGCCAACTTGAGGCCATCGGCCGCTCCGTTCGCGGCAGCTTCAATGATGTTCGAAGCGTTCCGTTCGATTTGATGTTCTAACTTATCAATGGAGAGCGGCTCTTCTGTTTCGGGCTGCAAAATCTTTGCGATCACCAACGCTGCCGGCGCCGAAATGATCGATGCCGTTAACAAGTGTCCGGCGCTGATTCCGATATTGGCAAAAATCGCCATTAGGCTCCCAGAAATCGTTGAAAAACCGCCTACCATCAAAGCGTTTAATTCACTGCGCGTCATGTTCTTTACATAAGGCTTCACTACCAGGGGTGCCTCAGTATGGCCCACAAATACGTTGGCCGCGGCCGCCATACTTTCGGCACCAGTCGTCCCCAAAGTTCGCTGCATCAACCACGCCATCCCGCGGATCAGAAACTGCATCAACCCCACATAATAAAGAACCGACATTAACGCCGCAAAAAACACGACGGTCGGCAGCACCCCAAAGGCAAATGTCGATAGAATGGCTCGCGGGTGGGTGGGAGGATCATCTAGCGGATCCGCGTGTACTTGAAAGACAAAACTCGAGCCAGCGTCAACGCTCCGTTTAATCACATCAAAAAACTGTTCCACACCGTAAAACACGATGCCGTTGGGATATCGGGGAAGTGTCAACTGCACTCCATCAGTCCGAAAAGCGGCGTCGATTTGGCCATCGGTCACTCTTGACAATTGATTTGCGGCAACAATTTCGGCGAAACTTGAAAAACTATTCTCGTCAATGCGAATTCGTTCGCCGATCTTGTTTGCAAAGAATCGTTCTGCCGACAACAGCAATTCTGGATTCTCAGCAACTGCTTCCCGAAATTCCTTAAATGACGAAAACGACCGATCAAAGGTCCAGCTCTGTGAATTAAAAAAGATTAACGCTAAGATGATCTGCAGTGCGATGCCTTTAAACACGAGTGACCAATTGACCTTACGTCGATGAGAACTCATCGACCAAGCCAGGGCCAACATCGTGAATAGTCCGACAATACTGATCACGTTTAACATCATATCTTTCTCCGTGTAGGCCCAACTCTAGTTCAATTGTCTTTTATTAGGCACAGACTTGTCTGAACAAATAGGAAAACAAATACGCGTTGCAGGCGGATTCACTGAAGCATTGCAGTAGACCGATTCAGTTCAACACAACCTCGAACGAAATCCCAGCCACACGAATCGCTCGTCTCACCAGCGCACACAAGAAGCCCATGTTCGGGAGCCAATGGAGTCCTACGCTTCGTCAGCGAAGATCACGATTGTTATCACCTTCGGTATCCTGCCGGTTCGCTGTCGCATCGTCGTTTGGCTCGGCTTCCGATTGTGAGCCTGGAAGATTATCGCGAATCTGCGGAATTCCATCTTCATCAATTTCCAACTCAGGCAAGTCGTCAATATCGCCTTTAGGAAACAAAGAGACTTCGCATAGGTCAATTTCGTCTAGGTCTCGTCGCAACAACAAATAAATCGCCGAGGCCACGCACCAAAAGAACCCGTGAAAAAATGCAGCCCCGATGGTGCGCGCGAAGGCATCCCAGTAGCCTATGATCTGTTTCCCAGCCACGAAAAACCAAGAAAGATCACCGTCATTCGCATCTGCCTGACTCGCCAGGAAGAAAGAATCGACGTCTGCCAACTGACGTTTCGGATCACCGCCGGCAAACTCAATTCCGAAAGAACTCGACCAATACGCCAGATGAATTACCCCCTCGGTAAACTTGTGAGTAATTGCCCAAACCACACCACCAAACACCAATGCAACGATTGCATACCATAGATAGTGGGGAAGCCGACGATACGCATAAGCAAACGAACGGCTCATGGCATCGAAGGAATCTTGATTTTCTGTGGCCACAGATGCAATAATCAGCGGCCAGGCAAGCAAAAGTCCGAACAACAGCACCATCATCAACAGCCCCAACAGCAACGCGAAGATCCAAAAGAAACTCGCGATAAACAAGCCCACATCGAGCTTCATTATCAAACCAGTCAATGCCAAAGGGATCGCCAAGACGCAGACGCCGAAAATAGGTATCAGGATACCCGTGTACGCTGCAACAAATTTACGTCTCCCATAGGTCACGGCTTCATCCATGGAGATCATTTCGTTCTTGGCTAACTTCATGGCGGCAATGCGACTAATACAGGTTGCAACAAAGACCCATACGGTTATGGACCATATCCAACCGAATAAATGGTAGGTAAATCTACGAATTCCGATGTCTCGTCCCATCAAACGAATTGGCCCATCGATATGCTGTTGATAGATTAGATCGAGGCCGAGCAAGCGGTAACCGAGGAACACGATTCCGGCTGACGAACCAGGAGTTTCTGGAAAGACTTTGCGATAAGGGCTGCGGTAAAGTTGAAATTCGACTGGATTGTAATCCGCTGCTTCACGTACCGACTCGCCGATAAATAGGTATTCACCGATCCAGTAACCCAGAGGACTGAACAGACATCCCAATAAAGCCAAGATGACAACTGTAGGACGACTTGCCGCCGATAATGCGCGAAAGATTATTAGCCAGGGCATGGCATTGTGCCAATCAAACGGCTCTTTGGTTGCCGAATAGATGGGAAACTCTGTTCGATTCGGTGGCTCGTTAACTGAATTTGTCGAACTCAATGAAATTACTCCTAAATGAGGGGATCATTCACAATCAATGTCACCGACGGCTCACCCATTGTCCTGTGTCAATGTGGGCTGCAGCCAAAAGAATTTCAAGTTTTGACCACTACATAGACCGGTAACCCATTGAACATTTTTCACGTCAATGGATCCACCAGCCAACCCATCGTCGAGAACCACTTGCGCCAATCGCTTTTATTGCCAAGAAAAAGTCGCATTCCTCGAAACGATTCTTCCAACGTTGACGGGAATGATTTTCGCGCGAAGCCCTGTATCGCCAGATTCTTTGGCAAAGCGCATACCTCTTTGCAATGCGGCCGGGTAAAACGTTGGCCAGATTATAAATCCAGAAACGGCAAACATAAACCCCGGCCCAAGGGAAACGAATCGATTAGCGCCTAGTTTTGGCCACTTGAAATCAGGGAAGTCGCCTATGAAAAATGACGTGTGACGCGACTTTGGCAACTTTCATGCTGAACCCTGGAAACGACGTTGGCGTATGCGCTCTTTACCGACCCTACATCGAGGCTGAGCGATTATCCAATCGTATCGACGTAGGGGTCTTGCCCCATTTCTCGTTGTGCCAAGTGTCGACGTCGTTCTTGGAAAAGAAGAGCCTTGCGGCTTTGGAAATGACGCCGCTCGATTTTCCGTTGAGCTCGAAAGAAGAGCGCGGCCATTCCGTCGATTTCGTCGTTAGGATTAGTCCTCCGCAAACGACTTGCTCGTTTTGGACCGAATGCCTGCACAAGAATTTCGTCTTCCAGGCTCATATAAAATTGAAACGAACCGGGATCTCCCTGCCGTCCGCATCTTCCCACGAGTTGTCGGTCAATGCGGGCTGATTCATGGACTTCTGTGCAAATAACATGCAGACCGCCAAGCGATCTGGCATGCTCACTGAGTTTGATGTCGGTGCCGCGACCTGCCATGTTTGTTGCTACAGTCACGCGGTGCGATTGACCCGCTTGTGCGATGATCTGTGCCTCGCGTGGTAATAGGCATGCGTTCAGCACTTCGTGCTGAACGCCTCGCTCATGCAAGAGCTTAGAGAGCAGTTCCGACTTGTCAATCGACCTAGTGCCAACTAACACAGGTCGTCCGGTCTTATTTCTCTCGCAGATATCAGCAACGATCGCTTGCCATTTTGCCGCTTCACTGCCGAAAACTCGATCAGGGAGTTTGGTTCGTTGTGGGGGTTTATTCGTTTGAATATGTGTTGTCCCTACCTTGTATATTTTCCTGATTTCAGCTGCCGAATTGGCCATCGTTCCGGTCATCCCACCAAGTTTTCCGTACAATGTGAAAAGATCCTGGATCGTGATGCGTGCCGCTTCTTTGGTTTCGAATGTAACTTCAACCCCTTCGCGCGCTTCGACAGCCTGATGTAAACCAGACCGCCATTTTCGTCCTTCCGCCAAGCGACCGGTGAATTCGTCGACGATGACAATTTCTCCCTTGTGGATGATGTAGTGCCGATCGCGTACAAATTCATGTTCGACAAACAAAGCTAATTCCGTCTGAGAATACAGGTCAAGCATGTTTACGCGTTCAAGAGTCGCCGGTTTCTTCAATCTGCGAACTTTTAACCTGCCTTGATCGCTCAATTTTACATTTCGTTTTTGCGTATCATATTTGTAATCCAGTTCTTGCTGGAACTCCTTGGCATGCTCCGCAGCCCATCGGTAAAGGGCCGCACGAACTCCCTCGCTGTCATCAGGAATCGAACTAATGATGAGTGGCGTTTTCGCTTCGTCGATTAGAATGCTGTCGGCTTCATCGACGATCACAAAATTCAGATCGCGTTGTACGGTGGAATCTTTCGTAGTACGCTTCGCCCTCATCATCGCCTCAAGCAGGTCGCCTCCTCCTTCTTCTTCGCTGCGTTTGTGCAAACGGTCTCGCAAGAAGTCAAAACCGATTTCTTTGGCGGTCGAGTACGTGATATCAGCCGCATAAGCTGCAATTCGATCGGGCTGCGTCGAGGCCGCCGTCACGATCCCAACCGTCAACCCCAGAGCTTCGAATAGGGGACGCATCTCTTTACCATCACGCTCGGCAAGATAGTCGTTAGCCGTTGCGAGATGTGCACCTTTTCCCGCCAGGGCTTCTAAGTACAAAGGAAGCGTGGCTGTTAACGTCTTGCCTTCGCCCGTTTGCATCACGGCGATCATCTGCTCAAACAGCGCTTGGCCACCGATCAGTTGAACTTCATAATGCCGCATCCCCAGTGTTCGCGAAGCAGCCTGCCGTACTAACGCAAATCCTTCCGGCAACAACCTGGACAAAAGCTCACCAGATTGAGCTCGATGGCGCAACGCGAGACTTGCCTTGCGTAACTCGGAATCCGAAAGAGTTTCTAGCTCGCGTTCAAGGTCAAGAATACGACTGCAGACGCCGCTCCAGCGCTGCGCTTTGGACGAATAACGGAACTGTGATCCGAGAATTAAAAACAAATGCTTCCCACTTCAATTGGGGCCCGACCCTCGATCCATGCTAAGGACAGAGGCAAACATCCGATTTGCTACCTACTTTTGTTTGAAGGCGAGATCGATTTTGAGCGTCGCCGTCACGCAACCCGAAACTTAATCGATGCCGGGAACTAGCGATTAAAGTTGGTGGAGCTATTGCCTGGCAGCGTTGGTTGATTTTGTTGGTAAAATTGATTCGCGGTCGAGATTCCTTGATTGTTCGGTGGAAGAACCTGAGCAGGTCGAGTCACCCCTGTATTGAACTGATAGGAACCAGCGATTTCGCGCCGCTGCGGGTTAGCGGGTGAACTGCCAGACTGCGTGGCATCGTTGACGGGCATCCCCAACGACACAGTTTGCCCCGTGATTTGCGGGACCGTACTCGCCACGATGACATTCGAGGATGCCGGTTGCGAGTCCGCCAATTGGCTGTGCGGTCGCAACGTCGATGTCTGAGTTGAACTGACGACATTGTTCATGGGGATCTGCAAGTACCCCGTCGATGGTTGATAATTCGTCTGGTTAAAACTTGCCGGTTGCGAAGGGACCTGTTGTCCAGCCGGGCGCCAACCCGGCGACATGTTGCTGGCTGGCAGAGCTGGAACCGTCGATGTCGAGTTCCCCGCGGGCAAGGCTGGTAACGTCGTGCCGTAATACGGATTCGCTGGAGCTGGAGTCTGCTGTGCAAATCCCGGCGGCGAGATGACGGGAGAACCTAACCCAGCCATCGGATTTGGTCGCCAGCACTGATTACAATTGCGGCAACCACCCACAGCCACAAGCACGATCACCATAATGGTACAGGATTGATATAGATGCATGTCTCGGCTTCCCAATTCTGCGGTTGACTTCTACGATTTTACTGAAATCTGTTACAGCAAAATCGATCTGGCCGCGATAATATCCTCAATAAACCAATGTGATAAGGAAATGTCCTGAAATAACTTGGTTATCCTTGTTTAACCGTCAGCTGAAGGCGTACCGCGTTTTGCAGAAAACTTGCTGAATCCTACGCCTACTGCTGATGGTTAAACGACATCTTTCCAACCCAAAACGGGACGTTGTGTTTTGGGACAAATCCTAAACACCTGCCGCGTAGCAATTTCAAACCGCAACGTTAGGTCGATTCTCCCAAAGAGTCTTCTTCGCGAAAGTCAGCAAACTTTTGCCGACCCCTTGCACAGATTGCGTAGCTGCGCAAAAAGTTTGGCAAGAGACACTAGCGAAGTGGCTGCTTCTCGCAAGACGAATTTAGGAAAAACTTGAAAAATATAATTGAAATGTCAAAATCTTTCCAACGCTGATAGCATGAATCGGAATGTCAAACGTGCAATTCAGATATAATGGAAAACTCAGGCGAAATACGACAAACAGGCGAACAGGCTGACCTCATGAAGCAAGTACAGCAGACGGCAAAGGCCATTATCGAGAACGTGGAAAAGGCAATCGTGGGCAAACGCCAACAAATAGTTTTTTCGCTGGTTTCATGGTTCACCAATGGCCATATTCTGTTGGAGGACGTGCCGGGCGTGGCCAAAACGATGCTTGCAAGAGCGTTGGCAATGAGCGTGGGGTGCAGTTTCAAGCGTATCCAATGCACGCCTGATTTACTCCCTTCGGACATTACCGGGGCTTCCATTTTCAATCAAAAGACTGCTGAATTTGAGTTCCGAGCGGGTCCTGTGTTTACGAATATCTTGTTGGCCGACGAAATCAACCGCACAACGCCACGCACACAAGCCTCGATGTTGGAAGCGATGGCCGAGGGGCGCGTGTCGGTCGATGGCGTAACTCGCCTCTTGGAAAAACCTTTCCTGGTGATTGCGACCCAGAATCCCATCGACCATGAAGGGACATTCCCACTTCCGGAAGCACAGCTCGACCGCTTCATGATGAAGTTTAGCCTGGGCTATCCCAGTATGAAAGAAGAGCTTCAAATGCTTGAATTGCTCAGCAAGCGGCATCCGATCGACACGTTAGGTCCGGTTGTGGATGCGAAAAGTATCTTGGAATGCCAGAAGGTGGTTCAAGAAGTACATGTCGATGAAAAAATTCGGCAATACATCTTGCAACTGGTGCATCTGTCACGCGAAAGCGACCATTTGGCCTTGGGAGCTAGTCCCCGCGCATCCATGGCGTTGTTTCGTTCAGGGCAGGCCTTAGCCGCGATTCGTGGACGAAAATATGTTCTTCCCGATGATATTAAACTGATTGCTCATCCAGTGTTAGCGCACCGTATGATCTTGAAGCCCGAAAGCAGACTGCGCAGGATCACCAGCGAAATGGTTGTCTCGGAACTACTGAACGAAATCGCTGTACCGGTATTGGAAAGCGAGCCGCGTTAATGAAGTGGGTGGCTATCGGCGTATTGATCTGGCTGATCGGTTTTATCTTTAACCTAGGTGTACTCGTTTATGCGATGTACGCTGTGTTCGCCTTGCTCTTAATCTCCCGCTGGTTGACGGCACGATGGACTGAACAACCATCTGGCAAGCGAGTTTGTAGTTTGTTAGAGGCAGAAATTGGTTCAGTCGTGACGGTACAAATTCGAGTTCGCAACAATGGCCGTTTTCCAATTACATGGGCGTTGATTGATGACGTGCTGCCTCCCGAAATTAATTTGCCGACGAGATCGAAGCTGAAACTGAAAGGCGCGTCGGCCACCGTTGCGCGAATTTCCGCCGGCCAAGAAATCGATTTCAAGTACGAGTTGACGTGCATCCAAAGGGGATATTTTCAGATTGGTCCACTTGTTTTCGAATCGGGGGATGTTTTTGGGCTGTTCCGAAAGTTTCGCGTCTTGGCCGAGCCACACTATTTGACAGTGCTGCCCAAGACGCACTTTATCGAAGGTTATGACATTGCCTCCCGCAAACCAGTTGGTGAAATTGTGATGACGCATCGGCTCTTCGAGGACCCGACGCGGATTGCCGGGATCCGACAATACCAACCAGGTGATCCACTTTCCCGAATCAACTGGCGGGCAACCGCTAGAACCAATGCGTTGCAAAGCAAGATTTACGAGCCCTCGTCGATGGCTGGTGCAACCATCGTATTGGATTTCCACCTTGCCTCGTTTCCTCCGCAGCACGAGCCCTATCGGAGCGAGTTGGCGATTACTGCAGCGGCCAGCATCGCCAACGTGGTCCACGAGATGCATGAACAAGTTGGTTTGATTTCCAACGGTCGCGACGCCGTGGACCGTATCAAGACCGAAGGCTGGCGCGGTGACCACCGCACCCGCAACGAAGCGAAAAAGACGGCGGTCATGCTCAGCGTCAGCGACCGCTTGCGTCCGACCATTGTTCCAACTCGAAAACATCCCGCTCAACTTGAACAGATTCGCCACGCTCTGGCTCGGCTTGAATTGACCGATGGCATGCGATTGCCACAATTGTTAATCGAATCAATGAGTCGATTGCCACGCGATGCTGCGGTTATCGTGATTCTTGGCAGTGTCAATTTGGAATTCGGCGTCGCTCTCGGCCAATTGCGCCGCCGGGGTTACGCCGTTACGGCCATCCTCAACACACATGACCACGAACACTTTGCCACGATGAGCGGGCCACTGCTCGCGGAAGGAATTGAAACGCGCATGTTGATCGACGTCGACTCGATACGCGCAATCTGTAAACGGCAACTCACCCGCGTTTAGCAATAAGATATATTCGTGTTTGTTTCGATTGTGACTTAGAGCCTATCCCAAAGACTTTCGCTGAAACAAAGCACTAGAAGATTGAAAACGCTTACGTTACTAGAAAATCACTGCCGCCAAACGAACAGACGTCTTTGGTTAACGAGAAGTTCGAAAGTCGCCCTGGTGTCTAATCCAACGTCACGATTTCTCCGCTATCGCGGGTT
>CALMEE010000041.1 GCA_937862885.1 uncultured Planctomycetaceae bacterium
GTATGCCGGCGGGACGCCCCGCGTTGACGGAAGAACAAATCGCCACATTTACGAAGTGGATCGACGAAGGAGCCAAATTCGATGGTCGCGCGGCAAATATCCCAGTGCAACAAGTCGCTGCCTTGTCCCGAGCCGAGCGTATGTCTCATGAAGAACTGGCTACAGATCGTTCTGCAAGAGCTCTGGCTGAATGGCAACTCGTGTTGAATGACGATGAGCCAACACGCCACGAGACCAGTTCATTTTTTGCAATGAGTCAGCGTAATGAAAAACTCTCGCAACAATACGCGGAACTTGCCGAGAGCCTTGTTCCCAAGATCGCTACGGAGTTGCGACTTGAAAATCAATCTGAATTCGTGAAAGGCCGGATAACGCTGTTTATTTTTCAACGTCGTTACGACTACAGCGAGTTCGGTAAGATGATTGAATCACGCGACCTACCAACGCATTTCACATCGCATTGGGGCCACAATACGCTGAGCGCCTACGTTGTTATTGTTATTTTGCACAACCCGCGAGATGGATTCGATGAACGGCAGTCACGGGTGGCACTCGCGCGAAGTGTCGCTGCCTTGGCAATTCGAGACCATGCTAGCGATGTGCCAAAGTGGTTCGCGGATGGCGTCGGGTTTAATGTTGCGAAGCGCATGTTCAGCCGAGACGAAGCGGTGAGAACTTGGGATGAGCAAGGGCTGGCGGCATTTAATTCCATGAGCAACGCCGACGATTTTGTCATGAACCGCATGGCGGAAGACAAAGCTGCGCTCGTGAGTTATCTATTTGTCGCCTCACTCATGAAAGAGAAGGGCAAGTTTTCCAGGTTGCTGGATAACATAAAAAAAACCGCGAGTTTCCAAACCTCATTTCGCGACGTTTATGGGGCGTCGCCGCAGGAATTGATCAGCGCCTTCTACGGCGACAATCGCCGACGAGATAGGTAAGTGAATTTCGATTTTTAAAAACGGTTTCCTCGTCGAAATTCATGTGCGGAATGCAATAAATTCTCTTGATGGATGCCACTCAAATCGTTAAACAGGCATCCAAGATAGCTAGTTAGCGTGCTAGCGGATCGGTTTTTTCAAGATTTTCCGGAATAGAGCCGACGACAACAATTGGGCTCGCTTCGTTAATCGTTAATCTTGTGTTATCCCATTGGACCAAGATTCCGCATGCAGTCAAATCGCTAGCAAGATCCAAATTCGAGTGTTGGTTTGCAGCAAGCTTTTGGAATACACGTTTTTGTAACATGACTGGGACTTTGAAATTGGCCAGAATCCTCAGCACGCTTGTCATTCTCCTCGTCGCCATCTTCTGCGCGACGGAGTTGGCGTCGGCACAAAATGTGAGCTTCTCAAAGCTAATGCCGTTTCGCAAAGTTCAGCCAGTAAAACCAATTTCGTTGACGGATATCAAGCCGTCCCAACCTCCCTTGGTCTACCGTTTCTTCCAGCCGACGGATGATGACTCAACGGTTGGCGAGAGCACGTCACATGGATTCTTCAACGTCCCGCTTCACAATGTGGATATCTTCTCCGGAGGTTGGATCAATCCGTACTCGAAATCAATCCGCGCGCAAGGACGCGCGCCGATTGACCTGTCCTTTCCGTTGCTGGATCGTGGTCGAAAGATGAATGATTCGCAATATATTCTGCCACCACCAAGATCGGCGATTGAGCCCGACCATGAGAGCATTCGGCGTTTTTGACGAAAACGCGGTGAATTTGCTCTCGAATGTCTCTAGCAAAGAAATCGTTCAACCAAACCGACGATCTTCAATTCCCTAACGAATTCCGATCAGGCTCCATTGCGTCGACATTTAATCGTTGATTTCCGACTCGGAACTGGTATATTCGAAATAGCGTAACCGATACCGTTCACAAACAGATTTGTGAAATGGTTCCGATGAAGTGTAAGCAATTCAGTCAAGACCTTTTGGAAATCGCATTGCACTTCGTGCAGCCCTCCATCGGGCCCAGACGGTATTGCGGTGAAACCCCTCCAATCCAACTCTACAATAGTCGAGGAATGCAAATGGCATCTGTTCTAGAAATGGTTCAGTCTCAAATTCAGGGAGAGACAATTGCGGCCATCAGTCAACAATTGGGAACTAGTCACGAAACCACGAAAAGCGCTGTCGACACAGCGTTACCGACGGTCCTCGGGCTCATTAGTAAACAAGGGGCTTCCGAAGAGGGAAGTTCCAGCTTGTTCAGCCTATTGGATGCGAGTAGTAACAAGAATCTCCTGAATGATGTTCAAGGCTTTTTTGGCGGTGGCAACGCCAGTAAAGTGGAATCGATGGGAGGTGATCTCCTGGGGAGTCTATTCGGTGGCAAGCTTGATCAGATCACCGGGGGCATCGGCAAAGCGTCCGGACTGACGTCGAGCCAAGCAGGCAAGTTGATTGCCATGTTGGCCCCGCTGATCATGGGTGCGTTAGCTAAGCAGAAGACTTCCGATGGTTTGGACTTGGGTAAATTCAAAGATTTGCTCGGTCGGGAAAGCCAGGCAGCGGAAAAACAAAGCGGCGGCCTTGTCGGCCAATTACTTGATCAAGATGGCGATGGTCAATTCGGCGTTTCCGACGTGTTGAAAATGGCTACCGATAAACTGTTTGGTAAGAAATAACGTCGGCCGCAGATTAGCGTGCCCCGGAGTGCTTGCCCAAGCTCGCAATGCGGAGTCAGCTGATTGGCTGATTCCGCCCATTTTCGATAAAGCGTTGGTTGATCAACTCTATGATTGCTTGAGCTACGACGGTCTTGGTCCCTTGACAGTCGAGAATCATGTTTCCGAGTGGATCAAAAATCTCGATGCTATTGTTTTTCGAATCGATGGCTTCGGGCCCGTTCAGGACGACGATATCGCAGCATTTCTGCTGCAGCTTCGACAGAGCTCGGAAGCGTGCATCTTCGGATTCCAACGCGAAGCCAACTAACCATTGATTCGTTCGCTTAATCTTTCCCAAGGAAGCAATGACGTCGTCGGTTTCAATCAGTTCGAGCGTCAATGGCTTGCCGGTCTTCTTGATTTTATTTGGCGTGCGAATGACGGGCCGATAGTCACAAGGTGCAGCCGCCCCGATTGCGCCGTCGCATTCGGAAAACAAAGCCAAACATGCGCACAACATCTCTTCAGTTGATTCTACCTGATGTACGGCCGCCAGCGCTGGATAATTGATGTTAACCGGTCCACTTACGATCACGACATCGTGTCCCGACTTAATCGCGGCATCGGCTAAAGCTGCCCCCATTTGGCCGCTGGAGGCATTCGATATGTAGCGGACTTGGTCAATGTATTGGCGAGTCGGCCCGGAGGTTATCAAGATTCTCGCCATCGGCAGATGATCACGTCAATGCAAACATTTGGAATTTCAAAGCGATGCAATGGCCTCAAAGATCGCTTCCGCTTCCGCCATCCGACCTTTGCCAATCACGCGACAACTTAACCAGCCTTCACCTGGCTCAACAATCGAAACGGCATGCTCTCGCAGTTTCTGCACGTTGAGTTGTACCGCAGGGTGGCTCCACATCTCGACATTCATGGCCGGCGCGATCAAGACAGGTCCTTTAAAGCACAAATAAGTGGTGCTCAATAAGTCATCGGCCAAGCCCAAAGCAGCTTTTGCGATGAAATTTGCCGTTGCCGGTGCGATACACAAGATGTCATTGCTTCTGGCCAATTCGATATGTGGACCCAAAGGGAATTGTGGATCGAACATATCAACGACCACTCGGCGACCGGAGAGTGCTGCGAACGTCGCTTCTCCGATAAACTGCCTTGCCGAATCACTCAGCATGACCTGCACTTCATAGCCCGCTTGTACGAGACGGCTGGTTAGCTGCGCCGTCTTATACGCAGCGATTCCACCACAGACCCCTAACAACACCCGTTGCATCTTCATTCAGTCGATCCAAGCAACACTTGTGACTTGTCGTCTACATATCTTCCGGGCTTAGATCGGGAGATTCCATGAAATCAGGAGACAACTCGATCATGCGAACTTCATTGGAGGTGTCCAAGTAGATCTTGCCAGCGCGAATTTCACGCAACACAACTTCCATGCGATCCGTATCTTCGCTGCAATTGACGAGTGGCCGGGCTCCGCGATTGAGTTGTACCAGTCGTTTTTGGATTAGCGTAGACAATTTGAAACGACCTCCGACCAAATTGACTATTTCTTCTTGTTTTAGTTCTTCGTACATGAATGTCCTCGATAGCTTTTTAGCAAATTACAAATTGTGTTGAATGCATTTTCCACGGTGTCGTTAACGACCAAATGTTTGTAAATGGTTGCCATCTCCAATTCCTTTCTAGCAACCTCAAGTCGCCGGAGAATCTTTTCTTCAGATTCTGTCTTGCGACCACGTAATCTCCGTTCCAATTCTGCTTCAGTACCAGGATGCAAAAAGATCGTAATGGCATCCGGAAACGCATCGACGATTTTGGATGCGCCAACCACATCAATTTCCAAAATCACCCACTTGCCGGCTTCCATCGCCTCGACCACCGGTTGCCGCAAGGTTCCGTACCAATGGCCTTGGCTAAACACTTCAACTGTCTCAAGGAACAATCCTTGGTTCACCTTTGCGTTGAAGTCTTCCTGGCTGACAAAATGGTAGTCAATTCCGTTGGTCTCATTTGGCCGCGGAGGACGCGTGGTCGCCGACACACTCATCTGCAAAGGCAAGTCACATTTCTCAATTAACTCTTTAAGTACGGTCGATTTTCCAGCGCCCGACGGTCCAGATATGATCACTAGTTTTCCAGGAACCCCAGCGTCCATCCTGTTGGATCCTATTCAATGTTCTGAACCATTTCTCTAATCCGCTCGATCGCCATTTTGATTTCAACGACACAATTGGAAATCTGGGCGTCGTTCGCTTTTGAGCCGATTGTATTCGCTTCACGCAACAACTCTTGCGTAAGGAATTCTAGTTTGCGGCCGTCCGCTTTTCCAGAGTCAATACTTGTGCGAAATTGGACTAGGTGGCTCCTTAGTCGCACGATTTCCTCGGAGATATCTGATCGCTCCGCGAATATTCCAACTTCTTTCACGAGTTCCGCATTCGTGACTTGAGTGGACAAAGGACGCAGTAACTCATTGATTTTGTCCAAAAGTCGCTGGCTATAGTCCGCCACGACTGACGGAGCCCGCTGATTGACTTTTTCGATCAAGCCATCGATCGACTCCAGGTGACTGCGAATGTCGCGTGCCATTGCACTACCCTCTTGAGCGCGCATCGCGTTCAAATTGACAAGGGCCGCAATCACAGCTTGTTCAACCGATGGCCAAACCGATTCGACGTCAATCATCTTTTCCGAGGTTTCCGTGACGACGCCCGGTAACGTAAGCAATGTATTGATGTTCGCCTGCAGGCTACAATCCCAGTCCAATTCAATCGCCTTCAACTCATGCATGTACTTTTTCAGCTGTTCGGAATTGAGCGAATAGCTTGCAAAGCAGGACGTCGATTGGAGATGGATGTTGACAGTAACCGTCCCACGACGCACGTACTGTCGCATTAGATTTTGCAGCGCAGTTTCGTAGATTGAAAACTGGTCATGCCAGTAGACGTTGCATTTTAGAAACCGATTATTTACGGCCTTGATTTCGCAATCAATCGAAATGGTATCCAATTGAACTTGCGACTGACCGTGACCAGTCATGCTATTTAACAAGCACTTAACTCCCAAGCCAACACCAAAATTCCCCCGTTGATCGGTTCGCTGGCCACGAGTCCTTCGTCATCGGTGTCATCCTGACCCTCGCCTGCGTTCGATTCTTCTCCACCAGCCTGCTCGGAGTCGTCACTGGCTTCGGCGTCTTTTTTGTCATCCGCTTGTTCAGCCTGATTGGCATCGCCAGTTCCGAAGTCAAATGCACCATCACCCGACGGGTTCGGTTGTGATTCAACTGGGGTGTCCAATTTCTGGTCGTCACCGATTTCGTCCGGAGCGATCCCTTGTTCGTTCGCGTCAAAGTCCAGGCCATCGGTATCTTGATCTTCCAACGCACCCGCAGTCCCTGGTGCCGTAAACCCGTCATCGGAGCGAACCGGGCGTGGCGGCGGATTGAAGAATTGAATCGTCAGCATCGAAAACAAGATCCAAATGATGGCCACGACGACGGTCACCCGCGTAAACAAATCACCAGCCTTGGACCCGAAAGCACTTTGTCCACCCGCCCCGCCGAGGGCTCCAACCAATCCTCCCCCACGACCACGCTGGACCAAGACCAACAGAATCAGGAATACTGAGCTAAAGAATAGCAATACTTGAAGTAGATAAAAACCGAATGCATGCATGTTATGTTCTCAAATACAGTGTCGAGCCACTTAAAAATTGGGTCCCGATTTTTGTTATTTTCGTTTGTCGAATCGCTTGATCGACAATTGTTTCAATCAGATACAATTCGCCCAGCAATCCAGGTAGCCATGAAAGGCGTCAGCGGCTTTACGACCAAATGGGGAGATAGCGATTTCACGCGGACGCAGCGATCGCCATGAAGCTATCTGCTTTGAGCGATGCTCCGCCAACCAATGCCCCATCAATGTTGGGCTGGGCCAAAAGTTCAGCAGCATTCGCCGAGTTTACGCTGCCGCCGTAAAGAATGGACACACTATTCTCCAAACTCGAATTGTAGCAACTTCCAATAAGCTTGCGAAGGTCGGAATGCACTGTTTCCGCCTGATTCGGCGTCGCTACCTTGCCAGTGCCAATAGCCCAAACCGGCTCGTACGCGATAACAATTTTCGAAAAGTCTTCCGCATTTAGAGCTTTTGTCCCCTCGCGGAACTGGTGCTCGATGACTTGGGCCGTTTCGCCCGCCTCACGTTCAGCCAACGTCTCCCCGACGCAAAAAATGGGTTGGAGACCGGCTGCAATCACGGCCGCAAGCTTCTGGTTGATCATCTGATCTGATTCTCCGAACACTTGGCGGCGTTCGCTGTGCCCGATGATGACGTACGTGCAGCCCAAATCCGCGATCATCTCGGAGCTGATTTCCCCCGTAAACGCTCCAGCCGGCTGAAAATAGGCATTTTGCGCGCCGACGGCAACATCGCTGCCTTTGGTCTGGTTCAGCACAGCCTCCAGATATAGGGCTGGCGGGCACAAAACTAGGGAAATGGATCGACGTGCGAACGTGTCGGCATGCGCCACAGCGCCATGTACTACCTGAGAGGCTAAATCAACGGCCTGTTGCCGGTTCAGGTTCATCTTCCAGTTTCCGGCAATTATCTTTTGTCTCAATAGATTTTCTCCCCAAGCGGCGTACTCGGCGGGGGCGGTGCCGTCCCCAAAAGAAGTCTCAGGTCAGAAACTTGACCAAGAAATGAAAAAGAGGCGCGGGCGGGAGTCGAACCCGCGATGGTGGATTTGCAATCCACTGCCTTAGCCACTTGGCTACCACGCCTTTTACAAGGTGTTTTTTCGAAGAATCAGTTCCCGTGACTCAAGAATCCGCGAGGAACGACCGAATTTCTTCGAAAAAATGTATCGAATTAGAACATCGTCGTCAAGAGGGTTTACGCAAGCTGTGTCGATTACACAGGTTGAAACCAGGACAACAAACGTACTTTCCGCCCGCACATTTAGAGCAATCAGTACCATCATTGGTTCGGCACATATTCAAGAAGTTCTTGAGTTTTGTTTTCGGCAAAATAGGCCACCTCAGCTGATTGGTTATCCTATGTTTCCCAGGATTTTTTAAAGTCAAAAATGACTCTCCTGCGAGCACGGAAAATATGAGCACGTTACCACCAAGTAGACCGCAGAAGCCAGTCGTCCAGGCAGCCGACAAGATTGCCATTCAAAATCAGATCATCATGCAAACGATGGATGAAATCATCGATCGTGCGATGAAGTGCCAAGATGAACTGGACGAACTCCAAGCAACGCAACTGAAAAAGACCATCAACGTATCCCTGACAGGTGATTTGCTGTTTGGCGGTTCGTTCAAACCGGATTTGCCGAAACCCAAAGCACTAAATCGCAACTCGTCGTCGATCCCCCAATCCAATCAAGCGCATTCGTCTACGGGACCCATTCTCTAACGTCCCGCAGCAATACGTGGTTTACATTCCGCATAACTTTTGTTGGAGGTGCAATACCATGTCCCTAACTACTTTGAGAATCATTATCGCTTTGGTCGCCGGCTGTATCGCGTCTGCCTGCGGTTAACGGCCCATCACCATTGAGCGCAACCTAGATTGTGCCGTTGTCAACGCGCGTCTTCCGCTGATTCAGAATTTGCGATGGTTTGGTCGATCAGAGCCGTGAATTAACGACGGGGCCGCGCGGCTAGCCAGAAGTTTCAGTGTCAGTGGAAACGTGGTCAGCGAAACGAGACCGTTGACAATCAAGCTCAAGGTCGCTTATTGCCAGGACCACTGGCTCGACGCTCGTCAATAGCTTAGTACGAGACCATTGAAAGCGATGTGTACTTGCCAGTTCAACTATTTGTTTGTCGCCGTTTGCGACGATAGCGAGCACTGACACGGTAGAGCAGCGAGCGCTCGTCGTCGGTGAGGCTGTCTTTCCCTAGTCGATGCCATTTTTCAAGAATGCGATCAGCGCGATGTTCTTCTTCGATTTCGACGGCCTGCTCCAAAGACTCTCGCGATTCTTGCTTCTCTTGCAGCCATTGAGAAATCGATTGATTTTCATCGGTTTCAATGTCCTGCACATCATGGTCGTCAAAGAAGTTAAAGCCGGAAAACGAATCCTCTTCATCCTCCCATTCTTCTGACTCGAGGAGCGTGTGCAGATGAAATCCATAGCGGGCAGTACTGATCAGCGTAATGCCTAAGAACGAAAGTAGGAACCAACCGGGAAACAATCTACCCAACCACTCGTCACGGTAAAACCAGCTTAGCGCCAAGACCAACATGGCGGTTCCGACACCAATCACAAGTACGATGGTTTCGACCCGCAATACGGACAACTGAGGGTTCTGCACTCTTAACAAAGCACGCAAAGCCAAACTTCCGTCGAACGGATGCACCATCAAGATATTGAGTACGAATAGCTGGAAATTGACCCAGGTAGCAATCTTCAAGATGGATACTTCCTGTGCTGTTGTATCCATAACGAACGGGCGGAACGGATTAGTCAGTTCAGCCAACGTCGCGTGCCCCGTTTGCGTTAACGAGAACGCTCCGAACGCGAATAATAATAAACTTGCAAATGGCCCAGCTAAGAAGACAAGCAACTGAGCCCGTGGCGAGCTGGGAACATACAACCTTGATTGTCCTCCCCACGGTGCCAGAATCAATGCATCCACTTGCCCGCCCAAACTGGCGTTGACAAAAATGTGGGCCAATTCATGCAATAACACGCTGATCAACAAGATCACGATCGTTGCCACTGCCGTAATACCGACCCATGAAGGCCGATAGGCGATGTGCTGATCAACAAGAAAGACAACGATTCCGAATAAGACAAACAGTACGTGCAAACGAATAGGAACACCTAACCATCGTCCGAGACTGGCAGTCCAAGTATAACGCTCATACATGATAAAACGCGCGTTCGATTCCGTGAGAATTCCCCAAACCTGAAGGCTCTTTCGCCCTCTAAATGATACTCACGATTTTAACTAGGTTCAATCACACCTCAAGCTCTTCCCAAACGAATATTGCAACAAAATCCTCGTCGTTCTTGGAATAAGTGTGCAATTTTATCCAGTTGTCTGATCGATTGCGGCCAATAGTCGGATCTGACTTGAGCCAAGGTTTCCTTTGGCCACGGAAACAGAACGCCACCGCCTAATTTAAGGAAGCCGCGGTGAAACATCATTGCCGCAAGCATCGAATCCGACCTCCCCCCGGGCGAGAGACCGTAAAATATTGAACCTTCTGTCCTAATCGGCAGCGTTGAACCGTTGAGCGACGCAAATCGGTCAGTCAACGCCATCAATCAACGTTAATCAACGTCAACCAGAGGAAAGTCAACCAAACGGACATGCATCCTGTTCCTGGCATTTCGCTATTGCCCGAGAGGTCGACAAGATTAATGACAGGGTTATGAATCCAAGCATCAACCAGCATTTTGTTAACGCCACAATCTTATGTCACGTTCCGGTTCTTAGACTGCAAACGCATGCTTGAATTGCCTGTGCTTTTGCTTAACTTGTTCAGGTTCCTTTGGATTGGAACAGTGGGGCAGACCCCAGCGAGTTCATCTCGCTGGTGAATCAGTTTGAGCAGCTAAGACGGCATCTCCGTCAGCCCTTCCCGTCCCCAGCGCCTGTCGCTCGGCGGCGGTCATTTCTTCTCGTCCTCCCTCACCAACGGATACGCCGCCCGTAGTTCTCGATACTTCTCGATCTCCTCAGGTTTGTCCAGCAAAGTGTAAAGTTCAATCAGCCGGTCGAGAGCTGTGGTGACGTACCTGGTAGCCTGCGGCGGGATCGACTCCTCGCGTGCTTTCATCCCCTCGTAGCCCTTCAGCAGCAGCGGTTCGGCTTCGGCGTATTTCGCCTGGCCCAGCAACGCCCCGCCGAGCATCGATTGGGTTTCGCACGTGGTCCAATCCTCCGCTTGATACTTCTCGCGGATGGCTAGGCACTCGCGGAGGAGCGGTTCGGCCGCGGCGTATCCGTTCATCTCCAACAAGCTCAAACCGAATTCGGCCAGTTGCCCGGCCAGTTGCGGGCTGTCCGGTGGCAGGTCCCTGCGTGCATCGACGAGCATTTCTTCCATAAGCTTCCGCGCTTCCGCCAGCTTGTCGGCGTTGGCGTAGGCATCGAGCAACTGCGAACCGACCCAGCGGAGCGTGGGAGTCTGCTTCGACGCCCGATAGGCCTCTTCCAGCAGGGGGATTGCTTCAGCCACCCGTCCGGCGTCCCTGAGGTTGACTCCCAGGTTGGCCACTGTCAGTTGCGTATTTGGGTGCCCGCGGCCGAGCTTCCTCTCCAGGAGTGGGAGCAGTTCCTCAAAGAGGGGGACGGACTTGTCGAGCTGCTGCAGCGACCAGTAGCCCGCCGCCAGGTTGTTCATGCTGGTGAGCGTATGGGGGTGATCGGGGCCCAGTTTGGCTTTCCTCAACTCCAACGTCTGCTCCCACAGTGGCAACGCATTGTCCAGTTGATCGGCCGCACAGTAGCCCTCCGCCAGATTGGCCATGCTGTTGAGCGTATCGGGGTGATCGGGACCCAGTTTGGCTTTGCTCAGCTCCAGCGTCTGCTCCAACAGCGACAAGGCCTTGTCCAGTTGACCGGCGTCATAGTATCCCAACGCTAAGTTGTTCATGCTGGTGAGCGTATCAGGGTGATCGGGTCCCAGTTTGGCATCCCTGAGCTCCAGCGTCTGCTCCAACATCGGCAGGGCCTTGTCCAGTCGACCGGCCTCACGATAGCCCTCTGCTAGGTTGGCCATACTGGTGAGCGTATCAGGGTGATCGGGTCCCAGTTTAGCATCCCTGAACTCCAGCGTCTGCTCCAACAGCGACAAGGCAATGTCCAGTTGACCGGCCTCACGGTAGCCCGCCGCCAGATTGTTCTTGCTTTGGAGAGTAGCGGGGTGATCAGAGCCCAATTTGACTTTCATCAGCTCCAGCGTTTGTTCCAGCAGCGGCAGGGCCTTGTCCAGTTGACCGGTGGAACGGTAGCCCTCCGCTAGGCTGCCCATGCTGGTGAGCGTATCGGGGTGCTCTGGGCCCAGTATGGTTTTCCTCAACTCCAGCGTCTGCTCCAACAGCGGCAACGCCTTGTCCAGTTGACCGGCGTCATGGTAGCCAAACCCTAGGTTGGCCATGCTGGTGACCGTATCGGGGTGCTCTGGGCCCAGAATGGTTTTCTTCAGCTCCAGTGTCTGCTCATACAGCGGCAGGGCGTTGTCCAGTTGACCGATGGAACGGTAGCCGTCCGCTAGGATGGCCATGCTGGTGAGCGTATCGAGGTGCTCTGGGCCCAATATGGCTTTCTTCAACTCCAGCGTCTGCTTCAACAACGGCAGGGCCTTGTCTAGTTGACCGGCCTCACGATAGCCATCCGCTAGGTTGTTCATACTGGTGAGCGTATGTGGGTGCTCTGGGCCCAGTTTGACTTTCATCAGCTCCAGCGTTTGCTCCAAGAGCGGCAGGGCCTTGTTCAGTTGACCGGTAGAACGGTAGCCATCCGCCAGGTTATTCATGCTGATGAGCGTATGTGGGTGCTCTGGGCCCAGTTTGGCTTTCATCAACTCCAGCGTTTGTTCCAACAGCAGCAGGGCCTTGTCTAGTTGACCGGCGGTACTATAAGCAACGGCGAGGCTGTTTTGGGCGTCGGGAACTCGTTCATCCTCTGCCCCCAGAAGCTCGATACCAAACGCCACGGCCCGTTCCAGGAAAGGAAACGCCCGGTCGTACGCACCGGCTCCGCGAAAGTTGACCCCCACGATCCAGCTCAGTTCCGCTTCGATCAGCGGATCGAGGTCCTTGCGCTGTGTGAGCTTTTCCGCCGCCCGGTCCAACAACTGGAACAGGGTCGTGTTCCGGTCAAGGCCCATCTCATCTGTCTCTCCGAATCGGGTCTGTCCCTTGACGCTGGTCAACGCCAGAAAGTCGTTCTTGACGAAATCGTTGATCGCTTCGGCGAACTTGCGTTGCCGCTGTTCTTCCAGTCGCGCCAGCCGCTCAGACACGGCGGCGGTCTCGGCGCGAGCCTGCGCCTGCTCGGCGTTGGCCTGGGCTTGCTGGGCGGCGGCCCGTTGCCCCTCCGCTTCGGTCCGGCGATCCTCCGCAATCAGCCGCTGATCCTCGGCGACCTTTCTTTGGGCGGCTTCCTTGGCCCGCGCTTCGTTGGCCTCATCGAGACGGTTCTCGGCCAGCGACTCGGCGGCCAGCGCGCGAAACATCGCCAACGTCGTGCCGACGATCCCGGCCGTTAACGCCAGCAACAACAGCCCCGCCGCCAAAACTCCCACCCGATTTTTCTTGACAAACTTCCGCACGCGGTAATTCAGCGACGGAGGCCGAGCGACCACCGGTTCGCCGTTGAGGTAGCGGCGGATGTCGGCAGCAAAACCGGAGGCCGATTCGTAACGCCGCGTGCGGTCTTTTTCCAAGGCCTTCATCACGATCCAATCCAGGTCCCCCGCCAGCACGCGGTTCAGTCGAACACTGTCCGTTTTTCGCTGGCCGGTGATCGTGGAGACCTGCTCGTCGGTGCTGCTCCCCAAACGACTACTCGGTTTGACCGGTTCCTTTTCCCGGATAATCTCCAGGACCTTCAAGGCTGTTTGGCCTTTGAGTGACGAGTCATCCAGCGGAGTACTGCCGGTCAACAGTTTGTATAGGATCACTCCCAACGCATAAATATCCGTCCGCGTGTCGATGTCGAGGTTATCGAGGCTGGCCTGCTCGGGGGACATGTACTTAAGAGTCCCGAGAATCTGCCCGATCCCGGTGAACAGCGACTGGTCGGTCAACCGCTGCGTGCTCTCCAACGCCTTGGCCAGACCAAAGTCGATCACCTTTGGAACTGCTTGGCCATCGGCGACCGCGACCAGAATATTCTCCGGTTTCAAATCCCGGTGAATGATCCCTTTTTGATGCGCATGCTGCACGCCGCTGCAGACATCGGCAAACAACTCGAGCCGCTCGTCGATCGAGAGCCGATTCTCGTCGCAGTAGGTGGTCAGTGGCTTTCCCTGCACCAATTCCATGGCAAAGAACGGTTGGCCGTCCGGCGTCGTTCCCGCATCGAGAATCCGGGCGATGTTGGGATGGTTCATCAGGGCCAGGGCCTGGCGTTCGGCATCAAAGCGGGCGATGATCTCTTTCGATCCGATTCCCGCTTTGATAAGCTTCAACGCCACGCGTCGCTTGACCGGTTCAGCTTGCTCGGCCACCCACACCTCGCCCATCCCCCCAGCGCCAATCCGCTGCAGCAGTTTGTACGGGCCGATGGTTTGCGACTTGGTTCGGTGCGTGGAGAGCGGTCGGTCAGAGGCGGAGCCCTCGGGTTCAGCTTCGCGATGTTGAGCTTGCTTGTTTGCTTCGACAGGCTTTGAGCCCATGTCTCTAGCTTCGTCCAGGTTATCCACTTCGAAATTGGATGATTCCAATGCCCGCTGCGCAATCGACTCACCACCATCGATCAAATCGCCGTAATCGCCAGCCGCCACCGATTCCCCAGCCTTGAGCCGGAACTCGATATCCAACGGAATCAACAGTTCTGCCAGGCGAGAAACCAAAGACGGTTCGACCAGTTTCAGAAACTCCGCTAGTTCGGGTCCCGTTTCAACGCTATCCTGCCAAGCAGATTCGAAGTCGTCAGCGATTTGATCAAGAACCTGGTCGTAGTGATTCATATTATCCTCTCAACTCTTGTGTCCCCAACCGAGTATCTTTCGCCTTGCTTCAATTAATACGTTGCACGCAGCTCCCTGTACTTCTCAGCTATGTTGGGTGCCTCAAGCACTTTAACAGATCAATCAACCGGTTGGTGGCTTCCAGGATTCAAGTTCCAGACTGTATTAGAACGGTGGCTTCCCTCATCTTCAAGAGATAGAGGAAAAAGGGGAAGAGAGAGGGAAATGTACCATTAGCCAAATCGGTGAGGAACAATTAGGGAAAAAGACAGGCATTTTTGGCGTCCGTGACTCTGCGGCTCCGTGAGATCTACTGTCTGGGAGCGAACGACAGCAGTAACCGGGCCACCGCAGGTAAAGCTCGATTTCAAAACCGGCTCGTTCGCCCGTTCCGTTTCCCCGTGTTCGCTCCTTCTTGGTTCTCACGGAGGCGCGGAGCCACAGAGAGAGACTCACAATTCGCCGTACACGATTCGCGTGATACCGTCCTTCATCAGGGCTTCACCAAAATTCAACAAGTACCCAAGTTTCAAACGCGTGAGGCGGAGGTATGTCAGCACCTGCTTTTTGTGAGCTGGATGAATCTGCTCGACGGACTTGAGTTCCACAATTGCCTTCACCTCGACGATCAAATCCGCTCGAAATCCTTCATCAAACTCTGACCTTCATATTCAATTGGGATGGCAACTTGACGCTCAACGGACAAACCGCGCTTTCGTAGCTTGGCGGCCAAAGTCACTTCGTAGACCGTTTCGAACAGTCCTGGCCCCAGATCCTGGCGCAAATGGACCGCACTGTCGACGATAAGGTTCCAATCATGTTCTCATGCATCTCAGTGACTCCGCAGCTCCGTGAGATCTTCTGTCTGGCAAAAGGAAAAAAGACAGGCATTTTAAGCGAAACGACCGAGTATTCTGGTGCTTTTGGCCAACGTCGAGTGCCTGGTAGAGGCTTCGTTTTCTGATTTTGCTTTTGATCCAGGCAGAATCCGTGCGATTGAGGATTGAGGGAGTAATAACAAGTTGAAGAATCAAGATGCATGTCCTCTGATCTATGATCAACAAGTCAAGATGAACCGATCGAATGGTTATTGCTGACCAGCCTGCCCATTGAATCACGCGAGCAAGTTGAACTGGTAATTGAGTACTACTTGCAGCGTTGGATGATCGAACTGTTTTTCAAGGTGCTCAAGAGTGGCTGCAAGATTGAGTCACGTCGCTTTGAAGCTATGGACCGATTCTTGCCTGCGTTGGCGTTGTATTTGATTGTCGCTTGGCGAAGCCTTTATGTATGTCGCATGAGCCGTGCTCACTCGTCAAAGTCATGCA
>CALMEE010000042.1 GCA_937862885.1 uncultured Planctomycetaceae bacterium
AGTGATACCAGCGTGTAACCGCAACATCCACGATATTCTTTCTGGCTGTAGTCATTCCAATACCCTTCAATGTTAGACGCGAAAGACTCCAACAGAACTCACTTAATCAGTGATTTCACGAATTCGCAGAATTGTGCCATTATCGTCGGGGAATCTCATAAATCTATCACAACATATCAGGTTCCTGCCTCCAAGTAAACACTATAATGCGTGTCCTTTTAAAAAAGTTGCTTTTAAAAAAGTTGGGGTTGGGCATTGCTCGTAGTTTTGTTTTGCTGTATAGTTCTTCCTGGAAAATTTTTGTACTCCTTTGTAATATTTGGTGCCGTTATGGCTGTGCCTAAAAGAAAGCAATCCAATTCTCGAACCGGTAAACGTAGGTCTCACGACCGTCTTCGCGCTAAGAATTTGACGGTGTGCCCAAAATGCAGTCACGTGCTGCCGACGCATGTTGTCTGCCCGAACTGTGGGTATTATATGGGCCGAGTAGTGACTCCTTCGGAAACAACGGCCGAAGAATAAATCGTGACACAATGACTGGCCTGCACTGCGGTTCGATTTCTCATTAGCCTTCAAGCTAATTTGCGGTTTGTGCAGTTGAGCTTTTAACTTCCCCAAAAATCTGCTGTGGGGTTGGTCGGTCATGTGGGCCTTGGCTGATGTAATGCATCCGAACGATTCCCTTAGGGTCAATAAGAATATCGCCCCCAAGTTGCTTTACGTCTTCGCCTGGCATCCCCATTTTTACGCCATGAAATAGTATCGTGACGTATCTAAGTATGGAGACGGGATTAAGTAAAGCCCACCATCCAGCTGATTCCATGCCATACCACTTATAAAGCCGCCGATCCCGGTCAATCAAAAGCGGCCACTCAATTTGATTGGCCGCGAGGTAGTTCAAAGCCAACACATCTGAATCAAAGGCAATAATAATCACCTTGATGTCGAGCTCATCGAGTTTAGATTGATAATTTCGCAACTGCGAAATGTGGTGTCGACAAGATATTCAGCCTAGGTGGCGGTGAAATACCAATAGCTGCCATGACCCAAGAGTTTCAGACAAAGTATGAAATACACCGTTTGCGTCTGGTAACGAATACGCGAAAGCTGGCTGGTTCTCTCGGTTCCCTCTAGAACTATTCATCTGGGTTCAAATCGCTCTCTAATGGGTTGATTCTGACGAACGAACTCCGGATAGCAATCATGCGCTGCATCTTTTCGGCAATTCTCGTGCCAATGCCTATTTGATCCACAGGCACAATGCCACGAGAATCATCATCCAAATTAGATAGGCAAAGGCGAAGGCGGCCAAGACAGCAGGTTGTTTTAGCAAGAGACGATGCCAAAAACTATTTCTAGGTGAGCCTACCATTCGAATATCAACCATTGGCACTGAGAAGTCACGACTTGCGGCACGATTCATCCCACGTTTCGGTACACGTTCGGTGCTAATTCTTCTTTAAAACCATTGACTTACCGAACGTTCGACCCTTCTTTAGTCGCTGCCGACAAGCGATGACGTGATCAGAGCAATTTCTTTCGGTCGAACTTTTTAACGAAGCGGTCGCGACATTTGGTCAGAAATTACAAAATCGCGATCAAATTCATTCTCGAAATCGAAAACATTGTCGAAATCCGATTGACGGTCATGTTCGCTGCACGACATCAACCCGGCGTCAATCATGTTGTAAACAATATTGCCAAAGTCTGTTGTGTTGTAAATGCCCCACTGGTTCATCACGACTCTAGCCATGAAGCCAAATTGCCGCAAAGCATGTTGCCTGATTGCCTCGCACAATTGTTGACCCGTGACATGACGATCGATCACACGTGTCGCATCGGCATCGTCGTCCAAACTCACGCTACTCAAAGCATCGGATTCGATTGCTAACATATCGGTTGCATAGCGCAACGAATCTCGTACGAATGTGTACGCTGGTGCAGAATAGCGTTGATCTTTTTTCAAGCAATCTCGATACATGTACATCTCGTTGGGCATTCTGCTGCTCCCTGATACCTTTTTCAAATACAACGCTGGATGTCGATTAATTCTGAATCAAACTGAAAACTCGTAAAACCTGACTTGATGACGCTTGCGAAGCGATTGTCGACCATACCGCGGTTTAATCAATTGCAAAACTGAATCCGCAGCTACGGCAAACTCCGCGAATATCTTTGCAAATCATGTTGCTAATCCAAATTATAATCGGCATTCTCGCGTTCGGATAATCCATTTTTTTGCACTACGGTTAAGACATCGTCCAAACCAATTAAAATCCGCCGATTGTCCTCAGTTTCCACTAGCAGTTGCTGGGCCAAAATTTCCTGATTTATCACTTTGGCGTGCCCAGAATTCGTTACAATTTGGGCTCCGATTGGCGGCATACGAGTGTGGATATCCTCGTAATGGTCAAACTCATATCGCAAGCAACATTTTAGTCTACCACAGCGACCAGATATCTTGGTAGGATCAAGGGTTGCCTTTTGTAATTTAGCCATCTTCATGGAAACAGGCGGCATGGAGGTGAGATGCGTATTGCAGCAGACGGGCTTACCGCAGTCGCCGTAATCTGCCAAGAACTTGGCCTCGTCGCGCACGCCGATTTGCCGCATTTCGATACGGGTCTGAAACTCCGCCGCTAACGATTTGACCAATTCGCGAAAGTCGATTCGTTGTTCGGCCAAAAAGTAGATGATAAGACGTTCGCCGCCAAACAAATGTTCGATGTCGATCAACTTAAGGTCAAGATTGGCCTCCCGAATTAATCGTTGACAGACATCGATTCGATCTTTTCTCTTGGCTTGAAGATGTCGGTACTCGTTGAGATCCTCGACCGTCATTTCCCGCAAGATATTTCCTACTGGGGTCGAATCCAAATCGGAAAGCACGTCTTCGCGCGCTTCGCATAACACCTGGGCAGTCTCCAGTCCCCGATTCGTTCGTACGATGACTGCGTTGCCACGCTTGTATAGTTCGTTCGGCTTGGCGGAGAAAACTCCCAAAGAACGCACTGCACCATAACGACAAACGAAATTGGCCAAAATTACATCTCTCTGATCAGTTAAGAAATACTTGAATCAATTTACATTTGCTGTCATGAACAACTTCACGCTTCCAAAATTCCCATATCGGATATACGCAGCTCAATCGGGCAACCACAACTTCGATTCTTGCCGTGGCGTCACGGCACTATCCTCCAGTTCGGTACCGATTTCCTGCGGCGAGAAAAGTTCATCCCCTTCATCTCCCACGTATAACTCGCCACTGCCTGAAGCTGGTCGTGATTGCGGATGCTGTTGTGGCAACAGACCATAGGAGTCCATAAGCTCATATATCTTATGCAACAATTCCGGGTCCTTAGCCGCATGTTGCTTGAGACTCGCGAACAGCTCTGGGCAATTGTCAATTACTCTACGCGACAATCGTAGTTCCAACTCCAAAAATTGCCAATCTTGTTCGCGCATCCCTCCTTGGTCTTCCGTTGAATAGGCCTTCGCTCGCTCAAAACACTCTAACGCCTTCTCGTTATCTGGAATTGAAACGCTCATCAATAGCAGCAATTGGCACCGCATTGCATCGGTCATATCATGATCGAGGGCTAAACATGCCTCACCGACAGGCACCATGAAGTCATCCACGCCATACGTGTTCGCGGCCCAAGCAAGTGGCAATAGCTCATCCGACTTGATTTGTTTCAAATCGATTAGATGCCACAAGGTTGTAGCCAGATATTGCCACGAATTATTGTTGACCTGCAATTTGTCTAAAGCCTGCAATCCCAACGAACGCCGAACTTTTTCCATGGTGCCACGTGGCCTCAAACGGCTGAGGAGATCTGACGATCCGAGGAGCAGCAGCAGAGCTTCGACCATCGGGCGTTTCTCTGGAGATTCGACCAATTGGCGAATTGTCTTGCCTCCATCGATTTTGAGCTTGACGTTAGCAGCGGCGTTGACCAAGCGATCCGATATTACCAGCTCAAGCCAATCAGTGAATTGTTCATCGGGTTCGTTTTTGTCGAAGTGAAGATTGCATTCAATGGCGTGATCAAAGCTGTACACTTCGCCAATCCGCTCGACAGTATATTCCGAGAGTCCCCAGCTATCGACAATCGAATCAACAAGCTTGTGTGCTCGCCCGTTTTCCCCTTCGGCGACGAAAACAAACCCACCGCGTGCCGTTCGACCGGTCTTTTCCCCGAACAGAAACGGGCCCCCAATTTCTCCCTGCTTTTGGCAGTTCTCTCCCGCCAATGGAACATCCACGTTATCGACCAATAAGTAACAGCCCCGTGGAGGAGGTTGCATTTGCTGAACCGATTGTTGCTCTTGCAAAAAACGGCTGAATAACAAATTCGGATTGCAGCTGACGAGTTCGCTGATGCGTGAAAAATCTTCCACTTCATAAGCCCGCCGATTATGTGGCAACGCCTCTTGCCAAGCTCCGGAATCGAGGATGAAATAATATGACCAACCCGTTGCGGCCTCTGCAAAACTGAGATTTGGGTTTGAGGCATACCGTTCCCAATCCGCCTGGGCCTCTTCAATGCCCAACCACGTTGCGAGTACGGCAATGCTTCGTTCGATCAATGGCACTCGTGGGTGCTTCAGCGCCAATTTTTGCAAAAGTTTTCGTGCTTTGCGCCATCTTGCCGCTTTAGCGAACACAATCGCCTGATCAAACTCTTGGCGGAAGGCATCTTCTTCACATTCGTCCTTCAATACAAGAACCTGGCGTTGCAGCGAATGCATGTCCCTTCGCTTGAGTTCCTGTTCATAAATGTCTTTCCATTGATCGTCTCCCTCAGATAACTCCATGGCGTAACTCATGTACGCCAGAGCGGCAATTGGATTCGATCGCAACAACATTAAACTGGTGAACCCAAACAAGTGAGCCAGTCGCGTTGGAATACGAATCGTTTTCACCCAATCCAAAGCATCTTGCAGGCTATCAATGGCGGCTTTAGCGTCACCTGCTTGGAGGGCCGTCTCGCATCGGTGTTCCGCAATTATCGGAAGTTGGTGATTATTTTGCGCCATTAAATCAAGTTCGGATCGAGCCTCATCCAATCGCTTCAACTGCAACAGCAATTGTATTTTCAGCGATACCAAGCAATCTTTTCGACCCAATTTTGCAATGGCGCGATCAACCCGGTCCAGCGAAGCCAAGAACTGCTGCGCTCTAATCAAGTCGTAAATCTCATTGAGTTCATGCACAACCGTCTTGCCACAGCAAAACTTGATTTTTTTGTCGGTATGGCAAATACAATTCTTGTAAATATCAATGTCCATTCGCGTAGCCTTTATTTTTCGTCAACTTTGGCGATCTGCCCCAGACAGAATCGCACAAAGGAACAGTTGAACAATAACTGTCATACTTTCCAGTCGTTCGGCGGAATCGCGGGTCCATTTCTGAAGTTTGCCAATTGCGTGATCCTAGCGTGCCGTCGCAAAATGCCTTTCGTGCACGCGGACGAAGTTCGTGTACGGTACCCGACGCGTCATCGCTAATTCTACGCCTGATTTGACAATCCTACGAGGGGGCGGATACGCGAAAACAATTGAGGCAAGTGCCGTCCACGCCTACATTTCGGCTAACGGCTTGCTGTAGAAGTGCAACTTGGTGTCGCGCACGGGATCAGGCCGGGGGCAAGTTGGCGGTCTTGCAAAGAATGAGCTGGGCGGTGCAAACAACTCTTGATTGAACGCATGGCTTGCTCAAGAGTAAATAACTGGTCACTTCCGAATTTGGCCGTCGGCAAAGATACTTTTTTTAATGAGTAACTATCAGTGGTCCAGCGACTGGTGGCTTGCGTCAATTCGCCGATGGTGTCGATCCATTGGATGTCGTGGTCTATAGTCATTTGCTGGATGATCAGATAGTAAAGAAGATGTCCGGGCGAATACTCTTGATACTGTTCCAAATACCCGATCTTGAGCGAAGAATAGACCTGTTTCGCACAGGGTCCGAAATCAAAAGCAATGGCTTTACCGTTGTGGAATAGAACCCAAGCTATAAACTCTCCGCGCGCCGCTAATGCCTGCCAGACATTTCGGTATAGGTCGACCATCCCAGCGGAAACCAACGATGTCTTTTCTCGACCCTTCCAAGATGCATGTTCCATCTCCATGACGATTTGACTGGCCATTTCCCAATCGCATGCTTCAAATAGCCGTAATTCCAGGCGACCACCTTGACGCAGGTCTCGCAAGTTGCGATTCAATTGCTTACGCCGATTCTTTGAGAGCATTTGTTCTAGATCGTCGATTCCAAATCCCAACTTTGTCAGGCCAACAGTGAACTTGTTTCGTGCCGAGAAGCTGAGCTGTTGCCGATGTAGCGACGCTAATATCCTATCCCAGCACTCGCGATTCACGTCAATCCAATCTAGATTCAACAGGTGCGCATCGAGCCCGCGAAGACCGGCGACGACATGATTGCTTAAAATCTCAGAGTCATACCGCGTATCGAACATCAAGTCACCGCAACGCAACCACTCATTATTGGGCAATGCTGCAATGGTTGGTAGCATCTTCTTTTTTCGAAGTACCAGCGGTAGCGCCGCCGCAAGTTTGTTACCCTGCGCAAGCTCACAATCTTCGACCACCAGCGCAATGAACACGTCGTGCGGGTGAAATCGCATGACATACTGCTCCAACGCACAAAATCGCAACAGCGGAGAGTGAGAATCTGAATGTTCCCATAGCGCATCCCAAGCTTGCGACTCTTGCCTGAGCGCAGTGATTGAGGTTATGACACGCGTTTTCATCATACCCCTTCGCGCTGATGTGAATGTGTTTGAAAGAAATTTGCGTGGAACCATGTCCATTGCCGTTTCAGTGTCCGCGCAGCGAGCCAAGCGCGATGCGATATTCTGGCTGCTTGGCTTGTCGATACAATTCGACTGGTGAAGAGGCGATTTGCACGCGCAGCCCACGAACGTTTGTAAGGTTCATCCCCGCGCAAAAAGTCAAACTCTGCGAGTCCTTCAGAAATGGAATAGGAAATTTCAGCTGCAGTGATCAAGTGCCCTGGCTCCCAGGACATGAACTGTGGATCAACGCCGGTTTGATACTTTTGAAAGCCAGATCGCGCCCGCAACAACAGGTCGCTTGCTATTGGATTTCCATCGACCCAGATTTGGGTGAGCATGGCCTGACGTGACACCAGCAGTCGTTGCGTGGAGTTGCGCAAAAATGCTTCGAACTTCGAATCAGTGAAACAACCTGGCTGATTGAGTGACTTGCGCCGTTTCTGATGAAGTTCGCAAAAGGTAGTCCAAGCTTGAGCAAATTCTTCCTGGCTTTCAATAAGGACAAAGCGAACGCGGGGACCGCGCAGCAAACTTTGTGCTCGACGCAGTTTTCGTCGGAACGATGAATTGAGCGATGATTCATACGACGAAATTGACGAACCTAAGTTAACAACCCACGCACGCTCGATTTCGCGCGTGTAGAGTTCAAGCCTATGGGCTCGGCACGCGGCGAAAAATTCTGCGTAGCAGTCTTCCGAATGCCCCTCGAATTCTATCCAATCCCAACGGCCGATTTGCCGCTGGAAGCCTCGGTTCGTGAGCAAGGCAGTCGCCAATTGCCTTTCGACTTCTGCCTGGTTCTCGCGCATACAAATGATTGAGACATAGTCGGAACATGCTTTTCCGTCTCCCAGCGTGCGAATGACGCGAACCCCGCCAAGGTTTACTGTCTTGTACCATGGAACAAGGGCGACTAGCTGGCCTGTTTGATCTTGCACTCGCACAAGCAATAACTCTTTGCCAGATTGGAAAGCTTCCCACCAGCTATAAAGCCACTCCCAACTCAGCATCGGATTGGCCACGCCGAACATTTCCCAATCATTGCGCATGGCCTTGAATAGAGACGTGTCGCGTACCAAATCGAATTGCAACGGATTTGCGTTCATGGAAGATCTTTCAAACATTAATTTTCGAAGCGGTAGGCGCCTGCACGTCTTGCCCAGGAATCGATGCTGGTGCAACCACTCGTTTCCACATGGATTTCAGCTTTCTTGTCAGTGGTCGTTCGATCCAAAACGTATAAGCTGCGGCAAACGTGACAACAAACGCGATTGCGATCGACATACTCAAGATCGGCGACAAGCCACGATGATTGAGTGCGTGAATTATTGAGCATCCCAAATTGTTGTGGAACAAATACAGGGCGTACGAAATTGACGCAAAAAATACAAACGGCCTTTTCCTCAACAGCGGAACTTTGCCATAAGCACTTGCAGCCAATAGCGCTATGAACGCGGCCGTAACCAATGGATTGTGTTCATGCCGGTCGACCGCGTGGAATACGAGGACAGACAAAAACATTACGCCCCAATTGTGCAGTGCTCTGCCTCGATTACTGACAATTTCATGCAACAAAATTCCCATAGCAAACAGCGGGAAGTAATCGAGGATCAACGCAGACCGCATTACATGCGCCACACCAGCTGCCCACGTGGCGGCATCGTTTTCCTGAATGGAGTCGATCGCAAGGCAACCAACGAACGACAGCAACAAATAAAGCATGATCGTCGGCAACGGCCGCAAGAATGAGCCTGTTAAGAACATCGCCAACAATATCAAATAGAAAAACAGCTCGACCTGCAGAGTCCAGGTTACTGGCTCAATCGTGTCATAGCCGAACGCATTCGGTAACGCTGTTGCGTTGAATAAGATCGCGTCCAAAGTCATTCCACTGAAGGCGATCGGTGTTACCAACACCAGAAAAACATTGAGGACGAGCATCAGCCAGAACGATGGAAAAATGCGTAGCAACCGGTTGACCAGGAAGTCCCCAGGTTGTTGCCTGCGCAACAGCGTCATGGCGTTGACGTATCCACTTAGCATGAAGAACAGCTGCACACCATATTTTCCGTAAGGCATCTCAAAGCCTAATTCGCCAATATATCCGTACTTGGTCTGATAGTAATGCGTAAAGTGAAACAACATCAGGTTGATGGCGGCCAGCGCGCGCAGTGCGTCCAGTTCGAAGATCCTCGATGTGCCGTTTCGGCTAAGTTCCGATTGTTTTTCTGCGGCAATCATGAGCTGGCGTGTTCGAGTTCAATGTGGGGGGTGTGGAGGTTGTCCTAAGTAGACCGCTATATCGATTAACGCCTGGATAGCACTTTCTATTTTCTGCACGGGCGGCACTCTGCTTGAGCAACTGTCCTTGCTAGTTCTGAAAAAAGAGTACCTTCGGTCGATGCAAGTGTAGGATAATATTGACGGCATCAGCTTTCGTCATGATCGTTAAATTGAATTTCCGGTCGCTATAACCGGTACTATCCTTAACTCGAACATGCACCGTATTCCAATCATGACCGAAGCCGAAAATCGCAACCATGGAATGGGCCAAATCGATTGATCATCAATGGCAATTTGTGTCTAGATTGATCTTGGATTTGTGAGGCATTGATAGCAATGTTTCTTGGTTGCTTTCAGGATTGGAGGGAAATGAATTTTCTCGCTAATGTCTCTTGACCGGATTGGAGCGATCCAATAATCTGCACCCATCGTGGTTGATGACTTGGGTTTTCGGCCACGAGAATGAATGACTTGGTTATGTATTGATGAAGACGCAAGCGCTTGTTGATGCATGCCTAGTGACTCGGTGATCATGGAAGCTGATCCGACCACAGGTTACACCAATGATTTTTTGAGCCGATTGACTCACGGATCGAGTCGATCGCTTCGAATCCAATCGCTCTCGGATTAAACAGCGGATCCTTCGCCCCCCTAGGACCAATGTTGCCGAGGGCTTTTTTTATGCGCAGTCTCCAAATTGCAATTCCGGCAGACTTCAGCGTCTACTCTCCGCGAGGATTTCTTTCGCCAACAAAGTTGCTGCGTTGTCTTAATTTGGCATCCAGTCGCGATATTGAGGCAGCCCAGTTAATTGCGTGCGGACTAGCGATATCGTTTCGGGAATTGGCGAGTTACTCGTTTTTGCCGGTCCGTTTTTTGAGTCCATATTCGAGGTTCAAGGGCGTTCACCGATCGGGTCAGGTGGCGAACTCCTCAAATCCAAAAATTCGATTTGGATGGCAACGGTCCCAGTTGAGAATCAGCGACTACTTTTCCTAAATCCCTGCTCTTACATATCTTTCCACATCGCAAAAACTTGCATTGATAGCAAACAACAGTCAGGCTCGGGGGAGATTCCTCAGCGTGCGGCCATCAATTAAATCGCACGCATTTTGAAAGAAGTGGTGTTGACCTTGCCTGAAGCAACTCCTAGCATCCACGACTATTTCAATGGAACTTGGATCAGTCATCCGCGATGTCACGTCGTGGCACGTCCTTGATTCCGATTCGGACGCCGCTTCGTTGTTGATCGGCTATTGCAAATGGCATCGTTTTGCGGGTGTTCGATACTTGAGATTGTATAAAGCGTCTCGCGAGTGTTTTTCGCGAATTGATTTTTACGACACAACAATTTGCCATCGCTTGATTAACTCCAGGCTGGCAAACGCATTCAATTAAGCGGGTATGCAAGGCACAATTCAAATGATTTCATCTAAGCGCACGCTCAAACGATCGATTGATATCCTCAGCCTCGGCTTGATTTTCGTGTTTCTAGCTGGATGCCAATCGATGAGCCTTCCTAAACTGCCATCGTTGGCTTTTTGGAAGAAAGAATCACCTGTGCTGACCGCGCGGCATGATGACTACATTCAACCTCCTGCGGCCAATGTTTCGCCGATGAAAAGTAAACAGACCGCCTCAACTCCCAACGGACTTCCATCCACGATACCGCCTGGCAACACAAAACGTGAATCAGAGTCCCCAATCGAGCGCTACGCCTTGATTGATTCTCCCCAGTCCGATGCGTTGGCTGACGCAACTGCCAAGTTGCAGCAAATCGAGCGCGAACGATCTAGTTTTAATCCACAAAAAAATTCCGTAGCGGGTCTCGGAGCTACCAATCAGAATCTGGTAGCTGAAGCTGAACGGCTCGTACAAAATGCTGATCGTACGCAGATTGACGTCGAGATTGACAAGACGCCTGTCTTGGACGTTGTTTCGCGCGGCGAAGAGGTCAATCCATATGATTTCGTACGCAGCGACCCGGCGCAATTGAATCAATTTCGGCAAACTGGAACTGGTCCGCTGGCTCCTAATTTTGGGACAACCAACTCGGGCAAACCAGATGATCACGGCAATTCACGAGCGTTAACCCCCGGTGACGCTGGCACATCCAACATTGCGGCGCAAAATAATTACCCAACGACACCGTATCGCGAATTTCAACCTGCCTCCGCCGACGGTCCCAATACGTTGACGCCTCGATCAAATCTCAATGCTCTTACACCAGTAGCTAACAACGCAACGACTACGAATCAAATCTCGCCTTTATCTCCTTTGGCACAAACTGGAACGACTCAGCCAAACTCGTCTACCAATGGCGCAACTTCCTCAGGGGTATCCTCGGGAACGGTTGAACTGCCTGCTAATCTCAGGAATAGCCAAGTATCGTTTGCGCCAGGCAGCATTCGAAAGTTACGTGAAAACTCCAACGAGTCGGCGTCCGCTACAATGCAAGTTAACTCACCCCTCATGCGACAATCTGCGACTACCGAGGCCAATGCCACAGGTCCTCCACCGCAACAACCGCCATCGAACCTAGAAAGTGGCGGCTCATTCAAGTTTAGGTGAGTCACTGCCGAAACGCCACCAACCTAATGACGACGCACATGGTGGTGTCTGGCCAGCGTTATACGATCGCAAGTAGATTGGGCTCAACGCATCGCGTCTGTAGGCAGCGATGACGTATGCCATCAATTTCCCCTCTTGCCAACGTGCTACATGGCCCAGAAACCTCTTTCGCGGAATCGAAGGGTGTGGCTACTTCGCCACAGGTTGCGAAGATCTCGAGTTGATATTCATTTCAGCGATGGCGGCGGTCGGTACCAGTGAAGTGCATCGCCGACTGCTCAAACGTCAATCGGCAAACCAAATCCCAAAGCCATTTCTGATTCCGCGCAGAAAATGGCAATGTACGACGTTACATTCAGCTTGCGACGAATGCAATTCGCGATTGAATGGTATATCGCTGCTTTTCGCTCGATAAAGTCTCAGAAACTATGAGGCAAAATGCAGAATTGCACTGAACCTCAAGCTAGAATTTGCGATGCAAGAGATTGCCAAGCGCAAGTCGCACATCGTAGCTGATAGGCTGCCTCAATTAACCAGCCAACTTGGTGATGCGATTCGTGGGGATGAAGGTTGCTTCATCTTCTGAATTGATTCTGAAATGCATCACGTAAGCATCCTCGACGGTATCGTCGTAGTAGTCGCGAAGCACAGTGACCGCGACAAAGCCCATGCGTTGAAAGAACAATTGAGCTGCCAAGTTCGTTTCGCGAACTTCCAAGATAATGCGAGTACGACGCTGTTGGGATAGCTTACCAATTAATTTCTCCACCATTTGCCGTCCGATGTTACGACGGCGAAAGTCTGGTCGCACCGCAAAATTCAAAATATGTAACTGCTCTTGATGCAATTCGTAAATCATGAAGCCAATGACTTGCTCGTCATGTTCAGCCACCATGCCGATACAATTTCGACCGCGCAAGCAATGGTAGAAATCTTGCTCCGACCACGGAAATTCAAAGCTGTTTTCTTCGATTCTCGTGACTTCCTGCATGTCACGTCGAATCATCCAACGAATATGAACATCAATTTTTGTTTTCATCTTTGAATCCATCTTGGACCCCTTCAATACCGCTCAGTAACAAACAACGAGCGATTGCATCCATTCACACGACGATCGGAACCAAATTCCTCGCATATACATCGAGGATTTCCTCCAGCCGAATTGAGTCAGCCGAACGAAGTTAAAACCTAGCAAATGCAGTCAATGATCACAATATTAATGATCGGCCAAATTGTGAAATTTTTATTCACTGATTTAGCGAGGATTCGCTCATTTATTTTTTGCCGCTAGCGAGCTTGACATTTCCCATCGAACAAAACTTGAGGTCCCAATCAAAGTCCGGGGCACATCGAACTGTTCAGGAAAAAACTTTCCAACGCATGTTGGATACGGTCAACGACAATTAACATTGAGAATCTGCGAAACCTGCCGAAAGCAGAACATTGCGACAAAACCGAAGCGGTCCGGTTAACAAACGAATCGAGCGAAGCATCATTCAAACGTTCGGTCGAATTTCGATTCGTGAACCCGTCATCATGTTGAATTGGCGAAGCTGCATCGAATTCACAAACTTGGCAAATAAATACGAAATTGACGATAAAGATAATTATAACACCTAGTAATACACGATAAATCGTGATGAGGGTGAATCTCCTGGAATCCGCACGTTTTTGCCAATAATCGACTGAGTATGAGTGCATTTTGGATCGTCATCGTCAGCGTTTCCGTACTTGCGCTGTTGGTTAATACGATGCTAGTTATCACTGCCTTCGAGAACCGTCGCTATGCCAAAGTGCATGAACAATGTCGCGACGAGAATTTGAAGACACGAAATCAACACGTCGACCTATTCATTCCTTGTGCCGGCAATGAACCAGGGCTATACGATCGATTGACTCGTTTTCTGGGTCAAAGCTACGGAAATTACACGGTAACCTTCATTATTGGGTCGCCAGATGACACAGCGCTTCCAGTGATTGAAGCGGCGATTAGCGAATGCGAAGTCTCGGCAAGAATTAAGCTAGTCAATCCATCACAAATGCTTGGCAAAAAGGTAAACAAACTTCGTGAAGCTACGAAGGAATTGCGGCATGACACGACGATCCTGGCCTTCGCGGATTCCGATGTCGTGCCGGAACCGGATTGGCTCACTAAGTTGGTGGCGTCACTCGAAAAGCATCCGATTTGCATTACCGGTTATCGCTGGATTTTTCCGGAAAAGAACAAGTTACCTAACCTAGTGGTGTCGAGCTTGAATGCCGTAATTGCCGGCTATTTGGGAAGGCATCGAACTTCACTGGTCTGGGGAGGAACTTGGGCCATTTACCGCGCTGCTTTTGAAGAACTAAAGGTGCGCGACGCATGGCAGTACGCTGTCAGCGACGACTTGATAGCCAGCAAAGTCATCCAGCGCGCAAATCGTTCGATCTATTATGATCCTTCGTGCTTGGTCCGCACAAATTTCGACGGGTCCTGGGCGAGCAGTTTTGAATTCATGCGGCGCCAGCTTTTGATCTTTAGAAAACACTTTCCCGGTTATTGGTGGGGCGGCTTCCTGACTACAGCGTTGTCCCAACTGACGTTTTGGTCACTGCTTGGCGCAGGATTGGCATATAGCATGCAGGGAAATCGCAATGGTCCGCTGATGTTGGTGATGGCTTTGGGAATATATGTAATGGCTATCGCGCGAGCCGCCCTTCGCCAAGCTATCGCGGCTAGCCGTTTCCCGAATTATCGGCACGAATGCAAAGCAGCCTATTGGTTCGATATTCTCGGGTTTCCAATAACGGGATTGATTGGCATGTTGGTTTTTGTTATCTCATCACTGGTAAACCGAATAACTTGGCGAGGCACACATTACACATTTTCAACTTCGCGTTACGACATGAACCGATCACCGTCGTACGCGAACAACGAAGCGAGTATTTTGCCCATCAATTCCTTCGAACCAGAAGTTGTCCCTATAGTGAACACTGGCCAGACATGGCTGTTGGACCGTTTATCTCGCGATCCTCGATCACGCGTTGCCGTCGATATTTGCAATGCGCCGACACGCCGCACGGCGGCTTAGAGTTCGCCGCTTGAGTCGCTGCCTGGACACATTGGGAATCTGCTTTGAAACTGGCTTGAAAATTGTGTAAAGGAACTTCAGCAATTAATCGTTGGCACTGAATTACATGGCATGCGTATGAAAATCGTACTGTTCGACTCCAAGATCAATGACGCCCAGAAAGACTTTGCTGGAGGCATGGGAGTCGGCATGCACTCTGGTTCGGGTGGTTTCCGAGGTAGAGTAATTCGCTTTTTCTACATGCGGGATAGGCGCCCGGTGGCTTTAAACTTCGCATATCTTTCGGCCATATTCAAACGTCTTGGTCATGACGTCGAATATGCGTTGGATCGATCGGCGGAGGGTGACATCTACTTATTCAACCCGGCTTTACTGACGCTAGAGCATGAGATTAGGCAAGCAGAGTTGATCCGTGCAAGATCGCCAAAAGCCCAGCTCTGGTGGACCGGCTCCGTCGTTTTCGGTTTGAAAGACGTATTGGTCGAGCGGCTGAGCAATCTAAATGGCAAGATCTTGATCGGCGAACCTGAGATGCTCATGACTGAGTTTGACCGGGTGTACCATTCCCAAGAATCGGTAATTGATTTGGGAGCATTGCAAGATTTGGATCAACTCCCCTTTCCCGACTGGTCCCCCTTTGGCCACAACAAATTCAAAATCCGTTATGACTTCTGGAGATTTCCGACCGCCTATATCCAGCAAAGTCGTGGTTGCACGTTCAAGTGCAACTATTGTCCGTACATAATGATTGAAAATAAGACGCGGTTGCGTGATCCGGAAAGCGTTGTTGCGGAAATCCAGCATGGAATCGATGCTTATGGGTTTCGATCATTCAAATTTCGCGACCCTTTGTTTGGATTGGACCGCAAACGTGTGTTGCGCGTCGCGGAAGGCATTGCGGCACTCTCCACCAAGATCCAATTCTCAATCGAGACTCGAATCGACCTGATGCGAGACGAAACGCTCCTGGCGCTGAAACGCGCGGGACTAACCAGCATTACCGTCGGAATCGAAACTCCGAATGAAGAAATGTTGCGCAAGTACCAGCGAGCACCGATTAAAGACGATCGACAACGCGATTTCATTTTGCGCTGCCGCGAACTGGGGATCCGCACCGTAGCCGGTTTTATGGTCGGATTTCCCGAGGACACCGCAGAAAACATCCTTTGGGTCCTGAACTATGCGCGGAAACTCAATCCCACGTATGCGAACTTCAACGTCGTTACACCGTATCCTGGCACCGGTTTTCATCAAGCGGTGCGTGACCAAATCGCCAGCCACAACTTCGCTGACTACAGCGTCTACCAGCCTGTCATGCGATACAAGCATCTGAGCGCAGACCAAGTCAAGGAATTACACGCGAAGTGCTTCACCAAGTTCTATTTTCGCTCCCGGTATTTCCGAGACAATGCCGCTTTGTTGTGGCCCCGATATCGCTCTTTGCTTCAGAGACTATTACCCATCCACGCGCCGGCAACGGATCAAGTTGGATCGAACAGGAGCCCTAACTTGGAAACGAATAGCCAACAGGCGCTAAAACAGATTAATCCAACTGCCTGCGATTCGCCGAGAAAAGTTGCGTAGCCCGAATTTCTCACAGGGCTGTGATAATAGAAAAGAAACCAAACCGAATTGCACGGGCTTCATTGAATGAATCAACATTATCAGTGAAACGTGCTCAACAGGTTTGGTGATAATAGAGCGTCAACAATTATCGTTCGAATTCCATCCCCTTGGCCGTCGGGAAATTGTTGCAAAAGTTGATGCCCTGGCGATTACTTCGGATGGGGTGGTTGGCTGCCGCGGGTAGTAGAAGAACGATTTCGGTACCAATTTCAATCAGCCGTGTGAGAAATTCGGGCTAGTTTCTCGTTTCGCGCGATATCGCCGCGCGTCACTACCGTCATCTACCGTCGAAAAACAGGCATCGGCAGTGACTTAGCGCGCCGAATCTGATTGCGTTTCCACAAACCCACCACAACCTTTGCTGAGTCCGAACTACTCATCAAACCGCAGAACAAATAAGCCATTCTGACGGTCGCTAACGATAATATTCCCTGATGGGAAATACGGATAGACCGACCATGCACCGTTGAAGGAAACGGCGTTATCAGCCGGGTAGGTATCAAAGAAACCCACTTCCTCCAAATTTTGACGAATCGGGTTCGTTTGGCCTAGGATTCGCAAACCGCTGGTGTAATTAGCTTGGTAAATGTATTTTCCTTTGACGTAAAGATTGTGATCGATTGTTCGCTCCGTGCCTTCCGAAAATCCTAAATACAAAGGACTCGACAATTTTCTCACCAACCAAATGTGGGTTCTGGTATTCGTGGTCGGGATGCTTGTTTCATCCAACTCATCATTCACGTAAAAAAACAAATGATCTTCGCTGAGCCACCCCTGATGCGTGTAGGCAGCTTGCGGATAACCGGTGCGCGAAATCATAACCGGGTTCGTTTTGTCGGTCACGTCAACTATCGTCAACGTGTCTTCGTTACAACAGAAGGCAATTTCGCGTCCCTTGAATTGCGAAGGTGTTCCGCCTGGAAAGTATCCGTTATAGTCAGTGTCTGGACCACTATAAGTGACGACTTGTGTGTCGTGCACGTAGCCGTCTTCGCTGAACACACCAGCCAATTCCGGCATCGCACCTTTTTTAAGATCCAACATGATCAGGCCGCCCGCTGACGCCAAACTTGGTGAGCCAATCACATAGGCATAACCGGTTTTCTCATTGATGGCGATGTTGTGAGCTCGTCCAATTCCCGTAAATCGTGCCGTTGCCGTGAGCGTTGCCGGAGGATTGCGAACAGTGAGTAGTTGTTTCAGATTGAAAACTTGGACGCCGTGGTTCGAGTTTGCACTTCCATCCGCAACGATATAAGCTCGGCTATTGTATACCTTAATGTCGCGCCATGCTGCGTTTCCGTGTGCCGTAGGCAGCGTCCCCAAATAAATGGGCTGGGTCGGGTTGGTGATCTCGACAAACGCAGTGCCATTGGTCAGGCCAAAAATTGCGAATTCACGACCGGTCGCTGAATCGGTCCATCCCCAACAGTCGTTCCCCAACACGTTTCCCTGAGTCACTCCCATTTGCGAAAGTGCCAGCCGCGACAAAAACGTCACGTTATGGGACTCAAATTTCATGGGACCCGCGGGCCCAGCGGGAGCTGCATTCTCTGGACTGTTGCAGCCGCATTGGCATGCGCTTCCACATCCTTCGTCATTGCAGCATTGTGCAAACACCGATAAAGGACCACTGCCAACAATCGCAAACAACAAGCAAATTTTTGAAATCCAACGCATTGTCCCCTCTTCTCCACCAATAGACCAAAAATTGATAGGTTCATTTGTTCGTTTGCTTGTATTCTTGCAGCAAGTCCAGCATTTCTCAAGCCAGCATTTCAGTTCAATCGCGTGAAATTCGCTATTTAATCTCGGCATGCAGTGGCCTGATTGAAATCCAACCGTGTCGTCCCCCATTTTTCTTCAATTGGCACTTTCACTCGAGGCGATTGCGGCTGGGTCAGTTGCTGTTGTTGATTTCTCCCACTTTTTGTATACCTGTCGCTCATTTTGTTCCCACAAGTGGCGTTACCTTTCCAACTTAGTTGCACGGATGCTAGGGAAGAACAAATCAACCAACAGTTTGATTGCCAGTTCAAGCCGCCCGCTTCGTTTGCGGATGAGGCCTGACCTGGAATTTACCCAGCAGTCGTACCAAGGGCGGTGCTACTGGGTCGCGAAGGACCCGGTGACGCTTCGGTATTTTCGATTCGAAGAAGAAGAGTATCGACTGTTGAATTTATTGGACGGAGTCCGCAGCGCAGATTCGATCCAAAAAGAGTTCGAGGCCGAATTCGCACCCCAGAGGCTAACCTACAGCGAACTATTCCAGTTCATCGGCATGCTTTTTCGACAGTCTCTGTTGATATCCAATGCGACCGGCCAGGGTCGCGAGTTGCATTTTCGAGGTCACGAAAATCGCAAAAAAAAGTTCCGTGCATCGCTTGGAAGTATTTTGTCGCTACGTTTACGAGGCTTTGACCCGGGTGCAACACTAAGAATTCTGGACCGCTGGTTCGGATGGTTCTTCAGTCTTCCAGTGGCATGTTTTTGCATTGCCTTGATGCTTGCGGCGCTCGGCTTGATCTTTTCGCAGTTTGAGCATTTTATGGCCAAACTCCCTGAGATGCAGTCGTTTTTTCATTCGAAGAACTGGATATGGCTGAGCCTCGTCTTGGTCGTCACCAAAGTATTGCATGAGTTGGGACATGGCTTGAGTTGCCAGCGACTTGGCGGACAATGCCACGAAATGGGAATCATGTTTTTGGTCTTGATGCCTTGTTTGTACTGCAATGTGAGTGATTCCTGGATGTTAAATAATAAATGGCGACGTATAGGAATTGCCATTGCAGGCATCTATGTGGAGTTGACGTTAGCGGCCGTGGCGACCTTCGTCTGGTGGTTCAGTCAGCCCGGCCTAATTAACCAGTTAGCGTTAAACGTAATGTTCGTCTGTTCGGTCAGCACGATTCTGTTCAACGCCAACCCGCTGATGCGCTTTGACGGCTATTACATCTTGTCGGATTTGATTGAAGTCCCAAACCTTCGTCAAAAGGCGACAAATGTAATGCAGCGATTTTTTAAAGAGGTCTGCTTAGGCTTGCCTGCCGTTGAGGATCCGTTTTTGCCCAGTCGAAACCGATGGCTGTTTGCGATCTATTGCATTGCGGCGTTGGCCTATCGTTGGGTTCTAACATTTACGATTTTCTGGTTTTTGTACAACTTGTTGGAACCTTACGGGTTCAAACTCGTCGGCCAAATTTTGGCCATTTTCGTTTTGTACGGCCTGTTCGTGCTACCGTTGATTCAGATCTATCGTTTCTTTTCAATTCCTGGGAGAGTTCAAGCCGTGAAGCCGACCCGCTTTGCCATTTCGGTCGCCGTAGTCGCTGTATTGATTGTGGGAATCACGTTGATCCCATTGCCGCACCGCGTCACCTGCGAATTTTACCTCGAGCCAGCCGAGACCAATCGCGTCTATATTGAAGTGCCTGGTGCCTTAGCTGAAATTGGAGTCGAAAAACATCAGCAGGTGAAATCTGGTCAGGTAATCGCTCGCCTAGTCAATCATGCATACGATCAAAACGTCGAACGACTGTATGCTGAAGTCGCGAAAGCCCAAGCGCGTGAATACTTCGCGAGAACCAGGGCAGGCATTGATCCCTCGGTCGAATTCGAATTGGCCTCAATTAAGTCGTTGATTCAATCCAACTACGACCAATATTTGCATGCCTCTGACGAGCGAAAGCGGCTCGAAGTAACGGCTCCGGCCTCCGGCATTTTCTACCCTCCTGCGTTCGTCCCTAAACCAAAAGAAGATGATGGTCGGTTGAAGGGATGGTGGGGTAACGTCCTCGATTCCGCAAACTTAGGTGCGTGGCTTGAGACGGGCACGCAACTGGGCGAGATCGTCAGCAATACCGAACAGCTTGAAGCCATCTTAGCAATCAATCAAGCAGACGTCGAATTCATTCGCAAGGGTCAACGAGTCGATTTATGGTGTCGGCAACATCCGCAACGCTTCTACCCCTCGTCCATCGAGCAAATATCCCCAAGCAAGATGCGCCAGATCCCTAGAGCTATGGCCGCTGACTTCGGTGGCACCATCCATGCCAAAACGACGGCGAACAACACACTGCAACCAGTCGAAACCATCTATCAAGTCAGCGTGATTGTGCACAACGATGACGACTTGTTGCTTCCAGGCTCCACCGGAGTAGCTCGAATTCATGCGGGTTATTCAACAATTGGTCAGAGACTTTGGCGTTTAGTATTGAAAACGTTTCGCTTTGATCTTTAAACGGCTCGCATTCCGTGACCTTGGTTGCCAAATATTCTTGACTTTTGACGCGGCCACGATTGCAAGATTGCGGTCAAGGTCATTAGAATGCACAACCTAACGTCTCGGACGTTGTGTCCACCCTATTTACCGCTACGTTCTTTAGTTGGAGGGATTTTCCAAATGTCATTCATTTTGTCTGCGATCCTCATGTTGGCTGGATTGGTTTCACTAGTCTGTTGGATTCTAACCATTGTCACTGCCTTTAAACATAATGAGACACTACTCGGCATTTTGTCAATTTGCGGTATTGTTGGCTTTATTATTGGCTGGATAAAACACAAAGAATGGAACCATAAACAAGTCATGTTGATCTGGTCGGTTGCATTCGCCGCCACAATCATATTTCAAGTTATCTTGACTGTTTTGCAGTTCGGCAACTAAACGGTGCCGAAGCATCGCAAACCACGCAATTTTGGTCATCACGTGGCATGAGGCTGAATTTATTCGTGGACGGTCTTAAACACTTGATCTAACAGAAACCATTGTTCGTGAACGATTCTACAGTGGCCTTTCGCAAACCTACTGAAAACTCATTTAAGGCAGCCAAGAAGTAGAAATTGCCTTCCACCGTTCGGGTGAAAGGCAATCGAGGTCCCTATTTCACTGCAGATATAATGATCGAGTCGCGGCTTATTTCCGTTGAGATGTTCGCGTCCGACCCACGCGGTTATTCGTTTAATGAACGCCAACCATGATTTACGCTGGGTTGACTTTGTCTCGACTCACGCAAGATCTCGCCATCGAACGTATAGGTTTGTGTGCTGGCCGTTCTAACTGGAGTGTACGCAAAACGTTCCACGGCCGGTGACGATTGTTCTCCAATCCACGCTGTTTTTGCTCCATCATCAAATAACTGTGGTGGGTTTACGGGTGTGTTCTGGGATGGCATTTGGATCGAACGCAAGTTCGAATCGCTAGGCCAGACTTGCTGATTTGATTCCACATTCAACCTAGTACTAGATCCACTCGTCGTCGATGGATTGGTTTCAATGATAATCGGACGTTGGTTCAATTGTGGTTGCGTATCGGCTGGCAAAACCGATTGCGTGGTCGGAGAAACGATGTAATTGCCTTGAGTATCCAGCCCACCTGGAATTGTCGCAGGCGTTACTTGGTAGGGAAGTTGTTGCTGGGAAATCGCGGGTACACCACAGCTATCACATCCCGTCGGCATACTCGGCATGATTGGAGTCTGAGGCATTTGAGACGTGTAGGTGACTGGCACTTGGTAAGCTTGTTGTGAATAAACCGGACGGTGGGTTATGTAGGGAACTTGCTTTTGCCGGTACGTATACGTCGTGCAAGGTCGCATGCAAGTTACGGTACAACCGGTGCATGGATCAACGCTTGTTTGCTGATTATAGGTCGTCACCGGAACCGCTTCCCAAGTCGTGCGGTAAGCGGTCACAGGTACGTAATTAACAACTGTTCGATAACAAGTCTGCATGCAAGTCGTTTGGCAAACTGCCTGAGGCGTCGCACACACAGGCTGTACCGGTTGCCGACAAGCGCACCGCCTTCGCAGCCAATCAAGGAGCGGGCCTGCGTCAGCCACATTCGGCACCTGCCACGCCATGAGAGTCGCGAGGGCAATTAATGCTTTTGCTCGAAAATTGTTTCCAAATAAGTTCGACATCGATTCGTCTCCAGGTAGGGAGAAAATAGGGGTAGCTCAAAAATTCAAACGGTGTTGAAAAGTCTTTTTTCGCACAACCTGGGAACGTCAATACTCCCACGGTCAACCAGTGTTCGTATGGTGACCCAACGAGGCAAATTGTAGGCGCGCAAAATTGATCCGCAACTAAATTGTTCGTTTGATCATTCGCCAGCAGTACCAAGGCTGCATGGTAACCCTAGGTTACGCCTAGACATAATCGCCCATCAAAAATTCTGCTATCATGCAAAATCCTGCTAGACAATCCGCATTCCATGGTCCGTTCTGACACTCGTTCATACACACTTGGGCTTGAGGCGAATTTCTCCACCCCGCGGCAATGAAAGGTAGGTCAAGTTCGTTGCCATGAGAAGATTTATTTGCTCAAAACGTAGAGAAATTCCCGCACGCAATGCAGTTTATATTGATCGTAGATCTTAGGAAACATAGGGACTTAAGTCTGTTTTCAGTCTAGATCAAAATTTCTGATTCATCGAAGACGAATTTGCGGGTCGTGCCGATCGCAATAAGTAGCTGTTGGCAATCGGTCCTCGTAGCGACACGTGGCTCGTATGACTTAAACGGCAGATCTTGCCATGGGTCTTGCCAAACATGTTGCATCGAACGATTTCCGAACCCAAAACCAAGTCGCTGCCGATGGCAGGCCCACAATCCATGTCAACGATTAATTCAACATTTTTTGGGGTCACCAAGAGCTGACGATATTTCGTACGGGGTCGAATACCGAGGACTTACACAAGATTCCACCGTCCGCAATATTCCTGACAGCGTTTTCGCATGTCACTGGGTACCCAAAGCCGATTCCCAAGGTAAAATTTGAATTTCCACATCGCGATTTTATTCGGCATGCCTCGCCTCGCCGCCGCTTGAATCTGATTCGATTGATCGAAACTGACGCTACAAATCCGCGTAATCGTTTGAAACCGGTTTAGCGTTTAACAATGGCGAGCAGGGTTGAAACTGCGAAAGACACGTGTGTCGAATGCACTTATCCCGCTTGGGAAGATGAGCACGCTGGGGATGTTGGACGCTGAGGCAAACCTGGCTTAATGAAAGAAACGAATTCACAATAGAGGACGCTTGGATTGTTAATTGTTTTCGAAGGGGCGGACGGTTGCGGCAAGTCGACCCAAATCAAGTTGTGCCGTGATTGGATGATCGAGCGAGGCATTGACGTTGTAGTCTGCCGCGATCCGGGTTCAACGCCCCTTGGCGAACGAGTTCGCGACCTGCTTTTGAACCATGACAGTTGCGACATCGGACATCGTGCTGAAATGTTGCTGTTCATGACGGCCCGCGCGCAACTGGTTGAAGAGATCATTCGTCCCAATTTGACCGCCGGGAAGATTGTGCTGTGTGATCGCTTTTATTTGTCGACCGTCGTGTATCAGGGTTACGCCGGTGAAATTCCTATTTCGGAGATCTATCAGATTGCTGAAATTGCGACCAATGCATTGAAACCAGAGTTGACTTTGATCTTTGACTTAGATGTAAATACGGCCCTGCAACGCGTTGGCGCACAACGAGATCGGCTTGAATCTCGCGGCCCAGCGTACTTCGAAAAGGTACGTGAAGGCTTTTTGGCCGAAGCAAAGAACAACCCAGGGCAAACTTTGGTCCTCGATGCTAGGCCTGCGGCTGCTGAGGTTCATGCACAGGTGAAGCACAAGATAGCGGAGATACTTGGTAGGTGAGACAACCCATGTATTGGAAAAACTGCGTTGGATTCGAACAACAAATTGACAAGTTTCGCACGGCCATCCGCGCCAATCGTCTCGCCAGCACCTACCTATTCGTCGGTCCCAGCGGAATTGGAAAACGACATTTTGCAAAGACACTCGCCAAAGCGCTCCTCTGCAGCCGTAACCCAGAAGCTGATTTAATGCCGTGCAATGAGTGCCCCGATTGTGTTCAATTTGACGGTGGTCTACATCCTGATTTGCACGTCGTTTCCAAGCCAGTTGAGAAAGCTTATATTCCCGTTGAGTTATTCATCGGCAGCTCATCGAAACGGATGCGTGAAGGATTATGTCATGACTTTTCGCGAAAATCCTATCGCGGCAAGAGAAAAATTGGAATCATCGAAGACGCTGACTATTTTAACGATGAAGGAGCCAACGCTATTTTGAAATTGCTGGAAGAGCCGCCGCCGAGATCGCTGTTGATGCTGCTCGGCACAAGCGCCACACGGCAACTGCCCACGATTCGCTCGCGCAGCCAAATCATCACCTTTCGCCCCTTGCTGCCGGAACAAATCGAACAGATCGTCAACCTGCCTCATGTTGTCCAGAAGTTAATCGAATCAGGACTGATCGACAATGAACAGGCGCTCAACGAGATCGACGTGCGGCCTCTTGCCAGGATGGCTCACGGCAACATGGAAAACGTGATTCAGTTGCTGGATCCGGCGGTACGCGAGTTCCACGAACAATTCGTAACGCAATTAAGTTCCTTCGATCCTTCACAGGACGATTTTACTAAGACCACTGAGTCGTTTATCGACGAAGTTGGGAAGGAAAACGCACTGCGGCGTCTACGCTTTTCCAACTTGTGCGATACCGCGATCAATTTTTATCGCGGCAAGATGTTAGAGTGTGCGACCAACGACGCGGATCTGGCGGTCCGCTTTGCTGATTGCATTGAACGCTGCATGGAAGCGCAGAGTCACGCCGCAGCGAACATGAATCTCGCCAATCTAATTGAAATATGGCTCGTAGACTTAGGCAAGATTTCGCGTGGAGAAATTACGCGAGGAATCGCGAAGATCGGTGTGTAGGCCGCATGGACCACTTTTTCCGCATTGGAATCGCTCGCTGAGCACGGCAATCACTTAGAACGGCCAAACATCATAATTTAGCTGCGCCATGAACCAGCCGGTAACGATCGCGGCCAACACAATAAACAACAGCGTGAGCGAGTACATACCAATCACGGCGGCATAGTTATAGTTGGTTGAGGTTTTCGCCCCCGTTTCCAGCCGACGATGATACGGATAATCGCGAAAAAGATTTATGTCATGGTAAACTATGCTGCCGCTTTTCAGCGACTCTTGATTGACCTCTAAGAACTCGTCTCCGGAATCAAACTCACTTTCTTCCCCGCCAAGATCCTGAGTTTCAATTACGTAAACATCGGTATCGAAGAAACGAAATCGGGTACCGCATTTCGGACATGATGACTTCTTCCGATAAACGTCGGTCGGCGCAAACTTCAGTCGCTTATTGCAGTTTGGATTCGGGCAAGTAATGCGAATCATTTCAGGCATAATGCGACTCTTTTGCAACAAAACCCAAAAACTTTACTTCGAATGATTGTCCGAATAAAATTGGCCAAGTAAAATTATGTACGTCGTCGAAACCGATTAACAACCGCTCAAGCAAGTACTCAATCGTCCCGTAGCAACGGAAAGCATATTGTACTCTCGGCGCAGCATCATGCGGAGTACAAAAAGCTATTGTTTTTGACACCCACTTGAAATCAACTCCGAAGGACATCTTTGATTTATTGGTTGGATGAGGTCGCGGAGGTCCAAATCAACCTTTAATGCAGGTGCATTCGAACGATCGTTACTCAATAGCAACGCAGAACATGGGCGAGCATCCAGATTGCAAATCCCGTGTTTGAAGATTGGCTCTCTGTTTCGCTCGACCATGAGCGCGGAGAGTGATATAGATCATTTTACCAACTGACGCGCCGTTGCAAGCCCGGCAGTTGGAGCGAATTGATTGGGCAGTCTGCACTCGCGAATAATCTTGGTACGCGGCTAGGGCATTGATCGAGGGCGGTTCCAATATCATTTTTCACTTGATTTCAAGTGGCGGCTGAATAATGAAAACGACGTGCGCCTGTGGAAAACGTGCAAAAGTTCCTGATCATTTGATCGGCAGCGTGGTTCGCTGCCCTCGCTGCGGCACGATACTCGCCACTTCAGGATTCTCTCGTAACATCGAGTCAAAATCTTCGTCTTCATCCACGACCGTCGGGCCGGGTCCCGCACAGATCACTGCGAAACGCCTTCCAGAAAGCTTCGTTCGAATTTGGTTATATGGCACAGCGATTTCGTGTCTGCTTACCGTAGTCGGGATCGCAGTATTAATCGCCGTGAACCAGCCGCGTGACACGACGGCGTCGCGTTCTCCTGAGCGAATCGACCAACCAACCACGAATGCCGGCAATCGAGATGGCAATGGTCAAGATCAGCAAAAGAACAATGCCGTTGGTCAGAAATCTGGCTCGAAACGGTCTTCGACGCAATTCCTCCGAAATCGGCAGGAAATAGACGAGTCGATGAATCTCGCTAGACAATGGATTAAGGCTTTGGAGAGCGGCAAGTCATTTGAAGCGATGAAGCTTGTCGATCAAGCTCAAATTGGTTTCGAACGAGCTATCTCGTTTCCTCAGAGCATGGTATTTGGTTTCCCTGGCGGAGATTCCTGGCTCAAAAAATTGTGGGAGAACGAAGTCTTTGAAACGTCATTGACGATTGAGTCAGCGGAGACGCATCAGAAACTTGAACTGCTGGGATACCAAGAACTGGAAGGCTACGCCGCACCCCTAGTACGCGTGTTTCATGAAAAGCGAGACTATGTCCCAAGCTATTTCAATCTGATTATGCATCATGACAACTTTGCAAATCTCAAGATTGTCGATTACTACGTTTGGAATCTTGACGCCTACGTCTATGGCTCGACGCCATTCTCGAAAAAATCATATTCGAGATACCGTGTACTAGGCGCTGAAAAACATCTTGAACAATACACCCGAGCCCAAATCGAACTCTTGAATGGAAACAACGCTGAAGCGCTAAAGATTCTGCAATCAATACCGAAACAAATTCGCGCGAGCTATCCTGTTTACACTTTGATGTTGCGAGCCGCGAAAGACCTGGATCGAGATCAGATGCGTGAGTTGATTCGTAACCAGATTCGAATCAACAAGGAGAATACCATGTTCTATTTGGCCGGACTTGCTGCCTGCATGGAGGCCCGCGACCATGCGATGATCATGGAATTGCTCGATCCTCTTATTCTCAAAACTGGAAATGATCCGGAATTGATTAAGCTGAAACAATACTACGCCACGCGAAACTAGCGTTAATCGCCATGCCTCTTCACCGAGATTCGTCGACGGCTTCGGCAGAGCATGCCGAAGCCCATCAAACGATCCAAGTATTTCGGTCTGCAGGATTCGAAACAGACAATCAGCCAAACAGGTCTTTAGCCGGCCTCCTCAAACCAACGTTTGCTGGAAGTTCCTGTGCACGACCGATGTCTCGTCACCAAAACGATTCCGCCCTTGTTTTCGGCCAGTTTGGTGAGATGCCCCTATTTCCGGCTAGGCTCATCTGGATTCCCCAACCTCTTCGTTCGCTCCGCAATGTGGCGGTCCTGAGTTCGCGTTTAGGCTACCAACTTCAGGAATACCAGCAATTATTTGCAGCCTTACGCACCAGGGTTGCTCACTTGTCCGACCAAGAACGATTAATTTCGGCTTCCGGCACGACGTTGGACCGCTATGTTCGCCGCGCAGCATATTGGTTTAATCGTGCGATCGTCTGCATTAACTATATGCCAAATCAAGTCTCGCCGGCGTGGATATTGAATACGCTGAAGCCACAAAGCGATGCGCATCGTATCGAAAACATTTACATTTCTCGATTCACTTGCGAATTGGATCCAGCAACGCATCCCGTGCCGAGCACCGCGCGCACTAATGATCGCGACCACGAACAAGACCAACAGAAAATTCACGCAGAGTTAAACTCGGAGACTCACGACCAAGGTGAATCTTGGCCGATCGACCAATCTGTCGCGAACATGGCTGATGAAGTAGCCGTCGTTCATTTGAAGTCAAAAGGAAATTTACATCGCGTAGTCAAAACGAGGTTGGCAAAACGAATTGGACTCACGTGTGTTTTGGACTCCGTCCGTGCAGATTTGGTTCGAGAGTTGCTTGAACATGGTGCCCTGCGTTGGCATCTAGTTAACGAGGAAAGCAAAATGTGTCGAGGGACGCAGCCCTCACTCATCGCATCACATCCAAATTCTCAGCCTGCCGATCCATCAATTCATCCGATGCGCCATCCGACAAGAGTTCGTCCAAGGGATCTGCACACTGAAGATGAACCGCTGCAGACTTTGGGCGGCACAACATCTCACTACGTGACACCACAATTTGTTTTCACGGACTACTTGATCCATTTTACGCGACGACAAAAGCGGCAATGGATCGATGAAACTGAAAACCAGGCTCTGGACAGAGTTCTCTTTGGTTTATGTAGGCCAACGAGCGAACGCACTATCGATAATTATTCCGCGATGGCAACGCTGCAGAAGATTGTGGCCCAGCGGCGAATTCTGGCGTCGACTTGGGCGATTCGCGGAAAATATCCGTGCGTATGCTGGACAGAAAGGTCTTTGCCTGAATTAATAAAGTCACGCGTTTATCGCCACCATCGATCACGGTGGGATGCGGAGCCCTACGGCATCGCCGTGCGCAAGGAGGCACTGATTCGACTTCAGGCTCAACCAGTTATCTACGGCGATGACGAGACCTGGAGTTCATTGTCCGATGAGCAGCGTCCTTATTTCCAAAAAAGGAATTCGCGAAATCGCAAAATCGATTGGGCTGAAGAAAAGGAATGGCGCATTCAAGGTCCATTTGATCTCCGGTACATCGCCAGCGACGAAGCATTCTTGTTTGTAATGACTATGGAGGAAGCAGAGATTTTGCGACCGACGAGTCTGTGGCCAGTCTTCGCCGTGGACTCCCTGCAAACGGAGGGGTAGCATTAAGCTGTGGCTTGCTACATGACTGCATTTCACGGAACTGTGTCACTCACGACTTTCCAACGGAAAATAATCGAATTGTCGCAGTTTTTCTGTTGATTTCAAAAAAGGCCATCCATTGGCTTACTGGGTAAACTGAGTCTTATCGAGTTCGAACGACACGTAATTGGCCAACGGTTGCCACACGGTACGGTGCGCAGCATGCTGGCACGTCGAATCGAAACCGGATGAAGCAACGCGACTCGTTGTCCCTCGTTTTTCAATCATGTATGATGAACGTGGCTTTTCAACCTTTTTTCATTAAGGAGCGACCATGGCTAATGTACTCGATACCCCAGTCCAACCCAAGGTAAAGTTCACTGATTGTTTTATCAATGGTGAATGGATTTCTGCGGCCAGCGGCAAGACCTTTCCCACCGTCAATCCGGCGACTGAAGAAGTGATTGCTGAAGTTGCTGAAGGGGATAAGGCCGATATCGATCGCGCTGTCAAAGCAGCGCGCAACGCGTTTGAGTCTGGCCCATGGCGACGCATGAACGCGCGAGAGCGCGGGCGGCTGATGTACAAGTTAGCGGATAAGTTGGAAGAACATCTGGACGAACTGGCCGCACTTGAGTCGTTGGATAACGGCAAGCCCATTCGCGACGCGCGGGCAGCGGATCTCCCCTTGACCATTGATTGCATTCGCTACTACGCCGGATTTGCTGACAAGATTCATGGCGACACGATCCCCATCAATGGAAATTATTTCACGTATACGCGCAAAGAACCGGTGGGCGTGGTCGGACAGATCATTCCTTGGAATTTTCCGATGTTAATGACCGCTTGGAAATGGGGTCCAGCGCTGGCAGCAGGCTGCACGATCGTCATGAAGCCCGCCGAGCAGACTCCACTGACATGCTTGCGCATGGCGTCGTTGGCCCAAGAGGTGGGGATTCCTGATGGTGTGATTAATGTTGTGCCTGGTTTTGGCCCCACGGCGGGAGCGGCTTTGGTCAAACATCCCTTCGTCGAAAAAATCGCCTTTACTGGTGAGGATGCGACCGCCAAGATTATCATGAAAGAAGCAGCCGACTCGTTGAAACGGTTGACATTTGAACTTGGCGGCAAGAGTCCCAACGTCATCTATGCCGATTGCGATATAGAAGCCGCCGCCAAGGGAGCACATTTTGGCTTGTATTTCAACCAAGGTCAGTGCTGTTGCGCTGGTAGTCGTGTGTTTGTCGAAGAGAAAATCCACGATGAGTTCGTCGACCGTATCATCAAACTCAATGCGAAGCGCAAGTTGGGTAATCCACTGGATCCATCCACAGAGCAAGGGCCTCAAGTCGACCAAAATCAATTCGACAAGATTATGGGGTTCATCGAGCGCGGCCAAAATCAAGGTGCTAACCTCGTTTGTGGTGGAAACCGTTTTGGGGATCAAGGGTATTTTATCGAACCTACGGTTTTCGACGACGTGCAAGATGAAATGGATATCGCCCGCTTGGAGATCTTTGGGCCTGTGATGAGTATTCTCAAGTTCAAAGATACGAACGAATTGATCGAGCGGGCCAACAACACCCATTTTGGATTAGCTGCAGCGGTTTGGACGAAGGACATCACCAAAGCCCACCGCATCGCCGCTGAATTGCGTGCGGGGACTGTTTGGGTCAATTGCTACGACGTGTTTGACGCCGCGGCCCCGTTTGGCGGATTCAAGCAATCTGGACACGGCCGCGAACTAGGGGCGGAAGGGCTGAAGCCCTACCTGGAAACCAAGACGGTCACCGTCGCTTTGGGATAGTCGAAGACCGCTTCACATCACGATGAAAAACAAAATTGGACGGGAAATCTCCCGTCCAATTTGTTTGCTGTGGGTCATGCCTGTTGGCTGTTAATTATGGTGTGGCCGCTGTGGCTACGCATTCACGCCGCGCAGCAAATTGAAAAGGACCGTCTTGGAATGCGTCGCCAAAACTGATCCCAAGCGCGCGAGCCGCTTGCACGGTACTTCCTTCGGGATCGACTTGAGACAATCGATTTACTGCACTCATGATCGGCACGCTTTCGATGGCTGGCGGATGATAACACACCATATCACCGAACTTGCCTTCAATGACTAGACGCACTGCGTGAGCACCGAACTGTGTGGCCAGCACGCGATCAAAAGTCGTAGGTGCGCCGCCCCGCTGCAGGTGCCCCAATACCACAACGCGCGTTTCTCGACCTAACCGCTGTTCGATTTCACATGCAATCACGTTGCCGATACCGCCCAACCGTGTTTGGCGCATCTCTTGTCGCCGTTCGGCCATGACCAAATTTCCGTCCGGCAAATGGGCTCCCTCAGCGACAACGATCAGCGTGAATTTTTTTCCCGTCTTCTCGTGCTCCAGAATCTTCGCACAGACGCCTTCAAAACTCCATGGAATTTCGGGCAACAAGATCACATCGCCGCCGCCAGCGATCCCTGAGTAAAGGGCAATCCAACCCGCATGCCGCCCCATGACCTCCAGCACCATCACCCGTTCGTGACTTGCCGCCGTCGTATGTAACCGGTCCAAAGCATCTGTAGCACAACTGACGGCACTATCGAACCCAAACGTGAATGCAGTGGCCGACAAGTCATTGTCAATGGTCTTTGGCACACCGACCACCGGTAATCCTACCTCGTGGAATTGTTGAGCAACGGCCAAAGAACCATCACCCCCAATACAAATCAACCCCGACAAATTGAGTTGCTCAAAAGTCTCATGAACGCCTGCCAATAACAAGGGATCAAGTTCTTGGCGGTCGCTCACGCCCACAGTAGCCGCAAAACGCCCCTTGTTCGTCGAACCCAAAATCGTCCCGCCCTGAGTCAAGATTCCCGACGTGTTTCGATAGTTTAGGGTCACATAATTCACTGGATCGACCAGGCCCTCGTAGCCACGCAAGAATCCAATCGTTTCGTAACCATGTCGCGCGGCAGCTTTGACTGATCCGCGGATGACTGCGTTCAAACCGGGGCAATCGCCGCCAGACGTCAATATCCCGATTCGCTTTGCCTTGTTCGCCATTGTATGCATACCCCTGCCAGTTGACCGATGTAGTTACCTTGCAAACCTTAGGTCATTTGGAGAATACGGAACGCAAGCTCCCCCTGATTTCAAGCGGGATTGTGCATGCGATGCCCGGCATAATCATTACAACGGGCAAGTCGTGCGGCAGAGGCCAACCGGCGGACACCGTTCCGGGCCCGCTCGCAATTAGAAACAGTGAAGGCACTGCAATCGACGGTCACGCAGGCATTCGACGGTTAGAAGATCGATGTTTTTAGTCGCGGTTTGAATTTGTTTCGATCGCGACGCCCCATTCTGGCGTTCCTTCTTCGAATCCATTGTGGGTTAGTCGCGTCAAGTCCGATCCATCCTGTCGTATCATAAATAAGCTGCCGTAAGGTTGCGGTTGGTGCGGCAGGGAGATCGCCTCCGCTGAATAGCCAGCGCGTTGGCTGGTGAAGACAATCCACTCTCCATCAGGCGAGAAGTGGGGGTGATTATTCCTGCCTCCGCCTCCAACCAGCTTGGTTAATTCGCTACCGTCAGGGCGAATTAACCAGATGTCATAATTTCCGTCCCGGTCGCTCGAAAAGACAATCCAATCCCCTTTCGGCGACCAGTGGCACATTGTATCGGTCCAGCCACCCTGGGTTAATCGTTGGATGTTGGTGCCGTCGCGCTGCATGATATATAAATTTTTGTTGCCATCGCGACCTGAGCGGAACACCAATTTTTGCCCGTCGGGCGAAAATGAGGGAAACGCGTTGTTCCCGTGTTCCGATGTCAATAATTGATGTTCGTCTCCGCTTGTCTTAATCACAGAGATGTCGACTCGGGCCGCAGGACTTTGAAACGTCGGACCAGTCGCAAACGCGACCGTGTCTTCCCCACTTTTGGCCCACGAGACACTAAATACACTTCGGCCACTTCCTCGATAGATGGTTCGTCGATTGGATCCATTACTGTTCATAATGTCGAGTGACGAAAAATTTCTTCCAACCAAAGCAACTTGGCTGGCGTCAGGCGAAAAGGCGGGAAAAGAACCAACCATTCTTAGCAAGCGCAATTTCGATTCTGGCGGACTCGACCATGTTTCAACCTCAGCCAGTTGTATTCCTTCGGTCTGCCGATGGTAAACTACCCTTAATCCATCAGGCGAGATGGATGGATTCCAGTGATCTGTCGCACGCCGCGTCAGTAGCCGCGTTTCACCGGTCGCAGGATCAAGCATGGCGATCTGGCGGTGGTTATTTGATTGAGTCGTTACCACGAGTTGTTGTGCGCTGGCATTCGATCGCGGTGTGTAAACATCAATACCTGTTGGGCTGATACGCCGAGCTTCCGAACCGTCCACATCCGTTTGCCAGATCTCCCAGCGACCGCCACGCCGACTATGAAATACAAGATTCTCGCCCAAAAATGCCGGCCAACCTCCATCGGCGGCAACTCGGCGGCGTTCGCTGCCGTCTGGTTTCATCACGTAGATGGCAGAACCGCCAACTCGTCCACTTCCAGAAGCCACGGCAATCCAACTTCCACAAGCTGACCAAGTTGGAGAATAATCGGCAACGCCAGGCGGTGTCAGCTTGCCGATGTTTTTCGTCTCGATGTCCAGAACATAAACGGCGTTCCACGCTTGGCCAGGAACCTCAGCCGGTTCGCGCGTGCTACTAAACGCGATGTGCCTTCCATCAGGCGACCAAACCGGATGATCGTCTCCACCAAAATGCTCGGTCAACCGTGTCTCTTGCTGGGTCGCCAAATCCAACGAGTACAGTTCCATGTTACCGTCCCGTTCGGATACGAACAGAATGTGTCTACCGTCGGGAGACCAAGTCGCGTTGTAGTCCAGGCTCGGGTGCTGCGTAAGCTGAACTTCTTCACCCGACGCGATATCGAACATGTAAATGTTCCAACCTCGTGGCGCGACCGACGAAAATGCGATTGTGCCAGCAGGCTCCGCCAGTTGCGCTGAAAGAAGCGATCCGCACCATGACAACGCCAGCACTGATGAAAGGCAGCAGGCGACTGCACTCCTTGGATGAATAGAAACTCGATACTGGCGTGGTACCTTCATTCCAATAATCCTATTCACCATTGACCTGGTACCACTCCAGTGGCGAATCCGTAGGCATCCGCGATGAATGGGTACTTTGATATTTGAGCAGTCGTCGCCGGACATGTCGGCAAATCAACTCACTGGTGACCAAGGAATGATTACTCATTCCGAACTGTTGCATCAGCACACGCAACCCGGCGCCGATGGCATAATTCATGACTGGTTGGTCAAAGGAGAGGTAATAGCCGACTTTTGCGCGACAGGGAATTTTTTTTACGTAGCGTTTTAATTGTTCATCCATCTCATAGAGAGGATGGCGTTCAAGAATAATCACTGAAATATCGAAATCCCGCCCCTGCTGGACTTCAACGCCGCAAATGCCTGACATGAAGGTTTGCACCAGCGAAAGCCTAATGTTGGCGTCCGTCCCACGCAGCGTTGCCAAGTTCGTCGTCCAGTCAATCGAATCCCGAGCGATAGCATAGTCCATGGATCTTTCCTCAAGCAGTGTCTGATACTGCTCGAATGTCGCGGGAAAATGCGTCAACAGAAAAATCAGCTCGTGTGAGTTCGCCAACTTGCTGACAATTTCACACAAGGTGTTGTCCAACGCGTCCTGGGTAAACGCGAAATGATCGGAATAGAAGATCTTGCGATTAGATTTAGATAGCCAACGAAACATTGCTTGCCGCGATCAAAGGCCCATCGTATTCCACCGAGTCGATTGGAATGTAATTTTAACTTACACAGCGTTTCCGCTAATGTGGTTTAAACGCCACTTGGCAACGAAATCATTTAACCAGTTTACACATCCGGTTCGCAATACGATAATTATACGTTCTGAATGATGATTAAGCTAACACGATTGATTTGCCCATGAAATTGAAAAGAAATTGTCTGGTTCTCAACATGTTTCTGGTCTGTGGCGCTTTGCCGCTCGCATTTCCATTACCTTCGACAGGTCAGGACGACCGGCCTTTGCATGAACGTAATACACACGATGATCTTGGCATATCGGCAATCCGTCCGCAAGAAGGTCATTTTGTTGAATTGCCCGATGGTCGATTCATGGTGCCGTACTCCGTGACCATTCCTGGTTCTGATGTCGTTTTTGAAATGGTGCCAATTCCGGGGGGGACTTTCAAGATCGGCAGTCCCTCAGACGAAGCAGAGCGCAACGATGACGAGGGACCGCAAGTCGAGATTGCAATTGAACCTTTTTGGATGGGTAAACATGAAATTACTTGGGCCGAATACAAACTCTTTATGCGTCTGGACGAAGTATTTAAGGCGTTTAACACGGAAGGAATTCGGCAAGTAAGCGAGGATCGAGAAATCGATGCGGTGACTGCCCCATCTGGATTGTACGACCCGAGTTTCACCTACTTTGCTGGCGACGACCCAGCCACCCCCGCCGCGACCATGTCCCAGTTCGCCGCAAAGCAATACACCAAATGGCTCAGCCTAACCGCTGGCGGATTCTATCGGCTGCCAAGCGAGGCCGAATGGGAATACGCGTGCCGGGCAGGTTCGACGACGGCCTATTATTTTGGCGACGACCCGGCTGAACTGGATGATTACGCTTGGTTCGCCGACAATTCGGATGAAGAACGGCAGGAAGTCGGCGGTAAATTGCCCAACGCGTGGGGTTTATATGATATGCATGGAAACGTAGCAGAATGGGTTTTGGATCAATACGATGAAAGTGGCTACGAAAACCTTGCAAAGAACCTAGGCGAGCCGTTGGTCGTCAATTGGCCGACCAAAGCCAATCAGCGCGCGGCCCGCGGTGGCTCATTTGAAATGTCAGCCGCAGAATGTCGCTCGGCATCCCGACTTGGCTCGGAAGACGATGCTTGGCAGAGCGAGGACCCACATATCCCGGCAAGTCCTTGGTGGTTCACAACAGAACCTGCGACCGGAGTAGGTTTTCGTATTTTGCGCCCGTTACGCGAACCTAGCGACCGCGCTGGAAAGGAAAAGTTCTGGGGCGCTGATCACCCGTCAATCCAACGGACATTGCGAATTCGCCTGGAAAACGGCAAGGGATCGCTGGGGATCGCTGATCCAGAATTACCTGAAGCTGCGGCAAAGAAAAATTAATTCGGATCCGATTTGTGCACGCACCTCGCGAATGCGTTTCTCAAGTCGCCATGTTTTCGAATTTGAAATAGCGAATACTCGGTCAACGTTCGGCTTTCCACAAGGATGTGAAATGAAGATTGCGTCCAGTTGCGAGTTCATGAATGGCACACTTGGCATTCTGGTTGATTCTGCCAGAACAAAATCGGACACCACTTGTTGGGAAGGTCAAACCTTGCTCGGTTAGGTGCCAAGCGAGTGTTTCGTCCGGAGCGTTGGTACTCGCTTTGACTTGAATCGAATCCGAAAAAGGCTCTCAAGAAAAAGTGAAGGGTTCCCGCTCGCCGCAACAGGAACCCTTCTAGTTTTGGCTGTCCGATTTAATGGTTAGACCATCGCTCGGAGACCCACAGCCATAGTCACGTATCGGTTTTGCCACATTCAGTTCTTTAAGAATCGATAAATGGTTGAACAGCCGCAACAATCGTTACAGTTACCCAGCCCTAATTGGATGTTTCCGATGCCACATCGAATCGGAGCGAATTTATCTTCTTTGGCGGCATGATTTGTTTACCTCGTGCGGAAACTTTAGTAAACTTTGATTACTTTAATTGAATTTGCGGACTGGTGGCGCTAACGGGCCCTGCGGCTCGCGACCTTTGGATAGGCTCATTTTTTGAAATGAACGTAAAAACGAATAGAATTCGCCTCGCCTTGGAAGATGGTACAATTTATACAGGTCGCAACTTTGGCGCTTCGGGCGAGATTGCCGGAGAGATTGTTTTCAACACATCGATGACCGGCTATCAGGAAATTTTGACGGATCCAAGCTATCGCGGCCAAATCGTGACGATGACGTATCCCCAAATCGGCAACTATGGCGTGAACATGGAGGATTTGGAGAGTGCCAAGCCGCAACTCGCCGGGTTCGTAGTTCGCGAAGTGAGCCGCATTCCGTCAAACTATCGTTCTACAGGCTCTTTACCAGAATTCTTGGAGAAACACGGGATCATCGGTTGCGCGGAAATCGATACGAGGGCGTTGGTTCGCAAGATTCGAATCCAAGGAGCTATGAAAGCTATGCTCTCAACGTCCGATGAGTCTGATGCTTCTTTGGTCGAAAAAACTCGGAACAGCCAAGGACTCCTGGGACGTGATTTGGTGCGCGAAGTATTACCGGACCAACCTTTCGATTGGGCGGAGAGTCTGGGGAATTGGTGGAACTACAGCAACTTAGCTAAGCCGGAATCATTAGGCCAAACAAACCAGCATCGCGTGCAGTTGGTTGCGTTGGACTTCGGAATGAAACGCAACATCGCCCGCCATCTGTTTCAACAAGGTTTTCGTGTCACGATTCTGCCGGGCACCAGTAGCGTTCAAGAAATATTGGCACTGCAACCAGATGGCGTGTTTTTATCGAATGGCCCCGGCGATCCAGAGCCATTGGAGTATGCAATTGCGACGATTCGTGAGTTGCTCGGCAAAGTCCCGATTTTCGGTATTTGTTTGGGACATCAGTTGCTGGCGTTAGCATGTGGGGCCAAGACTTACAAACTTAAGTTTGGCCATCGAGGTGCCAACCAGCCAGTGCTCGACTTGCAGACAGGGCGTGTGGAAATCACATCGCAAAATCATGGATTCAGTGTTGATGAGGCGACGCTACCACCAGACCTGGAGATCACGCATCGCAATTTGAACGACAACACCATCGCCGGATTGCGCCACCGACGGTTCCCAGCTTTTAGTGTACAGTATCATCCTGAAGCATCCGCTGGCCCGCATGACAGTCACTATTTGTTTGGTTTATTTAAAGAGATGATTTCTCGCGAATCATGCACGGCGTAAGCTAGGCATTTACGGCGGATTGAAATTCGACCGACTGTTGCAGTTTCTTTAGCAATTCCGCTGAACGAATTGAAAAATGTTGCTGTCGGGACTTTGGGCTTTTTCAAAACGACCGATGTCAATATTTTAGGCTTTCATCCGCGACGTCAAACGCACGGCGTGCTAGGCGAGAATATGATCCCATTTTGTTGGAACACTTTGGCGGAATAGAATGAAACGCTTGATATTTGCCCTCGTAGCTCAGTGGATAGAGCACTGCTTTCCTAAAGCAGGTGTCGCAGGTTCGATTCCTGCCGGGGGTACTTGCGACCTCGCTTATCATCCAACCCTACATGGACAAGTGGCTACGCGGTTTGAAGGGAATTCGTATATTTCTTCCAGCCCCCGCGTCGCCGCATCCTGACAATTCGCCAGGGTTCGTATCCAAGGTTTGCATTCGGGGATTTACGCGCGGCAAGTTACAACTGGCTCATTTTCGAGAAAGACAATAGCAGAGAAGTTTGTGGGCAGAACAATTGCGATTGGAGACATTCATGGTTGCGCGGATGCACTTGAGGCATTGCTGAATGTCATTGACTTGAGTTCGGACGATACAATTGTGACCCTCGGCGACTATATTGATCGAGGGCCAGCCAGCCGAGATGTTCTCGAAATTCTGCTCGAATTGATGTCTGATTGCCGATTGATTCCGCTTTTGGGAAATCATGAGCTGATGTTGGCAAAAGCGTTCACATCGCGAACGGAATACGAGCATTGGTGCCAATTCGGTGGCATTGCGACCCTACGCAGCTATGGAAACGACATACGGAATATTCCGGCACACCACCTCACCTTCATCAACCACTGTCAACGCTATTTCGCTACGGATACACATTTCTTTGTACACGCGTCCTACGATCCCTTTGTTGACCTACCCAAGCAACCGGATGAAATCTTGTTCTGGCAACATGTCGAGGACCGCGTGCCCCAACCCCATATCAGCGGTCGCATCGCAATTCTTGGCCACACTCCGCAAGAGTCTGGAGAGATTAGAGATTTGGGGCATATCAAGATCATCGACACCTTCTGTTACGGTGACCGTTGGCTGACAGCGTACGATGTTCATACCGGTGAACAATGGCAGGCCCGCATGGACGGTTTAATCCGAGGACAATCACGCACGGGAACGACTTCGGTTCCAGGTGCTGATATTGATGGAGATCGAGACAATGGTCACGATGACACAGACGAACGCGTGGACGATTCGCGGCCGACCAACAAATCAGAAGTCAGCAATCTAGACAATCTACCCATTGAATTGAATGGCCGTCAATTCAAGCAACTTGCCAGCGCCGTTGTCGATCGCTTGGCCCAATTCCTCGATGAACTTGGCGAAGCCCAAGTTTGGCCAGGCCCTTTTGATCCAGAGACACATCAATTGGAACCCCCAACGTTCCCGGAAACGGCGACGCATCCAAGTCAACTGCTCGACCGAGTTTTTGACGAGTTCGTACCACCCAGCTTCAATACAACCAGCCCCGGCTATTTGGCCTATATTCCGGGGGGTGGCTTGCCAGATGCAGCATTAGCCGATCTCATTGCGTCAATTACCAATCGCTATGTCACGGTCTGGAACGCCGCGCCTCATTTCGCTCACATCGAACGTACGGTTATCGGCTGGTTTTGTGATATGGTCGACTACCCCAAATCGTCGGGAGGTTTCCTGTCCAGTGGCGGGTCAATCGCTAATCAAACGGCCATCGTAACAGCGCGGGCGATCAAGCTGCAGGACGATTTCAGTTCAGCCGTAGTTTATGCGTCGAATCAGAGTCATCATTGTCTCGCGAAAAGTGCGTTCTTGGCGGGCATTCCACGCAAGAACTTTCGTGTCATCGATTGCGACGAGCACTTTAGAATCGACCTAGCGCGTCTAAAACAGCAAATTGAAAAAGATATCGTTGGGGGATTTACCCCGTTCTTGCTGATCGGTAATGCCGGAACAACCAATACCGGAGCCATCGATGACTTGACGCAGCTAAGAAAACTTGCTGACGAATTTCGTATGTGGTTTCACGTCGATGCCGCATACGGAGGCTTCTTCTGTTTAACTGTGCGGGGGAAAGCGTTATTAAGAGGTATTGAAACCGCCGACTCTATCGTCCTTGATCCGCACAAAGGTTTGTTCCTGTCGTACGGAACGGGTTGCCTTCTAGTGAAGAATGCCAATCACCTATGGGAAACACATTCCTTCACTTCGGATTACATGCCCAGCATGGTCAAAGACAATGAACGTGTTGACTTTTGTGAAATCTCGCCTGAATTGTCACGCCCAAACCGCAGCTTGCGCTTATGGTGGCCCATTAATCGCTTGGGAATTGGGGTTTTCCGCGACTTGCTCAACCAAAAACTTGACTTGACTCAATTTGCCTTGCAACGGTTCCGTCAGCTTCAAGAGTCGTGGGGCGGAAAGCTGTTGATCGTTAGCGAACCAGAACTTTCGATAATCGTTCTGCGTTTGCACAACGGCAAGTTTTCGCAAGCCTCGAACGATGCGATGAACCAGAGATGGATCGAAGAAATCAATCGGTCTGGACGTGTGATGGTTTCTGGCTCGCGCGTCAATGGCCATTTTGTTGTCAGAGTTTGCATCTTGAGCTTTCGAACCCACATCGATCGTATGGAAGAGTGCTTAGAAATCATGGAGACAACCGGAGAACACGTGCTTCGCTCCCAAGTCAGCTGACGCCCTGCGGCAACTCAACTAGGCAACCCCATGCTGACCGCGGGCGATCCGCTCGTAATGGTCGGTCAATCAACTCGGAGGGAAGATTATGAACGAACACAGACGCAATCTGTTCGCGGCTATGTTTTCAGTATGCCCGACAAGCTCTCTCGAATTAACTTACTCGCAAAATTTTGCAAGAGCTCTCATTTCGACTGGTGAAAATCTGAACTGAACGAGTTGATCTCATCCACTTCCAGTGCACCAACCGAAATTAGCACTCGGTATTGCAACTCCAACGACTCAGAGGAACCCGAGGATCCAGAAGAACGAAGCGTAACCGATCCGGCACCTTTGGGCTGTTTCTGGAATTCATGCAAACCGAACGGATTCGCGGCGATCAACCCGTAGTCTCGCGCATGCCACGTGGTTGGATGCCGCAAATTGTTGCAATGATCGATGACTGTAATTCCATATTGTTGGGCTCCAACCGTCCCCATGTAATGAACCCACGTAGCCATTTTTCCCCAAATCTCACGATCGGTCTCGGAATTACTATTGATAGCGCGCCCTTTCGAAACCGATTCCGCCGATTCTGATGAGCGATGGTGAAAACAAAATTCATCGCGGGCCCGCAGCGCGAAAAAACCCTCTTTAGTATCGCCGAAAGTCACTTCCGGTATGTTCTCGCCCGGATACAGGGAAATATGGACGTCGATTAGCCGAACCGCTCCTCGTTGTGAAAATCGAAAACGCGTACGTTCGATGACTAGTGGCGTATCGTCAACTATCCAGTGATTGACGATCGACAATTCCGCGCCATCAACGGCAACAGACTTGCAGACAATTTGCTCCTTATCCGCCCAAAAGTCTTTGCCGTTCACATCACCATGACCGACCCAGACCGACTTGTGATGCGGATGGTCGATTGCTTCACCAGGAATATCCTTTTTCATCGGATAGTTTCTAGTTATCTGTGTGCCGTCGGCAGCCAACAGCGGGTAGATAATCGGCTTGCCATATTCAATTTGATAAAATTCGGCGAACAGCTCATCGCCGTTTTTGATCTGAAACGTTCCATCAGCGATCTGCTCTATGGCGATTTGCTTGGATCGGTCAGTATCCTGATCCTGACCCGAGCGAGTTTGGCAAATACCAAAAGGCACCAACCATGCGCCCCAATAGACGGCCAACACCAGAGCGATTACGCAATGAAGATTTCGGATGGATCGGGAAGTCATCAGTTTTCCCCAGTGCGGGCGAGAGGATTTGAACCTCCACTCCTTTACAGGAACATGGCCCTCAACCATGCGCGTCTGCCAATTCCGCCACGCCCGCAATTCAATGTTCAGTCTTACCTATGAAACGCATCCAACGAAAGTCAGTGAGCTTTTCCACAACGCCCGTGCCGATATGCTGAAAAACGCACCTCTTTGAGTGCAGCAACAACGTGTTCGGCAATTCACAAAATTCCGTCAGCGCCTTGAACCACAGTCTACGCGTTTACGCGAATTCGTCAAGCCGCATCGCTCGAAACTCACACGACCGCGTACGTGCCCACTCTCTACCACTTTTTCCTGCGAATAATTAGCGGACACGGAAAACTCGATTTCGGTTCGATTTGGCGAACGTGCCCATTGCAATGTGTCCTCGACATCAGCCTCGCAAACGCGTCGAAAAACTCGCCCATGTTCATTTGCTCAATGTGTGACAATGTCCTTGTCTGAAACACATCGTACCAATCGAATTCGCCTTGAAGTGAACGCACCAGAACTACGGATTGTCCGAAACCGACCCAAAGCCGTTGGCTGCTTGCCCCCCCTTCATCACCAAGTGAATTGCCAGTCGCAAAAGCCCTCGCTCCTTCCATTACATAATGATTCACAAATTTGCATTCCGCTTCATGACGCGCTGTCGCAATATCGCCATCACATCGGCCCGACCTTGGAGGGTAGATGATCCTCCCCAAACATTCGTCGGCGATGACGACACGATGAGATTGGCTGCCGCAGACCTCAACTTCAAATTCTCGATCGCGAATGGCCACAACGGAAAGCTGTGTGATCACGTCAACACAATCTAATCGATCCATCAAAGCTACTACTTGCCTGTAGATGGTTTGCACAGAATCCTCAGAATTCGCCAAACACAAAAACGCCGTTTCCAGTCGCGCAGCGGCTACTAGCAACCCCGTCTTGTCACCAACTGTTGAACTTGCTGCTGTCCCGTTTAAATTCGCTGACAACCCAAACGTTATGCCTTTGCGATTCGTATGAAAGGCGACGACGGAAGCGTGTGTGAGCGAGCAACTTGCACCAATTTCAAAATTTACCAAGGAGGGCAACGCAGGCGTTTTTGTTGCGAAATCAGCAGAAGCGGAACCATCGACGACATCAGTCATGTGGCGGTTAGATCTGCCAACCAAATGGTCACCGCGTCGCGAGGTACTGGGGAGCGTCTCGTGTTGACTCGCGACTCGCCCAGCAAATAGGTCCCGCTCAGAGTTCGAAGCGCCGCCGCGCGAGGACATCCGCCGAGTCTTGAAGCAACCAATGTCGGCTGATGCAACTGATCCAGCTCTCTTTTGCTCCCGCAACAATGCGTTTACCGCCTCAATCAATCTTTCGGCGTAGCGCCGCCCAACCAACGCTTTGCCAAATGTCAAATCAGATAAATCGTCAACGCGAACGCGAATCGATTCTTCCAACAAACTCTTGCCATGTACCTTGGCTGAGTCACCGGCTCGTTGTGGCTTGGTCGGTTCTATTCTCAGTGTCCAACCGGTCGCTAATTCGAAGGCCTTAGCGAACGTCCGATACGATGAGGCAGTTAGAGAGTTAAGCGGAGCCGTTGTTGTACCGCTTCCTGGAACCAACCGCAAATAGGGCGGGCTTGGCGAAGTAGCTGCCATGAAAATTCCTTTACGACCGAAGGAGGGGAGTTCGGGTAATCGGTTAGGATAATCGTCGATTCAGGTCTGAATAGTTTAGCCAGTCGTCAGCACCCGAGGAAATCGTCACGATCCAACAAATCGAACGCGATTGTCTACTTCGTATAAGTCGCACAACACGTCAAACGCAACCATGGTCTCGACCAAGGATCATCCCAAATCTCTGCAGGTTATTAAAATTGCAATCGGAAGGAATTAACCGGCTATCTTAGAAAAATGCATGAGATCCTGTTCGCTAAATTGACGTCATCAATGCGATAACGCCTTAATCAAGCCACAAAATTCTACAAATTTTCAACCGCAAATTCACTGCGGTAAGCCGACCGCAATAATTGGTCTGCTTCAGGAAATTCGACGAACGCAAACTCATCACTCTGCCAACCAAGTTTTACGTTCGGAAACCGGCTGGCGACAACTCCCAGCAACAGGGCTTCCGTCAACGGTCCTGCATAACTGAAATTCGCGCTCGGAGCCCCCACGCCAAAACAAGCATCGATCCACTGGTGATAGTGGTTTAGCTCCTCGAGCTGCGGAGGTTTATAGTCGGCAAACTTGTCCGCCGGGAAAAGTTGGAGTTCGCTTACATGCGGCAATAACAAACTCCCCTCTTCTCCAATAAACAACGCGGCCTGATCAGGCAGCCGCAAATCATCAGGCAACCCAAATTTCTCACCGCTGGTCGGTGCGTTCGACCCGTCGTACCAAATCCAACGAAATGCGTCCGTCGTGAACTCCGTGGCAGGAAATTCATATTCGACGATAACTGTCTCCGGGTGTCCAATACCGTTGGGCTGACGGCAGTTCGTTTTCACCGACGTCGGCGCTGTCAATCGCAAAGCCCTATAGGGCGTATCAAAAATATGCACGCCCATATCACCCAGCGTTCCGGTTCCAAAGTCAATAAGTTTGCGCCAACTCCCAGGATGATAAAAGCCTTCGACAAATTGCCGATGCGTCGCGGTTCCTAACCACAAATCCCAGTTCAATTCCCGTGGAGGTTGCGTCTCCGCAGGCAGCGTCCCTCCATCAAAACCCCAATTTTTGTTCGACCAAGCGTGGACTTCCCGAATCAGTCCAATGGCACCCGATCGAATGACTTCAACGGCGCGGCGGTAAACAGCTGCAGCATGAATCTGAATTCCCATTTGCGTGATCAACGCACGCTCTTCCGCAACTTCTCGTAATCTCCTGGCTTCATAGACTTGATGGGTCAGAGGTTTTTGGCAATACACGGCCTTGTTGTGATTCATGGCCCACATGACAGCAGGCGCGTGGGTATGATCTGGTGTCGACACAACAACTGCGTCAATCGCGTCCACCATGGTCGATAACATGTCTCGATAGTCGACAAAGGAATGCGCCAGCGGAAATTTGGCAGCCGCTGGTTCTAACATTCGCCGATCGACGTCACACAAAGCCGCGACCTCAACACCAGCATGTGATGCGATCGACGCCAAATCAGCGGCCCCCATGCCACCAACGCCGATATGTGCCGTGCGTAACTTTTCAACTGCGTATCGGTAACCTGACGCAGCGCTACGTGGAACCGGGATCCCTGCACATGCGACCGTCCCCAACATGCCGGTCAAGAAATGTCTGCGACTTAATTTGCTCGCCGGGCCCATGCTTGTAATCTTTTTCATTTAACTTCACCCAAAACCTTTCACAGCGATTCTGTTTACATCGAAATTGTTCACGTAAGGGAACAATCGACATCGATAGATCTGCCGAGCCGACATTATAGAGTATTCGATACCGAGTTAGAGCGGGTGCAGACGGTCGAAAGACGCGTTTCGCTCAATAAAATGATCGGGTCGTTACCAGGAAACGGCTTCTTACTAGGCAAACTTCGCCGCCAATGCTCTTGAAGACGCATCGATTCGAGTCACCCACCGCGTTTTGGGCATCGACACACACTGGACAAGATTTGAGTGGCCAGTAACTCAGAAGCCGACCACATCAGTAATATCGATAAGCCCGATCGGACGCGAAGCAATGTCGACGACTGGCAACTCGCTGATGTTATGCGCAGCCAGCAATTCCATGGCCTCAGCCGTCGATGCCCCAGATTCAATTCGGATCGGGTTCTTGGTCATTGCCACCGATTGGCTGATCCAATACTTCATCACGCCCCTTTTCCAGCAAGCGGGCTAAATCGCTGTCCGTGAACAGGCCGCAGAGAACTTGATTAGCGTCCACAATCATGATCGCACCCGTCCGCCGTTCCAGTCGGGAGCAACGCGTGTACGCTTGCCGAATGGTTTCTGCCTGATTCGCCACGCGGCATTCGGCAAGGGTACGCATCGTCTCGCGAACGCTTGTGAGTTTGCGACCTAAGCTGCCGCCGGGATGAAACTTGGCAAAATCGACGGAACTAAAGTCTTTCGCGTCCGCCACGACCAACGCCAACGCATCACCCATTGCCAGCATCAATGCAGTGCTGGTCGACGGAGCTAAGCCCAACGCGCATGCCTCACGCGACTGGCCATAGTTCAGCACACAGGTCGCGTTATTCGCCAACGTATTTCTCTCACCACCAGTCATCGCGATGATCTGGTTCTCTTGCCGCTTGAATGTGGGGAGCATTTGCAGGACTTCAGTCGTCTCGCCGCTGTTCGACAAAATCAGAATTACATCAGTTGGTCGGACCCGCCCCAGATCACCATGCATGGCTTCGCTGGGGTGCAAAAAGATGCTCGGCGTTCCCGTCGAGGCAAAGGTTGCCGAAAGCTTTTGGGCGATCCAACCCGCCTTGCCGATTCCGCTGACGACGAGATTCGAAGGACATTCCAAGATGATGTCGACCGCCTGATTAAACTCGACAGGCATATTCTCATACAGACGTTGCAGTGCTTCGAATTCTTGTTTAATCACGTCCCGCGCGAATCGAAGTCGCTCAAAGGCGGTCGACTTCGTCAACTTAATCTTCTTAGCTTCCATGTTATGCAACATCCTTCAATTCAGAATTTCGCAACCGTTGATAATGGGCCGAACAAGCCATCAGTTTCGCATGTGTCCCCATGTCAACAATCTGGCCATCCTCCATCACCAAAATCTTGTCGACGAGATCTAGGGTCGAAAAGCGATGCGTGACGATAATGGTCGTTCGCCCCTTCATAAATAATTTGAGGGACTTGTGAATTAGCATTTCGCTCTCAGGATCGATTTGGCTCGTCGCTTCATCCAGTAACAGGATCGGCGCGTCCTTCAAAATCGCTCGGGCTAACGCCAGCCGTTGACGTTGTCCCCCTGAAATATTCGTGCCGTGTTCCGACAGACGACTGTCATACCCCAATTCCATTTGAGAGATAAAAGAATCCGCGTGAGCCCGTACGGCCGCGTTTCGCACCTGCTCGGCGGTCGCCCGCGGTGTTCCGTAGCGGATATTATCCATGATGGAATCGCCAAACAACATCGCGTTTTGCGTGACATAACCGATGTTGCGTCGCAGCTCTTTCAGCCGAAACTCCGAAGTCGGAATGCCGTCTATCAGTACTTCCCCTGACGTCGGATCGCCAAATCTTGGTAACAGGTTTAACGCCGTACTCTTGCCACATCCATTCGATCCAATAATCGCTAATGATTCTCCTGGCTGAAGCGTAAACGACACATTCTTCAGCACCGGTTGCGTCGGATCATAATGGAAACAGACGTTTTTGAACTCGATTGCTGGTACCCTCTTGGGAAACGGAACCGGCTTATTCGAAGTGGAAATGCTCGGCTTGAAGTCGTACAAGGGGAATAGTCGCTCGGCGGCAACGGCTCCCGCCTGCAACTCATTGAACACGCTCCCCATCTTTCTAATCGGATCAGATGCGCCGATGAGAAACGCAAAAAATGTCATGATCTCGCTACTTGTCATCGGTGTTGTGCTGAGCTTGATCCCGAACAAGTGAGTCTGCTCGGCCAACACCAAATAACTCCCGGCAAGCAAGGTAATACAAATGACGACGACGCCAACCAGTTCGCTGTTGGTACGTGCCAAGGCGCTTAACGCGGCAATCCGCATCTTCTTGTGGTAGACGTCTTTAGCCGTTGCCTGGAATCGAGATCGCTCATGCCCTTCCATTACGAAGGCGTTTACAGCTTGCCGATAGGTCAACGACTCAAACAAACGATTCAGAAGTTTTGCCGATTCTTCAATCGCTCGGCGGTTAGCATGTTTCGTGAGCCGCGCGATCTTCACCAGCAGAAACAAGGCGAGTGGACAAATCAGCATCGTAAACAACAACAACCGCCAGTTAACCCAGGCCGCACAACCCAAGCAAACTCCCATCTTGAGCGGTTCTCTGATGACCCGGCCATAGACGCTGATGATGGCGGTGCAAATTGCATTCGATTCACCGCGAATACGCCCCACCAAGTCGCCCGTACCCTTGATTCCCAAATCACCCTTCTGCATCGACAGGGACTTGCGAAACAACACATGTTGCATATCCAACACCGTGCGCTCACCGACCTTGGCGACCAAGATCATGCTCCCCATGAGACAGAGACATCGCAGAAGAGTACCGACAAAAATAAACGCAGCCACCCACAGCAACGTTTGGAAAGGCGTGGACGGTGCCCAAGCCTGGATCCACGGCAAAAAAAACTGCGATCGCTCCGCCTTTTGTCGCTCAGCTTGTTCAAGACTGACCAAACGGAGTAGCTCTGTCCTAGTACGCCGTGCATCGGAATCTGCAAGGTGGTCAATTTCAACTTGCAGACGCACGATCTCCTGCTGCGCGGCATCCGCCGCAGCATTGGCGGTCGCGACTCGGTTCTCGGCCCAATCGGCTAGAGAGTGGTGATTGAATACAACTTCAATCAGTGGATAGACGGCGCCAATATTGGCTCCCCACAATACGGCGACAGCAAACGACAGCAAAATTGAACCGCATAACGACCAGCGGTATTTGAACGCCATCCTTAGCGCTCGCAAAAGTTGTAGCATGTGAAATTCCGAGTTGCTTCCGTGCAAAGTTCCGCGTTGCCTGTACTTCAAATACAGGGGAATCTCACCCCCCGTGTGCGAAACAAGTTAGACAACGTCTCATGAAAATAGCCGAATCGCCAGAAATCGAAAACCGCAATCAGCCAGAAATTCTACGCCAGAAGTGGCCAGGAGTTCATCGCACCATGCGTTAAGGCGTTACGCTGCGAAAATCAGTTCCCGCGCAACAATAAGTGACAGCACTCTTGCTATCGATTCGGGAAGCAGGCAGTGCCGAGAGCCAAAATTAGTCCCGTATCCGACCGCGTCTTGATGACGCAATATTGGAGAGTTCGCGAAAGGTCACCTGCAATGTTGGCTACCGGGGCAGCGGCAAACATATTGATCCCTGATGAACATCAGCAATCAGGTCTGTCAATTGCGACAACCAATGCTCCAACTGAACAGCGATTCATTTGCTACAGCGCAGTAAGGTCTCTGCGCGACGGTGACGCACGTTTGAAGGGAGTTTGCCTAGCGCAGTTAGATTTTGCCTGCTACCTGTCGCGAAAATTGTTACATTTCAAATAACATCACGCTAGGAACAAAACCCGGTTGGCCGCAAGCGACGAGACATATAGATTTAGATAAGGCCGAAGACTATTTCTTCTTTGCCGACGCAGTCTCTTCCTCGGTCTTTACCTTCTTCTTCTTCTTCAGCGAGATCTTTTGCACGCGAACTTTGGGCATTCCCAAAATGGAATCTCCCTCATTCCAGCGATCAGTATCCATTAGCTGTTTGAGTCGTTCGACACGTTTCAACACGTTGCGTTGCTTAACTGAACCGGATTTAATTTTTAGACTTTTATCGACAGACATCGCTCGACCACACGGTAAGGATCACAAGGAGTTTGAATTTCAAATTGTCTCGAATTGAGCCGGTAAATATACACAAAATGGCGGGTTCGAGGCAAGTCGTAATCGACGAGCTATTACAAACCCTAGGCAAAATCGACGTATCTCATCGCTCGTCAGCAAACCGACAACCCCAACCGTTGCGGAACGGAATCTTACAGAAAACGCGATCCGTAAGGTCGACAATGTACGGCAAACGTCCGCACGTGTCGCGTTCGGGGCAAGTGTCTGCCACAAACCTAAGTTTGTGACCATCCAATCGGGCAGCAAGGAATCTGGATTGTACCACGAAGAAAACATGCTTCCGCCAGCTCCGGGCAATGACATCTGTCCTTTTCGGTAGGCCAAGACAAATTGCGTTGGACTACGGTTCTGAAAACTTGGAAAACTATTGAATTGGGTACAGTAACGTAATTTCGGAAACCTAAATACCAGAGTTGTCGTTTGTAGTTCGCAGCTTTCCCGCCAAAACGAACTGCGTGCCAGGGGTTATTGCGCACCAGGGGTTACTGTGTACCAGGGGTTTTGGGCGATTACTTCGATATTACACCCCTTACCAGCTTATTGTCCGGCAAGAGCACAATTTTGGTTTGCTCAATGCGTTGCTGAACCTTAGCCCGCCAACCGCTGGCGCAAATTCTCAGCGAGGGTGGCAGCGGATGACGGAACGAGTTTCGAGTACTTTTTTCCCACTAAACACTGGAGTTTTAGACGTTGTTCAACCTCCTTGAATCAGTCGAACTTCAATAAGCTCTTCTTTTACGAAGCGTTGTTCAAAATCGAAACAAAGCACGAATACACCGTCACTATGGTGCCCGCGATTGAGCAGGGTCGCTTAAGGAACTCAGGTTCACAGCGCGATTCCTGCTCCAATCTGTTGTTGGGCCGCCTGCGGCCGCGCAAGAGTTAAAATCGCCGGCACGTTGGGACCGGCGGCAGGCCGGTCCTAACCAGAGAATAGATTTGGCGAATATTAACCAGAAAGCGTTAGCGTCCAGTTTTCGAGGTAACAACCGGAGGCGAACTCCCTATCGGCTGACCTGAAAATTGAGACTTGACTAAGCACGTGTTCTCGTTGGGCATGGAAAACCAACGCAATGAACAAGATGACCTCTTCCCAATTTGGTGTTGAGACGTTAGAATACAGCACTTAAATATCGCGGGGTGGAGCAGCCCGGTAGCTCGCGAGGCTCATAACCTCGAGGTCGTAGGTTCAAATCCTGCCCCCGCAACTTGACGAAGGGTTTCAAACTTTGTTTGACCCTCGTGTTATACCAACAGGCCGACGCCTCAAAACGTCGGCCTGTTCGCGTTTCTGGCCCTTGTTTTCGCGGCATTTCGCGAAACTCGCGCCTCTCCAACTCTCCCGTTTCCGACCCCGAATCGCAAATCGGCGCGAATCCTTTCGGGAGACTTTCCGCCCCTTCTCGCCCCAACTCTCGGCACTCTCCAAGTCTCTCGACCGACGGGTAATCACGTTGTTGAGATCGCTAGTGCAGCCCGAAACTTAATTCTCTGAAAGACAAGCCAATAGTGAAAAACGTCCTTCGAAATGTTTTTCACGTGTTTAGTTTGTCGCAAATCAACGATCGAAACAACTACGGTTTTGTCGAAGGTAACGTCGGAGTTTACAAAATCTGAATTTGCTCGGCTGGAGTGAATTACTGATTGAATTGGTAGTGGGGTAGGGAGATTAGTATTGGTTGTCGTGGTTCTTCAGAACTGCTTTTAAATTCGCTAAATCAGTGAAGCACCAATGAACCCAGACGTCGAGCCTTCGATCTCCTTCATTCGGCAAATACACGGACTCTAGCCGTGCGTCATCTAAGACAGAATCGGCATAACCGTTACAACCCACACGAATGGCTGACAGTCTCAATCGCTCCCGACGGAACAGCCGATACTTCAAGTCGTTCAGTAGCAATCGAAAACTCAGGAAGAATTGTCAGGACGAAATAAACATGAAGATTTCTGGAGTGTTAGTGGCGATGGCTTTAGCCATTGCGGCATCCGGTTGTCGGTCGACCAGCCGCACGGTTTTCGAGCAGGATTCTCGTTCGCGGCAAAGTCAAATCTCTACCCGATCCCAACCTCAGGTTTCGGCAGAAATTGTCCAAGCGACATACGAAGATTTGGATGGCCCGAGAAAGATTCAAGGCATCCGACCAGCGGAACAGTTCTCGCAGCGGGAGTTGAATTCGTTGGGTGCCACGTTTCAAGATTCGCCGGGGTTGATGTCATTGGAGCAGTTTCAATCTTTGGCTATCGAACGTAATCCCACCATTCAGGCACTAGCAGCCAGCACGCAAAAGGCTGCCGGATACCGCACACAAGTAGGGTTGCGGCCCAATCCGGTCGTTGGCTATCAGGCTGTCCAACTCGCAGATCAGGGCACCGACCAGCATACCGTGTTCTTCGAACGACAGTTTGTACGGGGGGGCAAGTTGGAGCTGAACCAAAGCGTGCTCAACGAAGCATTGCGAGCACAAAGATTCGAGTACGATGCCCAGCAAATTCGAGTATTGACCGACATCGAGATTAAATTCTTTGAAGTACTGGCCGCACAACGCAGAGTGGAATTAGTCTCTGAGTTTGAAGGTGTTGTCGAAAAGGGGTTAGAGCTTTCCGAAACTCGAATGAAGGCTCAGGAAGGCACCAAAGTCGATGTATTGCAAGCAAAAATTCAAAAAAACGAAATCAATCTGTCACGCCAGCAGGCGGAAATTGCCCTCGCTACAGCTTGGCAAGAGTTAGTCGCGATTGCGGGAGTACCCGACCTGCCAATGACGCAAGTCATGGGTGAATTGCCGCAGCAGGCGGAGCTCTTGGACTGGCGGGCGTTTGCGTCAGCCGTCGTTGAAACCAGCCCTGAAATGGAAGCTGCCCGTGCGAGAATCGCGAGGGCTCGTGCCAATTTGAATCGGCAAGGAGTCCAAGCCATTCCGAATATCACCGCTCAACTTGCCGCTGGCATAGATAACGATTCGAATTCTGGCTTGATCAACTTGCAAGTCGGTGTACCGATTCCAACGAACAACCGCAACCAGGGCAATATCTCGGCCGCTCAAGCGGAGTTGTGTCGGGCAATCAAGGATGCCGAACGAGTCGAATTGTCCATCAAGTCGAGGTTTGCAGTCATCGCCCGCGAATATGACTCCGCACTGGCAGCCGTTGAGCAATACACTCGGGAAATTCTGCCCAGTGCGGTCGAGTCGCTCCAATTAGCGGATGAATCCTATAAAGCGGGCGAATCGAGTTTTGTGCAGGTGTTAGTCGCGAGAAAGACGTTCTTCGATTCCAATATCAGTTTCTTGGAGGCTCAAGCTCAGTTGGCTCAGGCGCAAGCGAAAATGAAAGGCAACGCCTTGACCGGAGCTCTTGATCCGACCACCGACGAAAGCGGTGACGACGGCCTACGCGGTGAGTCGCTGGATCAGCAGTAGATCAACTTTGTCGCAAATGGTTACTGGCTCGGGAATCGAGCTTGCTGGCGAGTGTTCGAATTCATTGGCATCGAACCATGCCAATTGCGACTCTGGGCATGCAGCATTTCTTCGTCAGCTGCTTTTCACCATTTTTCCATGTGCGTGAAATTCAGTGATTTGGGGATATTTTTTTCGCTGCCGTGAAGGAAATCCATCCGGTTGGCATCCAACCTTGCAAATGCTCGTGTGCGTCTGCATCGGGCTTGAGCGGCATTCATTATCCGCAATCGGCTTTTGAAGGTCGAACGGATTTTAAACACCGTCGTGGTAGAAGGGTGCGAACTGGATGAGTATGCCGAAGGATTGGACTGATTCCGCCCCCTAATGACCAGAAGTTTCTTGAATTTCGAACACTATTGGAGATTAACGATGAGACATTTTGTGTCCCTTTTTATGCTTGCCCTGTTTGCGAATCTGGCTGCTGCACAGTCGACGACTCCGTTGCAACTCTCCCCTTCCGACCTGTTGCTAGCGAAAGTCCAAGGAATCTGTCCGGTAATGGGCGAGAAGCTCGGTTCGATGGGAGACCTGATCAAGGTTCAAATCGAAGGCGAAACGGCGTTTCTCTGCTGCGAAAGCTGCAAGGATCAAGCCATTAACGCGGATTACTGGAAGACCATACAAGCCAATATGGCCAAGGCTCAAGGGATCTGCCCCGTGATGGAAGAAGAGTTGCCTAAAAATGCTTCATCGACCGTTGTAAACGGCCGCCGGATTTTTGTCTGCTGTCCGCCATGCTCGAAGAAAATCGCCGTCGACCCGACGACATATACAGCAATGGTCGACGAAAAATACGCGGCGTATGTCGCTGGAGCCGCTGAAAAAGAAAAGGTTCATCGTCGCATAGTAGCCCAGAAAATCTGCCCTGTTTCAGGCGAAGAGCTGGGATCGATGGCCGAGCCGGTTTGGGTAAAGACGTCCGAAGGCGAAGAGTTTTTTCTGTGCTGCAAGGGCTGCGAAGGGAAAGCAGCAAATGCCAACCATAGCGCATCCATTGAGGCCAACCTACGAGCTGCCCAAGGGAAATGCCCCGTGATGGACAAAGCATTGCCTGGAAACGCCAAGTCAGTATTGGTCAATGGCCGCCGCGTCTTTATCTGCTGCCCCGGCTGCGAAAAGAAGTTGGCTGCCGATCCGACTACCTATCTGGCGATGGTTGACCAGCTTTATGCAACAAACTTGAAATCAAACCATCAAGCGGATGCAGAGGGCAAGACCCGTGCTCACGACAAATAATCGAAGGTCGGAGGTAATGCTGACCCATCTATAAAGAACTGAGCGGCCTAATGTAAAAGAACGCAAGATAATCGATGCAGGCCTCATTCGAGATTCAGGTCCTGCATCGCGAAAGCTGTGCAGCGAAAGTCGCTGGTGCAATCAGAACGACTACTTGTGTTCGCCAAGCTGATGTTTCGTTTGCCTCCCGGCGTGCCGAGGTGGAAGCCGAATCCTCGCCACATTTGATTGGCGATGGCGGTGACCATGCTGCTGATGATGGCAATGGGTTGACGCTGCACAGCCGGTGCCAGAACATTACTGCCGAGAGGCCCTGTTTTGGCAAGAAAGAGTATCGAATAGGACGAGCGATGGCACACGAACACGAACATCGAGAACACGATTCGGGCGAGCACCGGAGTTCGAAGCCATCTGACCGAAGCGCACGTGATCGCGGGCATTCGCACCACCACAAGCCAGGGCACGGCAAGCACGCCGGCCACAGCGTGGAAATGTTCCGCAATAAGTTTTGGATCTCCTTGGTGCTGAGTGTGCCGACCGTCATCTGGAGCGAGATGATTCAGGAGTGGTTTGGATATTCCGCTCCTGTGTTCCCCGGTTCGGCGCACGTCCCCACTTTTTTTGGAACCATCGTCTACGCCTACGGCGGATGGGTGTTTTTGCGGGGCGCTTGGCGCGAACTGGCTGAGCGTCTGCCGGGGATGATGACGCTGATCTCGCTCGCGATTACGGTCGCTTTCGTTTACAGCCTGGCTGTGATCTTCGGCTTAGACGGCATGGACCTGTGGTGGGAGCTAGCCACTCTTGTCACGATCATGCTGCTCGGCCATTGGATTGAGATGCGTTCGGTCAGCCAGGCACAAGGGGCGTTAAAGGAACTGGCCAAGCTCCTGCCGGACACAGCTCTGCGCATTGTGGCGGAGGATCAGATCGAAGAGGTGCCCTTGTCCACGCTACGGGAGGGCGATCTGCTGCTGATCCGACCGGGCGCGGCGATCGCGGCCGACGGGATCGTCAGGCAGGGGCGAACCTCCGCCAACCAGTCGATGGTCACCGGCGAGTCAGAGCCAGTGCGCAAGCAAGAGACTGATCGAGTGGTTGCGGGGACCATCAATGGGGAAGGATCGCTGCGAGTCGAGGTGACCGGAACCGGCGAACGGACGACCCTGGCTGGCATCATGCGGCTAGTCGAGCAGGCACAGACGTCAAGGTCGAAGGCACAGGTGCTCGCCGACCGAGCCGCCTTCTGGCTGACTCTGATGGCTATTCTGGCCAGTGTGACTACCGCCGTTGTCTGGCTAAGTCTCGGACGTCCCTGGGACTTCACCATTGAGCGCGTGGTGACGGTGCTGGTGATCGCCTGCCCCAG
>CALMEE010000043.1 GCA_937862885.1 uncultured Planctomycetaceae bacterium
AAAACTAGCCTCTATGCACCCTCGCCATTGTGAAAAACCCATCGTTCGATTTCACTCGGTCTTGGACCCAACTTCAATCAGTCGTGCAAGAAATGCGGGGCAGTAAACAGGTAACTCAGGCGCTCAGTGAAAACATCGATCGGACAAAAAGAAATTGGTCGCGCCGCAAAACATACAGCCGCTCGCGAGATTTCGAGTTTCCGATAAATGCTTGGCTAGAATCCAACCGAGATTTCCCATCCGCTATATGGGCGGCATGCACGTCGCGGCGGAGGGCAATATCGATAGGCCGGACCGTAATGGTAAAAAAAAGTTGGAGGTGGATGGACCCAGCGCTCTTCGACGATGACTTCTCTCGATCGAGGCCCCCAAGCAGACGCCGAAGGTCCACGGAAACCAGTGAGAGGTGCGGTTTGCATCGCCGACATAACATTGTTGCTGACACCACTGTTTTTCAAACTAACCAGTTCGTCCGTCCGCAGTCGACGTTCGATTCCGTTTGCGTGAATTTGATTAATGATCAATTGCTCATCGACTCCAGCTTGTGTCATTCGAATGACTTGGTCAATGGAAATTGCTGTTGCGGTTATCTGCTGTTCTCTTTCCATTCGCATCGCATAATCATTCGCCTCTTGATAATCGACGGAGTTGCCTAAGGCACCGCCGAATAAAGCACCTGCCGTTCCGCCGATTAACGCACCTTCCAATGCCTTGCCATCCCCAGCTCCCGCTAATGCCCCAAGTGCAGTACCGAATGCTCCGCCGGCCAAACTACCGTTACGCGTGTGAGGACCAAGGTTAGCGCAACCAGAAGCAATCAAAACCGACAAGCAGATGCCAGCGAGCGGCAAGCGACAAATACAAAAACTAAATGATGTCGAAGAATAACAGCACATCAATTCACCTATCCTATGTTTACCGCATCAGGCTTCACCTTGTGTCAGTATCCGAAGCTCCAGCGCAGTTTCCTCGTTCGGTGGCTGGATCGGACCCATTTATAGGGTGCATCACCACCTATACACTCCTCTATCCGGCGACACACTTTCCAAACCGAATCAGGGCGCGAATAGTCTCAAGTTTCATGGCTCGCGTCAAGTCATCCTTTGACTGGACTTTTGCATCGAAACTTGACTGGATGCGGGAGTTAGGCAAGATCGTGGATTCTATTAACGGGTGTGGCTTGAGCTTCCGATGCTTGGAAATTTGTTGTACTGCAACGACTAAGGAACGCGAGTTAAGCCAGTGGCGAGCATCGATTAATGCCGCATCAATTACACTCCAGAGATTCGAACTGTTATGCCGCCATTAATCAAAATCAAAACAAAAAAGGCGGTGCTATCGCTAGCACCGCCTGACTGACCAACCTCGCTGCCCCATAGCAAGATCAGTTCGTGTCATGTTCGTGTGTTGACCGGTTATGTGTCTTTCCCAGCCTTACGTCCTTCCGATTGATCACTTCGCGGAAGGATCTCCCAACCTGGGCTATCCGATTTGGACGGGGTGACAACTCCATTACTATCCTCGTTTCGGTCCGTTGCTTCATTGTCATCGGTATCCGCATCGTTTAATGCCGGCGGGGCCACTTCGTTTCTCTCCAGCGCTGGCGGTGGAATAACCATGTCAGATCGTTCAGAAACGTAAGGGTTGATAATGCGCACTGCACCAGCTTGCGCTGTGGCCATACTAGATTCGATAGGGGCCATTCCGGGTGGAACGGCATAGGGACTAACGCCATACGGGCGGCGCACGATGTCTTTTGAGTAATAGACTGGCGGGAATTCCGCGAAATATGGAAGGTTTCCTGGGCGGTGGAAACTGTTGTAAGAATTAGGAAAAAAGCCGCCGCCAACAAAACCCGAACCGAAGAATCCGACGCCTGGATTGTATGTGTTGAAATGAATTCCTTGTATTCCTCGAATCGAAGTCCCACGATGTTGAATTTGCCCAGGATGGACAATTTGATTAAGTTGATACGATTGCTGTCGCCCACCTGTTCTATGCTGTGCGTCCGCGTATTGCCCAGAAATTAGAGTGGCGGCGATAACAATGGCGGCTAGAGAAATTTTGCGCGACATGTTTGTTCCTTTGTGCCAGTTGATGCATGTTGTAATCACGGGACAACTTCCACAATAATTTGAACGCGTGTGACTTCAATCCGGGAAACGGACATAAATCCCTTCATGGACAGTGGACAACCTGAAAAATTGACAGATTCGATAAAATCGTTGTCCCGAAAATACGGTTTTCAGTTTTGCGGGGTCGCCCCGGCTGTTTCTCCCACGGGCTATCATCGATTCGTGGATTGGATTGCGGCCGGAAATCACGGGGAAATGAGCTATCTGCAAGACCGACTTGCGGCTTACAGCCATCCAGCCTCGATCCTGGCGGAAGCCAAGAGCATTGTGATGTTGGGGATGAATTATTACCCGGGGGAGGCACCGTCCCGCAAAGTTGGTTTTGGCCGCGTCGCGCGTTATGCATGGGGCACGGTCGACTATCATGATTTGATCAAACAGCGTTTGCGGATGATCGAAGGCGAGTTGTTGCAAGTGTTTCCAAATCCTCGCTTACGCAGTGTGGTCGACACCGCTCCTCTATTAGAACGAGAGTTTGCCCAATTGGCGGGCATCGGTTGGATTGGCAAGAACACGATGTTAATCAATAAGCGGGCCGGAAGTTACTTTTTCTTGGCGGCATTGCTCATCGATCAAGAGATGAAATACGATGAGCCGAATCAATCCAATCATTGCGGAACTTGTCGCGCGTGTCTCGAAGCTTGTCCCACACAAGCGTTTCCTGAACCAGGTGTGCTCGACGCCACGCGCTGTATTAGCTACTTAACAATTGAACATCGCACGGCAATTCCGGAATTCTTGCGCGATCAAATCGGTGATTGGCTGTTCGGCTGTGACGTATGCCAAGAGGTATGTCCATGGAACCGATTTTCCTCGCAAACTTCGGAGGAGGCATTTTCGACCGATTATGCACAGTTGGATTTGGAAGGTTTGTTGGCAATGACGGAAGAAGAGTTCCGGCGCGTGTTTCGTCGCACACCGATGTGGCGGGCTAAGAGACGCGGGATGTTGCGAAACGCCGTCATCGCGCTGTTGAACAACCCTCCGCCAAACGCGGTTCGTATACTTGGCAATGCCCTCAATGATAACGAGCCCTTAGTGCGCGAAATGGCGGCCTGGGCTATGGGCCGATTGCGACAACCGGCAGCTCTGCCCATTCTTCAGGAACGTCAATTGCGAGAAGGTGACGAAGCAACTCGTTCAGCAATTCAAAATGCTCTGGAACACTTGCAAGCTGCCTCAAGTTAATGAGCGGACAACGGTCCAATACGTGTTCCACGCGATTATTTATCTGGATTCCGAAATCTCAGCGCGATGATCAAACTTGCAAAAACAAACGCTCCGCACGCAAGATAAGGAACTTCGCTCCCATACTTCCAATACACGAAAGCAAAGGAAATTGGGGCGACTGCACGGGCCAACGAACCGAGCGAACGAAATATTCCTAGGCTCGCACCTTGTTGTTGGTCCGGAGTGTATAAGCTGACTAGAGTCGTGAGTGTGGGTGTCACTAATGAGGAGCCGACGCTTAGCAACAACAGCGAACCGTACAGCATCAACTCGGTATTGCTCGCGCTCAATAACAGCATACCAGGCAGAGCTAACAAGAAGCCTGTAATCGCCACCCTCTTCTCGCCAAACCGCGGTACCACCTTGCGCACCACTCCTCCTTGAACAAGGACGACGATCAATCCGATGAACAAGAACAGCTTTCCATTCGCCAACGAGTCATAGTTGAAGCGGTCTTTGGCCAGGAAGGTGATTGTGAATTCCATTCCAGCAAATGCCGAAATGAAAATGAAGTAAGCAAGGTTAACTCGGTCGACGCCAGGAATCTGGCTTGGTCGGAGTGTCGCCAGCGGATTGATTGGCCGGCGTTGCGTGTGCGTAGGATTCTCATGCACGGCGAGCGTTTCCGGAAAGATTCTAATGACCAACCACAAATTCGCAATCGCTAGGCATCCGGCTCCGAGTGCCGCTGCCGAAAATCGGTTGATTCCCGGTATGAATCCAATCAGGCTTGTGAGATCGATGGTACTCAAGAATGCACCGATAGCCGGACCAAGTACGAAGCCAAGTCCGAAAGCCGCGCCAATCAAACCCATGCCTTTAGCACGTGACTTCGTATCGGTCACATCCGCAATGGCCGCTGATGCAACGGATAGGTTGCCCGCCATTGCTCCTCCTAACATGCGCGAGGCGATGAGCAACCAAAATATGTCTGCCACAAACCACAACAAATAACTGACAACCGTTCCCGATACCGTAACGATCAAGACTCGTCTGCGCCCAATCCGGTCTGACAATGCACCCCAAATTGGAGCGGCCAGGAATTGCAAGAACGAGTAGATGGAACCCAGTATGCCGCCGAACAGAACGGTGGCCGCCAATCGAGCGTGAGAACCTGTTGCGCCGCTAAGTCGTTCGAGGGTCGCAATGAACTGGTGAAAAAAACTCCCCTCCATCTCTTTCGCAAAATAATGCTCCAACATATCTGGAAACAAGGGAAAGATGATTGAGAATCCGACGAGGTCCAAGAATACTGTTAGTAAAATGACCGGCAGAATTTTTCGCGAGGTTGCTTTGTCGCTCAATTTTGTTCCGTTCTGAAAAAGAAATTTCTCTGATCAACGACGGCTGCAATTCGTTGACACTCCGCTCAATGGAACCCAAACAGACCACGTTCGCTTCACCCAACTAAGATCGCAACAACTACTTTGTACAATGAATCGCCCGATTTTGTGTCGACGAACCAGTAAGCGTGCGGTCTAAAATTAGCATAAGGGTCTATCGAATCCACCGCAATTTGATTTATCATACCAGAACCAACGAAAATTGAATTTGGAGATTCGCTCAACGCCGCAAGTTGTGAGGTCAAGCTAGGAAAGCCCAGATTCTGGCAGCGAACATAATAGGAAACGTCCATGTTTAGTTTTCGTAGCCGATTTCTATTCCAATTTACGTCTAGATTCTTTTAAGCAACGACTTATGGATTTTGCCAATCACCGTTTCATAACCGCAGGGCAAGACTTGCTCAAGCGTTATTTACCCTGCGTTATTGTTTCAGCTGCGTTGATTATATTTATAGTCACTGCCCGGTTAGTGTTAATTGATTGGCCAAACATGAAACCAGTTGCAGCGGCGGCATTATTTGCTGGTTTTTTGTTCAAGAATCGTACTTATTCTCTGCTCATCGTCGGCTTAAGTATGTTCATCTCCGATAGTTTTCTGGGAAGTTATCCATTGCCGATCGCGATCGCGGTGTATTCCGGATTGTTGTTCCCAGTGTTTGCTGGACGATTGTTGGCGAATCATGTTAATAAACCTGGTTGCAATCCGCCGGGAATTAAACGATCAGAGAACTCACCCGGATACCAAAATTGTCAATGGGTACGCGCGTATTCATCATGGATTCGCATCGCCTTGGTTTGGTTGGGCAGCATTATATTTTGCTCACTTTTCTTCTTCTTGGTAAGCAACTTCGCGTGTTGGTTATTCGGTGGATGGTATGAACGATCGCTTTTCGGGCTGTTGGAGTGTTTTTTGATGGCTCTACCATTCCTGAAGCTGACGTTAATAGGCGATTTGATTTTTGCGAGTTGTTTGTTCGTACCACTTGTGGTTGTGAAGGTGGTCGCGTCCTTCGCCGGCGGTCGCAAGCGAATTGCTTGCATCCAAGCCGACAATGATCTGTCGTGAGTAGCATGCTAAATACGATAAACGTTGTGGACCTATTGTAGGCGATCTGAATAGTCACTCTTTTTGCCATCTTTCAGTTTCTTAATCGACTGGGTGTCGTGTTTAGCCAATGACCAAAATCACGCGCATCAATGTTCCAAAGTTTGTTGCACTGAAGGCACAGCAGCAAAAAATCTGCGTCTTAACGGCCTATGATTACCCGACCGCGAAATTGTTGGATGAGGCCGGGGTGGATGCGATTTTGGTTGGCGATAGTTTGGCCATGGTTGTGCAGGGACACGAGACGACGTTGCCTGTAACTCTTGATGAAATGATCTACCATGCCTCAATGGTCGGGCGGGCGGTTTCACGCGCATTGGTGATCGTCGACCTCCCCTTCCCTACTTTCCATTTGGGAATACACAAAGCCATCGAGTTCGCAGGGCGAATTCTCAAAGAAACGACCGGCACGGCCGTGAAGTTGGAGGGGGGAGCTGAACAGGCACCCGTTATCGAGGGTCTGGTTTCGGCCGGAATTCCCGTTATGGCACATGTCGGACTGCGTCCGCAAAATGTGCATGCTATGGGAGGGTATCGAGTGCAACGCGACCGAGATCAACTGCTGCGAGATGCTTTGGCTGCGCAAGCGGCCGGCGCCTTCAGTGTCGTGCTCGAATGCATTCCATCTACAATCGCACGTGAAATTACTGCGCAGCTCCAAGTTCCCACGATAGGAATTGGTGCCGGCAGTGGATGTGATGGGCAAGTCTTGGTGATCAATGATTTGGTTGGAATGACAACGGGATATGTACCGAGTTTCGTTAGGCAGTATGCGGACGTAAAATCTTCTATCAAACAAGCCGTCTCCGAATGGTGCGGTGATGTGCGAGCTGCAAAGTTTCCTGATCAGTCTCATTCTTTCGATTAACGGCATATTGCAGCCGCCAGGACAAAACGATGCCGAATCGACTTTCTTTTGAAACGAGTCCTTATCTATTGCAACATGCTGACAATCCAGTTGCTTGGTGGCCTTGGTGCGATGAAGCATTTGTGGAGGCACAACAAGCGGACAAACCGATTTTTTTGTCGATTGGATATTCGGCTTGTCATTGGTGTCATGTCATGGAGCATGAGAGTTTCGAGAATCCAGAAATCGCAACGCTCCTAAATGAAAACTTCATTAGTATCAAAGTGGATCGCGAAGAGCGACCGGACATCGATCAAATTTATATGCAAGCCGTCGTTGCGCTGACTGGACACGGTGGTTGGCCGCTCAGCGCGTTCCTGACACCTGATCAGAAGTTCTTCTTTGGGGGAACGTATTGGCCGCCACAGCCCAAATTCGGTATGCCGAGCTTTTCCCATGTGTTGGAACGCGTCTTAGATGCGTTTCGCAATCGTCGGCAATTGATTGAAGAACAATCGTCACAGATTTCGCGCATGCTGGCGGAGCAATGGTCGCATGGCAGTGATTCTGAAGTTGGCGACGACTGGAATTTTGGCCAGGCGACGATCACGAAAGCGGTGATCCAATTGCAAAAATCATACGATCATGATTTTGGAGGTTTCGGGGCAGCGCCAAAGTTTCCACATCCGATGGATTTGAATTTGTTGATTCGATCCCTGGATTATGCGGATGTCACCCGAGGGATTGGCTCGCCGTCGATTTCGACGATGTTAGATGGCACGCTAATCAACATGGCAAATGGGGGAATCTTTGATCATTTGGGATTTGGATTCGCCCGATATAGCGTGGACGCGCGGTGGCTTGTACCGCATTTCGAGAAGATGTTGTACGATAACGCGCAGCTGGCGACTGTGTACATGGAAGCGTACAATGCCACGCAAAATTCTCAGTACCGTCAGGTGGCCGAGAAGGCATTGCACTATCTGGCGACGGAAATGCTGGATCAATCCGGTGGTTTTCACAGCGCGGAGGACGCCGATAGCGAAGGCGAAGAGGGCAGATTCTATGTCTGGAGCAAGGCAGAAATCGTGAACGCATTAGGCGATGGCGACGCTGATTTGTTCTGCTCATTTTATGGAGTGACGGATTCAGGGAATTTTGAAGGGCGAAATATCCTTCACGTCAGCTCATCAGTCGAAGAGTTTGCGTCAAGAAATCAAATTTCTGTTGAGGAGCTTTGCAAACGTCTCGAAGCAGCGCGACAAGTCTTGTTCAAGATTCGCAAACAACGTGTCCACCCCAGTAAAGACGATAAGATCTTGGTGAGCTGGAACGCCCTGGCAATTGACGCATTTGCAATCGCAGCGCGCAGGCTTGGACGAACCGACTACTTGCAGATTGCAAAGAATACGGCCCGTTTTATCCGCGAGCATTTGGTAGATAACGATGGCCGATTGCTCCATACATGGCGTTTTGGGAAGGCTAAAATTCGTGCTTTTCTTGACGATTATTCGTTTTTCGCCAATGCCTTGGTTTCGCTCTATGAAGCTGATTTCGATCGCACGTGGATCGAGTGGGCAGCGGATTTGTGCGACACCATGATCGAAAGATTCGCGGCAGAAGATGGCGGATTTTACTACACTTCCGATGATCACGAAAACTTGATCATACGCTCACGCGAAATGCAGGACACCAGTATGCCAAGCGGATATTCGATGGCTGCCTACGCGCTAATTCGTTTAGGTAGACTGTGCGGCAGGCTCGATTGGATTGATCGTGGCGAGAAAGCAATACGACTTGCACGAAGATTGATCGACCAGGCGCCGATGTCAGCTGGCCAACTGCTCTTGGCGATCGACCTAGCGACACGTGAAAATCGGCAGTTCGTTTTATTGTACGACGAGACCGCGGCCGACGCACCCAGCTTAATACAACGTGTTGGAGGTTCGATCCGATTCGGTGATACGTTTTTAGCTTTTGCCAAGAGCGAATTGCAGGACCCAGGGCGGTTTAAGGAGATCGTGGGTGGCAAGAAGATTGTGGATGGAAAGTCAACATTATATGTATGCCAGAACTATGCTTGCCAGGCACCTGTCATAGGCTCGGATGCCATTGCGAATGTGCTACCAATTTAACTGCCCTGGATCGCCGCGTGCTGGCTGAGCAAGTTGTTGCAGGTCTTATGAATAAACGTCTATCCGTAATGTGTTAAGGAGAATCTAGTTGAGTATCACAAGTCGTATCGAGGAATTGGGCCTAGTGCTGCCCCCAGCGGCCAAAGCACTTGGTGTTTACCGTCCGTGTGTTACCGTTTCGAATTTATGCTTTACATCGGGACATGGACCCTTACAAATCGATGGTAGTCTGATCACGGGATGTGTGGGACGTGACGTAGATGAAGCCTTTGGCTATGCTGCGGCGCGCCAAACCGGCTTGGCACTACTTGCCTCGCTTCAAGCGCATTTGGGAGACTTAGATCGCATTCAGCGCGTCGTAAAACTATTGGGCATGGTATGGTGCACTGACGATTTTCTGAAACACCCTGCCGTAATCAATGGATGCAGCGAACTGTTTCGCGATATTTTCGGCGAAGAGCGCGGAATTGGAGCGCGCAGTGCCATTGGTATGAACTCATTACCCATGGGAATGACTGTTGAAATTGAGGGGATTTTTGAAATCGTTTGATTTCAAGGTTCTTTTAGAACTTGCGTGGTTTTGAGATATTTCAGCACTACGTGAGCCAATGGTAAACGTGGATTATTCAATTCCCAAACGTGGGTTAGCGTAGCCCAGCCGAGATTTTTGCGTCGCGATTTTAGGGGCCGTCGCGCGTGAGCCATGGGAACCAAGTCATGAAAAACAACGTTGATAGAATTGCACTGTTGGTGTTCATATTGGCCACCTGTATTTTGGGTAATTCCTGTCGCCGCACTCAAGAGAACTCCGCGTCAATGACCCACTCAGCCGATTCAAGTCGTGAACTTGGCAGCGAAGTTCAGCGCGATTCCTCGCGTATTGCTAAGAGAACTGGCGGGACACAAAACCGACCCAGGAATCTCGCCAGTGCTGCTAATTTGAATAGTATTGAGCGGGGAGTTCAATATCTGCTTGCTCAGCAGCACGAAGATGGTGCATGGCGCTCAGAATACTATGGAAACTTAAAAAATGGCGCGGGGCTCACTGCGTTTGTCTTGTACGCGATTGCCCATGCCAAGCCGTTTCTCCGCGAATGGCCAGAAAACGAATTCAATCGAGGTGTCGAATCACTCATACCAAACATCGTCAAGTTTGGTTACGTGACCAACGATGATGGTCCTGATTATTCGAATTATGGTTCAGCATCGCTGCTGCGGGCATGCCATTTAGGTGGTGTACAGCTCCCCATGGATGTGGAAACGAAACTCGTTATGTATTTGATTCAAGCTCAATTGGGCGAAGAAGATGGATTTGCGGACGACCAGCCCGATTTTGGTGGCTGGGACCTTTCTGGTTGGATGACCGGCCATCGCATGACGACCGGAACCAACATCTCCGTTTCAGCATTTGTAATCGAATCGTTGATTCCCTATTTGGTTTCAAGCGGAGAACTAAACGACCGAACTGGCAAAGTGTTGGCCAGCTCGGGTTTTGCAGGGAGCCTCATCAATAAGTCCTTGTTGGCCGACGTCGAGAAATGCCTCGTGCGCGCGGCAAATTGGACTTTAAAGCTGCAAAACAGGCGCGATGCAACCGGGATTGAAGACGCTCAGTCAGGTGGTTTTTTCTTTCATCCAAAAAAAGACCATGACGGGAATAAAGCCGAATGGGTGCAGGAGTCGAGAACCAGGCCACGAAGTTATGGAACGGCGACCGCGGATGGCTTTCGTTCGTTAGTTGTCCTTGCCTCGGTACTTGGGCGACCGGATTCAAGCGAAGATACAAGGGTGTTAAGCGATGAACTTATGGAACGTGCTTCTGAGGCAAAGGATTGGCTAGCACGGAATGAGTCACTCGATATGGTGCCCGGTTTTGATTGGGAATCGAGTGAGCAGTCATGGCGCGAGGGTCTGCGCTACTATTATTGGTTTAGTCGTTCGAAAGCATATCGCTTGGATTCACTGCTCTTCGAGGACCCGAATCGAGATTCCACCGCTAGGCATTTCGCAGCAATGAAGGACCACATTGAAACAGCACAAAATGCGAAAGGCTATTGGCAAAATCGCAACGCACGCATGCGCGAAGACGACCCAATAATCGCAACCAGTTTCGCCGTGATTGCCCTCAGTCAATTGCAACAATTGCCTGAAAAACCCGAAAACTAAATGGACGATGGTAGCTGTTCACAACACAAAGTTGTGAACAACAAATTGAAGAATATGAGACTGCAGAGTTAGATTAACTTTTCAGCGGACCGATGCAATGCGATTTGTGAAGTCAACGTTTTCGGTGTGGTCTGCACGTCGACTGCCCAATCATGCGACTGTAACATGACGTTTTATGCATGTGCTCTTGCCCTTCCTAAGATCGTAAGACTTCGCCGAGCAACTAAATCTAAAGCCCTTTGAGGTGAGGTTGAATCCTTGTGCTTGTGAGCGGTCACTATGTGGGTTCAACCCAATCAGGCGGTGTGGATTTGCAGTTGCCCGTGCGAACTTGTTCACCATTGGATTGAAAAAAACGGTTTTCTAGGCGTATAACCCGAAGCTTTCAACATTGACATTAGTCTTTACTAATCCTAGACTTACGTTTCGACATGGATTTGTTTACCTGTATTTCGGTTTGAGAGACAATGACCAAAAAAGAAATTGTCAAGTCGATCTCGGAGGAGATTGGCTTAACGCAGCAGACCACCAAAGAGATCGTGCAAAAAACGTTCGATGCAATTGTCGAAACTCTGATCCACGAGGGACGCGTGGAATTGCGGAACTTCGGCATTTTTGAAATTAAGCAACGAAAGCCACGCAACGCCCGCAATCCGAAAACCGGTGAGCATGTGAGCGTTCCGGCGAAGTTCGTCGTGACGTTTAAGCCCGGAAAAGAAATGGAAGCTCGGGTGGATCAGATGGGCGATCGAAATGGACACAGTGCTTTAGGTCTAAACCCAACCCCCGCAGCCACGGGTTTTAAAGTCAGCCATGACGCAAATTCAAGCACTCAAGAGCAATAGCCTATTCCTTTGTATTCCTGCGATAACCACCTTGCTGCGATTAACGCATGAAACTGTACGGCCCCTCAACCTGCGTGGTTGATTTCAAGAATCGACATCAATGCATTGTGTTGACCTTTATTCCTTGAAGTGGGGAGCTGACGCATTAGCAATCGATTTTTTGGGAATACGCATTTTCGCAAGATTTGTGAGCGGCTCGAAGCGTTGCGGAACGATTACGGGATGTTCTCTGGTTAAAGCAAATTCCATAACACTTGTGCGGTGTCTCAAAACTATTCGCCTAGCGCATTGACGAAATTCGGAGTGTGGAACGGCTGTGACGAACTTGCTAATGTTCATCAGAGTGCGTGGAGGTTTATTATCCTCCAACACCCCAACTCGAATTATGACTTAACACGAATACGCGCCGCAAGATGAGCTCGCAATCTAGCGTAGTTCGCGCCCATGAGGTACTAAACCGCAAAATTACCATCGAAACATCCGTGCGACTGCTGGTTATCCGTCAATCGGACGAACGCACCAGAGTCAGACGCTGAATTGCAGACGAATTCGCAATCGAAGCGTTAATTCTTTGATGCGGAATACGCTTTCGACTTGATTTGATCGGCCTCAGAATCATTGGCACTTGACTCAACGGAGTTCTGGCTGTCATTGAGTGTACTCTCGTTTACTTCGGAGACCTCGGTTGCCAAGGTCGTCATTGGGTCAGCATTGAACCGGGCGTGCAAACGGTCCCAATCAATTACCAATTTTCCGCCTGAGTTCTCATGCTGTTTTGCCCAATTCATCAAAAGATCCAAGCAAGCGTGATCAACGTAACTCAAATGCTCGAAATCCACGTGCAGTTCCGCTGACTCAGGAACCTCCTCGAGCTTGGACGCCAATTGCGGTAGCCTCAAGAAGGTTGCAGCACCATCCATATCAAGTCGAATTATATTCTTTCCGTGATCGTATAGCTCAAGCTTGAGATGAGTGAAGCGATGCAATAGTTTGATACTAGAGAGAATGACACCCGTGATGACGCCAATTAACAAATCTTCCCACACGATAATTAGCATGGTTGCGAAGAAGATCAATGTTTCACTTTTGCTAGTTCGCCATAGTTCTTTAATCTGTTTTAGATTGACCAACTTGTAACCGGTATATACCAATAACGCACCTAACGCGGACCTCGGGATATAGGTCAGAACAAACGGCAATGCGACCACAAAGATAAGGAGCCACAGGCCGTGTAAGATCGACGAGAGCCTGGTTTTTGCTCCGGCGTTTACGTTTGCGGCACTTCGCACAATCACCCCCGTCATCGGTAACGCGCCGATCAATCCACATGCAACGTTGCCAACACCCTGAGCTGTGAGTTCGCGATCGTAATTGGTTCGCGTGCCCATATGCATTTGGTCAACCGCTGTGGCACAAAGCAATGTCTCTGCGCTCGCAACGATCGCGATAACAAGGGCTCCAGTAAGTACCATCGGATCCAGCAGAAGTTGTAACCATGGGATGCTGGGCAGTGTCGTTTCCGAAAACATATTCTCGGGTACGTCCAGTCGTTGAACGTCGAAATTGACGATCACGGAAAATAGCGTTGCGACTAAAATTCCGATCAATGCGGCCGGAAGAATTCGAAACCGTCTCGGCGCAACCATCGGCCAGCCGACGATGAACGCGATCGTGATGATGCCCGTTAAGGCGGCTAGATGGTGATTTTCCGGGGTGTCGGAGGAGAAACATTTCAGAATAGCTTCGGGTATCGTAGCCAAATACTGAAACCCGCCATGAGCCTTTTCACCGTTCCACATTGCTTTATGATCAAGCATGACGTGAAATTGACTGATCAAAATCAAAATTCCGATCCCGGCTAACATGCCTTTGATGACGGCCGGCGAAACCGCTCGGAACCATTGGCCTAACTGCAATTGACCGGCAACGATTTGGATGATTCCTGCGATGAAAACAGCGCTCCCCATGACCATCAGCGAAAACATTACCGCTTCCTCTTCAATTCCCGCAGGATTGTCGGTCCCCGCCATTTGAGTTAAGTACTTTTCCCTTCCTTTGGCCAAGAGATCAGCGACAATTACGAAAAGTCCGGCGGCGGGACCGCTCACCTGTAACGGCGAACCCGCGAAGAAGCCGACAACCATTCCACCAATAATGCCAGTCAACAATGCTCGCGCCGGACTTACACCTACCGCAACCGCGATCCCGATGCACAATGGCAATGCCACCAAGAAGACAACGACTGAAGCAAGGAAGTCTCGATGAAAATACTTGAATGTAATCATCGGTTCGTCAGAGGGTTTTGGTGGCTTGCTCGGTAACAAGGTACCTTCAGCGTTTAAAGGGCTCATGGGTATACTCCTATTTTGAATGTTGGGGAGAAAACTCTTCCCAAAGGCAATAATATTGTTGGCTTGGCATCTGGCATTTTTCACTCCTTAGTACGGGTTCAAATGCCCTGATACATTCTGCACGTACCGCTTACCACTCGTTCAAAGATGATTGAATATCGACTTTTTAGTCATACTCAAAGGTCGACCGGTTACCGATGACGCATAACTCGTAAGTGGGGCCAGCTCCGAAACAATAATTGGATCTGGTGGTGATTCTTTCCTCCGACCCAACCAAAGAAATCTGCGAGACGGACTTAACTAATGGATTCCCCAATGGAGTCTTGGGACGCAAGCAACAATGTTGCGAAGCAATCGTCAATAACTCTCGAGCCACACGTCCATGACTTGCTGTGACGAGTTTTCGACGCGCCCGGTCAACGATCCCGAAAAATCAAGCGGTTGCTTCGCTAAGTGAGGAGATAGCTGCCAAAGCCATTAAAAAATTGTCTTTCCGACGTGGCATCTTCGTTTCGATGATGAGACAACGAAGTCTTAGCAACTCTGAAACTAATATGGGAAGCAATAACCCATGTTTTTGAGGATGTCCAAATTGGGACTACCAAATTCCTGATGGCCCGGCGTTCGAAAACTGACAAACTGACTTGCCGAGAACCGTGCGATCGCTCTTCCTCCTCATGCTCCACGATCTCGGGAGACAACAATGGAAGTGCAAAACTGCCGGCAAGAAAAACCGATAGCCCGAAGATTGTGAAAATCGCACTTCGCAGCAAGAAGAACATGTCAGTTAAATTGCCTTTTTGAATAAACGATGCGTTGAACTGATCGTCAATCAGTTTAAATTCGCTAGCTGTTTGCTTCCGTCAATAGCGGCCCATATTTACTACATCTATTACAATTTCTATACGAAATCAAGCTCAAACAGATTCACAACAGTGTAACGTTTTACAAAATTTGCGAGCGGAGAGCCAAATCCCGAGAACTGTTATCGCCATGGGAACCCTACCGTCGTGAGACGTGCGAGATCGCCCAGGCAATTCGTGTAACTTATGAAATTTTTTTGGAACAGTCGAATGTTTGAGTGTTCAGATTGAAATATTCGTTCGCTGCCTTTCATAGATCACTTATCGCCAAACGGGGAGGTAAAGGCGTGCTCGTTCTCAATGGAATGCGGCGCGTACCCTCACATGGCATAGCGGCCACGTGTCGCCGACGACTTGGATTATTACGGTATTTGAACACGAGCACGATACGGCCTCGTGAGTCGATTTGTGATGAATAGTATTGCTGTTGAGCAACGAGAAATCTCGCGACTTCTTTATTCGCCGATTAGCCTTCCGTCGTGCGTACGATCTAATTGCGAATCCAGTACTCTAAGTTGGTTTCGAGCACCTTAGGTTATTCCGGTAAGAGCGTTCTTGGAACTGTCACCAAGAATGGAAAAACGAAAGGCTGCCCCGACGTAAGCTTTCGCATTCGAAAACCTATTGTTGTGGGTGAAGATCTGTGACTGCCGTTGCCAATCGAGACGCGGGAAGCGTGCCAAGTACTTAATCCTCGAACCAATGCGATGGCGGCCAAGAGTGAACTACGGTCTGACGTGACAAATCGCCAAAAACAACGGCTTGCGCACGGCAATCGCGGCTCCTGCGACTTGTGGCAACTGTATGAGGCGGTATAATTCCAGGCGTTAAATTCGTCAAATTGTTCAGAAAATGTGCTGGTCAGTCGGTATAAAAATGAATGTGCTAGTAATTGGTAGCGGGGCACGCGAGCATGCGTTGGCATGGAAGATATCGCAAAGCCCATTGTGCAGCCGCCTATATGTTGCTCCCGGCAATGCGGGTACGGAACTCGATGCGGAAAACGTATCAATCGACGTCGACGACTTTTCGGAAATTGCGCGTTTTGCTTCCCAGAACAAGGTCGAATTGGTTGTTGTCGGACCTGAGCAGCCGCTATGCGAAGGGATCGTCGATGTTTTGTCTGAACAGGGGATTCGTGCATTTGGCCCGACACGGGCGGCAGCCCAACTTGAGAAGAGCAAGGTTTTTTGCAAACGCGCATTGCGGGCCGCTGATGTGCCGACAGGCGACTTCCATGTTTTTCAGCGTGCCAGTGACGCCGAAAACTTTGTTCAGCAACGTTTTCCTGCAGATCAAGACCCGCAGGAAATTCCATTGGTCGTAAAAGCAGACGGTTTGGCGGCCGGCAAAGGGGCGATTGTTTGCTCGACGAGATCCGAAGTGTTTGAGGCCATAGAACGGGTCGCTCGCAAAAGGGAATTCGGTAAGGCTGGAGACCAATTCATTATCGAAGAAAGACTATCCGGGGAAGAAGCCAGCGTCATGGCGATTACTGATGGGCGCACCGTGTTAACACTCCCCGCAGTTCAAGATCATAAGCGGGCCCTCGATGGCGATTTAGGGCCAAACACCGGCGGGATGGGAACGTATTGTCCCGCTCCCATCATTACGCCTGAAATTCAAGCGTGGATTGAAGAGCGCGTCCTTGTTCCCACAATCCATTACATGAATCGCACTCGCGCCCGATTTCGGGGAGTACTATTCGCTGGCCTCATGCTCACGTCAACCCAGCCCAAAGTACTTGAGTACAACGTGCGATTTGGAGATCCCGAATGCCAAACCATCTTGATGCGGCTTAAGTCCGATTTGCTGGAAATCATGCTGGCGACCGTGGACGAACGGCTTCATGAAATAAGTGTGCCTGAGTGGGATGAGAGACCTGCAGTGTGCGTCGTCATGGCCAGCGAGGGATACCCCGACAAATATCGTGTGGGGCACGAAATTCGCGGCCTCGATGAAGCGAGCAAAATCGAAAATACCAAAGTATTCCACGCAGGCACGCGCCGCGACGGAGATAAAGTTGTTACCAGTGGTGGTCGCGTTCTCGCTGTTACCGCACTCGGAAATTCAATCGCGGCGGCCAAACTTCAAGCTTACAAAGCAGTGAAATGCATCCGCTGGGAGGGCGCATGGTGTCGCAAGGATATTGCCGATAAAGCGCTGGCAATTCAGCTAAAATAGCTGGCAACGAACCATTACTGCTCCAGCCGTCTAACAAACAATCTTGCTGATAGAATGAATACCAAGAACGAAACCATCAACGTCCGCCAAGGCTGGTCAAAATTCAGAATGGCCGACGAGATCATCGAATTAATTGAACCCAACTCAAGTTTGAATTTGGGTATCGGTATGCCAACATTAATTGCCGAAAGAATGCCGCGAGAAAAACGCGTGTTTATTCACTCGGAAAATGGCGTCTTAGGCGTGAGTGGTCGGCCAACTCGCCAAACGGTTTCGCCGACGCTAATCAACGCAGGCAAAGAGACCATTTCCATCGGGCCAGGGGCCAGCTTTTTTGATAGCGCTCTGAGCTTCGGTATGATACGCGGAGGGCATATAGACATGTGCGTACTCGGTGGGATGGAAGTGGATTGCGCAGGCAATTTAGCGAATTGGATGATTCCCGGCAAAAAAGTTACTGGAATGGGCGGTGCCATGGACTTGGTTAATGGCGCTAAACAGATCATTGTCATGTTGACTCACTTTTCAAAAGATGGTGACGTGAAGTTGGTCAAGCAATGTTCATTACCATTAACTGGGAAAGCAGTCGTCGATCTTGTGGTAACTGATTTAGGGATCTTTCGACCAGCAATGACACATTTTGTTGTGGAGAAAATGGCAGATGGAATCGGCCTCGATGATCTTGGGCCGCGTGATTTGTTCTTTGCCTAATTCGACTGTTCACCCGTCTTCAATCGTTTCGCGGCATCGATGACATGCATGGCCGCCCAACCTACCCGACGCAAGTATTTCAATGAGCTAATCCGCAGTCGTTACCTTCTAAACGGTTCTTTGCGACCTCTTGACTCGTCTAGAAATCGCGACTTGCTCTGCGTCAAGGGGCTTCGCATTCCGCATAGATTACAGACATGCAGTTCCTAATTCCTGTTGCTTTTCTTCAATCCAAAATATCTCGACTATTTTCTTGACGTTCGCGATATCAGTTTGATATAACGAAGGAATCTTCCACTTCCCACAAGACTCGTGCACAAATGAATTATCGCAAGATGATATGCGGGCTCCGAGGTTCATTCGATTATATTGACGCTTTGTACACAACTCCAGCGAACTACGAGGCAAGGTCGTATGCAAACATGTACTCATTGAAATGGGACTCGTACGCCTACTCGAACTTGGCAAGTTTTTTGAGCACGAGTATGAGTACCGCCAAAGTTTAGTAGGACTTCGAGATAATGATTTCATGACAAAAGTTGTCTTTAAGCCTCCGCTTATTCTGATTAGCTCTTGCCTGGAAAATTCACCTGACGAAGAGCCTACCGAACGGCACCAACACGTCGGAACGAAAAGCCCAGACCGAGCATGTGATGATCACGCTTCAAGAAGCGAAGCTGCGATGAGCATACTTTAGATTGTTCGACAGGCTGTTGTATCGTGGGGAATTTAGCGGAGACTTTGTGCTGTAGGGAGTATTTTTATCCATGATGCGAATGCTAGTGCATTTGCTTGACGGCGAGCGAAACGCGCGAGACGTTTTATTGATTTGGAGTTAACGATGAACATGACAAACTTAATCGGCGGGACTTTTGTGTTCGTGGGCTTCGCTGGCATGTTACTCGGCGCGGCCATGGTACCATCAAGCGCGCCGGTTTGGGGGGATGTGGGTGGTTTAATTGCCTACAATTGTTTCATTATCGGCAAAGGTACCTCATCCGAATCGTGTAATGCAGCGCATGCTTGTCCTCTAGAAAGGCCAAGTTGCCTGCAGCAATGGACCGACCCGAGCAATAAATCCATCGGTACAACTTGGTGTGAGTGCATGTAGCAAGATTAGAAGTGGATCAATAAGGCTTTCGGTTCATTTTTGGGGAAAAACCCAAAACGGCCCGAAATGTTGACGATCAAAGTGGCAGGTAAAAATGGCTTTATTACTCGTGACAAGATTTGCATAGAGTCAACAAATTTGTAACCGTTCACGCAAAGTCACACGGGACCACCGCTCTAGACTTTTTCGGTTCGATCAACGTAATTCCGCTCATCGTTTAGCCGCGTGCCCAACGGACCGCGTTTCCGCAAGTGACACGTAAGGCGGGGCGTTGCCCATACTGTTAAACGAAGTAACTTGAACGTTAACACATATTTTACTGTTTGGAAATTAAAATGTTCTATTTGCGTCGCAAAACTTTTAGGTTGATAACCCACCATTTTACGCAAACATGTTTCGTTATTGCGTTAATCGCATTCCAAAGTCAGGGCTTGTATTCTCAACGGAAAGAATCGTTAACCGTCGATAAGTTGAAAGAAGATTTAAAAGAGAATGCGCGGGTATTTTGGATACCCCGTCGCAACGCGCTTTTACATGGAACAACTATCCGAAATGCAATGACTCCCGATTCAAATTATTCGGTTTCAAGTAAGCGCCCGATGAAGTGCATTGTCGAATTGGTTAGTGACGCGGCGATTTTCG
>CALMEE010000044.1 GCA_937862885.1 uncultured Planctomycetaceae bacterium
CGCATTTGGAGATGCAGTGATACCAACGCGTAACCGCAACATCCACGATATTCTTCCTTGCAGTTGTCATCCCAATACCCTTTCAATACAAACCAATCACGAAATAACTCAGGCAAGGCTCCATGTTTATGGGCCAACTCGTGTCATCTAATAACGAGCACCTGCACAAATTCCGGCATCTCAAAAATAAAGACTATTTGAACATTTACACAATTTACAACAAAATTTGGAAGTTGTAAAAATTAAAATGCCTGTCCTTTTATTTATTTTGTTTTATTTAATTTCGGGTCTTGGGGGCGGGGATTTTCGTTAGGTCATGCCGAGGACGTCAAAAATCTTGGAGCGAGTCACCGGGCGAATGATTCCTCTTTCCGTGATGATTCCGGAGATATAGTCGGCTGGGGTCACGTCAAATGCAGGGTTGTACACCTTTATCCCCGCGGGAGCTGTTCGACAGCCAAAACCTTCAGTGATTTCTTCAGGCGCGCGTTGCTCAATCGGAATCTCATCGCCACTTTCTAACGAAAGGTCAAAACTTGAACTGGGAGCGGCAATATAAAAGGGAATGCCATGATGTCGCGCCAAAACGGCTAAAGAATAGGTGCCAATCTTATTGGCTGAATCTCCGTTTGCGGCAATTCGATCCGCACCAGTTATTACGGCATCAACTCTTCCCTCGCGCATGACTTGGGCTGCCATCGAGTCGCAAATCAACGTAGCGTCAATACCACGTTGCATCAACTCCCAACTTGTTAAACGAGCACCCTGCAAAAGTGGCCGCGTTTCATCGACAAATACCGAGATCTTCTTACCCGCATCCTGCGCTGAAAAGAACACCGAGAGTGCCGTGCCATATTCTGCGGTTGCCAAACCACCAGCGTTGCAATGTGTCAGAACACCAGCTCCGTCCTCCAATAGCGTTGCTCCGATTTCCCCAATCGCGTGGCAAACACGGCGATCGTCTGCATGGATCTCTAAAGCTTCGCGCATCAGCTCCTGTCTCATTTGCTTCGTTGAGTCAAAGGCCCCTTCCAAACAACGCTGCATCCGCCTCAATGCCCAAAACAAATTAACGGCAGTCGGCCTGCTTTCAGACAAATACTTAACAACTTCATTGAGGCGGTTCGAAAACGTGGCAGCATCGACTTCTCCGAGCTCTTGCATTCCAAGCACAACCCCATACGCAGCTGCGATTCCAATCGCTGGTGCGCCACGTACGCTGAGCCTACGAATCGCGTGCCACACAGATTCAACGTCGCGACATTCCAAAAAAACCAATTCGTTTGGCAATTTCGTCTGGTCGATCATGACCAAATGGCCGTCGATATCTCCGACCCAGGTCATCGTTTCAACTGGCTTAGCAGTCATCATCGTGTGGACTCCGATTAGAGTGGATAGAAATGCGCCAGATTCCTCCTCAGTCCTTGAGGCGGTTTTGGAATTTCGCATCTTTCTCGATAAGCTTTTGCACCAAATCTTGCTTGAACTTGGAATACTTCTCCGCTAATTTTGCATCGGCCAACGCCATCATCTGGACGGCCAAGAGTCCCGCGTTTTTCGGTCCACCTTTGCCAACAGCGACTGTTGCGACGGGCACGTCTCCAGGCATTTGAACCATGGAGAGCAATGAATCCAGACCACCCAATGGTTCAATGGGCACGGGCAAGCCAATTACAGGCAATATCGTGTGCGCCGCAACGACACCTGCCAAGTGGGCGGCACCCCCAGCAGCGGCAATAATAACTTGAAATCCATTTTCTTTGGCTTTGGTGGCAAATTCAGCAACGTGGTGTGGAGTTCGGTGCGCACTCAAAACATGCGCGGCATATTCCACACCGAAATCTTGAAACACTTTTGCCGCGCCTTTTACATAGTCCCAATCATTTTCCGAGCCCATCAAAATTGCAACTTTGCCCATACGTCTCTCCTAATTCTGAAATCTGAAAAATACAGTTAAGCGATTTGCCAATAGAAATTCCTGGCAAGCGCAAGTGAATCTTCATTTGCCCCCTAAATCCAAGTCCAGACTCAAAGCATGCAATTGGTTTTCTAACTTGAATATATGCACAAGTAAGCTTGCGCGAGCCCACATGCCGTTCCGGGCCTGACGGAAATACATGACACGTGGGTCATTATCAATGGAAGTGGGAATTTCGTTCATTTCGCTGTCCCGCGGGAAGGGATGCATGATTGGTACATACGATCGCAAGCGGGCCAGACGGGGCAAGCTGAGGCAAAAATGGCTGAAGTCAATCTCTGCGATTTCCGCTTCAACAGATGGTGTATTATGTTCTCTCTGAATTCGTGTCATGTACAAGCAATCGACTTGATCAAGAATCGGCATCCCCTCATGGACGGCATCCAGCGTATTGAACTCATAGAAGGGAACTTTGGCGTCCGTCAACTCGCCTCGTAACGATCTGTCCATTTTCAACTGAGGATGATCAGGAGCGATGAAGAACATGCGAACATCAGCGTACTTGGCAAGAACTGTCGCTAAGCTTTTCACCGTTCGACCTCGACCGATGTCGCCACAAAACGCATAAGTTTTACCCTCTGGACCCGGAATCAATGATGGATAGTGCGCCTTGAGTTCGAGGTAGCGACTTTTTTCATTAGGGTCGCGATCACCAAATTCAAATGTACGCAGAATCGTGTAGACATCGAGTAAAGCCTGAGTTGGGTGTTCATCCGAACCGGCGCCCCCATTTATGATCGGCACCCAGCGTTTACCTCGCTGCATCAGATCATTCATCAAATATGCACAACACTCCGCATAGTTTGGCTTCTGGCTGCGCATAATTATCACATCGAAATAGCTGCTAAACATACGAATCGAATCCATAGGCGATTCGCGTTTCACTTCAGATGATGTTTTGGGATCGCGCACTTCATTGCATGTCAAACCAAGGATCTGACAAGCTGCCATAAACGACAAAAATGTCCTTGTCGATGGCTGTGTGAAGTACAACATGGCACGCTTGTGAGACAACAATTTTCGCAGCAAATTGGCGCCAGTAGGTGATCTGGACAATTTACGAATCACGTCCGCCGATCTCCGCAATTCTTCCAAGAGCGCGGGCGTCAGTTGTTTAGCAAAAATCAAATGATGCAAGCGGTAATCCGTTTCGAATTCGACAAGTTTTTCGGAAACCGGTCGATTTAGTCTCTGTTCGAATTCAGCAAACTCGGAACCAGGCATCTTCGCATTCGTTAATTAGCACCATCGCAGGCGGCAGACGCGGATATCGAAACAAATTTGGGTTTCATTAAACCGGCGTCGGTGCCACGAGCGAATTCTCGGCGGAATGTCGACCACGGCAATCGTGATCGGCAACCAACAACATTCTCGCTGGCAGATTTTAGCAAAACTTTCCGCGTTGAGAATATCGTGGCGTGATTTGCGAATCGATCGCATGAACTCCCTTGCTTGAAATTCCGTTGATTCCCACAAATTCATCGTCTTTTCCAAGAGACGATTGACGCATGAGTTATCGCTGAACAAATTGCGGGAAATATGTTAACCATTATGGCTGATCGTTGGGACGGTCGTTTTTATTATCGTTCAGGTTTTACGCATCCAAAATCGGATTATTTTCACGACAAATCGCCACATGATGGCGATTAACGCGATGTCAGCCAGTCGAAGCTGAGTTCTTTGCCCGATCGAATAACGGGTTCGACGTTGCCTGCGGAGCATTGATTTGCGATTCCATCAAAGCACGGACAAGCCGGCTCAAACCGACCAATTGTGGTCGCGAAATGTTGCAATGCGAGATAGAATTCGGCATTCATGCATTTATCGCAGCAGTAATCTGAAGTCAAAGGAAGGTATGCCAAATTTTGCTGATCAACTGGTCGATGCTGTTTCTCGAAAAATGACGCCGGTAGTTGTCGGACTTGACCCAAGAGTCGAACAGCTACCACCTGCCTTTCAGCCCCGCGACCGGTCGCCTGAGACCGTGGCTGAACATCTACGAGAATTTTGCGTCAATGTGATCGATATCGTGTGCGAGCGTGTCGCAATCGTAAAACCAAACGCTGCATTTTTCGAAGCCTGGGGAGTGGCTGGTATGCAGGCTCTGGTCGACGTCAATCGGCATGCAAAATCGAGGGGTTTGTTGGTGTTGCTAGATGCAAAACGGGGGGATATTGGCTCAACAGCCGAAGCCTACGCCCAAGCATTTTTGCAGCAAGGCAATCCATGGTCGTCGGATGCCTTAACCGTGAGTCCGTTTTTGGGCAACGATACGCTTGAACCGTTGGTGCGCACGGCACAAGAAAATTCAACTGGCTTGTTTGTCTTGGTCAAGACATCGAACCTGGGGAGCGCCGATTATCAGAGCGCTCAGTTCGAAAACCGCTCCAACAGCGAACGGATTGCCGCGTGGTTGGAGTCTCGTTGTTTGGACACACTTGGAGAAATGGGATTCGGGATTTGTGGAGCAGTTGTTGGAGCCACGTACCCGCAAGATCTGGTTTCTCTTCGTTCAATTATGCCCCATGCAATATTTTTGATTCCCGGCGTGGGTGCGCAGGGGGCAAGAATTTCTGAAATCGGCGGCGCATTCGACAGTCGCGGGTTAGGTGCCTTAGTCAATTCTTCGAGAGGCATCATTTTCGCTCACACTATCAAGAGTTTTTCGCATTTGAATTGGGAACGTGCTGTTGAATCGGCTATGACGCAGTTGATTGATGAATTGGCTGACGTGACACCAGTTGGTAAACTAAGGTCCTCAAATTGATTTGAAAATATAACCATCCTATAAACGGCTGGTAGGATAAACGTGAGCGAATGTTATGTGGATATCGGCTGCTCGCTTGAAAACCACTTGAAATTATCTAGAGAAAGGCGGAGATGTCGAAACAATTTGATTTAGCGGTATTAGGCGGGGGCCCTGGTGGATATGTGGCAGCGATTCGGGCTGCACAACTTGGCCTTAACGTTGCTGTTGTCGACGAGAATCCTCAGTTCGGCGGTACCTGTTTGCGCGTTGGTTGTATTCCCAGTAAAGCACTATTGGAATCGAGTCATTTGTTCCATCAGTCGCAACATGAATTGGCATCGCATGGAATTCGGATCGGCCACGTCGACCTCGATTTGAAGCAAATGTTGTTGCGCAAGGATAAGGTCGTCGAAGCGTTAACCGGCGGGATCAACATGCTACTAAAGCGAAATAAGGTCAGTATGTTTGTCGGCCGTGGACGGATTGTAAGTCCCGGTCAATTGCAGGTAACCGGCCAAGAATCTTCCCTGCTCGAAGCAAAACGAATCATTATCGCAACTGGTAGTAAGCCAACCATTTTTCCCAGTATCGAATATGATGGAGACATTATTGGAGATAGCACTACTGCATTGAGCTACGCTTCGCCACCCGAACATCTTGTGGTGATTGGCGCCGGGTACATTGGTCTGGAATTGGGTTCTGTTTGGCGCCGACTTGGCTCAAGAGTAACAATCTTGGAAGCTCTGGACCATATCCTACCCGGAGTTGATCGGGAAATCGGAAAGCTGGCCCATCGGATCTTTGAAAAACAGGGCCTTCAGATCAAAACGAACATGTGGGTCGAAAATGCAAGCGTCCAGAATGGAACTGCCGTCGTTCGCTGCAAAGATGAAGCACCCATTCAAGTCGATCGCGTGCTGGTTTGTACGGGCCGAACTCCCAATACCAAAGGGATTGGGCTTGAAGATTTGGGTGTCCAAATGGATCAACGTGGCACGATTCAGGTGAACCATGACTTTCAAACGAACGTGGCTGGAATCTATGCAATCGGTGATTGTATTGCAGGCCCTATGTTGGCTCACAAGGCTTCGGAAGAAGGAATCGCTTGTGTTGAAAAGATCGTAACCGGATACGGACATGTCGATTATGATGTGATTCCGGGAATTGTTTACACACATCCGGAAATTGCCTCGGTGGGGAAAACGGAAGAGCAGCTGACGTCTGCTGGAGTGGCCTTCAACAAAGGTGTCTGTCCATACGGAGCCAACGGTCGAGCTCGCGCACTTGGCGAAATCGACGGGAAGGTGAAAATCCTTGCCGACGTGAAAACAGATCGAATCTTGGGAGTTCATGCGATCGGCGCGCATGCAGGCGACTTAATTGCTGAAGCCACAATCGCGATGAGCTTTAAAGCCAGCGCAGAAGATTTGGCTCGATGCTGCCATGCACACCCAACGCTATCGGAAATCGTCATGGAAGCGGCCTTGGCCGTGGCTGGACGCGCCATTCATACATAGGCCTTCGAGCCAACGGCACAAAAAGGTGCTCGAGACCCGTTCGCTACGCCGTGCAGCTTGAAGGTGCCGACTGTTGAAGCATGCTGCCGGAGGAGATAAACTTTGATGCGCAAACCGCCAGTTTTTTCAGTCAGAGCTTTATTTTTAACAGTAATGAACTTCTTGAAACTCTCCCCAATTTGTCGAGTTGTATAGAACAGTGGGAAAATCAAAGAAATAAGAGGCCCCCAACCGAACGCACCAAAATAAAACGACCTCCTTGAACAGGAGGTCGTTTTTGCCTTCTTTATGATTTGGTTAGCTTGCGTTTAAAGCAAGAGTTCTTATTGGATTAGAAGTCTTGCCGACGTTGTCGCTGTCCTTGGCCTTGTTGCGGAAATTCAAATGGTTTTCCCTTCATCTCCTGATACTTATTTTGTTGAGAGTCTGAAAGAACTGCTAGAACTTCCTTTTCGAATTCTTTTTCCATTTCTTGCATACGCTGAATCATATCGGCCCCGGCACCGCGTCCACCTTCGCCACCGCGTCCACCTTCGCCACCGCGTCCACCTTCGCC
>CALMEE010000045.1 GCA_937862885.1 uncultured Planctomycetaceae bacterium
AAAAAAAGGGTGACGCGTTGCTCGCCGAAACGTTACTGCGAGGTGTTCTTGTCGCTTGGGATGAGTCGCCGAGTTCGGTGCAAACAGAAGATGCCATGCTCGCTGTGTTCGCTCTGGCAAAATCGAAAGTCACAGGCAGACCTGCAGATCTTAGGGAAATCGATGGATGGTTCACCAACTTGATTGCTGATCCATCGACGGCCGATTACCACGATGCACTCCTTTATCAGTTGGCGTGGTTGCGTCTCCGCAGTGGCGACTCACGAGCAGCTCTCGAAGCTTTTCGCAGATTAGTCAACGAACTTCCGCAAAGCGACTACGTTTCTGACTCCTTGTTGAGAATGGCTACGATTTCATTGGAGCGTGGTGACTTGGAATCAGCCAAATTGTGGCTGAACAAGCTAGTCAACTCCGGAAACGATGACGACGCGGTTGCCCATGGATTGTACCAACTCGGGAAATTTGCAATTCGCGAGGATAACTGGCAGGAAGTCAATCGACTGATGGAAAAGTTGGAAAGCGATTTTCCAGATTCTCCGATCGCGGCGCATGGAATTTACTGGTTAGCTGAATCGAACTACCGCCTGGGCAAATATGCGGAAGCTGAGGGCTTTTTCGAGCGGCTTGTATCAAACCAGAGTCAACCGGAAAACCGCAGACTGCGATCGTTGCTGCGTCTTGCGGAAATTGATGCTGCTAACCACAAGTGGTCGAGCGTTGAACAACGAATCGAGCAGGCGGCCCGCGAATTTGCCGCAAATGACCAGCAACATCATTTCGACTATCTGCTGGGGCGCTGCTACATGGATCGTGGCCAGTTTACCGCTGCACGTGAACGCTTCGCGGCGGCGCGTGATGCAGCGTTGGCTGTGAACACGGAACTTGCCGCCAAGGCGCAATGGATGATTGGAGAGACATTTTTTCACCAGGAAAAGTATCAACAAGCGATCGCCGAGTACTTTTTGGTGGAATCAAAATATTCACATGCAAAATGGCACGCGGTCGCCTTATTCCAGGCGGCAAAGTGCTATGAGAATTTAAATGAGCGCACGGCAGCAATGAAACTCTTCCGTTATCTCGCGTCAGAGTTCCCTGAGACCGATTCGGGCGGTCAGGCTCGGGCAAGACTTGAATTGTTTGATTCAGTTGTGCCGGCGAGCGATCCGCGCCCTCGATGAATACTATACGCAAGTTTATCTAGACGTTTTTGAGAATATGCACAAAGTTCCCTACAAACTTCATCGAACCACTTTAGTAACGAAGCGACGCATGTTTCATGCATGTTTGTCCTTTGGTCTGGCCTGCATCATACTCATTCCTTTGCCAACCGCGGTTGTGCGGGGACAGGATACCCTTCCATCCGGTGAAATCACGGTCCCCGCCCTGCCCGACCACCTAAACAGCGAAACAGGAATGCGCATTTCCCCGTCCGAACGCGAGATTGCGACGAGCGACAACATCGTTGCATCCCGGCGACTCTTGGAAATTATTCGCAGTGGTGGACCATTAATGGTTCCAATTGGCGTATGCTCCATCATCCTATTGATTTTTGTATTTGAACGTGCGATCGCTCTGCGAAAAGGAAGGATCATCCCCGGACCGTTCTCGCGCCGATTTATTGAACAACTCAAGGATGGCGAACTTAATCGCGAGGAAGCAATTGCCTTATGTGAAAAGAATGGATCACCGGTGGCTGATGTGTTCAAGGCTGGTGCGTTGAAGTGGGGCCGACCTGCAGTAGAAATTGAACAGGCCATCATGGATGCTGGCGAGCGTGTTTCCAGCGAGCTGCGCAAGTACCTTCGGTTAATCAATGGGATCGCCACGGTTTGTCCGCTATTGGGACTATTGGGTACCGTATTGGGGATGATTCATGCGTTCGATGCGATCGCGACGGCGACCTCGACGGCTGACCCGAAAACTTTAATTGCGACGGGTATCAGTCAGGCGTTGTTAACAACGGCTGCCGGGATGTCCGTTGCCATTCCCGCGATCACGGCTTACCTCTTTTTCGTTGGACGCGTTGATCGACGAATCATGGAGTTGGATTCGTTGGGGCAGCAATTCGTCAACTACGTTGCCATCGACTCGGGCTCCGCAACTTCGCGTCGGTCAAAGTCATCAACTAAGGCTGCTTAATCCACACCATAGCGAATTGAAGGACGCAAGATGGTCATCAAACGAATCGAAGATGAGCCGCCTGGAATCAACTTGACTCCGATGATTGATATCGTGTTTTTGTTAATCATATTTTTCATGGTGGGCACGAGGTTCAGCGAACTTAATGAAGTTGAACGAAATATGCAACTGCAGGTTCCTCAGGTCACTGACGCGGGCGCAATGACGCCCGCTCCGTCAAAACGAATCATCAATGTATTCGCCAATGGTCGAATCGTGATGGATGAACAGGAATATAACTTGGATGAACTACGAGCGACGTTACAACAATCAAAAGCAGAGTACAATCGCCTCGGCGTTATCGTGCGCGGTGAACACTCCGCACAATATCAACGCGTGGCCGATGTTTTAGCCGCCTGTCGAGAGGTTGATATTCGCGACTTAGGTGTTTCCGTGCGAGTTGCGCGAAAGGACTGAGATGTTTACCGTCGGTCGCGGTCAGATTGTAAGTTCGGTGCTCGATTGTCCCATGCTGTTAGCGGACTCGATTTGGAGCATGCCGTCGGCGAAGCTAATCGCTGGCGGGGTCGTCTTGTTATGTCTGGCTGGATCATACCTATGTTTGCGCAAACGGTTGAAAAGGATCAAACCGTTGTGGGTTTGTGTCATACTGTCTTTTGCGGCGCACCTTCTCTTAGCCATCTATTTTTATGGTACGACTCTTGTTGTCACGCTTCCCCCGATTGCTGACGTCATGACGTTGCAGTTGGTCGACCACGAAGTCCTCGCAAATCGCGATTCGGACAAGAGTGATGAGCAAACGACACATCCGTTTCCAAAACCATGGGAACAGATGTCGCTTCCTGAACTTTCAGAGCCGAATTCGAAACGTGAGGCAATCGACGTACAGCTCCCACTGGGACAGAACGTGTTGAGCATAACCGCACCGTTGATAGACCTTGATCCGGAAATTCGCGATGACGTAGCGCAACCGTCGGATGTGTTGGTTCAAACTGAAAGAGAATCAGCCAAATCGTTTCTGAATGAACTGAGTCGTGCCACAGCCGAACAAACAATTCACAGCGAGCCTGATCGCGTGACCGAGTCGCGAGTCGAGCCATTCGAAATCTCGCGTCACACGGCAAACGCCAACCTGAGTTCCGACGAATCGAGGGCCGATGAAGCGAAGAGTGATCTGGATGATGCTCCTGAGATGTCTAACAATGATTTTCCACCTATTAATCCTTCCCATGCGCAAGACTATTCGACTGAACTGACACCGATTGAGCCGCGGCCGATACAATCAATGCTGGATGAGTCGTTAAAGAACTTGTTGGAGACGAGTCCATTTGAGCGCGCGAGGCCACCAGTTATCGAGCCGCTGATTGCTCAAGATGCGCCACCAGAGTTGCAACCGCAAGATTGGCGATTGGTACCGGCGGTTCAGGCCTCAAATCCCACGAAACAGCTGCGTCTACCGATTCAACCCGCCAAAATCGTGCGCGAGGGGGATGGAAAACCATTGCCAGAAATTTATCAGGCACGTGCCGAACGCAAGGTAAATAGTTGGCTGGAGATCGCTGGAGGCAGCGAGCGCACTGAAATCGCCGTGCGCAGTGCATTGGACTTCTTCTCGCGAGCACAAGATCCAGATGGCCGCTGGAGCGCAAAACGCTTTGGTGCGGGCTTGGAGCATCGAGTTTTGGGACATGACCGGGGAGGAGCAGGTTATGAAGCGGATACAGGAGTAACGGGTTTAGCGTTGTTGTCGTTTTTGGCTGCCGGACATACCCACCTTGCTGGTGAATATCGCGAGACGATGCGCAAAGGTCTTGAGTACCTGTTAACGGTTCAGAAGCCGGATGGAAGTTTGGCTGGAGATGCACTGCTGTATTCGCGCATGTATTGCCATTCGATGGCCACGCTTGCGTTGAGTGAAGCCTACGCCATGACCGGTGATGATCGTCTGAGGCCCGCATTGCAATCCGCCGTAAATTATTCTGTTCGCGCGCAACATCCGTCAGGTGGAGGATGGCGCTATTTGCCAGGGGACAAGGGTGATATGAGCCAGTTTGGTTGGCAGGTGATGGCATTGAAAAGCGCTCAGTTGGGAGGAATCGATGTGCCAGATTCGACTTGGCGCGCTATGAAAGTATTTTTGGAGAACTGCTCAAGTGGTACGTATCGCGGACTTGCCGCGTATCAACCTGGCCAAGTGCCGACACGCGTGATGACGGCGGAAGCGTTGCTGTGTCGATATTTTATGGAAGGTACCCCCAATCCTGCTTTAGTTCGTGAAGCAAGTGATGCCATTATTGTGAAAAAACCTGGTGACGGTGAAATCAATTTCTACTACTGGTATTACGCAACCTACGCATTGAACATGGTGGGAGGCGATACTTGGAATGAGTGGAACAACGCGCTTAAGCTGCAACTGCTTTCTATGCAACGCCAAGATGGCCCGCTGCGCGGCAGTTTCGATCCTGTGGGAATCTGGTGCGGTTATGGTGGGCGAATCTACAGTACGGCTTTGGCAACGTTGTGCTTAGAGTCATATTACCGCTATTTGCCGATGAACGCCGGAGAGTTCTCGCGCAGTCCCCATGCTGGGTTTGACATGCAAGGTTCTCCTTCTAAAATAGAGAATAGCAAGTGAGACGCTTCTTGCACCTCATTATTGAGGGTTCTGTAACAGATTTCGAGTCAGTTCAATCCTCGTTTTGGAATCCTCGGTCTCGAAATGGCTCATTGGTTCAAAGTTCGTAACGGCAATTCAACAGATCTGTCGTCATGTCCAGAGTTTGAATTTGGATCGAATCAAGAGACCGCGCAGAATCGCGTCCGCCATGGTTAGCGGTGAAGCAGCTTGTGATTTTGTGCGGCACATGGCTTAAATGATGGGCAACGGTTGAAGTGTTGGATCTCGGATTCAACTTACGAGAAAATTTCCGCGCTGTGGGGCTTTGTGTCTTATTCGATTTTGTCGCCAATTCTGATGAGTTAGCGGTGTCAGCCAATTTAGTTTCAAGATTTTGAGAATAAAATGTTCGGGATTCCTGGTGGTTGGGAACTTTTAATTGTCGTGGGCTTATTCATGCTTCTATTCGGCGCTGCTAGGCTTCCCAGCATGATGAGAAATATGGGGCGCAGCGTTAATGAATTCAAAGCAGGCTTGAGCGAAAAGCCTGCGGCTAGAGTCGAAAGTTCTGACGAGAAAGAATCGGATCCTGAAAAGGTTAAAACGTAATCGTTTTATGTTTGGACTCTTGTTCAGGAAATCGTAACTTTATGTTCAGCGGAATCGGTTTTGTCGAAATGGTAGTGATCGCCATCGTGGCGATTTTATTGTTTGGGCAGAAACTCCCGGAAGTGGCTCGGAACATGGGACGTACCTATCGTGAACTGCGAAAGAGCGTAATGGAACTTAAGTCATCGATCGACTTCGATGAGGAACCCGCCCCCAGATCAAGATATACCAAGAACAATGCGGTAAGAGTCCATCAACCGAGCTTTGATACAAGTGACGAAATCGATGAGCCAACGGCACCAAAGTTGGCTCCACCCAAACCCGTTGACGATTGACGTTTTGGCTCGTTGAATTGCCGGTATTCGCAGATGTGCGATCGTGTTGGGGCGATTTTCAAGGTTTTTCATGTCCTATCGAACCATTGTCGTCGATCCGCGCCCCATAATTGGCCTGGGGATAATGGAAATCTGTCGCAAAACCGAATTTGCTCCCGTCGACAACTTCCATTCTCTGACAGACGCAGCTGCCTCTTTGCAACAGCGGCAATATGATCTGTTGCTCATTGGTCCTGCGGATATTCGATTCCGTAGCTTTGAGTTTTGCATGGCCTTGCAAGATCTTTTGCAACACACTCGAAAGATCATGCTGGGGAGTACCTTGGGTGATGCCAATTGGGAATCCACGTTAGCAGGCCAGCACGGCATCGATGCCATAGCACCCAGTGGGATTCCTGTTCAAGACCTTCTCGCATTAATGCGAGAAGTGGTAACTCAAGCCTCGGTCATGCGGCAAGTCACGCGAAAACCCCACCGCGATCGCAAGTCCGCCGAATTGCTGACGCGTGCCCCAATACTCACGGTTCGTGAACGCGACGTCGTGTTTGAAATTGCCTGCGGCAAAACGAATTCCGAAATCGCACAAAAATTGGGAATTAGTTTTGAAACGGCAAAGGAACATGTCGCTAACATTTTGCGTAAACTCAAAGCGAGCACGCGCGTTCAGGCAGCCGTCCTTGCAATCAATGAGAAATTGATTCAACCTCCCGAAACGGAATGAACAATTCCATATTCACTAAAAGCTGAAACACTGGCGTAGGAATATTTGGCGTTTTTCGGCAGTGGCACGCTGCAAATGCAATGGAGGTTGTGCTAAGCCCATATTGAATAGAAGTCCGAATAGTGGACGCCGATGGAAAATTCGGAATCCACTACACTAAGATCCCGAACTGAGTAGTGGAATTATTGCAAGCCGAAGGAGGATCGAAATAGTTCGAGTTGCTTTTGAATCGAAGTTTCCTCAGTAAATTTGTTCCATGCGGTCCGCGTTTGTTCAAGAGCATCTTCGATACTGAGTTCACCAGCCAATATCTTGGAGACCGCAGTATTCAGTTCGGCTGCGTAAGTCTCGAATTGGTCAAGCGGGAGCCCATTAAATCTTAAATCGCTGTTGGATATTTCCCGCAGTAATCCAGCGTATATTCTTTGTGATTCTGCCGGGAGGTCATAGCCCAGCCAAACTCCGATGTTGTCCAAATGGCTTGATCTCGTCGGTGCGAGATTTGGCGAAAGTCCTGCCAGCCTGGAAGATACTTCACCGCTCGCCAGCCAACTCAAGAACCTTTTCGCGGTACCAATTTGTTTCGTTTGCGCATGAACGCTGGCCAGCATCCCGTGAAAGCCTTCGTGCCTGACCAGCATGCGCTTTGGATCAGATTCCAGCCAACGATTTCGCGAATAATCGAAGCGTCGCGTGGCTCCAGGCAGTGGTGCGATTCCAATTTCTAATGGCTCGTCAAGTTGGTAATTGCCAGGATGCAAATGCGGTTCGCGGACTCTTGGCCAAGTGACGACCATGGAAGCCCGATGCTGTAATATGTCCTGGTATGCCTCTTCCGGTGACGAAAAATCTACGCCGGAATAAGCACTTTGCAGGTCCTCCATTCCCTTGATGAATGCCGGGCTCGCGATGTAGGGTTCCATGCTGCGCACGTCGAAGAACGTCGAGTAGCGGCCCTGGGTCAAGAAGTAAGGTCCGGCTCGCATGCTCAGATTGAATAACCAATCTCCCGGTGTGTGCAATTCTACTGTTCGAAATAAGCTTTGTTCATCTGCAGACGATTGGTCCTCGCCGATTCGTGATAGGGTTTTCGCTACTTCCACGTATTTTTCCCAAGTGTTGGGTACACGAAGGTTATGCTTTGCGAAAATGTCTTTGCGGTACAAAAGAACGGGTTGAGGTTCGCCCAGTGATACGGCGACCCAAAATTCGCCATGTTTGACGAGAAATTCTGTATATGGGCGTAAAAGGTCGCGTCCATCCAACTCTTCCAGTTCAACGAACTGTCTGTCCAGTCTGGCAAGCTTTTTGGAGGCAATTAACGAAGCCTTAAATTTTGAGGGGTAAATCAAGACGTCAACATCCGCGATCGAGCGAAAGTCTTCGTCAGCGAACTCAGATGAAGAAACGATTTTCAATTCAAGATCAGCGTCTCTTAGTGTTTTCCAGAGTCGTTGGATCTCGGCACCAAGCTCCTGCTCACCGACGATGGCGAGTGTAATCTTGGATTCAATCACCTCTTCATTGTTTACGGTAACTTCATTGTTTTCGCTGACTGGATTTTGACGACACCCACTGGAAGTTGCTAGAATGGATGCAATGGCAAATAGAGCGAAATAAACGGGGTGAATGTTGCACAACGCAAAACGTAGGGGCATTGGTCTCAAGTGTATAATGAAACGGGTAATTTCGGATAAACTAATGATAAATCAACTTGGTCAGAATTCGCCAGGCATTCGTCAAATCAGTTTCATCAAATGCGACGGGTGCCCAACGGTTGCCGGTGCAAATCGGCAATGAGTAGTCAGCAGATGTCGAAATTGCTTTAATAACTTCCTGAAATCCTGCTGTACCCGAAGTCCAGACAAATGTACGATCAGACTCATGGATGAAAACAATCCACACTTCAGTTTTATCAGGCTCAACCGGCAACTTGACCAAGTAATTATACTGTACAACCCGCGAGCTGGTGCGTCGACCCAATCGAAAAGTATCGACAATTTGGTCTGCGCCTTGACCGATCAAGGGTTTGATGTCAGTGCCTTTGCCGATGTGAACGAAGCCCGGCGTGTTGCGGAGTTGGCCGAGGCGCAAAATCGATTGCGCACGATAGTCGTCGCGGGGGGAGATGGAACCGCAACGCTGGCCGCCAATCACTTTGATCCGAGAATTCCCCTGACGTTATTTCCGTTGGGAACTGAGAATCTACTTTCGAAGTACTTATGGCTTCGCCAAGATGCGGGGATGATTGCTGGCGTCGTCCGAGAAGGTTTGTCCGCAAAGCTCGACGCAGCAGAAGCAAATGGAAATTTATTCTTGATCATGGCCAGTTGTGGCTTTGATGCTGATGTCGTGCATCGGTTGCATCGTCAAAGAACGGGAAATATTACACATTTATCCTATCTTAAACCAATCTTCAATTCATTGCGTAATTATAGGTATCCAACTTTGCGGATTCGTTGTTTGGACCAGTCAGGAGATCAGGAGAGCCCCATTTCAGCCAAATGGGCCTTTTGTTTTAATATCCCACAATATGCGATGCAGTTGCCAATTGTCGAAACAGCAAACGCGACCGACGGTAAACTGGATATTTGTACGTTCCGCCGCGGGAATTTGCTGAATGGTTTGATCTATTTTTTCGGCGTATTGTTTCGAACTCATCGTCGTTTTAGGGATACCAAGGTGATCCAGGCGGAGCACGTATTGATTGAATCAGATAAACAGGTACCTTATCAGATTGATGGCGATCCTGGCGGGTATCTACCGCTCGAGATTCGAGCCCTGCGTCGACGATTAAATGTGTTGGTTCCGCTGGCCTGGGCCAACGCCAATGGTTACTCGCAAGAGGCAAACAACGAGTTGGTAAGTACTTGAGAGTGCAGAGTGTTGAACAACCCAGTAGAAATAGGTGATGAAGGTTTCGGCAAGGTGCGGTGTGGCAATGATGAGCCATTATTGCTCATCGCGGGGCCTTGTGTGCTTGAAGATCAGTCACTCGCATTCATGATCGCAGATCGTCTCTGCCAGATCACCATGCAGAATGGTGTGCAATTCGTATTTAAAGCCTCTTTCGATAAAGCGAACCGGACAAGCATCGAATCTCCGCGCGGACCCGGTATCGAAGAAGGCTTGAGAATATTGTCGGCGATTCGCCAGGAGTTTAAGATTCCGGTGACGACCGACGTGCACGAGTCGTTTCAGGCGCCGCGAGTTGCTGAGGTCTGTGATCTGTTGCAGATTCCGGCATTCTTAGCGCGGCAAACGGATTTGCTGTTGGCCTGTGCAGCGACCGGGAAGCCCGTTAATGTCAAGAAGGGACAATTTATGGCCCCTTCGGACATGGCAAACGTACTCGATAAGTTGGACCGCGGCGGCTGCTCGAATGTACTGATGACGGAACGGGGAACGTTTTTTGGATACGGTCGACTCGTCAATGACTTTGCCGGGGTTATGGAGATGAAACAACTGGGTGTGCCGATCGTGTTCGACGCAACTCATAGTGTCCAGCGACCGGGAGGGCTCGGCAAATCAACTGATGGGAATCGAGAGATGGTCGCACCATTGGCGCGGGCGGCAATTGCAGTTGGGGTCGATGCCGTCTTCATGGAAACACATCCGAATCCGGACCAATCGCCCAGCGATGGACCCAATTTGGTTCCCCTCGATCGCATGGATACGCTGGTTGGTCAATTGGTTCGCTTGAGGTTGGCCAGTTAATCTTGCCAGCTCAGCCTATTTTCAGGCTTACAGATGTGCGGCAGGTGACGTGCGAAATCTGCCGAACATTCGGTAACGATCTGGGGATTTTTGAATTCGGCGTTTACGAAATTGTGCTGTGAGCAGAGTTGAGATATTGCAAACGATGAAAATGATAAATGACTTTGGCAAATCAAGGGTAGCTTCGTGGGTTGCCCTCATAATGTTGGGCTTGACCGTAGGTTGCAACACTGACGTAACGCAAGTCGAGGACCTACACTCAGTTGCTCTGTTCAGTACCGATGCGCAATTACCCAAAACGATGTCATACATTCGCAGTATTCAGCGCTATGACCACGATGAGTTCCAGAAGAATGTCGTCGCCGGTTTGACGCGTTGGCACAAGATATTCGCTGAGCGAGGAGAAAACGTCGATTGGGCTCCACCGACCTTGTTGGATTCATTGCCTGTTGGCGTCCAGCGTTGGAAAGCCGTGAGCAGCCTAGATATGCAGCAATTTACTCCGACAGATGCGAATTATCTGCAAGAGGTTTATTGGTTGGAACGAGTTGGCCGTCGCGTCTTGGCATCCGAACGGCTTTCGGATTTCAACATGTACATTGAGTTGGCAAAGCCGAAGATGTCGGAGAGCCAGTTCGCTCAGTTTGCCGAATCAAGTGACCAGCTCGCCTTCGTGATGCATGTTTTGCATCCGAATTTGGAACCTCCCGGAATTGAAACAGATTACGATGACGGATTGCCGTCTGAAGGCGCGGAGGGATTGGAACACGAATTCGGAGTTTCTGGCGAATATCAAGAGACCGATTCTCAACGGCTGGCTGCCACGATGCGATTGTTCGATTGGGTTGTGAGAAATGCTCAACTGCGCAATACAGCCGGTTGGCCCGCGCCGCAAGACATTCGCAGTTTGACTACATTTGACGTTGCTTTTGGAGAACTGCCCAATTGGCCTCCTGCAGCCGGGGTTGCCGGGCCCGGCTACACGAGAATGCCGTGGCATGTCCTGACCTACGGAAAGTCTGACTATTTGGAGCGAGCTAACCTCTTCCTCGGAATGCTTGAACAAGCGGGATTGGATGGAGTCATGTTGGCGGTTCCTGTTGTCAAGGATTCGGAAGGCGAGACAAGCGTGACTACGGAGTCGGATCGACCTTACGAGGAATGGTTGGTAGGTGTTTTTGTGGGCGATGACATCTATTTATTTGATACGGAACTGGGAATTCCTCTGCCAGGTCGCGAACCAGGACAAATCGCCACATTGCAACAAGTGTTGGAAGATCCAAGCTTGATCACGGGCTTGAGCCTTACCGTCGATGAAAGCTTTGATCCCGTCGATTATCGAATTTCTCCTGATCGGCTCAAAGATTTGATTGTTCTGGTGCGTGCAGCGCCCGAATCCTTAAGCTTGCGTATGCGGCAATTGGAGCTGAGTTTGACTGGTGATGATCGCTTGAATCTAACATTTGATTTCCTTCCGCTGATGGAGAAAATAAAGTCCAACCAATCATTACAAGAACAAAGTATTCGTCTTTGGCATGTCCCGTTTTCCACCCACCAGTACCGGGAAACAATTAACCTAGCTCTGAGTCGAGCGAACATTGATCGATCGGTCGCCGAAAAGTTGTCCTGGCATTTTGTGGAAGAGGGCTACATCGATGTGTTCACGTCGTTTCGTAGCGTGATAAATATCTATCTACACGGCAGATTTAATATGCCTAGGTTTGATACTCGGCTCAGCGCCGTGGAAGGTTTTAGTCGCTTTACGTACGACGATGAAGAGATTGCTACATTTGAACAGGATACACTTTTGCAATCTCAGTTGGGAGTCTATAAGCGGAAGGAACAATCTTTCAATGAATGGCAAACCCAGCTGATGATTATGAAAGATCAAATGAGGCGTATTCGGGCAGATGCTGCTTTTTATACGGCTCTTTCGCATTACGAGAATGGTAAGCCGGACACCGCCCTGAATTGGTTGAGCCGCATCGATCGAATCGATACGGAAGGGCGTTGGGCAAGCGCCAGCAACTACCAGATGGCCCGAGCCTATGAAGCCATCGGAGAATACGCGGAAGCCAACCGCATTTATCGACGCAAGGGATCGCCACAACGCTACGGCAATGTGATTCGGGCACGTACGCTCGATGCGATCTTGAATAAAGATAACGATACTTGATTTCTAGTTCTGTGTGCAGCTCTTCGCTTATTTGAGTGGTTGCGACCCGCCAGCGTTGAAGGCATCTTCATACAAGGTGAAGACGGAAACAAACATAATGGGCGCGAAAAGATAAGCGGGTACCACACAACATAGCGATGCGACAAGGCTTATTAAAAGGCAGATGACATAGAATTTGAACAACGGAAAAAACATCTGCTTGCTGGTGGCCCAACTGAGCTTCAATGCCTCAATCCCGTTCATCTTCCTTTCAACAATTAAGGGAAATACAAACGTGAACGGAATCATGATCAACGCAGAACACAATAGAATCGCCACGTAGATCAACGGAATGGTCACGAGGAAAACTAACGGAGGGACACCACCGATCATGGCAACAAAGAAAAGAATATAGAATACGACCGTCAAGGGAATAATGAGTGCCACCATGATCAAAACAGGTTTGATGCTCTCTGCGAAATGATCAAAGCCTTTGAACAGAGTCTCAAATGCAACCTTGTTTCCGCCCCTCAATTCCCGGTAGCACATGTACATACCGCAATACATCGCGCCAAGCAAAATGCCAAAAGGGACTGCCCCGCCGATGATTAGTGCAACGAACGTAATCAAGAAGAACATCCAGTATTGTGGCTTGATGATGTCGAAAGCCCGTTGCAATCGTTCAATTGGCTTAATTGGAAAAGCGGTATTGGGTTGACCTAATGGCGCATTTGCATTGAAACTGCCATGGTTATATGAACTTTGGTGCTGAGGTGAATTGAAATCAGACATTGTGCTCCTGCTTCGTGACTAATGATGGCTCATTGAAAACGCGGTTGACCGAAACTTGTGATGGATCCCCAACCGCTCATTAGCTTAGTGTTGGTTCCTGCTCAAGTCGATAGCCGACACGCTAGTTTATTGCAGCCAAAGAATGAATCTCAACTAATAAGGCAAAACATATCTTAGGTCACCTTCCCGGCGTGTCACTTCGATCTTGTCCAAGTATTCGCACAATGGTACGGCATATTTTCTGGAAATATTCAGTTCTTGGCGGATTTCACTAGTTGTAATACCCGTTTCCTGCGTCCATGTTTGCCTTAATTGACGAATTACGGCAGCGAGAGTTTCCGCGTGCAGGTAATAGTCATCGGCAACTTTCACAAGTTCGCCGCGATTACAAAGTAAGTCTAAAATGGCGGGAACCGATTCGCGATTTTTTTTCACACTTTGTTGCAGGTCTTTGGGAGCTGGAGTCAGCAGGCCTGCATTGCGATATTGTTGAACAAGGTCGTTCATCAATGCCAGCTCACTTTTTGACAACTGTGGGCCTTTATCTGGCAGGCCGAAGACCGTGGATCGCCGCTCAACCAATTTCCCGGCAACCATGCGGCTCAAGACAGTCGAAACGATTTCGGGATGTGGCAAATAAGCGAAATGCGATTTGATCTGATCCAGAGTCATCCCGCTTGCCAGAGCATTTGATTCATGGAAGCTCCGTAACTTTGCTACGATCGTATCGGCAATGTCATCCAAATGCAATCGATGAACTTGCAGTTTCCGATTGCCAGATAATTCGATGGTGACAAGGTCCTGTCGCTCAATCAATGTCTCAAGAATTGAATCGATTTCATTAACGCCGCTAGACGTGATTAAGTGGCTTCGGTTCCACTTGCCGATATCTGAAAGGTAAAGAACGGCGCTGACACGCTGAACGGGATCTTGACTGCCCAGCAACAGTGCGTTTTCAATCTGCCGTTGATTTCGACGATTGATTCGAGAACAGTCTGGGTGAACAACTTGTCCGCCCCCGAGCGTTGCGACCGGTGATTCAGTGCGGATCACAAACGGTTGATGCCACATAGCGACAACCGGTTCATTCAGAAAGACCTGGGCAATACCCTGTTCACCTGGCTCAAGTTGTCTAGGCAAAAGCACTCCGTTTTCGTTCGACAATAATCGAACAAATGCCAAGGTTTCAGCAGTACCAATGTGAAATCGAATGCGTTGGCGATCCTTGAGTAGCAAACGGTCAGCATCCAACATCTGAATCTGGGTGATCATGCAACGGCTGGCGTGCAAAAATCCTTTGCTGGCGATCTCTTGACCACGACGTAGTTCATCATGATGGACGCCAACCAGATTAACAGCGCCGCGCTGGCCACGGCTGATCGATTCCACTGCATGATCATGTGTTTGAATTCCACGGACACGAACGTCAATACCCCCTGGTTGGATTTCAATCTGATCGCCAACGGATAAGTGGCCACTGGCAACACTCCCGGTGACAATTGTTCCATGTCCGGTTATCGTGAAAACGCGATCAATGGCCATGCGAAATGGTCGAGCTGTTTCTGAGGAGTCTCGTTTTTCAATGACCGTTTGGGCAACTTGCCGCAACGCCTGTTTCAGCTCGTCGATACCTGCGCCAGTGAGGGAACTGACCGGAACAATCGGAGCCTCTTGCAAAAACGTCCCCTCAACGAATGTCCGGACATCATCGCTGACCAAATCTAGCCAATCCGGCTCAACCGTGTCGATTTTCGTTAACACGATGACGCCATGTTTGACGTTCAGCAAATTCAAAATTTGCAAATGTTCTATCGTCTGAGGTTTGATTGAATCGTCAGCAGCAATGATTAGCATGACAATATCCATGCCGGTAGCTCCCGCCAGCATTTGCCGCACAAATTTCTCGTGGCCTGGAACATCCACGATTCCGAATTGGTATGGCTCTAGTTCCAGATGGGCATATCCCAATTCAATTGTAATCCCACGTTTCTTTTCTTCCGGTAAACGATCGGTGTCAATTCCCGTTAACGCGCGGATCAGTGAAGTCTTTCCATGATCGATGTGTCCGGCCGTTCCTAAAATCAGATGGTGCATGAATTCTTGGTTCAATCAAGCAACGAATAGTAGTTTCAAAAGCTTATAACGAAACTGGGTGTGGGCATCGCGAGCGGCCGTGCCAATCCTGCAGGGATCTCAATAGCCGAAAAATTAGGGGAAGCAAACGATGCTGCCGCCTGCAGAGTTCGCTGATTCGCAGAATATACTATGGACGTTTCCGACCATTGTACAAGCGGATTATCTCTAATCTCTCTACCACACTGGGCACGAAATGGGAAGTCCAGGCATGTTTCCTTACCTGCTAAAGCGGTTGCCCCAAAGATGATGCGGCGGAAATCCAATTTAAGCGGCTAAGTTCGCTTCTTTGTTACGCAGCTTTCGAAATTTCGACGACTTTGCCCTCAGCCAATCTCACGATTTGGTCGGCTCGTTGGGCGATGGACTCGTCATGCGTGACGATCACGACGGTAATCCCTTCTTCACGATTCAATCGCGTCAGCGTCTTCATCACCTCGTCACCATTCTGGCGATCTAAATTGCCGGTCGGTTCATCAGCTAGGAGGAGCTTTGGCTGGCTGATTAACGCCCTCGCAATTGCCGTTCGTTGCATCTCGCCACCTGAAAGTTGGTTCGGTCGGTGTTGCATACGGTGGCCCAAGCCAACCATCTCCAGCAACGCTTTCGCGCGCTCAACATATTTGGAGCGGTTGAAGAGGTAACTCCAAGCACTTCGCTCAATCATTCTCGGGACAAGCACGTTTTCAAGCGTGGTTAACTCGGGGAGCAGGTGGTAGAACTGAAAAATCATGCCGATTTTTTGATTTCTCAATTTGTCCCTATATCGTCGAGCCGCATTGTCGATCCGTTGATCTTCAAACCAAATTTCTCCTCGGTCCGGAGCATCCAAAGTCCCAAGTAAGTGCAGTAAGGTGCTCTTGCCTGAGCCACTTTGACCAATAATCGAGATCAGTGAGCTTTCCGGCAAAGCTAAGTTAACGCCGCGCAATACGGGAATCTCAATTTTGCCTTTGTAATAGCTCTTATGCAAATCGACGGCATTCAATAGCATGGGACACTTGATACGTAACGCCTGTTTTCCGTTGGCGTGAATTGAGTGAGTTTCATTGGGCTTGGAAATCGCATTTTGCATGCCGTCGCCAACCTCTCTCTAATGTTGAGCTGAAGTAATTTGAAATCGAAAGAATAGATTTATTGTTGTTGCCTAAATCGAAGTTGCCCAGTCATCATTCCACAATAATCATTCATAGCGTAAGGCACGCACAGGATGCATACGCGCCGCTCTCAACGCCGGAAGAACGCTGGCCAACACGGCGATCAACATCGCACCACAGGCAACTCCGATGACCATCCATATACTGACAATGGTCGGGATTCTGTCGAAGTAATAAATGGTCGGATCGAAAATTTCGCGACCGGAAAGATAGCCGAGCAACCCAGCGATATGATTGATGTATTGCACAAACAGCAAGCCAATTATAATCCCCGCACCCGTCCCCACGGCACCAAGCGATAATCCATAGCTCAAGAAAATCGACATCACTCCGCGACTGGGAGCGCCGAGTGATTTCAGGATTCCGATGTCTTTGGTCTTTTCCACGACGATCATGTAGAACGTTGCCAAAATTCCGAATCCCGCAACGGCAATGATCAAGAATAACAGAATATTCAGAATCGTCAGTTCTAAGTTGACCGCACTGAGCAGTGGCCGTTGCGTATCTTGCCAAGTTTGAATCGCATAACCCGTTTCGAAAGGTGGGAAACGCGCCAGTAGCTTATCGCGTGCTCGATCCAAATTTGCGCCGGGTTTCATTTTGATTTGAAGTGCCGATATACTCCGCATTCCGCTCTCAGGCACAATCATCCCGCGTAACTTTTGCAAGCGGGATAAGGGCATAAACGCAAACGTACTGTCGTACTCGTGCATTCTCGAACTGTAAAAATCGACAACCGTGCAGTTTTCGCGAACGGCGGTGGGATCAGCGCCCGCCGTTGGCAACGTGATGGCGACGTCGTCTCCCACACGGATTAAAAACGATTCGACATTCTCGTTGGTTTCTGGATCTTTATACTTTCGGCTTGAAATCGCCATGCCCAAAACAATGCCCGTGTATTGGTCGCGGCGCGGATCAAAAATGTCCTCAAGCGCTGGACCGGAAAAATGGTGATCAAACGGATCGCGCATATCCGGAGGGCCCATCGCCAGATTATTCGTTTCATTTATCTGTTCCAGGTCCGGGATCGACTTGGGAAGGTACGGCAAGCGCCCATTGCTGACCGATCGCTTCTTCATGTCATGCTTTGCGAGCGACGGTTCAATCGAACCTAGATTCGGATCCGTGGGCAAGTCTACGGGGGGCAAATAATGGCCATTAGATTCCGCGACTAACCGTCGATATTCCCAACCACAAAAACCCAACGATTCATCGTAACCAGAAGTCTGCAACTCGAAAGTGAGTTTCTTTCGGTTGTGCTCATTCATCAAATAGGGATGAAAATCGGTGACCTTGCCGAACGATTCATCGTCGATCCCAATTAACAATACCTGATGGGTCATCGGAAAGCCATTTACCCTGAAATGCATCAGCGCCGGCACGCGCACAACCGTCGTAATTTCCTCAACTTCGTCACCCAAGATTTGTTTAACCTCGTTGACATGAAATTCAGGGTGATAGATGACACCCAAACCAGGTGCTGCGATCTCCACGTCCGACAATATGCCATGCAAGCGGGCATGCATTTCAGTGATGAAGCCGTCCATGACACTATTGACGACAATGAGCGTGGCGACGCCTAACGTGACACTTACGACCGAAGCCAAAGCAATAAAGCGCGTCCGCAAGTAACGCCAAGAAAGCAACAGTTTATACATTAATCATCCTTGATATTCTTGTGCCAATCGTCGACGCGATTACCGGCCTCTTATCCTGCTGATCACGCTAAAACCAGCAAACGTTGTCGGCTAGACTGTGAACTTAGCAAAGTAGTCGTTCCCTCCGCGAACGGAACGTCGCTTGACGCCTCGTTTGCAGAGCAAGCGACCACTCTCTTGACCGTGTTTTTCTAATTCACAGCCTACTGCAAAGCCAACCCGGTCACAGGTTCGCATCGCTTATTCATGTTCGGGATTACCGGTTTCCGCTCGTAGTAATGGAAACAAGATCACGTCGCGAATCGATTGAGAGTTTGTCAACAGCATCACCAAACGGTCAATGCCGACCCCCAATCCTCCGGCCGGCGGCATCCCGTTCCGCAGCGCACGTACAAAATCATGATCCATTTTGGCCATCGACTCCTCAGCCGGCAAACCCGCCAACTGCGTTTTAAACAGTTTTTGTTGCAAGTCTGGATCATTGAGTTCCGTGTAGGCATTGGCCAATTCAATGCCACAAACAAATAATTCGAAGCGTTCGGCGATTGTCGGGTCGTCTTGTTTTCGTTTCGTCAGCGGGCAAATGCTGGCTGGATAATCCGTAACGAAAACTGGGCCGACCAACTTTTCTTCAACCCGCTCTTCAAAAATCTCATTCTTGATCACGTCAATATGCTTCCCGGCCACAGTTAACCCGATGGCTTGTGCGTAATCTTTTAGTGCACGCTCAGCAAATGGGTCAACGCCGGTATGCTCGGCTAGCAGCTCGTGATACGGACGACGCGCGAAAGGAATCGAAATATCCAGTTGTTGTTCCCCCCAGCTTATCTGGGTTCCCAAGCCAATGGCCTTGCTAGCGTTCGCGATTAACGATTCCGTTAAGTCCATCATGGACTTGTAGTCGCCGAAAGCCTGATAGACTTCAAGCATTGTAAATTCCGGATTGTGTCGCGGGCTGATCCCCTCATTGCGATAAACGCGACCCAGCTCATAGACGCGTTCCAAACCGCCGACCATTAACCGCTTTAGATGAAGTTCCAGCGCGATCCGCAAGAATAAGTTCATTCCTAAAGCATTATGAAACGTTTCGAAAGGTCGCGCGGCGGCACCGCCGGCAATCGAGTGCAACGTGGGGCCTTCGATCTCGACGAATTGATTTTCATCCAGCGTGCGCCGGATCGACTGAACGATCTTGGTGCGGTTAAGAAAACGTTGGCGCGATTCGGCATTATAAGCCAAGTCGATGTATCGCAAACGTTGCCGTAATTCCGGGTCGACAAGTCCAACATGTTTTGCAGGTGGAGGTTCAATGGTCTTCGTGAGCAAATAGATTTTTTCAGCGAAGATCGACAACTCGCCTCGCATCGTCATTTTCAATTCGCCGTCGACGCCAATCAAATCCCCCAAGTCGAGGTTTTCAATCAACTTCCAATTCTCTTCGCCAACTTGATTTTTTCCAACGAACAGCTGAATTGTACCCGTCCAATCTTGGATATCAATAAACTGCAGTTTGCCTGTATCGCGATGTAAAACGATCCGGCCAGCCGCGCGAACTGCCGGGCCAACCAAGTCGCCGCCCCCCCGCTCCTGCTTCCAACTTCGCATATCCAAGCCCTCGACAAACTCTGGCGCGTCGATAAGCTCTCCAGCAGAAGTCTTGAACTTAATTTCGTATTGCCTTGCCCGAATTTCTCCAATAAATGATCGGCCATCGAATCGTTGTCCCCACGGATCGATTCCCAAATCGCAAATGTTTTTTAGCTTTGCGCGCCGTGCCGCCACAACCGCATTAATGTCGTGAGGGTTCAGGGTATCCGCAGCTGGGTCGTTGGTATTGTCACTCATATTTGTATTTGTTGTTCCATTGAAAGGAGAGTTGTGACCCGTCCAAATAAGGCGGAATCAACTCCGGCGGTTGTCGCTGTGAAAATGTGGCAAGACTAAGAACGACGTCTGTCCAACCCGGTATTCATCAACGAAACACGCTGCAGTTCGTCGTAGCTACGCGTCTTTTTTTAAAGCTCAACTTCCATCAGCTGTTCTTCGGCGGACTTCGCCACTGACTGATGTTGGCACCTGTAAAATTCGCATCAGCAAAATATGGGCAGCCGAAATTTGAAGACGATGCAACGGTCCACGCTCGTGCCCTGTATCATCCCGCGGCAAATTTCCAGTCGGAACCAAGTTCACGTCCAGTCGACGTTACGTTCTAGTCGTCGTGCAAGTTGTCCCAAGGCCACATACATCGTAAGCCATTAGAAGTAGAGTATTCTAACGAGTTTTTAAAAACTTGCACGAGGGTTCACTTGCCAAACCGTGCAACCAGCTTGTTAGCTAACGTGGGAAACAGTCGATCTAGCCAAACCAGGGCCGTTCCGCTGAAAGAGAGAATGATTTCGTTCTTGCCCCGCTTCATTGCTTTGATCGCCTGCTTGGCAACATGGGCCGAAGATTGGGGTGTGGAAAGCTTTTGGTAGTTGTCGATCGAATTGTCGATAACGGCATCGAAAAACTCACTGGCGGTGGTGCTTGGACTGACAAGCAAGACATCGATGCCTAAAGAGTCCAGTTCGCTACGAATCGCATCGGAAAGTCCGTGCATGGCAAACTTGCTTGCACAATATTCGCTTTTGAGTGGCACTGCGCGATGGCCAAGTACACTGGATATGTTAACCACCATTGGTCGCTTTGATCGATGCATGTGAGGCACGGCCAGTCGAATTAGTTCGGCTGGCGCAAAAAAATTGACTTCCATAATCGACCTTAAACGCTGGGGGCTCGCATCGACGAACGGACCGATTGCACCGACCCCAGCGTTATTAATGAGCACATCAATGCCACCCCAATTGCTTACGGCTGTTTCGATAATCTCGGTTCGTACCGCGGAATCAGTTACGTCGCCCACAACGACTAACAGATCCGCAGGACCGTCAGAAGATTGGTTCGCGCGACGCCTAGTCGACGGTGACTGATTCAGGAGTTCGTTGGACAACGATTCGAGACGTTCTTTACGGCGCGCCGTGATCAAGATGCGAGCATTCTCATGCCAAAGCTGGCGAGCCAATTCCGTGCCAATCCCCGAGGAGGCACCCGTGATCACGATCCTTTGATTAACCAGATCACGCCGAGCCATTACGCTACATCATCCATTGCTTGATTCAGTCCATCTTCTTCCGGGCGTTCCACGTGGGCCACAGGTTCGCCATTGTGCGATGGTTGTGCCCTAACGCCCAAGTCTTTGATGACAATTTCAGCGTCTTGAATGCGACCAAGATATTTTTGTGGTATGCGACAGTGGATAATTGCACGATCTTCGTCGTAGGTCTTGGACAAAACCTCACCATGCTCCGATAGATAAGCAAGGATGCGACCATTACCGACGTTGGTTGTGATTTCCACGTTACGAAATGTCCTGCTCAACGCATCACTGACGGCTGAAGCAAGTCGTTCCATTCCCAAACCAGATTTTGCACTGACTAACACCGCATGAGGGTAACGGTTTTGCAGCCTCTCAAGATTCTTTTGTGCATCCTCGTGGTCGACCTTGTTAAGCACGAGCAACGTGTCTTTTTCTTCGATCTCCAACTCAGTCAATACTTGATATACCGACGCGATCTGCTCGACGACTGCAGGATTACTCGCGTCAGCCACATGCACCAAGAGATCCGCCCGACGTGTTTCTTCCAACGTCGCCTTGAAACTCGCAATCAGTCCGTGCGGCAAATCGCGAATGAAACCGACCGTGTCGCTCAGCAAAACTGGACCCCAACTGGGGAGCTGCCAACGCCGGGTGCGTGTGTCTAAAGTCGCAAACAGTTTGTCTTGCGCAAGGACGTTCGCATTGGTTAGGCGATTCATGAGCGTACTCTTGCCTGCATTCGTATAGCCGACAATCGAAACCGTCATGAAGCCACGCCGTGATGAAACCGTTCGCTCTTTGCGGCGTTCAACCTGACGCAATTCGTTCTTTAGCTCGCTGATACGCTTTTCCACGAGGCGGCGGTCTGTTTCCAGCTGTTTTTCACCAGGACCGCGCATGCCGACGCCCATCTTGATACGGGATAAGTGGGTCCACATGCGTTTCAGTCGTGGCAATGAATATTCGAGTTGCGCTAACTCCACGGCTAAGCGAGCTTCATACGTCTTTGCGTGCGTCGCAAAGATGTCAAGAATCAACTCCGTTCGGTCCAGTACTTTGACCTTCAATTCCTTCTCTAAGTTTCTACGCTGGCCGGGGGAAAGATCATTGTCGAACAACACGACGTCGGCTGCATGGAATTCGACCAATCGAGCCAGCTCATCCACTTTTCCTTTGCCCAAGTAAGTTGCAATGTCTGGTGTTTCGCGTCGCTGGATCAATCCGTCCATCACCTGAGCACCGGACGTTTCGGCTAGTCCAGTGATTTCGGCCAACGGATCATTCTCTAGTGGATGGTGCGGCAGAATAACTCGCACAACAACGGCAATTTCGTTTTGAATCGAATGCGGTCTATCGCGATCGTACACTTGTTTTGGAATTCTCCCTTGATCTGTTATGTAACTCGACTCTTCATCAGTGATACGTCACGACAAAGAGCATTTGTATTCCCAAAGTCGAGTAAAACGGCCCAGCACCTCATCGTACGACGAACGTACTCGGAACCAAAACCATCCGACTTGATACGTTAAGTGCTTCTGGTACTCATGCAGGCAACGCCAACTTGTTTGCAAGTAAAGCCACCAACAGACTACGCCAACATGTTTCCTGGTAAAGCCGCCTACAGACAACACGAACTTTTTTCCTGGTAAAGCCACCCTTTTTCGCTCAACGAACTGGAATTCTCGAAACTCTGAAGCTGTCCCAAAACGTTTCGCCATCGATTTCTCTTGCCATCAAATTCATTGCCCAGGCAAAAAATCCCTTGACCGAGGACCGGTGGAAATTTACCGATCCAAAAGTAGTCGAGTCTTTCCAAGACTCGCCTCAACGTCTCGGAGAGACGTTGCTACGTGGCAAGAACTCACCTACCACTCACCTTC
>CALMEE010000046.1 GCA_937862885.1 uncultured Planctomycetaceae bacterium
GGCACTACAAGGGGAGCGGCCATGTCTGGCAGGGGCGATTCAAAGCGTTTCCCGTACAGTTCGATGAACACTATCTGACGGTGTTACGTTATGTCGAGCGGAATCCGCTGCGGGTGAACATGGTCGAGCGAAGTCAGGACTGGGAATGGTCCAGCCTGAAACCAACGGTTCGAAGCGGCCCAGACGGATTGCTGTGCGGAGGACCGATCCTGAAGGCCGCTCAGTGGACTCGCAATGACAACGGAGTGGAAACAGAAGCCGAACTCCAGGCCCTGCGACAAAGCCTTGCTCGCGACACTCCATTCGGCGATACTCATTGGCAGACAAAACTGCTACAATACTCGGTCTTGAAACCTCGCTGCGACCTGAAGTCAGGCCAAAGAAACTATAAAAGTAGAATGTCCCCTTTAAGAGCGCTTCAATGCTGCGGAAGCCTTGTAGCCAAGCCTGTTGGGCAATATCTGAGTGATCCGTCTGATTGAAGAAGCCGCAGCACACCCGAAAATCTGTCCTAAGACGTCTTGCGTCGGGCACCTTGATTCGTGGTGTGCTGCTGGCTTACTGGCTTTTTAATGTACATGCGCCGTTTTGGGATTTCACCTTGAGCTTCCCTTGGGCTCCAACTGGCCCCACTCGCTCAACGTGCCCAAAACGGAACCACCGTAGAAGCTACAAGGCATTTCTAAAATATCCGAAAGTTTTTTAGTTCTTTATCAAACTACTTGACAGTCCGGCTGCCGATATGTAACTTATTGGTTACCTATGAAGCCCGATTCCATGGATCTGATCTTTCACGCTCTGGCACACCCGGCGCGACGAAAAATACTGGATTTGTTAAAATCGCTGCCGGGGTGCAGCGTCAATGACTTGTGCCAGTATTTTGAGTTCAGTCGCATTGCGGTGATCAAACATCTGCAGGTGCTCGGTGAAGCTCAATTGGTCATCGCCAAGAAGAATGGTCGTAAACGAGAACTGTATTTCAACGCCGTGCCGATCCAAATGATCTATGATCGGTGGACCACCGAATACAGTTCGTTCTGGGCTAGCAAGGCGACGGATCTAAAGTTCCAGATCGAAGCGAGTTTATCCAAGTCCAAACGAGGTTCGAAAAAATCATGAAGCCTTCGCAGCAAATCGCTGAGAAACAGATTTATCGCGTCGTGATCGAAGCCCCCATCGACAAGGTCTGGGCAACATTTACAAAATCCGGCGAAGTCTTGCCATTTTTTTTCGGATCCGTTCTGCATACGACTTCGCTGGCTCCCGGAGCACCAGTCCGTATGAGAACGCCGAATGGCAAGCACACCGGCGTCGTCGGCGAAGTGCTGGAGTTTGATCCGCCCCACCGCTATTCGCACACGTTCAAGTTCACTCAACTGGACGATCCGCTGTGCATCGTCACCTATGAACTGAAATCTATCGAGGGGGGGACTGAATTCACGTTGACCACGACGCAAGTCCCCAAAGGAACCAAGACGGAAAAACAAATGGCGGGCGGAGGCAAGATCATCGTTTCGGCACTGAAGCATTATGTCGAAACCGGACGCTATGGATGGGTGCCGACTTGTATTGTATGGATGGGAAAATTGATGGGCCCGTTCACGCCCCGCAAATGTCGCAGTGAACTCTGGCCATTGGATAAAAAGATTGAGTGATTTTTTCTCTGGAGGACGAATATGGTTTATCGAAATTTTGTGTTGACTATTTTGCTGTTTTTATCGACCGCACCAACCTCTGCGCAGGAACTTCCGCTTTCGGAACATTTGGCTGTCTTTGCCCCGATGCTGGGAAAAACCTTTGAAGGGATGTTTGCCGGTTCGACTGCCGAGAATCCTCAAAAAGATGTTTCCAAATGGGAGCGAGCGATGAATGGTCAAGCTGTTCGCATTCTGCACTCCGTGAACGACGGAGCCTATGGAGGCGAGTCAATCTTCATGTGGGATCCCAAGGAAGAGAAAATCAAATTCTGGTATTTTACGACGGCGGGCTTTTACACGACTGGGACTTTGGAAATTGAAGGTCAAACTTGGTCTAGTATCGAAAAGGTCACCGGTAACACCAACGGGATAACCGAGGTTCGCTCGACGGCCACAATTATGTCGGACGGCACGATGGTTTCCAAGGCCGAGTTTTTCAAAGATGGAGAGTGGACTCCTGGACACGAAATCACATACCGCGAATCGCCCACCGCAAAGGTCATCTTCAAATGACGCCTGCAGTTATTTCAATCCAACATAAACTCGCACCTAGAGTTGAGGGTGAATTAGCGAAGGTCAGGTAAAATCGCACCTGCACAAGGTTGCCGGGTTTTTGTGAATGCAAAAGACTCTTGTGTTGGATTGACTTGTTCAGTGGCGAAAACTCTGTTGAATCTTATTTCAAGAGACGCCGATGTTCTGAGCATGCTTGGATGAGTTCTGCCAATCGGCGAGCACGGGTGACGGGCTGTTTTGCAGAGACGACCCAGTGGGTGATGGTCTTCCTGTAGCTGGGTGGAGTCGCCGCAAAAAATCGCCACACACCTTTATTTATTCTGTTTGAACTCGCTTATCTCCGATGCGATAAACTGGTTCGCTTGCTCTTGTTCGTATGGGTACACCCCTGTTTTCTTAACGCAACGAGACTCAAACGCGACAATGCCCTGCGGTCGCATACGACTTCAAAAAATAAAGGCCTGCCTCAAAAACCTCTTACTTCAATCAACAAAGTCCCTGTCCTTTAAAACTTAAATCGCGATCTCGCACTAGCTGTACCGTTTTTTCTTGTTATTAAGACTATGCTCATTTCGGTTGCGTACTATACTTGAATAAACGGACTGACCGGTCCGTTATATATTTGTTACGGGAATTTCGGCGGATTGGAGTGAAAACCATGGCAACTAGTGATGAAGCCAAGCGTGGCGTTGGACGCCCGCCAGACGCGGAATTGCGCGAAAATCGCAAGAGACAAATTCTTGAGGCCGCGACCCGGGTCTTTGCCAAACATGGCTTCGGTTCAGCCGCTGATGTTCAAGAAATTGCGGACTTGGTAGGGATTGGGAAAGGCACCGTTTATCGTTACTTTCCTAGCAAAGAAGAATTGTTCTTGGCAACCGTGGATCACGGAATTCGTCGCCTGAAAGCGAGCGTCGATGAAGCCGTTGCGGCCATTGATCCTGCCGACACGTCGCCATTGGCGCCCATGGCTGTTGGCGTCCGTGCCTATTTGCGCTTCTTCGACGAGAACCCCGAGGTCACAGAGTTGTTGATTCACGAGCGAGCACATTTCCGCGATCGCGCGCAGCCCACGTACTATGTGCACCGCGAAGCCAACATCAAACCATGGCAGGACTTGTTCCGCCATCTGATCGAAACGGGTGTCATCCGAAATGTTCCCGTCGAACGAACACTGGACTATGTGTCGGACATGTTGTACGGATCAATGTTCACCAACTATTTCTCAGGAAGGAAGACTCGCTTAAGCGATCAGTCGGCGACGATCCTCGACTTATTGTTCAATGGACTGCTTGTGGAGCGAAATTGGGATCAGTAATTGCCGAACCAGAAAACCACCGACAGGCTATGTTCCAACCGATTGAATGAACCCTGGAATGACCTTTGCGAAATGATCCAAACCAAGAACGCACAATGACGATTTCTTGTCAATACAAAGCGTTTCACTGTGCGCATTACATTACCTGCAAATTGAATGCTCTGCCTTGAGATTGCGATGAGATTGCGAGAGGAAATTGAAAATATGAAATCCTGGATTGGGCGAATGGCCCTCGGTTTACTCGTTTTAGTTGGTGCCGCCGGCATATTGATTGTGGGTCGGCAGTGGCTAATGAATGGAACTTCCACATCTGCTACCGTCAGCCAACAAATGGCCACTGGTCGTGAAACTCCTGCGATCTCAGTCGAGTTAGTCAGAGTGGGCCGCGGTTCGGTCACCACGAGTTTGGAGATTACCGGAAATTTCTTGCCTCGACGTCGCACTATGGTTTCTGCTGAAGTCGATGGTATCGTCCATTCCATCCCCAACTCCAAGGAAAGAATCGAAGTTGAGGTTGATGGACGGCACTACTCGGAATCGCTGTCACTTGATTTGGGTCAACGGGTATCTCAAGGAGATATTTTACTGACGCTTGATCCTGCCGAATACGAATTAGAACTGGCGTCGGCCAATGCGCGTTTGTTGAAGGCTCAAAAAGATCTTGAAGACCTTGTGGCTTGGAAACGCCCTGAAGAAGTTCGTCGCCTACAAGCGCTGCGGGATGAAGCCAAGTCTCAGTTGCAGCGAGCGGAAGCGGATTTTCGGCGCTTGCAAGCGTTGGTCGACCAGCGAGCCACCTCGCGGCAAGAATTCGATCGGGCACAAGCAGAATTGCAATCAGCACAAGCGACTGTCGAACGCACCAACGCTGAACTTGCGGAAGCGGAGGCAGGGCCGACTGAATCGGCTATTGCTGTCAGCCAAGCTTTGGTCAAACAAGCTGAGGCCGAAGTCAAGATTCGCGAGGACCGTTTGCGTCGCACGGTTGTTCGAGCCCCGTACACCGGTTACATCGTCGATCGGAATGTGGAGGTCGGTCAGCGTGTCACGGCTCAACCGCGCGTCGATCTGATGGAACTGATGGACTTAAGTCTCGTGATCGTCCAAGTTGGAATACCTGAGCGGTATTTGGGAAAGTTTGAAATTGGCACGCTGGCTCAGGTCGAGGCGGCGGGTTCGGTCGCGCCGGTTCCAGGCGTCGTGTTCTTAGTAAACCAGAAGGTTGATTACGAGACGCGTACCTTTCGCGTCCGCATTGCGGTCGAGAACGACCACGGGAGGTTTAAGGCTGGACAATTTGTCAAAGTGCGAATCCCAATGGAGTCCGCTAAAGATTCATTAGTAGTACCTTATGAGGCATTGGTATTCGAGGGGGGACAACCTGCCGTGTTTGTGTATGACCCACACTCGCAACGCGTTGCCCACCGCAATATCAAGCTGGGGCTTATCGGCGATGGACGCGTCGAAGTAGTTGAAGGCTTAAGCGAGGGTCAGCAGATTGTTCGCCTCAATCCGGCAGTGCTTGCAGATGGCATGAGGGTGCAGCCGGGGTCTGCATTGAGTGCCATTGATCCGCCGTCGCATACTTTTCCAATCCATGCAATTGGAACTAGCTTTTCCACGCGAGGGAGCGACCAATGAAAATCTCAGAACTGTCCATTCGACGCCCGGTGACGTCGATCATGGTCGTTTCGGCGATGATTGTTTTCGGAGTCGTGGCCTATTTTCGTATCGGCGTTGACTTGTTCCCCAGTGTTGATTTTCCAATTGTGACGGTTTCCGTACTTTATGAAGGCTCCGATCCGGAAACCATTGAAACCGACATCACGGAACCGATCGAAGAGGCCGTGAATACGATTAGCGGGATCAAGTCGCTACGCAGTGAAAGCGTGACCGGATTGTCAATGGTATTCGTCGAATTTGAGTTAGGCCGAAATATTGACATTGCCGCTCAGGATGTCCGCGATAAAGTCGCGGCGATTCGAGCGGAGCTACCTCTCGGCATCGAACCGCCAATTGTCGAAAAATTTGATCCTGATTCGGCTCCCATCATGTCAATCACTCTGGCGGGCCCGACTTCCATTCGCGAACTGACTCGCGTGGCCGATTCGGTCATCAAACCTCAACTTGGCGGAATTGACGGAGTGGGTGCTGTGACAATCATCGGCGGTCGAGATCGGGAAATCCGCATCTGGTTGCGAAATGATGACTTGCACGGCTACGCCCTCACCGCATCCGATGTGGTCGAAGCGATCGAGAAAGAGAACGTCGAATTTCCTGGGGGTCGCGTGGAATCCGGTAGTCGCGAACTGGTTGTACGCACGAAAGGGCGGATGAGCCAGCCTGCCGATTTCAATTCGATTGTTATTGCCCATCGCCAGGGCGTTCCAGTCTACCTGCGTGACGTCGCGATCGTCGAAGACGGGATGGAAGATTTTCGTAGTTTGTCGCGACTCAATGGTCAGCGTGCCGTTTCGCTGCAAATACGACGTCAATCGGGTGAGAACATGTTGGCTGTAGCCACCGAGGTCAAAAAGCGATTGGACAGTATTCGCGCCGACCTGCCCAATGAATACCAATTAACGTTGACTCAAGACTTATCGCGATTCGTTAAGAACAGCGTGGATGAAGCGCAAGGCGAGTTAGTTCGTGGCGGTCTGTTGGCCGTGCTCGTTATTCTCATCTTTTTGCGAAGTTGGCGGGGAGCCTTCATCGCTGCCGTCACGATCCCAACTACGATTGTCACAACGTACGCGTTCATGAACGCCTTCGGTTTTACATTAAACATGATGTCGTTGTTGGCGCTGAGTATTTCAGTGGGAATGGTCATCGATGATTCGATCGTCGTCTTGGAAAATGCGTTTCGGCACTTGGAACAAGGGAAATCACGCATCGAAGCGGCGATTGCTGGCATGCGTGAAATCGGATTCGCCGTGCTGGCCACGTCGCTGGCCATCGTCGCAGTGTTCGTACCGGTCGCATTCATGGACGGACTGATCGGAAAGTTCTTTTTTGAGTTTGGCTTAACTGTTGCATTTGCCGTGATCGTCTCGACTTTCGTCGCCGTGTGGCTATCTCCGATGCTATGTTCGCGCCTGTTAAGCGTTGTTCCGCAACACGGGCGTTTGTTCAATTTGGTTGAGCGGTTCTTTACTGGTATCGAGGGGTGGTATGGATTGACGCTGAAGTTTGCGTTGCGACGACGCTGGTTGATCAGTGCATTGGCGATTGGTGTATTCATGGGCAGTCTGCTGTTATTACCGTTTGTAGGTACAGAATTTGTGCCGCCGCAAGACGAGGGGCAATTCAACGTCCAAATCGAAACGCCCCTCGGTTCATCGATTGAGCGAACCAGCCAAATTTTGGAAGAAGTCGAAAAACGCTTGTGGCGGTTGCCGACGGTCGACAACATCTATACGACGATCGGTGCTGGGCAAGAGGGTCGCGTGAACTACGGAGCTATTCTCGTGCAATTGCCTGACAAATCCGAGCGGTCCATCAGTCAACACGACATCATGTCGATGGCCCGCGAAGCATTGGCTGATTTGAGCCACTCGAAAATCAGCGTCGAATATATCCCGCGGGTATCCGGTGGCGGATTTCGCTCGGCTCCCCTGCAATACAATCTGCGCGGGTCCGATATTGGATTGCTGGAACAAACGGCCGTCAAGGTTGTGGAGCAATTAAGGACAATTCCAGGTATTGTCGATATCAATTTGACATACGACTCCACGAAGCCAGAGATCTCAGTAATTCCGGATCGCGACCGCGCAGCTGATCTGGGAATCGACATTGAGAAGATTGGACGCGCCGTACAAACCATGGTCGGAGGGCGACCCGTCAGCACGTTCGAGGATGGGAGCGAAAGTTTTGACGTGCGCGTGCGATTGGCGGAAGCAGATCGGAACCGAGCGGATGCGATCGGACTGCTGCCAGTTCGCACGCGCGACGAACGGATTGTGGAGTTCCGCAGCGTCGCTGAGATCATTGAAGGAACCGGGCCAGTGCAAATTGACCGCCAGAATCGCCAACGACAAATCACGATTATGGCGAACCTCGAGAAGACAAAGCCGCTGGGAGCCGCGATTGCCGATACCGTGGCGATTGAGGCCGCGATTGGTCTGCCGCCTGGAGTTACCTCGGCGTTCACGGGAGCTGGTGACATGATGGCTGAATCGTTCGCCAGCATGTTATTTGCGTTAGTCCTCGCAATCATATTGATCTACATGGTATTGGCTTCTCAATTCGAGAGTTTTATTCACCCGGTCACGATTATGCTGTCCGTTCCACTTTCGATTGGTGGTGCCTTAGGAGCTTTGGCGTTGACTGGCTTGACCCTGAACATTTTTAGTATGATTGGCATGGTGATGTTGATGGGATTGGTAACCAAAAATGCCATACTCTTGGTGGACTATACCAACTTACTTCGTCGCGAGCGCGGATTGGAAAAGAACGCTGCGTTGTTGGCAGCCGGTCCAGTGCGACTGCGCCCGATTTTAATGACTGCATTTTCTACCATCGCCGGGATGATTCCGATTGCAATAGGGCTGGGCACCGGATCCGAGACACGACAGCCAATGGGGGCATGTGTGATTGGCGGCATGATCACCAGCACATTCCTGACATTGGTAGTGATCCCAGTCGTTTACAGCTTGCTCGACGATTTGGGAAGTCTAGTGCGCCGTTGGCTGACCGGTGATGATCGACGTAGCGAAATCCAGGACACTTCATCCGGCCTGTCGTCGGCTTCCGAAATCATGCATGAGATTCCCGCGTTAACTTCCGCAACCAATGGTGGATATGTGGCAGTCAACCAAGCAGATCACATGACGCCTGACTTAGAAGCATCGAAACCGAGTTGAATTTCTTCGCAATTGATTTCGTCGCCCCTCGTCCTTTCGCCATGAATCACTTCGCAGGCGCGAGAAGTTTGCACTCCAGTCATATCCGTTGACTGCCAATGATCAGCGACTTCTTGAAAAACTTTTTTTGACGAAACCAAAGTTGCTGAATTGCTCCACCCGATAGCAAATAAAAATTTCGCTTGGCACAAAAAAAGATCCAATGTCACGCGCAATTGTCTCGAACACAACCGATTGAAGTTGGATAATCACGATTCAGAAAAACAATCAAGTAGGGGAAAGCAAAAAAAATTTCGCGAGATTTTTTTTTCAGATTCCTTCTCATGTTTGCTTGACAAGTTGTGATACGATTGGAAAATGACTTCTTGTTCAATGAGATGGGCGGCGGCTTTAAAACGATTCCGTTTTCACTTTTGCCGAACAAATACATTGTAATGGTGGACGACCGACCGGACCGACAGTATCGGAGTCATCCGAGGCAATGGACTCCCCACCATTTTTTCAAGATTTGAATTTGCCTGCTTCATTCAAATGTGGTGAAGCTGTTTCGACGGAGATCACTCTGAGCTTGTAGAATGGCACGGAGCCAATAAAAACATTGCGAAACAGTGATTCTCAGCCGAAACGCCTAGTGACGATGGGAACCACTTAACCGAATAAACAAAAATAGTTCCTGTCAGGATGACAAAAGACTCACGGACGGGCGGAAAAGGATGGATTCGAGTCCGATTAGAGACGGCGTTGCGCAAGATGCGTAGCGCCGTTTCTCATTGATGGCCATCATTGATGGAATGGTCGGGCCAGCGCGATTCTGAATTCGTCTTGCTTCATTTCGCTGGCAAGAATTTATGCCGTTCTGAACAAGAAACGTGATCCATTCAAAGAATCCCGACTGGTACGAGCAAGTGGCGGCTGTTTCGTGACAAATAACGATCCACGCGGCATCATCCGTATTCATTTCCCTTGTTTGGGAGTAGCCAGCTGTATTGATTTCATTGCGACAACCGTGATCGAATATGGAAGAGCATTACCAAGACTGCCTTGTGGCATTCGGGTCAAATCTGGGTGACCGGGAGAGGTTTTTCCACGACGTAATTGACGCACTGAATCAGCATTCTCGATTCCAAATCGTTTCGCATAGCGATTTGTATTCAACCACTCCCATTGGCGGAGTGGATCCCCAACATGACTATTTGAATGCTGCAATTCGTCTCGTTACAAATTTACCGGCTATCGAATTGGCTGATTACCTATTCCAGCTTGAAAAGTCGCTGGGCCGTCAGCGTAAACAACGATGGGAAGCCAGGACCGTTGATCTTGACCTCTTGCTCTACGGCCAACAGAACTTCGAATCCAACAGTCTCGTGATTCCTCATCCTCGCATGAGTTATCGCCGATTCGTGTTGGAACCCGCTTGTCAAATTGCCGCTGAAATGGTGCATCCAACGTCACAACTTACGCTGGGGCAACTGTTAGAGCACATCAACACAAAGCGCGGTGCTCTAATGTTTGTCGGATGTACTGTGAACCAGTTCTCCGTCATTTGCCAATCGACAAGAACTCAGTTGTTCATAAATCCGATTGAGCAGGACATGGTTGCTGGTGAGGTGAATTCACTCATGCCGCATAACGAGTTACAAAATCTTGAGTTAGAAATCGTGGATTCGCTCGGCGGTGCCGCTGCAAACGTGATCTTGGTAAATGATTGCAACACCTTCGACGAATTCCAGCACCTAGCCCGATTAATCGTAATATTGCCTTCCCCTGCGACAACCGAGAGATCTCTCAATATCGTGAAGAATGACGTGGATGAAATATCTTTACAGCACACTCAAGACCTGGTCGAACTTATTCATAGTGCATCGCGATTTCGTGGTCCCGTGCTTCAAATTCGTGACTGGCGAGAAGCAGGGCGTGAAATTGATGCCGCACTTGCCGCCATGCGATGATGTGCGTTAGTCTCCCTTTAGTTTCGAGTTTTTGTTTGCGATATTACCGCCGACGTGCATTGCGGCATTGGCGATAAAGCCCGAGCGGGTTGTGCGGCCGCCTCATTGGTCGGCACCCCCCGCCCTTACATCGACAAAATGCTCGAACTAGCTAAGATGTTGTAGAGGTATCCAGATGAACACAACTCCCCCTCTCCATATTGCAGTCGTTAGCAGCGAGGCGATTCCCTTTGCAAAAACCGGTGGTTTGGCTGATGTGTCTGGAACGCTTCCCCTCGAACTTGCCAAGTTGGGCCAACATTGCAGTTTGTTCATGCCCGCGTATCGGCGCGTGATGGAAGACCCGCGTTTCGACTTTGAGAACGTCGGGTCCTTACGGATCACAGTGGGAAAAAAGGAAGTGGCCGGCACAATCTTGAAATACCGTCCGGGGAATGAGGGAGCGAACAAATCCGAAGACCAAGCGTTAGGTAACTTGGTCAACGCATACTTAATCCATCAGCCGGAATATTTCGACCGCGCGGGAATCTATGGCGAAGATGGCAAAGACTACTCCGACAATTGCGAGCGGTTCTCGTATTTTTGCCGCAGCGTTTTGGAGGCAATTTCGCGTCTCAACCTGCCAGTCAACATACTGCACACGAATGATTGGCAAACCGGTTTAATCCCCGCATTAACAAGGACTGAATATGCATCATCTCCTGTTCTCAACGGAGTTGCTAATGTGTTCACGATCCATAACCTGGCGTATCAGGGCCGGTTTTGGCATTGGGATATGGCAGTCACGGGCATGGATTGGAAATATTTCAACTGGAGGCAGATGGAGTTCTTTGGCGATTTAAGTCTATTGAAGACAGGCATTGTATTTGCAGACCAGATAACGACGGTTAGCCCCCGCTATGCCGAAGAAATTCAAACCAGCGAGCATGGCCACGGCATGGAGGGAATTCTGCGCGAACGATCTGATAGGCTGACCGGGATCATGAATGGGATTGACGTCAACGTTTGGAATCCACAAACGTCCCCTTACCTGTCGTACCATTACAACATTCAGAACTGGCATGCTGGAAAGCGTGCATGCAAAATTGATCTACAGCGCAAAGTCGGATTGACCATCAATCCACAAACGCCATTGTTGGGACTGGTGGGGCGCTTAGCATCTCAAAAAGGTTGGTCGATCTTGCTGCCAGTCCTGGAAAAGTGGCTGCAGTATGTAAACGCGCAGTGGGTCGTGCTCGGAACTGGCGATCCGGAATTTGAAAATGCCCTAAAACGTTTGGTAGGTCGCTTTCCAGATCGGTTGTCGCTGATTTTGAAGTTTTCGGATGAGCTGGCGCATCAAATCGAGGCGGGCTCGGATATCTTTGTCATGCCCAGTCTCTATGAGCCCTGCGGTTTGAACCAGTTGTACAGTCTGCGATACGGGACGGTACCCGTTGTCCGACGAACCGGCGGTCTAGCTGATTCCATTGTGGACACAAACCAATCCACGCTGGAAAGTCGCAGCGCCAATGGATTCTCTTTTGGGGAATTCACGTCGACCGACCTTGAGTCGGCGTTGGGACGTGCCATTGATTGTTTCGTGAACCGTCCAGATGTCTGGAAACAGATTGTCGAGACGGGTATGGCACAAGATTGGTCATGGCGGCGAAGTGCTTCGCACTATCTTCAGGTCTATCGTCATGCTTTTGCAGAATCTGTCAAGTCAACGTCTTTTGCGAATTGAATCGAACATGTCTGACTTGAGATTCGATCCGATCAATGGCCAATGGGTTGCGATGGCTTCAGATCGTGTCCAACGCCCAAATGAGTTTCAGCAAATTATGCAGCGCAAAGAACTGTCGCGCTGCCCATTTTGTGCTGGAAACGAAGAGGATACTCCACCTCCGATTCTGCAAGTTCCGCAAGACCCGCGCGACAAAAAATGGATCGTTCGCGTCTTCCCCAACAAGTATCCTTCTTTTTCTGATGACAATGGCGACAAGCCAGCCAACCCATCCGCCACGTTCGGCCCCTACCCTAGCCATGGCGCGGCGGGCCATCAAGAAGTCATTGTCAACTCGCCAAGGCATGTCGAGAGCATGAGTGAATTGACGCGCGAAGAACTATTTGTCAGCTTTCAAGTCTACCGGGAACGCGTGCACGTATTGCAGGAAAATCAGGTGCTCGAACACGTGATGCTGTTCAAGAATTGCCGCGCAGAGGCTGGCGCCTCATTGCAACATATTCACACCCAAATTATCGGAACGCCGAACATTAGCGACGACTTGCGGCTGCGCTGGGAACGCATGCGCAATCACCGAGATGCGACAGGCGTCTCCTTGCTAACTTCAATCCTTGAATGGGAAAAGAAATCGGAAGAACGAATGTTGGATGTTACGCCGAATTACACGACGTTTTGTCCTTTCGCCAGCAGGTTTGGGTACCAGGTCTGGATCGTGCCCAATCAAGAGATTGCCGACTTTGGGCGCATCAACGATCAGCAGTCGGACGAGTTGGCCGAGCTTTGCCAAAAATACGTCGAGCGGTTTGACCAATGTCTAGACATGCCGGCCTACAATCTCTTGCTGCACCTTGCCCCACGTGAATTCCGGGGTTATCAGCATTGGTTTGTCGAGTTGTTTCCTCGTTTGACACGCGCTGCAGGATTTGAGTGGGGAACTGGGTATTGGATCAATCCATTTCCGCCCGAGAAGGCCGCTGCCGATTTGCGGAAAATCTAGCGAAGCCCTAAAGCGCCCCATGCCCAAGGCATTGTCGTTTGATATCCCGACTCCGCACATAAGGAGCCCAGCTTGAGACTTGAGCGATTTTGAAGCCTTTGTGTTAGCTATGCATTCTCGGCAAACTGTCCCCTCGGGCAATTATTTCGGCCTCAAGTTCGGCAAGTTCCTTAAGTCGCTGTTTTACGACTTCTTCATCCGCAAACGTTTTGGCAATTCGCACATAGGTTGAATGGTGCCTAGCCTCAGACTCGAAAAGGCTGTCATAGAAATCAGCCAACTCTTGATCCTTTACGTGCTTGCGCAGAAGGTCAAAACGCTCGCAAGATCGCGCTTCGATAAGCCCGGCAACCAGGATTCGATCGATGGCGCGTTGAGGCTCTCCACGGCGAACCAAGTCATTGAGTTGGCGACCGTAGTTGCTCGGCTTTTGGCGGCGAAAACGGATGCCTCGGCGACTGAGAATTTCCAAAACCTGGTGAAAGTGGTCCAGTTCTTCGTTCACAATCTCGGTCATTTCTCGACAGAGTTCCTGATTTTCGATATATGCGAACATCAAACCCATGGCGCACCCGGCCGCTTTCTTCTCGCAATGCGCATGATCGATCAGAATTTCTTCTAAATTCGATTCAACTTGCTCCAGCCATCGTTGCGACGATGTTGATTTCAAATTTAACATGGTTTATGGACATTGTTTAACGCAAATAATTTGTAACCGCTCACGGAATCAGCGCTCCCACCACAATTGACACTCAGCAAGAAGCTGCCGATAGTAACAGTTTAACAGAAAACTGACGCTCCAGTCATGTGCTCAATGAGAATGAATCACCAACTATGTCGCTGATCCAGGGACTGCTTACCTGCAAGACGTTGCTCCGACGTACAGCCTGTTTTTGTTCCAGCGAAAAGAATATGCCAAAATTGACTTGGATTAGAAGCGAAATTTGGATACGCTACTGCTGATGCTGGTTCAAATTATTGCGAACGGGATCGCGTTTGAAGAATGATTGTCAAGCTAGGTTGTGGAAAACAACTACAACACCGGAAGTTGATGAAATATGGGTTTTGGTCGAAGTCGCCGGGCACGTGACGAGTTTGCCGAATACTATGACGAAGACGAACGAGAATTAAAGAGCGGTGTTCGCACTCGACAGGATCGTACGCCGTCAATGCTTATCCCATTGACCGTCTTGGCCCTGCTTTTTCTGTTGTTCTTGCTGGCCATCATGTTTGTGGCAGGCCCGGTGATGCTGACTAAGACCTTAACGGAGTTGGCGTCTCCAGTAGGCGCTGTGTGGCTCGGTTTGTTTCTCACATTTTATGTGAGCGTCTTCAAACGCGCCACCAGCCCGGCAATCATTTCTTTATTGCTATGGTTGATGGTGTCGCTATTGGGAAATTCGTTCGTGTCAAAGCAATTGGCTAGACAGTTGGAAGCACCGTTCGAAGATCAACAGCTGACAAATCTTCAACATTTCGATATCGTGATCTTGTTGGGGGGCGGCGTTGTCACAGGCCCTAACAAGGACGCCCAAGCCGGATTGTCGGGAGATCGCGTCGTGCAAGTTGCACGATTATTTCACATGGGAAAAATCGATCGCATTGTGTGTACGGGTACTCACAGCGTCCCGCCCTTCAAAGGTGAACTCGTGCAAGCCCAAGCGGCGAAGCGCTTACTGACGCAACTCAAGGTTCCCGAGTCGGCTATTCTACAGCTAGATGGAACCAATACCCTGGAGGAGTTACAGGCGGTCGAGCGTTGGCTTGCGTCACAACCCGACGCAACCCGTTGGAAGATTGGCATTGTGACTTCGGCCTGGCATTTGCCTCGCGCGATGCGGCTTGCAACTGCGTTGGGGATTGAAGCGTCGCCGATCGCCGCCGATTACATGTACCAACCTTTTCGGCGCGAGCCCGGCATTATCGTGCCGACAGCCGAAAACCTGATGTTTTCACAACGCGCCATCAAGGAATGGTTGGCGGGATGGCTCAATCGCTAACGGAGACATGAATCAGCGGCAAACACGATACCGAGGCGCTTCGTGGATCTAAAGCGTTGGGGAGTGGAACTTCGTGTTCATCTAGAGGCGTTGCGGGCTCCGGTTTAGACAGCCCACCCGGTTGCGTTACACCGGGTTGCGTTACTGGCGGCGCGACCGTCCACATTTTTCTGATGAAATGCCCAGCAGGGCTGCCCCTAAAGATTGGAGTAATTTAGAATATCGCCTTCACGTTTTCGTATCGTTAACAAAATGTGATCAACGATTTTTGGGGAGTGCAAAACCTATGTCTACAGTAAATTGCTCTGAATGCGACGCCGAACTTGCTGTTGCTGATGATTGTGTGATTGGAGAGATCATTACATGTTCCGAGTGTGGTGGTGATCTCGAGGTGATTTCAACGGATCCGCTGACCGTTGAATTGGCACCTGAAGTTGAAGAGGATTGGGGTGAATAGTGGCGCCGATTAAGCTCGCGTTATTGCATTCGCGCGTCCGTGTCGAGGAAAAGCTGTTGATCGAGGCGCTGCAGCAGCGTGACATCAACATCAAGCTCATTGATATTCGTGAAGTGACTTTCGACCCCGAGAATCCAGGACCGTGGCAGGAGTTCGACCTGATTTTGGACCGATGTATTGCCCATAGCCAAGCTTTGGCCGTGACAGCAGTGCTGGAAAGCATGGGTTGCCTTTGCATTAACCAACACGACGTGACCCGGCTTTGCGGTAACAAGCTGGAAACAACGCTGGCGCTGTTCAAACATCATGTACCTACACTGCCCATCCGCATGGCCGTCTCGGTCGAAGCGGCATTGCAAGCAATTGAAGAGCTTGGTTACCCGGTTGTCTTAAAGCCGAACACCGGTTCGTGGGGACGGTTATTGGCGAAAGTGAATGATCGCGACGCGGCCGAAGCAATCCTCGAACATAAAGAAGTCCTCGGATCCGTGCAGCATCAAATCATGTATATTCAGCCTTATGTCGAAAAATGCAACTTCGATATTCGTGCGTTTGTGGTCGGTGGTGAAACCATTTGTGCGGTCAAACGGTACAGCGAACATTGGATTACGAATACCGCCCGAGGAGCCAAAACAGAGAATTATCCGGTCAATGACGAATTGGCGAGATTATGTGAGGCTGCGGCGAACGCCGTGGGGGGAGGTGTCCTGGCCGTCGATGTCTTCGAAACCAAAAAAGGCGAATTGCTGGTGAACGAGATTAACTCAACTATGGAGTTCAGGAATTCAATTGCCGTCACTGGAGTCAATATTCCTGAACAATTTGTTGACTATATGATTTCCTGCGTCCACGGCGGACAACGTACGACGGCGGCGAATTAGAACTTCAGCAAAAATATGGAACCAGCTAACAGTAAAGTTCGAGTATCGATCATCGGCGCATCTGGCTATACCGGCGGAGAATTGATCCGGCTTCTTTTGAGCCATCCTTATGTTGAGGTCGCACAGGTCACTTCACAACAGAACGCTGGCAAGTTCATTTCCAGCGTGCACCCAAATTTTCGGGGGCAAACGCAATTGAAGTTTACTCGCGTGGAGGAAGTCGGTGAATGTGATGTCTTGTTCCTGGCGTTGCCCCATGGTCGTTCAACCGAACAAATCGAGCACTATGCAAAACTCGCGCCGCGAATTATTGACTTGGCGGCGGACTTTCGGCTACGCGATCCTCAAGAGTACAAACGGTGGTACGAAGTTGACCATGCAAACGTTGCCTGGCTAAACAAGTTTTGCTACGGCTTGCCCGAAACCCGTCGCGAAGAACTACGAAAAGCAAGTTATGTCAGCGGCGTAGGTTGTAACGCCACGACTGCAAATTTGGCAATGCTTCCGCTGGCTCGCGCCGGATTAATTCGCATGGCAGTTTGCGATCTGAAGGTAGGTTCCTCGGAAGGCGGAAATCAGCACTCAGCGGCAACCCATCACGCCACGCGGGCTGGTAGCTATCGCTCGTTTGCTCCAGTCGGCCATCGCCATCAAGCAGAGATTCGTCAAGAGTTAGGCGACTTCGAATTGCACTTTTCGGTTACTGCCGTAGAAATGGTTCGTGGAGTGCTGTGCACGGCTCACCTGTTCTTGCATGAACCAAAAACTGAAAAAGACCTTTGGAAAATCTTTCGCGCAGCCTATGGTGACGAGCCCTTTGTGCGTATCGTGAATGACAAGCAGGGATTGTACCGACTGCCTGAGCCAAAATTGGTGACGGGAACGAATTATTGTGATGTCGGCTTCCGAGTCGACGAATCGAGTGGGCGTGTTGTTGTCATTAGCGCATTGGATAATCTAATGAAAGGCGCTGCAGGTACAGCTGTACAGTGCATGAACTTGATGCTAGGCTGGCCAGAACGAACGGCATTGGATTTTATGGGATTGCACCCGATTTAATTGCATGGAGAGCGTGCATTTGTGTGCATGCCTCACAACCGCAGGTCCTGGTTTTGCTGGAAAATCCTGGTTCACGACAAGCAATTCCACCACGGGCGATACAGTTGCTCGCTGAATTGGCCAATGCATCCA
>CALMEE010000047.1 GCA_937862885.1 uncultured Planctomycetaceae bacterium
CTCATCCGGACAGTGTTAGCAACCTGACTCGCCGCGCCGAGAAAGCTCTGGCCAAGTCCCGAGCACTTCAGGCTGACCTGGAAGCGATCACGACCAACTTGAACACCTGAAAACAGGGTCTGACCCCATGAGGGTTTAGGTGTCGGCTTCGAGGGTGCCATCATTGAGGGATTTCTGGCATTGTTGCTCGATTCTTTTGGCCGTATGAGATTGCTTTGGATCCAGCGTCTGGTTCTCCAATGGCTTCAGCGCTTTGAGCGCGCGCATCGGCATTCCCAATCGGGATACCAGTATGCTGGCTTGTACCAATCGCACCGCGACGGCCCGATGGGAGTAGTTGGACAAATATTGGTCCGAAAGCTTGACGACCTCGTTCCAGCGTTCCTGCTTTTGCGCAGCGGATATCATGTGAAGCAAGACCTCTTCCTCGGGTTTAAAGTGAGGGTCGATCTGCCGCATCTGGCGTAATTGGTGATTCGCTTCTTCCAAATTGCGGGCCTTCGCGTGCTTGTCGAAAGAAGTTTGGGATCGGGCCATTGCCCGCGCATCGGTCGCCATTTGGGTCTTTTTCGTAACAGACTCGTTTTTGGTTTTTGGTTGACGTTTCACGGGTTCTGAGGCATCGTTCCAGATGGACCGCAGAAGTGTGAGGGCGTCCTGGCCATCATTCTCAACAAATCGGTATCGCAACAACAAGTATCCGGCGATCAATCCGATGACGCCTCCGATTGCGTGGAGGAGAGGCGTACTCATTTCCAAGTGATTCATCATGGCCCACGCCATATCCCACATGAAATAAAAGGCAGCCATGAGCAAGACTGGAACTTCGATAAACATGACGCGAAATATTAGCAGCAAAATCCCCTGTACGTGATCGTGCGGACTGAACCACGCCGCCAGCAGCATCAACGTATAGATGGCGCCCGAAGCCCCCAACGAGGGAGCGGAGGGAATTGCGAGGAAGGCTACTTGTTCGAGAATATTTCCGAATACACCCAGCCCTACGTAAAGCAGCGCGAACATCTTGTGACCCACGACCCCTTCCACAATATGACCAAACACCCAAAGGAAAACGAGGTTGCCGATCAAGTGAACCACACCCACGTGCATAAACATCGAAGTGATCCATTGAACGGGGTGCAGGCCGTCACCATGACTCAGCGTATATGGCATCCAGCCCGGTTGCGGGCGGCTCAATGTCGCGGCCAACCGAAACCTTTCCGCTGAATCCAATTCAACCATTTCGTCCACCAGTCGGTCCACGAGTTCGATGAGTTCGTCAGAATGAGGAATATCGGGGAGCAAATGTTGAATCACGAAGGCGATGATATTGATAACAATCATCGTGACCGTCGCATAAGGTAAGTAACGCAACTGGGAGGTCGATGTAATGGGAAGAAACATCGTGAACTCTTGATTTTGAATTGGGGAAATCGGCCAGGACCGGGAAAGGACTTGTATGCAAAGCAAAATTGCGACACAGATTATAATTCACGCCAAGCAGGGAAGCAATAGTTTCGAAACGTTGTGATTAGGGGCACGGTGCGCGAGTGGGTTTTCGCTGTTGACAAAATAATGGGGAAGAGAAACAAATTGAATTTCGCGCCAGCTGACCGTGTGGGGTTGTCTGGGATTCCTGGACGGAATAGGCCGATCTAAGTCTTTCCTAAACTTTGGCGAAGCCCTTATGCAGGGCGCCTTGATGCAGTATGGCGTTGCGCGAACCGACTAAGGCGATTCGTATGATCTCATCTCGGTGGCTCGGTGGCTCCGTGAGATCGACAAAGTGTTGAAGGAAAACATTAAAGGACAGGCATGCAAAAAAAATTTGCTTCCAGGCAGATTTTTTGGCGCAGCCACAGAGTCACGGAATGGATACTTATGCTTCCAGCAAGATTTCTAAACCATCGACCGACAATGGATCACATTGTTTGAGGTGATTTGCCACGCGGGCCGAATCGCCTAACTCACGGCAAGATTCCAAATTGGTCTGTTCATCTTCTTGTGAGGCAAGCTGTGAACTTCTACAGTTTGCCAAAAAAAGGTGAGGTCGTAATCGTGCCAAAACCGCTTTGGCTAAGTCACAGGCCAGGGGCAAGGCAACCCAATGACTACGTCGCGATACGACCTCACGCGCCAGCTTTACCACAATCAAAAGGAGCAAACTCGCCCCGACATCGATGTGGCACAACACGTCAATGCACATCCCATGCCAATTCAACGTATGGCGTTCTTTCGAACGTGCGCTGGGGATCAATGTATGCAAAAATTGCGTCAGTAACGTCGGATTATCAAGAAAATGATCCAAGCAGCAGGCACTGAATTGAGCGAGCAATTGGCGTTTCCATTAAGTGGCTTCAGGCAAAATGTTTCATTTTTCCTGTGGCTGCAGCAGAATTGAACAATGCGTTTCGTTACCAAATCTGCGCGATAGTCTTCTGCGTGAACGAGCGTAGAGACAGAAATGACAATTTCTAACCTTGAACGAATGCGATATTAGAACAAGTCGTGCAATGGTGCTCCACGAAACCTCGGAAACGATTACAATAGCCATACTTGAGACATCAATCCACGTCTCAATTGATGGCAGCCGCAGAGAAGTCATTGGACCTGGATTTTGCGACCCGATCAAGATTTTCATGCCGGCGCTTCTAGGCGGGACGACGAGAAACGCAAACAAAACATTTCAAGGGCCAAGAATGGGCGAACAACAGATTAGTCCGTTAACCAGTCAGGCGAAAAGAGACTTTTTGCGACATCTCCTGGCGGACATCAATGCTTTGGAGCAAATGATCCATGATGGTCTAATTGAATCGGGCAGAACTCGCATCGGTGCCGAACAGGAATGCTGTTTAATTCGGTCCAATTTGCGACCGGCCATGACTGGGCCCAAGATTTTGAGCGTAATCGACGATGCGCATTTTACCAGCGAGTTAGCTCAATGGAATATTGAAATCAACCTAGACCCGCAAGACGCTGGGAAATCATGTTTGGATCAAATGACGACCCAGTTGCGTGAATTGCTGGACCACGCGCAACGGAAAGCAGCGGAATACGATTCCAAAATCGTGTTAACGGGTATTTTGCCCACGATTCGTCGTAGCGAACTCGATTTTAAGTACATGACACCCAACCCGCGTTATCGGATCATCGATCAGATCTTGAAAGAACTGCGTGGCGAGGATTTCACGCTTTACATCGAAGGCGTTGACGAAGTAAACATGCGGCACGATTCGATTCTATTCGAAGCCTGTAATACAAGTTTTCAGGTGCATTTGCAAGTGGATCCCGCCGAGTTCGCCGACATGTACAATTGGGCTCAGGTCTTGGCCGGGCCAGTGTTGGCGCCGTGCGTTAACTCTCCAATTTTGTTAGGCAAGGAATTATGGAGCGAGACGCGAATCGCCTTGTTTCGGCAGAGTATCGACATTCGTCATGCGGGGAACTATATCAGCGATCAGCAACCGCGGGTTGCATTTGGTTACGATTGGCTGAAGCATTCAGCAGCCGAAATTTTCAAGCGCGACCTGGCGACGTACGAAGCCATTATTGGTTCCACCATTGACGAAGAAGATTCGATGGGGTTGCTGCAGCGAGGTCAGATTCCCCGCTTGCGGGCCATGAATCTGCATAATGGTACACTGTATAAGTGGAATCGCGCTTGTTATGGCGTGAGCGAAGGCATTCCGCATTTGAGGATTGAAAATAGATACATACCTGCCGGGCCAACGATCCAAGACGAAATGGCGAACGCGGCGTTTTGGGTTGGGTTGATGCTCGCCATGCCGGATGAATGTCGCGGACAATGGGATCGACACTTCTATTTTCAAGAGGTGCGCAGCAATTTTCTTAAAGCCGCTCGAAATGGCCTGAGCAATGAACTTGTTTGGTTTGGCAAAGCGACTGATGCGGCGAAACTCGTTTTGGACAAATTGCTCCCCTTGGCTGAACAAGGATTACAGAAGATTGGTGTGGAGCCAACCAACTCGCGACCTTATCTGAGAACGATTGAAAACCGCGCTCGCTCACGGCAGACCGGTGCCGACTGGATCATTCAATCGTTGCGTCGATTGCGCCGCGAATTGACACTGGACGAATGCCTATTATTGATCACACAACAAATGGTGGATTACGGGCTACATGGCGTTTCCGTCGATGAGTGGAAGACGCCCTGCCAGAGCAAGTTATTCGATATCCCCGACCGATATCAGCGAGTCGAGAGTATCATGGTAACTCGATTGGTCACGGTGCATGAAGAGGATTTATTGGATTTTGCCAATACGCTGATGATATGGAACGAATTCCATCATTTGCCGGTCGTCTCTCATCAAGGACGGCTGATTGGGTTGATTTCCGCAAAAGATATCGAGGCGCATCGCAACTCTGGGTTGGCCCATGAAAACTCGATTGTCGGCGATTGCATGACGGAAGACATCGTGACGATAACGCCGGAAACTTCTCTTGAAAAAGCTGAGAAAGTGATGCAAATTAATGAAGTGGGGAGTCTCCCAGTTGTACGTGAGAAGCAATTGGTTGGGATTATCACCGCGAATGATGTTCAGGCGTTAAAAAGAAAATTAGATCGAGTATGACCCAGTTTGTGTTTGACGGAGTAACGTATCCTATCCAGCGTGTCATTGGCAAGTTGGGCAAACTGGATGGCAAACAGCCGACCGTTGTGATTGTGGCTGGTATGCACGGCAACGAGCCGACGGGCGTGTTGGCACTGAAGCAGGTGGTGGAAGATCTGCAAACGCGTAACGTCATGGTGAACGGTGAGTTTATTGCGCTCACTGGCAACACGGCCGCACTTTCGCAAAACGAGCGTTTCTTATGGAGCGATTTGAATCGATTATGGGCCGGTCCATTTTTGGATGAACTTAATCGTGAGCCTGATGAAGCAGAGAGGAACGGGGCGGTTGAGTTACGCGAGCGTCGTGAACTCTTTTCGCAGATCAAGCCACTTTTTTCTCGCAAGGGTCCATTGTATTTCATTGATCTGCATACAACTTCATCGGAGACGATACCTTTCATCATCATCAACGATCAATTGCGCAATCGGAATTTCGCCAAGAAGTTCCCTGTGCCGATTGTGCTGGGGCTTGAGGAGTATCTCGAAGGGCCGATGCTCAGTTTCCTGAACGATTGCGGTTATACCTCGATCGGCTTCGAGGCTGGACAACACATTATGCGGGAATCTGTTGACACTCACCGGGCCTTTATCTATTTGGCTCTTGTGCATGCCGGTGTTGTGCAAGCACGCGATGTGCCGCAGCTTGATGAATGCCGACGGTACTTGATTGCACGAAGACAAACGGGCGATGTAGCATTGGACTGTGACCCGTGTTTTGTTGAAGTGGTTGACCGAGTTGGTATTTTGGAGCATCAACATTTCGTGATGATCGACAAGATTGCGAATTTCTCCGTCGTGAAAAAAGGTAATGCATTGGCCACGTTGGATGGCGACACAGTTTACGCCGAGCATGACGCGCGAATATTTATGCCAAGATATATGCCGGTTGGCACCGATGCGTTTTTTATTGTGAAGAGCATCCCTAAGTGGGCTATCTGGGCATCCGAGTTGCTCAGACGGTTTAACTTCGATCGAATCTTGAGTTGGCTTCCCGGGATCAGACGGGACAAGAGTTATCCCGAGACATTGATCGTTAATCCGAAAATCGCGCGGTTTCTCGCCGTAAAAATCTTCCATCTATTGGGCTACAGGCGTCAAAAAACCGTCGCTGGTTTGCTCTATTTTTCACGGCGCGAGATCATTTCTAAGACGCCGCCCACTGCTTGAGTCGGTTCTGGATTTTGACGTTGGAGATTCGACGACCACGTAAGATCCAACTGTGGAATCTATTGCGAAAGACTTTGCAAAAAACAATACGAACACGAAAAAAGCCGCCAAACATTGGGTATGGCGGCTTCTTGGATTTTGTATCGTACTTGTTTACCGTTCCAAAGATTGATCTTGGCAGAAAAGTAATGGATCGT
>CALMEE010000048.1 GCA_937862885.1 uncultured Planctomycetaceae bacterium
TTGCTTCCTGGGCGAAACGACCGGCGGTTGACAAAAATGACAGCATTTCGCGCATTCACAAATTTTTTCTCAAGTTCTTATTGGCCCGTCCAACCTTGTCCAAACGCTCATCGATACTACAGGCGTCACCCGGAAAATAAACGCGTCAAAGCGGCGGGTGTTCAAAATCAGGAAGAACCACGATATTTGAAGGGAATAAAATGTTAGTACTTTCGCGAAAATGTAATGAGTCAATCACGATCGGCGACAATATTGTTATCAAGGTGATCTCGACCAGTGGGAAAAAAGTTCGCATTGGTATTGAGGCTCCTGCACACGTGCGCGTCCTGCGGAATGAGGTCGTCGAAAGTTCACATGCGGAAGATAGTCAGTCGGAACTGGCAATGTTACATGACGAAGCACAACTGCTGTTAGACAGTCATGACTTGATTAATTCGGCAAAGTATACGAATCGTTCGGTTTTGCTGCGTCGGTTAGTAGCAAACGCAGGCTAACTTCGGACTGGTTACTCCCCAACACATCAGTCAACTCTTCTTCAAACTGTTTAACGCCAGATCCAGGGCAGACGAGAAATGAGCGTGTTTGCATCCAACTTCCCGCTGGCAAATAAGCTCTGCGGTTCAGCATGCAAGCTACGTGTGTGTTCCAAAGTGGCAAGTAGTTCAACTTCGGCTGGTGGGCGAAAGCCCACCGCTGTGAAGTTGCAACATAAGGTTATTGCCTGGACCGCAAACGGAGACTTCACTGCAAATTTCGGATTTTCCTGCCATGGATGATGCATCGCGGATAGCTTGAATCAGTTCTCTGCCGCTGGCCTTTCCGAGCGTGTTGCCAAGCAAGAGCGATGCGGAATGGGGCAGCGACTTTGGCGTCGTGTGGCCAGTCAAAACGGAACCCTAAACTCGGTGGAAAGACGACAATCTTGACTCTGGAGCGAACGGTGGCCGATGATTTCTGGCGGAGCCCGGATCTGCGGGTTTTGACGATTTCGCCGGGGTTTGCGGCCCAATTTTGTGAACCGAGTCGACCAAATCCCGTCTAATGATATACGGCGCTTATTTCCCGCGTAAACTTATCAGCTATACTTAAGGAGGTTTAATTTCCCACGCTTGATATGCTGAGTTTGTTTTCTTTTGCGGTTTAATATGTGGTAATTGGCCGACTGAGTTGAACAGCCTATATCGCCTAGACGAGAATATCATTTTGGAGATCATTTCTAGCTTGCAATTAAATGGATGCGGTGTATCGACCATCGCGAACTGAATGACTGAAGCGACCATTTCGTCCATAGAACCTCAATTGATTCTCCCACTTTTTGGCGCTCGAGATCAGCATTTGCGACGTCTACGTGAGCAATTTGGCGTGGACATTATTCATCGCAATGGGAAAGTCAAGGTCTCCGGTGAGAATGAGGAATCTGTCTCGCAAGCATTGGAAGCAATCCACCGTTTAACGTCAATTATACGGGCTCGCGGGAAGCTAACCCCTGAATTGTATGACGAGGCGGTTGCCAGTGTTTCTCAGCAACCGAGTGATCGCAAGGTTGGCCCGATCGACGTAATTCAAGTTGGTCGAGAAGTGCGCCCAAAAACGAAGGGCCAACAACTCTATGTTGAAGCCATAAGAAAACACGAGTTAGTTTTTGCGGTGGGGCCTGCCGGTACGGGAAAGACCTATCTGGCGGTTGCTATGGCCGTTGAGGCTCTCAAGAACCAACGCGTAAAGAAGATCGTTCTCGTCCGCCCTGCTGTGGAAGCTGGAGAAAATTTGGGTTTCTTGCCTGGCGATTTGCAGGCCAAGATCAACCCGTATTTGCGTCCATTGCTGGATGCCACTTATGAGATGATGGGTTACGACCAGGTGCGGATGTTGATGGAGCGCGATGTGATCGAGGTTGCTCCCTTGGCGTACATGCGTGGCCGCACCTTGAACGATGCATTTATCATCTTAGATGAAGCACAGAACACAACCGTCGCCCAAATGAAAATGTTCCTCACGCGGATGGGGATGAACTCGCGAATTGTTGTTTCCGGTGACGTAACTCAGGTCGATTTACCGCGCGGCGTGCGCAGCGGGTTGAGTGACGCTTTGGAGCGACTGAATAAGATAACGGGCGTTGCCAGAATTGATTTAACCCGTCACGACATTGTGAGGCACCGCTTGGTACAGGCCATCATTGATGCTTACGAGGCCAGTGATCCGGAACCTCAGACTCCGGTACCACGCAACCGCTTTCGGCGAGGTCGCGACAGCTAAACGCTTGAATCGCATTTGATTTGATATGCCCCAGTCACCACAAACCCGATGGACGGCTCCCCCGCCCGATGTGCCCTTTGCGGCGTTGCTCAGGATTCTGCGCAATCGTGCGTTCTGGAACCGATTGCTGCTTTGCTCGTTGGCGGGACTCTCGCTATGGCTTCTTACCGCCGGGTGGTCACCGGCGTTTCCCTATCGCGAGCGGCTCGCGCCTCGACATGATGCCTATGCTCGAGTTGAATTTCCATACGACGATCATGAAGCAACCATTCGCGCGCGGCAGCGTGCGCGGCGTAATGTCCAATGTTTCTATCAAAACGACCAGCGTTCGATCGAAGAAACACGAGAAGCCTTGATTGACCGGCTTGTGCATGTACTGACATTGCCGCTCGAAGAGGTTGACCGGTCAATTTGGCGAGAATTTGGCCCAGTGCCAAGTGCGGAAACTGATGCCGGGAACGCAGCCGGGCGAGAGTCGGGGGATGAACAGCTACTGCAATTTCGAGCCGCGGTCGAGGGGTTGGAGGCCGTAAATAGTTTAAAGGCTGCCTTGAGTTCGGCCTTACGTGAACTCGAGATGCACGGGTTGTTGGACAAAATTGAACATGAAATCGGCGAAGGTAGCCATATGGCGATTATGGTTTACCCGCTCAACAACCGAGAAGATGCCCGAGCCGTCGAAATCTCGACAGTCCGTTTGGGTGAAGCCAAAGAACGGCTCAAGCAGCGGCTGCTGCGCGAAATAAAGAAAGCCGAGGGAGTGATCGATGCCGAATTTGTTGCCAGTCACGTCTTTAATTGGCTCGATCCGCGACTTGGTACCACGCTGAAGCTCGACAAAGAAGCAACGGATCGAGCCATCATGCAGGCGGAGGCGGCCGTCGATACTGTCCAACGCACCTTTTTGGTTGGCGATGTGTTGGAACGGCCCAATTTGTTGGCGACCAAGGTAACCAGAATTCAAGCTCGAGTGCCTTTAGTCCAAGAGGATATTCTGCTGCTGCGCGCCGAGCATAATGCTTATGTCGCCTCCATGAAACTCTCCGAACGCATCTATTATTCACTGGCACATCTCGGTTTGTATGCTGCTGCATTCGTTTTGCTGACCAGCTACCTTTACCACCGCGAGCCGGACCGCGTGCGTGATCATCGGCAGTTCGCCGTCATCGTTGGACTCGTTTGGATCACGATTGTACTTTGTTGGCTTCTGGCCTGGGACGTATCGTGGCGCGGGGAAGTGATTCCGGTAACGATTTTTTCCATGATTCTGGCGCTCGCATTGAGCCGTGAGTTGGCCGTTGTGCTCGGCGGAATCGTCGCCCTCGTCTTTTCAGTTGGTCATGGTTATGGAATTCCAGAGTTCGTCATTTTGGCAGGAACTTCAGCGTCCGCCGGTCTCTTGTGCAGCAAAATACGTAGCCGTACTAAGTTGGTCAACATCGGAGTGGCGGCTGCCACGGTCGCGTTCCCGACCACGCTGGGCATTAACCTGATGACGGGTCAGCCTTTCAGTCACGCCTTAATCATGGAGGCCGTTTGGTTTTCGGTTGGCGCGTTGTTTGCGGGGTTGTTAATGACAGGATTGCTACCGTTGCTTGAGCGATGGGTGGGTATTGTAACGGACATTAGTCTGCTGGAACTCAGTGATCCCAATCAAACGCTGTTGAAACAATTGGTGCAGCGCGCACCAGGTACCTACAATCACAGCATCAACGTCGCATCGATCGCGGAGTCTGCTGCAGAAGCCATTGGCGCGAATGGCTTGTTATGCCGTGTGGGGGCCTACTACCATGACATCGGCAAGATGCGTAAACCTGAGTATTTCATCGAGAACCAAACGGGGAGTAATAAGCACGATTTTCTCGTCCCTTCGATGAGTACCCTCGTAATTATTGCGCATGTTAAGGAAGGGGCGGAAATGGCGCGAAAGCACCACCTTCCTCAACGAATTATCGATCTCATTGAACAACACCATGGGACGACGCTCATTGAATATTTCTATCGTCAGGCCTCTGAGCACAACGAGTTAGTCGATCCGAATAACGAACTTGAAGAAGCCAATTTCCGCTATCCTGGTCCAAAGCCGAGGACGCCGGAGGCCGTCGTGCTGATGTTGGCTGACGCGGTGGAAAGTGCCTCGCGCACGCTCCGCGAGCCGACACCCGCGCGGATCGAAAATCTAGTGACGGCGATTATGAAGAAGAAATTAGAGGATGGCCAGTTCGACGAATGTTCGATTACAATCCAGCAACTGCATACGATTGTCGAACAGCTTGTGAAATCACTTAACGCCATGTATCATGCCCGAGTCAAATACCCAGGACAGCAACTTGCTTAATTTCGCCGGTGAGATCGAAATTAATCGGCGACACGTTGGCGCGGCGACAGATATCGAAATTCGCCAGTTGGTATCTCGGATCTTGCTTGACCACAAGTTCGAAACTGGTGAGTTGAGTGTAGCCATCGTCGACGATATGAAAATGCATGAGCTTAATTTGGCGTATTTGCGCCATGATTATACGACCGACGTCCTGTCGTTCTTGCTGGACCTCGACCCAGAATGCAAATCTCTTTCTGGTGAAGTTATCGTTAATGCACAGATGGCCGCGCGGAAGTCGCAGGAGTATGGACACACTGAGCGCGAGGAACTATTACTGTATATCGTGCATGGCACGTTGCATCTTGTCGGCTACAATGATGACAATGACACCCGAAAATCGGAAATGATGCGACTGGAGACAAGGTATTTGAAGAGCCTGGGTATTCCGGAGTTAGCCGAACGGACAAGTGCTCCTATGAGGAATGCTCCATGATCAGTCAAGCTTGGTTGATTGGGTTAACACTCGGGAACACGTTAGTCTCTACCTTTGCGGCAACAGCAGCGCAGGTTCTACATGAATTCGCACGGCATGAGCTGGAAGAATTCTGCCAGAAGAAAGGCCAACCACAAGTATTTGTCAAGATCATCCAGTATCGCGAAGAACTTGTGTTGGGTGCTGAGGCGCTGCGTATCATTTGCTTTTCATTAGCTCACATCTGCGGTCTGGTATGGGTGTTTCGCGCAACGGAAGTGGAATTGTTAGGGCCGCGATTCGCGCTCATCACCGCGTTAATTGTCTTGATTGCACTAACCTCTAATAGCTGGCTCCCCAAAGCGCTGGCCAGAGTTACGGAAACACCTTTTCTGTATTTCACCTGGAGATTTTGGTGGTTAGTTGCCAAGGTGACTCAGCCCCTGACGTTCGTTCTCGCAATCTTATCTACTTTGCTATACCGAGCTGCCGGACAGGCCGAGGAAGCCGAGGATGAAGAGGAAGCGTTTGATGACGAACTGCGTTCGATTGTATCGGGAGGAGAACGTGATGGTTTGTTGGACGTAGATACGCGCGAAATGATTGAAGGGATTATCGAACTCGACGATACCACGGTGACTGAAGTCATGACTCCAAAGAAGGCGATCGTGGCTTTAGAGGTCAACACACCCTGGGAGGAAGCCGTTCAGTTTTTTGCCGATCATAGCAAAACCCGTATTCCAATTTACGACGGAGAACTCAACTCGATTCTGGGATTTGTTCATTCGAAAGATCTATTGCCGGAAGTGATCAAGCCAACAGACGAGCGCAAATCGATTCGCCAACTCATTCGTGAGGCAATTTTTGTTCCTGAAAGTCTTTTGGTTGACGAATTGTTGCAACGCTTCCAGCAAGAACGTCGCCATTTGGCCATTGTGCAAGATGAATATGGCGGTGTCGTTGGATTAATCACGATCGAAGATATTCTGGAAGAGATCGTTGGCGACATCGTCGATGAAGTTGAACCGAAACCCGAACCGATCTTCGAAAGACTTGACGATCAAACTGTGCTGATCGATGGTTCGGTACGTATCGAAAAGTTAAACGAAGAACTGGGCTGGGATCTTCCAGAGGATTTAGAAGTCGACACAGTCGGTGGTTTGATGATGTACGAACTCAAGGAGATTCCTCGACATCATCAAGTGATCCGCCTCGATGACTATGAACTCAAGGCAATTGGTAGGCATCCGCGCGTCGTTGAGCAAGTCCGTGTCAAGCGCATCGCGGAGTAATCCGAAGCAGCCCAACGCTGCTTGCCCCCAGTAGACGATTATGCCTGTGATTTCAAAGACGCGGCGTAGTCCTGTAAATCTTCCTTGACGTCTCGGATGATTTGGTCTACATCAGCCAAAATCTGCGTAAACGTTGGGTCGGCCCCATCGAGGCGAGCCAATTGCAAGTCGACATCGCGTAAGCAAGCCATTAATCGATTGAGCAGACGATCTTTTGATGCTTGGTCGAGGACTGCGTGTTCGCTATCGATTAGCTTCTGGCATCCGGTGCGAAACTCAATGAGTCGCTGTCGCAACTCGGAATTGCGCGTAGGGCGTTTATTAAACCAGGCGTCAGCACCTCGGGCCAGTTTATTCAGGTATTCCGTGGGAGTTAGATGGTCGAGGTCCTCGTCGGCTGACCATCCCCAGGCAACCGGCGCGTTCGATGCAGTATTCGAGTTGACGATCACAAAAAAGCCGACCGTCAATGCGAGCAATAACCCAGCAGCCATCGTCATCAACCAAAGTCGATTGTTGGAACCAGCGGCAAGTCGCGTCTCTGGCTTATTGCGATCGCGGACTTTTGATCTCCAACTCTGTCCATTCGCCGCCGCAGAGGCGAGCGATGCGAGATTCTCTGACTCGGATTTCGACTCAGGCTTCTCCAAAGCGATCTGCTGTGCCAAGCGAGCACGCAGTTCCGATTCGTTACCGGCAGCATTTGTCATCTCGACTAATTGCAGCCAATGTTGATCGCCTTTTTCTAAAATCGCTTGTTGCAGTTCGACTAAGCTGAATGGATGCCGCAACAACCGGCGCAAGTCGGCTTCAGCGACCTGACCGAGGCCATGTTCCAGGGCCAAGTCTAACTTTCCACCAAGTAGGCTGTTCAAGTCACTGGGTTTGCCATGTGTGCTCAGGACCGCCAGTTCACTGACCAATTGACGCAATTCCCCACTAACCAATATTGGCTCGAGCCATTGGATGAGTTCTTCCTTCGTTTCAGGAATTTCCGTAATAAGCGACTTCATGGCGAATTTGCCTCAATACATTTTTTTAAACGCGCTTTTGCATGGAATAATAATTTTTGAGCTTTGGTTTCAGAAACGGACAAGTCGTCACAGATCTGTTGATAACTTTCACCTTCAAACCGCCGTTGCACAACTTGTCTTGACGCGTCGTCCAGCTTGCTCAAGCAATTTGCGACTACATGACTGATCTCTTGATCCACAATCATCTCAAGTGGTGAATTGGCGTTACTTGTTGTTTCATCAAGCTCCATAGAACTCTCGGATCTATTGCTGCGCTTGCGGTAATGGTCGATGATTTGTCGTTGCGTTATCGTCAACAGCCATGCTCGGAAATTCTGACCATCAAACAGGTTGATCTTCCGCCAGACTTTCAACCATACATCCTGTTGCACGTCATCCACTTCGGCGCGATTCACGCGGGTGCGGGTGTATGCAAGTGTCAATTTTTGGTAACGTTCGAACAAAGTAAAAAATGCGGCCTTCGATTGTTCATCTCCAGCCGCGATTTGACGGACTAATTCTTGATCCGAGTCGTGATTGTTTGCCTGCCGTTGCATCATTCCATGATTTTTTGATGTTTTGGCAGCCTTGTCAACAAGTCGGAATCCGGCCGGCTTTACGAAGACTATCGATAAACGGGAACCTTCACTGTCTTGTAGTATGTTTCCCACACGTAATAGGCCGTGCCGCACGACTTATAGCGAACAACCTTTCGCGTCATCGGGACTTGCTTATAAACGTATTTGACCACCTGATGGTAACCATAAACTTGTTGTTGATTCCCACAGTCTTTGGTGTAACCGTGACTGGCTTGAACGGCTTGCGGCGTTGCAACAAGAGCAAAAAATCCCACAACGCTAACCACGAAAGCTAGTGAAACTCTTGAAAACATGTTAATTCTCCCCGTAGGTAAATGATGTTGGTTGTTTGCTTAGTTAAACGGTCGTTGTCGAAAATCCTTCCAAAGTATTTTTATTTTTTCGAAAGGCTTCTAAATCCTCGACGTTTCAAGCACGCCATTAATATTTTGAGCGAACAATTGGGAACGACGTTCGAAAAAACTGCCGACGAAGTGCTTGGTAAACGCATATTGTTGCGGTTTTACGGCACTGGTCTGATGAGATACGCATACGACGTTGACGTGCTCCAGCATGCAGCGAGGAATCACCTCGTTTCTGCCCCGTTTGCGGTATGGCATCCCTCTTCAGTTGTCGAAAACGGCAACCCGCAAAGCAGAGCCGCTGATTGAAAGCGTAATTCACTCCCTTTTGGGGCCAAGATATTCAGGAAAACAAGCAATAATTTGCAAAAACCTCGCTGGTCAACGTCCAGTTGCCCAGAACAAACTCGGCGGATGTTTCTGCGAGCCATGCGGATCAGGAGATCGAGGGTAGGATTTCGCTTCAGGAAGTGGCGTCCGTGGATTGGCGGGCATTGCATGATTCGGGTGTTTTTGCAAGAAAACGAAAATCGGCTTAGCATATGTATGCCAAGCCGATTCCGTTTCGAGGGTTATGTTCACCTCCCTTTCGTTGCAGTCAATATTGCTTGGGTGTTGATTCGGGGGAAAGTCGACACCTTTCCATTGTCTGCCTCGCCGGGGTTAGTAACCGCCGTAGCCAATCCCTGCGTCAAATCCGTACCCGCCGTGGATCGGGACTTTCTTGTACACGGGAACTTTGATCGTCTTGTAGTACACTTTCCAAGTGTAGTAAGGCGTTCCGCACGGACGATACATCAAAACCTTTTGTTTTACGGGGACTTGCTTGTAAACGTAGGTAACGATCGTACGATATTTCGTGCAGTGTCCGACGCCATAGCCTTCATCCCAGCCATCGTGTCCAAAATCGTCGTGGTTTAGGCCGCCGTGCCCATGAATGAGGGCTTTGTTGATACCAGACTGAGCGGATGCGGATTGAGTGAACGATAGGGAACCGATCAAACATGCGATTGCCAAAGTTGTGCCAAAAGTGATTCTTGAGAACATTGTGAACTCCTGTGTGTTTAAAAGTTTTTGAAGTAACATTACGTCTTGGCCTGTTTACGGTGCTTTCGAAATCAAGGCTTCCATTTTTCGTTTCTGGTTGAGAATCCTGAATCGTTTTGTACCGTTTTGACCTGTTCAACCAAGCGAATAGGTGGAATCCCAGGGGACAGAAAATGTCAGTTTTTTTCTGGGCTGTCGAAGTTCACGGTTTGAGGGCGGATGCGTAGCCAACGTGCGGGTTTATTGCCCTCCAGGGCCATCGATTGTTTGCTTAAGCAATTCACTGAAGCGAGATCGCGAAACGTCCAGCGGCTGCTTAATCGTCAATGAAATCCAGGATTGTCGGCAGAAGTTTTGCGGTTGATTGATTTCGCAAACCCGTAGTATACGAATCCAATTGAATAATGAAGACGTACATCTTTGATCATGCGTTGCTCCCTAACGGATGGGCGAGTTATGTGGCTGTTAACGTCGACGAATCGACAGGGTTGATCACTTCGATTCAAGACGAGGTTAAGATCACGGAGCTTTCCCGCGCGAAACATTATCCCGCAATCGCTATCCCAGCATTTACGAACGGTCACTCGCATGCGTTCCAGCGCGCCTTTGCTGGTTTAAGTGAATATCGCACTCAGCAGCAAGATAGTTTTTGGACGTGGCGAAAGTTGATGTACGACTTCGTCCAGACGCTTACTCCAGAAACTCTGTATCCTATCGCCAAGAATCTCTACCGAAACATGGTGCGCGCCGGCTATGCGATCGTCTGCGAATTCCACTACGTACATCACGATGAGCAGGGAACAGCTTATCCGGAGTTGGATTGTATGGCAAACGTCTTGGTGCAAGCAGCATTGGATGCAGGAATTTCCATTTGCATCATTCCAGTCCTCTACCAGCGCGGCGGTTTCTTCGGACAAGCACTCGAGTACTCGCAGTCACGATTCTATAACTCAGTGGAGACGTATTGCGAGTTGCTCAATCGCCTGCAAACAAATTGGGCCAGCAATACGAACGTTTCTGTGGGCATTGCCTTCCATTCACTCCGCGCAGTCGAGGTCAATGTGATGAAGGACGTGCTTCAAGATTTTAAACCTTCGCAAGCATCAGACAATTCGATTCCGATTCATATTCACATTGCCGAACAGACGGCGGAAGTCGACGATTGTCTGAAAGCGACTGGATCGAGGCCCATTGATTATTTGTTGGAAAATTTTGACGTCGATTTAAATTGGTGCTTGGTGCATGCAACGCATCTTTCGGAGAGGGAAATCCGCGACATTGCAAAATCTGGTGCAACCGTATGTGTTTGTCCGTCCACAGAAGCAAACTTAGGTGACGGTATCTTTCCCGCAGAAGAGTATTTGTTGAAGCATGGTGGCCGTTTGGCAGTTGGCAGCGACAGCAACTTGTGTATCAACCCATTTGCGGAATTGCGGATGCTGGAGTATAGTCAACGGCTGACGAAACAACGTAGGGCCATTCTCAGCACACCCGAAATGTCCACCGGTCGATTCTTGGCTGATCGTGTTTGGTTAAGTGGATCAGCGGTCAGTAATCTGGCGACCGGTTCGATTGAGCCTGGAAAGCGATTGGATGTTGCGCTGCTAGATCCTGAGCAATTTCAGCAATCACATTTTTCAGCTCAGCGAGATCGCTGCCTCGATTATTGCCTAGTGAATGAAACTTCGCAGAACGTAGAGAGTTGTATAATCGGCATGCTTGTCAATGGCGTCGAACAAATGTTCTAGCCGCGGCAATCGATGGAGCTTTAGCCTGTCTGACGACGACGTCCATCGCCGAATGAAATCAGCCGCATGACTTGCTCGTGTTCTAACATGATGGCGTTGATCCTCGACCTTAAACGTGAAATATGCAGGAGATTTTGGATGGCTACTGAGATTCCTGATTTTGACTTGCTGGCGCATGCGGCACACCCCGAGACTTTTTCCGCGGGAACAATTGAACATCTCGACCGACTATGGCGTGAGTTATTTGCTTTAAACTCATGGCACTTCTTGGCCGAACCTAAGACAATTTTCAACGCCTTGGATGGTGTGAAGCCGTACCCATGGGATCGCCGACAAAACGGTGAGAAGTGGCTGCTGGCGTTCACCGACCTGGCGCGCGCGGAACGTTGGTTGGATGATGCGGAAATCAAACAAGATGATCGTAGCGACTACTTCATTACGTGGACACCTGCCGCTGCTCGAAGCTATTTTCGAACGTTAACTGGATCGCCAGTCGTGGGAGTTAGATTCAATGAAGGTTCTGCCTTTGGTTGGGCCGCGCCAGTCGAAGATATCGAGCGGATCTACAATCATTTGGCCGCTCAAACTGACTCACGAACGGTGACATGAGAAGTTGACAGCGTTTTTACCGCTCAACTCTATCGCAATGGTTGCATTCGGGACGGCGACAATCGACCTCTTCCTTCCTGGTCACGTGACACCCACATAGGCTCGCCGCGCGTACCAGGTTGTGTTCTCACCCAGCAAACGGGCCTCAGTCTCTAATGCCAAATCCCGGAAATCGCGCTCCGATTTGGCTTCACGCAATTTCCGGGCCTGATCTTGCGCGAACTCATGCATCGCATGAAACGTGTGTTCGCGGGCTTCCAAGTCAAAAGAAGCAGCCAACGACATTGCACCCACCGCGACCACCGGCAACAAGATCGCCGCCATGCCCAATAGAGTTGGCCAAGTGCCGTAGCTCCAACCGAGATAAATAATGACCACCTTTCCAACGGTGGCGGCAATCGCCAGTCCAGAGGCACCTAGAAAGGCATACGAAGCTAGACGCAACTGACTTCTGGCTTGACGCAGCTTGCCCCCGTAATAGTCGATCTGTCCCCCACGTTCGCGTTCAAGTCGATTGTGAACATACTCGTCGCGCCGCAACATCCAACTATCGCTCGCGGATTCGCGGCTACTCCTTAAATGCAATACGTTGAGCGTGCGGCAGAGTGGGCGCAGTTCATCGGGGATCGGCAAGATGAAAAGATGGCTGAGATAGCCATGCACGCCCTCCAGGGCGCTGACCGAACGGTTGATCTCGGCGATCAAGCGATGGGTAGCCCAGGCCTTTATGGCTTTCGTGTGGTGCAACCATTGATGGACGCCCAATCCGATCGCCAATAAAACAATCTCCAGAGTTAGAATTGCGATTACGACTCGCTCCAGATTCCACAAGGGTTTGACGGCCAGCACGGCACAAAAGGTGGCCAGCACATGCGCAGCCACAATAGAAAAGGCTGCCCGTGCGAACAAATTTCGTTTGTGCATTGCCTGCTTACTGACGAAATTACGCAGCGCCTGACAATAATCTGATGTCAGTGGGACTTCATCGAGGCTGGTCTGCAAATCGTTCAGTTCAGTTGGTAAACTCGGAATGCGAAACTGGTCCAGTTTGTGCCAGCGAACCGTGCAATCGGGCGAGCCATCACGGTTGACGCCCACACGAATCTCCAACAGCGGTAGATTTCGTTGTTGCGCGCGCTCGATCAAATCTAAACTACCCCCCGGACGAGCATCCGCCTCGTTTCGAATCATGCAGACCACGCAATCGCTGACACGCGAAATTTCGCGATTAACATCTTCGAACCGCTCAGTTCGATCGAGCGAATCGCTCACCACTCGCTCCTGAATTATGTGCGCGGATTCAAGCAGTCCGCGAGCAGTTTGCCTTTGTTCCAGTGAAAAATCGGGCACGCCGTCAGATCCTGAGGCGGCGAGATAGTCATCGCGAAGCTGAGGCAAGAATACGCGCTGCAACCATCCCAGCTCCGCGCACGATCTCGTGAACACAGTATCAGCACCAATCGCCACTTGCGATATGGCACAAATAAAATGCTTTTCGGAAAGCCCAAGTTCGTCGGGCATTTTTTCCAAGATGGAGACCAACTCGGCTTGCAGTTTTAGTTCGAATTGCTCAAGATCGACGTGTGGATGGGCTGACCGATCCACCAGATTGCGCGACCCGGCGAAACCAATGTGAACGACGAGAGGCAGCCCGGGTTTGTTTATGTTTGTGCGGTCCATAGAGGGCACCATTTTGTTGATCGATTTATCTTTCCCCTAAAACGCGTACGACGCTATCGTCTCATCGAATCTTGATTCTGACGTTGATGAAGACGAGTACCGAAGATGAATGACTTGATTGAGCTTGTTGACCGAAACAGCGTTGTTGTTTGCTCCCCTCAATCGCCTCGTTCGAGATTTCCTAATCAAGGGGTTTTAATTTCACGATTTGTCCCCCGCAACAAGATCAAACAGGTAGAGTTTCTTGACTCGAATTCCAAAGACTAGTATCGTTTTGCGAGTTATCGAGTATACCCAAATTTGGGACGCCTGCCATTCTCTCATGCAACCGCCCAACGGAACGTTCCAAAGAACATTTTGTGCGAATGTCTCTGTTGTTTCGATTCAAGGTCGAGCGGCCCTATACAAGGGAACTTGCGTCCTTGTGAACAACAGCGTTATGAATTTGGCAGGTTTTTGTTCGCTATATTTTGAGGAAAAGAAAATGCAAATTCTGGAAATCCGATCGCGGCAGAGAAGCGGAATCACCTTGGGAATCGCAGCATAAGATCAAAATCTTGTTTCTGTGCGGAACAACCTTTACCTTGTGGCTGTAGACTGGGTACTGGCGATCCTCAACCATCAAACCACGTACCAACGGATTCCGGCATCCTGGTTGGTGAGATGAACAAAGCTGATGCCGACTTCGACTCCCCGCTGACTACCTGACCCCGCCGAGCTACAGCCCCAACGCAATTTTTGAAAGTAGCCTTGGACTTAAATCATGCATTGCGGGAGCGCGCAATCATGAGCCATCGATGGAAGCGCGTGGTGGTGATACGGTCGTTACTGATTGCCAACTGCCGTGAGGCTATCAATGGAAATGCGCGTCAAGCGCCATCGGCTATCAACGCCATAAACTCATTTCGTGTTCGATCGTCTGACTTGAAGTCACCGCGGAGCGCACTCGTGACGGTTTTGCTCCCCGGTTTGCGGATGCCGCGGATTGACATGCAGGAGTGCTCAGCACTGATGACCACAGCCACGCCACGGCACTTCAATCGAGTTTCAATCAGGTCGGCAATGTCGACCGTCATGCGTTCCTGAACTTGTGGCCGACGGGAAACCTCTTCTACGACGCGAGCAATCTTACTTAAGCCAGTTACGTTACCATGTGGAATGTATGCCACGTGGGCCATTCCACTGAAGGGAAGCAAGTGGTGCTCACACATGCTTGTAAACGGGATATCCTTAATCAAAACCATTTCGTCATAGGTTTCTGGAAAGATGACATCCAAATGACGGCCAGGATCGCTGTTCAACCCGGAAAACATCTCGGCGTACATCTTGGCAACGCGTCGCGGAGTCTCCGCCAGTCCTGGACGATCAGGATCCTCGCCCACGGACTCTAGAATGATTCGCACCGCTGCTTCGATCGCTCCTAAGTCAATTCGTTTGGTCATTTCGCTTTTGGTGGGCCTTGTGATTGAATTCATGGTAATCGCCAGTGCGTTAAGTTAGTTATGTCGGTTTCTTTCGAGCACCTGTTTTCAAGTCAGGGGCAAAACGAGCTGGTCGCTAAGCTAACCCAATGCAAAAGCATGCCGAATCACGACTAAAACTTTTGAATGTTTTAAGCTCTAGCGGATCCGCTGTCGCTTGCCGCTCTGTTCGTGAGTTGTGAAAACCACCGATTTAAACTCATTTTGGGCAAACCGATAATCAAACGGTTTTGCAACCCGATCATATAACTTTTCGCATTTCGCACAAAATCAGATTCATCAATCCAATGAATCGGAAAGACTTCGCGCGGATGACATGGATAGAAAATGCCTCGATAGCCTGCGCAGGTAACCGGCCCCGTCGATCCGCGAAGTCAAAAGCAAACCTAATGCAACTTAGTATATTACCCACGCAATTCGCAAGGCAAACTCAAAACTAAAAATGACAATAGTTTTAAGTGTTAAAAGGACAGGCATTCTTGGTGATAAGATGCGGTTTTTCTCGGTAAAAGCAAACGGGCCGATCAATTGACCGGCCCGCTGAAACCATCATGAAATTTTGTGTTCGGTCGCAAGCAACCTTATCTCGGACGAGACGACTAGTTCCACCACCAACGCTTGGCTTCGACGCCGTCGATATTTACATGATTTCTGGCTTGCTCGACTTTGCCGGATTCATCGTATTGCATATTCGATGTTGCCAGCGCCTGGCGAGGTTGAATATTGACACCGCCACCGATAGGCGTCATCAGGTAGTTCCCCTTCCATACGGCGTTGATGGCGGCGGCCACTTCTCTAGGCTCGTGAAAGCGTTCCGTTTGAATTTTGTTTTCATCGCCGAACAAAGCCATTTCCCAACCCGATTTCTCGTAGTAGTTCATGTCTTGGATATAGGCAGCCACGATGGCCAGATCAATCATGTTCTTTAAATCAGCAAACACCGGTGATTTCTCAGCGATCTTAGGGAAATTCTTGGTGAAGTTACCCGTGAAGGCTTTGCTGGCACCACTCACACTAGCCGTTGATGCTCGTGAACCATCGGAATTAACAATTTCATCGGCGCTTACCAGCTTTGCACCTTGGCCAACCAACGCCATGGAAAGTTCATCTTCGCTTACTTGGATTGTGTGGTAATCGGGAACGAAATACCATCGTTGTAATTGGTTGGAGTTGCTGGAATTGGGTCGTGCGGAATCGATATAAGTCTTGAAATTGACGGGTGAAGATTCCAAGCCAATACCGATGAGTTTCATACGGTAATCGGCCTCAACCAAGACTTGCGCGAAACGAGTTTTTGGCGAAACCCCTTTGATGGTCACAACTTGATTTCCCAATGCCTCACGTAGGGTCTGTGTCAACAGTTCTGCATTTCCAGGAAACCGACCGCGAAACGCGTTGACTGTCTCTTGCAAGCGACGTGAACCTTCCTGAGTTGGATCGATCGAGACGCCGATGACTTTGACGCTTTCACCAGTGGGCGGGAAGGCGCGCAAGGCCACGACCAAATCTTCCAATTGCAAAATAGGTTTGCCTGAGTTGATGCCAACAACTCGACCAGCCAAATCCGTAAAGTATCCTTCCGCTGGTCCAGCGATCACGATGTCCTGTGTCGTTGGGTAAAAAAACACGTGCGATACTGCGGTCAAACCAGCTAAGTTCTTTTGGTCATCGGTGAGGGGTAACCCCTGATTCAATCGATCCTTGATGGATGCTTCAAGTCGTTGCAACGACACCATCCGCAGGTCGGCTGGCTTCTGCAGGTCAGCATCGATTTGTTCTTTAGCTGCCCGTATCCGCATCTTGGTCAGCTCACCACCAGGATCGGCATAAACACGAGTTTTTAGAATGCCCGAAGCATCGACCTCAACGCCGGCGGGCGGAGGAAAAACTTGAGCATTAGCTGACAAAGTCAATGCGACGGCCATACCGAAACAAAGGGTGGCCAATTTTAGCGCGTGAACAGAACGAGTTATCATTAGTTGTTGTCTCCACAAGGCCGAAATCATTCGGATGAAATGTATCCAAAAGAATAGGCTCCAGTTCAATTTTTAATTGCCCCAAAATCGTGTTACGAACCATCCTTGCTACAAAAATTGTCGGATGTTTCGTCGGAACCCTACATCAATATTAATTGCCGACATCGGATTAAGCAACAAAATCACAGAAATTCGTAACATCGGCGAATTTAAGCGGCGGTTCAGAGCATTCTTGCCGGTTTTAGCGTTACTCCAACCAGCCTCACTTAAGCCGCAATTCCACCGTCATTGTGCGGTTTTTTCGGGATTTAACGGCCATGGCCAGCCTTTCACGGGGCACAATGCCCGCTCTGAAACAAGGAATACTCGATGGCTGCAACACTCACGCTGGCGCCAGAAACTTGGCGGTAGACTTACCAAAAGAAACACGAATCGCTCGATCAAAAAGACGCCGAATCGGAATTCAGTTATCCGCTTGGCTGCTTAGACTGCCTCACGATCTTGTCAGTCGATGGGGGTTCCCATCTCGCGCAACAGTTGTTTCATGTCTTCCCATACATGCTTTTTGGCCTCTGGGTTGCGCAGCAAATAAGCTGGGTGATAGGTGGCAATTACCTTGATTTCACCAAATGCGTGAAACCTCCCACGCAACCTGCCGATGGACTCGGAAGTCTTTAACACCGTTTGCGCGGCCACGGTTCCCAAACAACAAATGAACTCTGGTTGCAATACTTCGAGTTGTCGCAGTGCATATCCCCAACAATTGCGAATTTCTTCTTCGTTGGGGTTACGATTGTTGGGTGGTCGGCATTTTATGGTATTCAGGATATACACGTCTGACCGAGACAACCTACAGGCCCCGAGTATCGTATCCAGCAATTGTCCGGCGCGACCGACAAACGGAATTCCTTGTTTGTCCTCTTCAGCACCTGGCGCTTCACCAACGAAACAGAGTCGCGCACGGGGATTGCCCATGCCAAAAACCGTGTTGTGCCGAGCTTGGGCAAGATGCGTACATTTTTTGCAAACGGCAACTTCCTTCTCGATCACTGCCAAGCGGGATGCCGAATCGGAATCGCTCTTCTGTTTGCGAGCACTCATCGCCGTAGCCTCTTTCAACTCGTCGTCGACCGAACGTAAGCCGATGCTGACCGAACGTTCAGACGTCAAAGTTATCGCTGCGGCCTCTTCCTTCATCCGTAGCGTTATCATTTCATTTGCCGTGTAGGAAACAGGATCCTTTGTGACGGATTTCGGACAAGGCAGATGGGTAACACCAAATCGGCGCAAGACCTCCAGATAGGATGCGAGCACATGCAGGTAACCCGCTACTTCCGCGGTCTGACCAATCAATGATTCGCGCTGTTGGTTCGTCATGTCAATCCGTTTGATGGCAAGCAACAGCTTTTGCCCAAAAACAAATAATCTTAAGAATTAATGATATCCTCGATTTCCACACGAGGTGTTGCTATTGTAACGACTTCAGACGTCGTGCGGTTGTGTAAAACCTGCGACCGTAACTGATTCATTTGACCGAGATCATCTTAATGAATTGAACTGCGAATTCCAAGTGTCGGATTCGAGGATCTCAATATCAACGAGTCCCCCGGATTATTTGGGAGTTACTGCCATCAAATTTGATTCTCTAGATGGATCATGACAACGCTTGAGCATCAATGTGCGTAGCGTTCCCCCTTTGTTTACAGCGGCGGAGCGCAGCCGAAAAACAAGAGTTGCCGTTTCAACATCCTGTGTTGTGGCAACTTCGGCGTAGAGCGCACGTCCAGCGGAGTCGATAGGGGACGAATAAATGGTTACGTTGCTAACCAGAAAGGAATTGGGAGCAAAAACACTTGATTCTCCAAAAGACTCCACGCACCATTCCAAGCGGTATAACGAGAGAAGAACAAAAGAAACGCGTAGAGAAACGTAATCGGCAACAGCGAGCCGAGGATCGGAATGGAAAACCACCATCGACGCGGCTGTTGCCGCAACGCGCCTTTCCCATATGCGTAGCCCAGGAATATTTTGCCTGGCCAAATCAGTACCACGAAAAAGACCGCCAGGATCCACATCAACGGCTGCGGTATGGGCTCAATATTCAACAAGAGTAACGGTACGGCCAACAAAAACATGAGTACAACCGCCAACCAATACAGGATCGGTGCGCCACGCACCGCCCGCAGAGCGTCACCGAACTCAAAAAACCCCGTCATTCTCTGCGTAACGGCGAACCTTGCCTGCATCGCGGGCAACACGGCGAACACTACCGCACAAAACGTCAATGCCACCATCGCCAACAGCAAATCGATGACAGCTAATTGTCCAGGTGATAAGCGAATATCTGAAATCAACATGGTCGATCCGATCAACAACATTGTAGGCCCGAACAACCAAAGAAAGCTCCCTACAAATCCGAGCAGCCCCATTTTAAAGTAGTGGAAGAGCCGGAGACCAGCAAAAAAATCCCATAGTCGTTGTGCGACCAACGCAATGCGCCCCGGCTTCATCCCGTGATGAATCACGATCGCTGGTAGAAACCAATCCTGCAATGGCTTTACGCCGGAAATGTCTTCGGCTAGGCCCGGCGCGCACCAATCGGTCGCCGTCGAGAGAATCCGGTATAGCGCGGGCACCGCCGTCAGTTGCCGTGCAGCCCATATAAATAATGAAAATGGAGCGAGAAGTGGCCAAATGAAATAGCGAAATTTGCCACCACAAAACCAGGCGGCGATGATGTGGGGAAGAATCAAGGCAACCGCCGCAACTTGCAGGATTTTAAGTACATACGTTTGGGTGCTGTTCGAATCAATGATCCAAGCGTTGTACCAAGCCACCGATAGGAATTGAATCGGCAACAAACAAAGAAAGGTACCCAGCACCGCACCACCGATTCTCGATGCTTTTCCTAAACCAACGAATCCCGAAGCAAAATGCCCACTCCGCCCCACGCGCCCGACAACTTCAAACAAGTATCCGAAGCTGAGCAGTTGCGCGAGGGGAATACTAGCCAGTATTGCCAGAATCACAATCATGCTAACGATGCCAAAAAGGCGGCTGCAAAACCAACTTGTGGCGGCCAAAAGTCTAAACGGCCAACTTTTCGGTCTTCGATCTGCAATGTTTGCCACATCGCTCGGTGAGTATTGTCCCAAGTCCAAATTTTCTGGGACGATCGTATCGACGAAACTGGCAACGATGATCTCGTCCGCAATGATGATGGCTGCATCAACCACATCAGGATCAAGCTCGACGCTTTCATCTAAGCGATTGGAATCCATGGGGACGGCTATCGTGATTGAAGCTCTTCGCTGGCTGCCAGTGTGAGTTGACTCCATAGGCAGAGGTGAAACGACATTCAGGATTTTCCGGCATGACCATCGTGCAGTGCCCAAGAGTGGCAGCCTTACTGCAAGTTGTTGAAAGGCTTGCGGCAAAAGATAAAACGTCGCAACATTTCTGCGGCACCAACAGTCGAAATTTCTTTAAATCCAGACTTTCTACTGTACCCGATATTCCGAGCTACCGCTTCAAGAATCATAATACAAAATCATGGAAGTCGACATTTAGTAACTCGCATCGAACGATGGATGATCACTGACCGACAACATATCAACTTTTTCGATTTTCCCAGAAAATCAGAAACTTCGGCAACAATCGGCAGGTATCATCTTTGATGTCGGACGAGCACAGCAAACGCAGTCAGTTCCTGCGAATCCTGATCGATGACAACGCAGACTTGCAACCAGAATTCGCGGCGATAACGATCTTCGGAACCGAAAATGTTCACTCAATCTCCGCACACAAAGTACCTGTTCTTTTGGACTGTATTTTCGGTTGGATTGTGTGCGGTGGTTTATTCGCTCTGGCCGCAACCTCGAGTTTCTGTTCCTCGCACGTATCGTTCAAATTGGTATCACCAGCCGAAAATCGCCGCGCTGATAACGGCGATTGACAAGGAGTACGCAGATCGTTGGGAAAATGAAGGTTTGTCGTGTGCTGACGAGGTTGACACATTTCGGGTGATTCGGCGGATTTCGCTGGGATTGATCGGCACGATCCCTTCACTGGAAGAACTGCGCGTCCTTGAGAAGTTGCCGCGTGAGCAACAAGTCAATTGGTGGGTTTCGCGATTGCTTGAGGATCGACGCTGTAGTGATTACCTCGCTGAACGTTTCGCCCGCATCTATGTGGGTGTCGACGACGGACCATTTATTGTATTTCGCCGTCGTCGCTTTGTGCATTGGCTGAGCGATCAATTCTATCGCAATGTCGGCTACGACCAAATCATCCGCCAACTCCTGGCAGGGGATGGGCTATGGACCGACTCGCCCGCAGTCAACTTTATAACGGCGACAATCGATGTCGAAACAGGTAAACCAGACCCGATTCGCTTGGCTGGGCGCACTTCGCGGGCTTTTCTAGGAATTCGCATGGATTGCCTACAGTGCCATGATGATTTTTTGGGCAACGTCGCGCTCGGAGATGCAGAGCACTTGCAAGGAGGCGTGCAATCCAACTTTCATGAATTGGCTGCGTTCTTCGCGCAGGTACAAAACAATATTGGAGGCGTTCGAGATACGCTGCACTCACCAGCTTACCGTTATCAGTACTTAGGCGATGACGAGGCTACATCCGTTGCCGCCGCCGTACCTTACGGAGGTTCATTGGTTGTGTCCAATGACAGCTTACGTAAGCAATTAGTGGAATGGATGACCCACCGCGACAACCGCCCGGTTGCCCGCACAATCGTTAATCGCGTGTGGGCCATCCTATGTGGCAAGCCGCTGGTTCAGCCCATTGATCATTTGCCCTTGTACGGCCCGTTTCCGCCCGGGCTAGAATTGTTGGTCGATGATTTTGTGGAACATGGCTACGATCTGCACCGCTTGATCCGAGTGATCGTTGGGACCAAAGTGTTTCGCCTGGACAGCAATGCGAACTTTGAAATTACTAGCAAACATCGTCGGCTGTGGGCTGTGTTTCCAACCAGCTCATTACGGCCTGAACAGGTTGCGGGTTCAATTATCCAATCAACATCATTACAAACGATTGACGCGTCCGCGAGTATCTTGCTTCAGCTGGCCAAGTTTGGACAGGAGCAACAGTTTGTAGAGCGGTTCGGTGATTGGGGTGAAGACGAACTGTCAGCCCCTCCCTGCAGCACCGTTACTCAGCAATTGCTGATGATGAACGGGGAGATGATTCAAGACCGATTAACCCAGGGTTTCAATGCGCCTCAACAAGCCGCGCGACTTTCGCCTGATGAGACCACGATCGTTACGAACGCATTTCTAGCAACGCTGACCCGTCCCCCTACGGAACAGGAACGGATGCACTTTTGTCAACAGCTCAGTGGATTGCGTGGTGAAGAGCGAATTGCCGCAATCGAAGATCTTTACTGGACCCTGATTAACGGCGGCGAGTTTTCATGGAACTATTGACGTCACCACCGAGAACACAATCTAAACACCAATACAAACTGAACCGATCATGAATGAATCTCAAAATCAATTGAGCCACTGTGAATTAGTTGGTTGCGGGAGTAACGAGCACTTCAATCGGCGCACACTTCTGAAAGTTGCCGGATTCAGTGGCATTTCTTGGTTGACTCCTGTTGCTCACCAACTGGCCCGGGCGGAAGAGCAAAACCGTAGAAAGCGCCCACGCTCGCTGATCATTCTCTGGTTGGAAGGAGCCGCCAGCCAACTCGAAACGTTTGACCCCCATCCAGGCACGGAAATCGCAGCGGGCTCGAAGGCGAGAAACACCAGCGTCAACACGATTCAACTGGGAGAGGGATTAGAGCAGACGGCGGAATTAATGGAACACTTCGCGATTGTCCGCAGCGTCGTGTCGCGCGAGGGAGATCACGAACGCGCCATCTACAACGTCAAAACAGGTTATCGACCCGACCCCACGTTAGTGCATCCGGCAATTGGCTCGGTCGTTTGTCACCATTTTCGCCAAAAGGATCAGGGAGTCGTCGATATCCCCAGACACGTTTCGGTACTTGCCGCAAGTGCACCGGCGCGAGGAGGGTTTTTGGGAAACGAATACGATGCGTTCAAAATCGGTGATCCGCTTAGACCAATTCCCGATGTGCGAGCACCCGTAGACGACCAACGATTTCAACGTCGCGTGGGCGACTTGCGAAAACTGAATGCGCTCTCCTCGCGCCAGTTCAACGCGCCACATTTAGATGCTGCCCTGAATATGATGTCGTCGGAGCAACTCAAAGCCTTCGATATCAGCAGCGTCGCTGCCAGCGAGCGCAACGCGTACGGGGATGCGCCATTCGGTCGCGGCTGTTTAGCGGCTGTTCAATTGATCGAAGCCGGTGTTCGCTGCGTCGAGGTAACTCTTCCCGGTTGGGATTCCCATGCCAACAATCATCAAATTCAAGCAGAACGGATCAGCGTGCTCGATCCAGCCATGGCGGCCCTGATTCGCGACTTGCAAAGACGTGATTTACTTGACCAGACAATTGTTGTATGTGCAGGTGAGTTTGGACGCACTCCCTTCATGAATATCGCCAGTGGTCGCGATCATTGGCCACACGGATTTTCCATTGCCCTGGCCGGGGGCGGGATACAAGGTGGTCGCGTGATTGGAGAAACCAATCCCCACCCTAAACGAGATTCCGCGGATCGACTGCAAGACATCAAAAATCCTCAACCAATCGAAAACGTCCACGCTTCCATCCTGCATGCGCTTGGCATTGATCACGAACAGGAGTTCTCCACGCCCATTGGACGACCGATGCCGATTTGCGAAGGGGATGTGATTCCAGAGCTGTTCGCGTAACAAGCAGTAGCCTCTGTTCGGGTAGGCATCAGCGTTTCGCACATCATCACCGATCCAAAAAAACTTCAAAGCCGGACAAAATTGTCTATTGAAAAATGGCTATCGCAACATCGAAATCGTAGTAGCCGATGGTCTGAGCGATCACGAAATCCAAGAAAACTCGTCGATTTTTCTTGACAGCAGAATCGAACAGGTTAAAAACAATTGTTCCCTTCGGGCTCAACTGCCTCCAAACCCGTTCTTTTGAATTATCCAATCCAAGAGTGCTTCCATGACATGTATCCGCTCAATAATTAGATTTCTCGTCTTGGCTTCGTTGTTGCCAATGGATCTGGGCATTACCCAGCAAACACGCTTGCAAGAGGGTAAACCAAATCGCCCGAACATTCTGCTGTTGTTCGCTGATGATCAGCGTTGCGACACGATTCATGCGCTTGGAAATCCCTTGATCAAGACTCCTTCCATTGATCGACTTGTCAATCAGGGTTTCCATTTCACAAACGCCTATTGTTTTGGTTCGCCGCATGGTGCCGTCTGCATACCTAGCCGCGCGATGCTTCATGCTGGCAAATCTCTATTTCGTCTGTCAGATGTCAACCTGAATTTGCAAGGCGACCGAACCCTTGGACAAATCTTAGGCGAACATGGTTATGAAACGTTTGCAACTGGCAAGTGGCACAATGGAAGAGATTCGTTTGCCGCGAGTTTTTCGCTGGGCCGCAATATCATGTTTGGCGGAATGTCGAATCATGCAGAAGTCCCTGTGCAGCAAATGGATCCGCATGACAAATCATTTAGCGAAAGCGTGACTGGATCTCATTTTTCCAGCAAGCTGTTTGCTGATGCCGCTATCGAGTTTCTGAATGAACGGACCCGTCGCAGCGACGGCAATGCTGGCGGCCCAAGCGAAACACCGTTTTTTTGTTACGTCGCGTTCACGGCTCCACATGACCCTCGCATGTCGCCAGGAAATTTCAATCGCCTGTATCGACCACATGAAATGCGAGTCCCCCCAAATTTTTTGCCACAGCATCCATTTGATAACGGCGATTTGATGGTGCGTGACGAGGCCTTGATGGAATGGCCGCGTCGACCAGAGTTGGTGCAGGCACAGTTGGCCGACTATTACGGCTTGATCTCGCACCTCGATGCGCAAGTTGGCCGAATCTTGGATGCCCTACAGGCATCTGGCGAAGCTGAGCGAACGATAATCATCTACATGGCAGACCATGGATTAGCGCTCGGGAGCCATGGTTTGTTGGGGAAACAAAATTTGTATGATCACAGCATGAAAGCACCGTTAATCATTGCTGGGCCTGGGGTTCAACACGGCAGCAGCGATGCGCTGATTTACCTGCATGACCTATTCGCGACCCTGTTAGAGTTTGCTTCGATCTCTGTTCCTGCAGATGTAGACAGCCGCAGTTTAGTGCCGATCTTGCGAGGCGATTCAACCGATGCGCGTGCTCAGTTGTTTACGTGTTATGGGGAGAGCATGCGCGCTGTGCGCGATCAGCGGTGGAAGTTAATTCGCTATCCACGAATTAATCGCACCCAACTGTTTGATCTGGAAAAGGATCCCGACGAAATGTTTGATCTCGGTGCGTCTGAACACGAGTTGCATCGCACCAAGGTCGCACACTTGTATTCGTTGCTGGAACGATTACAGCAGGAAAGCGGAGACACACACCCTCTATCGGTTGCGGAGCCGCAATCAGGCGAAATCGACTTGACGGGGCGCGAACGAAAGCCCGATCCGTGGCAACCTGCATGGATTGTGGAAAAGTACTTTGGGCGTGATTCAGTCGACAATCTTCAAAAAAAATAGAACGAGTCGGCTCGATTACGTTGGACGAATCTATACTCTCCAATCAAAATTAAGCTTGGCTAGAATCTCGTGGCGACGGCAATACTCCAGCCGGAATTGCTCTCCAAGCGGACCGCCGCCATTGGTCTCAGTTTGTTTGTATTTACGATCAGTATACCTTTGTTTGGACATGATAATGAAGCGTCTTGCAAGGCTATTTTTTGGCTTACTCATCAGCTCCGCAGTCGGCTTGGCCACCGCAGGCAAATCCGGCGCCAGCGCAATGAATTTTCAAGAGGATCAACCTGCACCAACTCCGGCTAGTAGCGATCAACAACTCGCGCGAAAAGATGGAAGAATCGACGGCAACCAACTGGGAGCGTTAAGGTTTCGTTCCATCGGGCCGGCACTCATGTCGGGTCGCATTGCCGATATCGCTATCAACCCTGCCAATCCAAACGTCTGGTACGTCGCCGTCGGTTCAGGCAACGTATGGAAGACCGAGAATTCGGGAACAACGTGGACACCGATTTTTGACTCGTATGGATCGTACTCGATAGGCTGTATCAGCATCGACCCTAGTAACCTGAGCAATATTTGGGTGGGCACTGGTGAGGATGTGGCGGGGCGACATTGCGGCTTCGGCGATGGGATTTATTTCAGCAACGACGGCGGCGCCACATTCAAAAATGTTGGTCTCAAGAATTCGGAACATATCGCAAAAATCGTCGTGCATCCCAACGATTCGAACACGATCTTTGTTGCGGCACAAGGGCCGCTATGGTCTTCCGGTGGTGAACGAGGCGTTTACAAGAGCGTTGATGGTGGGAAGAGTTGGCGGCAGGTTTTAAGCCGTGGCGAATTCACAGGGGCTACCGACGTCGTTATCGATCCGCAGGATCCCAATGTGTTGTATGCGGCACTGTACCAAAAACATCGTACCGTGTGGGCACTCATGGCCACCGGACCAGAATCAGGCATCTATAAGTCGCTGGACGGCGGCGAGAATTGGACCGAGTTGACGAACGGAATTCCCGGCGGAAACAAGGGTAAAATTTCGTTGGCCGTTTCTCCACAGAGATCAGACGTCGTTTACGCCACGATCGAGCAAGAAAATCGCACAGGTGGAATTTACCGCAGCGAGAACGGCGGAGCAAGTTGGCGAAAAATGAGCGACTATGTTAGTGGTGGCACGGGACCACACTACTATCAAGAGATTTGGTGTGATCCGCATCGCTTCGATTCACTGTATCATGCGAATGTTTACCTCGGCCGCAGCGACGACGGCGGCGCAACATTCCAAGGTGTCGACAACAACAATAAACATGTCGATAACCATGCGATTGCATTTCATCCACATGATCCGGACACCGTGATTGTTGGCTGCGACGGTGGCATCTACGTATCTCATGATCGCTGCAAGACGTACCGATTCGTAGCCAATTTGCCAGTGACGCAATTCTATAAAATCGCGATTGATAACGATTTCCCGTTCTACAATGTTGTGGGTGGAACCCAGGATAATTACACCCAATATGGTCCAACCGCCACGAATCGGATCCAGGGAATTGCCAATGGTGATTGGCGTATGATTATCGGCGGTGATGGTCACGATTGCGCCATTGATCCGGTTGACCCCAACATCATTTATGGCGAGAGTCAACAAGGTTACTTGCGGCGATACGACCGGCGAACGGGAGAATCGGTCGACATCCGTCCCCAACCAGAAAAGGGAGAGACTGCGCTGCGATTCAATTGGGATGCGCCCATCGAAATCAGCTTCCATGACCATCAACGACTCTACTTCGGCTCGAAAATGTTGCATCGCAGCGATGATCGAGGAGATAGCTGGCGGACAATCAGCCCGGATTTGTCCCGGCAACTCAATCGGCTCACGCTCCCCATCATGAATCAGTACTGGGCCATTGGAGACTCGTTTGATCTTTACGCAATGAGTGAATACGGCAATATCACCGCTATTGGCGAATCACCGCTGGACGAGAATCTGATTTACGTGGGAACCGACGATGGCCTGATCCAAATCACTGAAGACGGAGGTGCGACTTGGCGACGCATCGATTTGATTTCCGGCTTGCCAGAATTCGCATTCGTCAACGATATCAAAGCCTGTCATCACAACGCCGATACCGTCTTTGTCTGTTTCGATCATCATAAATATGGTGACTATCGCCCGTATTTTATGAAAAGCACAGATCGCGGTACGACATGGAAGATGCTCGTCAATGGCATTCCTGAGCGGCATCTCTGTTGGCGTGTTATCCAAGACCACGAAATGGCCGACTTGCTCTTTTTGGGCACAGAATTTGGCGTTTTTGCAACGGTCGACGGTGGTGAAAACTGGTTCAAGTTTTCGCATGGCATGCCGACAATTTCGGTGCGAGATCTGGAAATTCAACGTCGCGAAAACGATTTGGTCGCCGCGACGTTTGGGCGAGGTATTTACGTCATGAGCGATTACTCTCCACTAAGGGAATTGGATGCCCAACTCTTGGTTGAACAGGATTTTCATCTGTTCCCGGTAAAATCAGCTCGTCAGTTTCCTCAAGCGGACTTCTTAGGCGGCACCAAAGGGTTTCAAGGTGACGCCTTTTATGTCGCCGAGAACCCGCCATACGGAGCGACCTTTACCTTCTACAACAAGCACGAGTTTAAGTCGCTAAATCGCAAGCGACTCGATGCAGAAAAGTCCCAAAAAGAGGCGGGTAAACCGGTGCCGTTACCATCAATCGAGGATCTTTTGAATGAACAATTGGAAATCCAACCACAGCTCGTATTTACGATCCGCGATGATGCGGGAAACATCGTGAGCCGACTTAACTCGGGAGTCTATGCAGGTTTGCAGCGAATCACCTGGAACCTGTACAACCGCGTCAACACCCAGGTTGCTCCAGGAATCTACACCGTCTCGGTTGACCGCGTTGCGGCTGATGGCAGTTCAGAGGTTTTGCAAGAGGCTGTTTCTTTCGAGGTCGTCGCGGTGTTCGAACCATCGATGTTAGTGGAGGATCGAAACGAACTCATCGACTACTTTAACCGGGTTCAAGAGTTCGGCCATCAACTAAGTGCTGCGGAAGGAGCAATGAATGATACCAATCAAAAGCTTGTTCAAATCGAGACGGCATTGCAAACATTCGATGAGCCTCATGAGGACTTATCGTCGCAACTCGTCGCATTGAAGCGGGAATATACAAAGCTGTCCAATGAATTTTTCGGAGATGGTTCGCTAAGGCGACAGGTAGGTCATGATGCGCAACCCTCGATTCGCCAACGCTATTATACGGCGTCCAGCTCGAGCTATTCGTTGTCTGCTCCGACACAAACGCATCGCCGTTCATTTGAAATTGCTCAGGAGATGTACGCCGAAATCTATCCGAAACTATCTGAGTTCGTCGATCAGCGTGTTCCCGAGTTTTTTGAGCAAGCTCGAGAGCGCGGGCTGCGGCTGCCCGGTGGCAAAATCCCTGAGCCAGCCAAGTAACCGACCAACCATGGGAATTTAAATGCTGGAGCGCGACCCAGAAGCCCTTTACGTTTACGGTTGTAAAGGGCTTCTTCCAGCAAGTTGACCTGACCGACAAAAAGTGTGCCAAGGATTCTAACCCGCTCCGGCTCGACTTCCTATCAAATGATTTGTTCTATTCAAGTGAATGGGATGAACCAGCCAAAAACAACGCGGTCGTTTGTACACGCCCGTTTCGAAACTGTTACAATGCTCTTGTCGGGTCATTTGCAGGCAGCGCGATTGAGCACGACTCCACGGCATGAGCATGTGTCCGTGGTTAAGTCACGTGCGTAACAACGTGTAGTCCGTGTGACGCCAACCAGAGACCCCCAAGTCTATCCCGTCAGTAGTTTAGGGCTGTGCCAAGACAAGGTTTTGGAGTTGCCCGTTGGGGAATTTGACAAAGTTCAGCTGAGTTGGCGGATGTGTCGTGATGTTCCCTGATGTTCACCAACGCCAATTTCCTTAGGTGTGGCATATTCCCATTGAATCACAATTGCAGCAAGCGGCTAAACGATAACAAGATCGATGAGTAAACAGGGGCAACTTTTCGACACGACTCCACCTCCATGGATATTGGACGATCAACCGAACCGCGTTGTGGCACGGGTGGTGTTTGCGCAAGCCCCTTATGGTCCTTACGATTTTTTGGTTCCAGACGAGTTGCAGGAAAAACTCCGTGAAGGCATGCGGGTCATCGTCCCGTTTGGACGAAGTAACCGCAAGCTGGAAGGCTATTGTTTGCGGATCATACGCAGCGATGCATTTGCTCAAGAGAGTATCCCTTTCCACCGCCTCAAGCCGATCCTAAAAACCATCGACCGAGACGCGTTGGTGCCGGGAAGCCTGCTCGCGCTGGCAGCGTGGATCAGTCAACACTGGCTTTGCCCGCTGGGCAAGACGATCGAGACAATTATTCCTGCGGGCGTGCGGTCCAAAGCGAATCTGCGCGACGTCGCCATGGTCGGCCTATCCCAGGAGTTTATCAGCGGTCGCTTGCAAGCGAAACTCAGTCCACTGCATCAACGCATCGTTAACTTGCTTCAACAGCGTGGGTCGATGTTGATATCGGATCTGACCAAAGCCGTGCAATGCACTGCAGGTCCAGTGTCTACATTACAAAAACATGGCGTTTTGATTGCCACAACTCGCACCATCGAAAAGGATGATTTTGCGATTCCCGCGGAAGAAGCGGCTCAGTTAGTCGTTCTCAATGCGGAACAACAGTCGGCTTTCGACACAATATTCGCGGCCATTCATCAGGCTGAGTTTCAACCGATTTTGTTGCACGGTATTACCGGAAGTGGCAAGACAGAAATTTACATTCGGGCCATTGAAGAGGTAATTAAATTTGGTCGGCAAGCTATCGTCCTGGTTCCGGAAATCAGTTTGACACCGCAAACTAGACGGCGTTTCCGAGCAAGATTCGAACGAGTTGCCGTGTTGCATAGCAATTTGACGGGTCCACAACGCGCTTGGCATTGGCGGCAGATCGCACAAGGTAACGTACAGGTTGTCGTGGGTGCACGAAGCGCGATTTTTGCACCGCTGCCAAAACTTGGATTGGTTGTGATCGACGAAGAACATGACGCCTCGTTCAAGCAGGACAAGTCACCTCGTTATCATGCGCGAGACGTGGCTGTGTGGAGGGCACAACATGAAAAAATACCGTTGGTGCTTGGGTCCGCAACTCCGGCACTCGAAAGTTGGCAAGCAGCACAGCAGGGTCGTTTTTCTTATTTGCATCTCGGTCAACGAGTCCTTGATCGGCCACTTCCCCCGGTTAAGATTGTTGATCTGCGATTGCAGAAAATGACGGCGGGAACGCGGGCTTCGGCCATTAGCCGACCGCTGAACAGTGCCATCCAGCAAGCACTCGACAACGGTTCTCAGGTTATCTTATTGCTTAATCGACGCGGCTATTCGACTTACGTGCAGTGTGTAACTTGTGGACACGTAGAAGCGTGTGACGAGTGTGCGATTCCGTTGACGCATCACAGAGACAAAGAGCTTGTGATGTGCCACTATTGCGAATTTAACAAACCGACACCCCTTAGTTGCCCCAGTTGCCATGGTCCAGCCATTCGTTTTTCGGGAATCGGTACGCAGAAATTAGAACAGGAGGTTAAAGCGCGGTTCCCAGATGCCAAAGTTACGCGCATGGACACAGACACTATGCTTCGACCTGGCAGTCACGAAGCCGCTCTGGCAAGTTTTCACGAGGGCGAAACTCACATCTTGCTAGGCACGCAAATGATTGCCAAGGGGCTTGACTTTCCCAATGTAACTCTGGTTGGGGTCATCAATGCCGATACGTCATTGCACTTGCAGGATTTTCGAGCCGCGGAACGCACGTTTACGATGGTCACGCAGGTTGCCGGGCGAAGCGGTCGAGGGCCAAAAGGTGGAGAGGTGATCGTGCAGACTTTTTGCCCAGATCATCCCGCGATTGTGGCGGCCGCCAATCATGACTATATCTCATTTTCCACGAAAGAGGTGGAGAATCGCACTGATTTCCATTATCCGCCGGCGGGACAGTTAGCGCGGGTTGTCGTCAGAGGAGATCAACAGGCATTGGTTGAAGCGTTTGCACAGTCACTCGCCGTACGTGCCCGCTCGCTGGCTACTCAAGACGAAGTGAAAATCGTTGGACCAGCACCGGCGCCCCTGGGAAAATTGCGGGGGAAGTTTCGCTACCATTTTCTTGCACAAGCCGCACAATATGAGCCCCTCTATCGTGTCATGGAGCGGCTGTATGCCGAACAAGAAAAGCACGAAGAATTGCAAGTCGTGATCGACATGGATCCCTACGATATGATGTAGCTTGTTGATACGATCAACAAGATCGGAGTTCGAGAGGCGTTGTTATTGATAACAACGGCCTTCGCACACTTGGTGGCGATTCCTGTTCGCTGCTCTGCCGCAATAGTACCCGACGCCATCGCAAATTCCATCGTCAATCTGGCCAGCAATCGGGTGGGTCAACCAGTAGCGAGGCAATGTGACCACCCAGCCGCACAGCGCTTCTCAGCAATCGCGACATAGTCCAAGTCACGAGAGAAGAGCATCCGTTCCCATTGAAGAACCAAATCGCTGAAACCATTTAATGTGATCTTGCTCGGCTCGTGCAAGACTGAAGTAAGCTTCGATCACACTGGCTTTGCAGGGGAGTTCATCGAGGTTGGCCTAGTTAATGAAATCTACCACAGTCTTTGTCAATCCGCATTATGCTACGTTTTCCACGACTTCATTAGACTGACCTTGCCATCCTCTCAATTTGGATTTGTGGATAATGACCAAAGTTGACTAAAAGCCCCAATTTCATTCCGGTCGCTTTCAGGTAGTTTAGTAGCTGTGCTTTGTGTTCAGGCGCGATTTCGCGTGTCCCTTTGATTTCCACAATGATTTTGTCATAGCAGATAAAGTCTGGGACATAAGATTGCAGCAAAGGTTCACCCTTGTATTGCAAGGAGAGTTGTTGCTGAGCAATAAACGGGATGTTCTGCCGTGAAAACTCCTTTGCCAGACATTCTTGATATACCGCTTCAAGAAAACCTGGTCCCATTTCTTTGTAAACCTCGAAACAAGCCCCACGAATAGCGTAGCTTTCTCGTTGGTACAAGAATTCAGTGTCCTTGTGCGTATTCTGCGGCTCCATTAAAGCGTCTCCGGTTGATAGTTTAATTGAAGATTATTGATTGGCCGCGGAAATCGCAGAAGCGCGCAGAAAGTGTTAGGCGTTGTCAGCATGACGTTGCCGTCCTTTCAAATCTGATTTGTGACGAACGAAGAGCGAGATGATTAGTCGTAGCATCTCAATAACTTCAGCGTCCTTCAGCGTATTCTGCGGCTCCATAATAGCGTCTCCGGTTGATTATGTAATTGGAGATTATTGATTGGCCGCGGAAATCGCAGAAGCGCGTAGAAAGTGTTAGGCGTTGTCGGCATGACGTTGCCATCATTTCAAATCTGATTAGTGACGGACGAAGAACGAGATGATCTGTCGTACCATCTCAATAACTTCAGCGTCCTTCAGCGTATTCTGCGGCTCCATAATAGCGTCTCCGGTTGATAGTTTAATTGAAGATTATTGATTGGCCGCGGAAATCGCAGAAGCGCGCAGAAAGTGTTAGGCGTTGTCAGCATGACGTTGCCGTCCTTTCAAATCTGATTTGTGACGAACGAAGAGCGAGATGATTAGTCGTAGCATCTCAATAACTTCAGCGTCCTTCAGCGTATTCTGCGGCTCCATAATAGCGTCT
>CALMEE010000049.1 GCA_937862885.1 uncultured Planctomycetaceae bacterium
CCGATTTTGGCCCTTTTTTGGCCCCAAAACTCAAAATGCCCCCTTCAAGTCCCCTCCTACAAAATCTGCCCCCCCACCCCCCCCCCCCCCCCCCCCGCTAAAATGCGAAGATGCAGGTAAATTGACCTGAGCTTCATGATTCTGAAAGGGTATACTGTGAACCGCACGCCAACTTTTGTCGATCACTTCCACTGTTATCGTTTTAATGGTGACTTCTGCGTCTGTTATGCCCCGTTCGATTGGGATTGAATTTAAATTCGGAGGCGAACCTTGTACCGGTCGCCTTGGTGAGTGGGATTGCCCGTGGCCAATTTGGGAAAATGCTCCAGGCCGGTACACATGTAATACACACAAGTTTAGACAACCCTATACAGTCGCCTATCATTGGATCCATATACCCGTCGAAAATGGGGAAAATTGTGCGGACCACAATTATTGGAAAGAAGGCGCCGGTTGGTTGCCCTGTGCAGCGCGCACTAAATACGATGATGGTAGCAATGGAGATTGTGTCGAGGGTTGGCATATCTTTTAGTCCTTGTGGCCTACTTGCGGGAGACATCCATGAACCCAATCACTTATTTGTCGATATTGACATTTTACCTGTTTTTCCAAATCTCGATGCCTTTATCCGCTCAGACTAACCCAGATCTATCTACGCTACTCGAGTCCCTTGGTAAATATGAATCGTGCTTTAATGGTAGACGAGTAGTTACCGACCACAAAAAAATCGTTTGGGGACACGAGCGTGAAGAAATATGGGTAAGCAAAGACGGCAATGTACAAGTCATCGAATGGGAAAATGTTGTCACGGCAAAAAGCAATGGCAAAAAGACGCGAGTGCTTGCCGGAATCTATAATACTCCGGTGTTTAGTTTCGATCTACGTGAAACGCGGTCCGAACGACGTGAAAACAGGCCGGTGATTTCAGCCACTGCGGTTCCAGAATATTATCCGGAGGAAATCGGGACGAGGCAACACGCTATTCTTTTTGGCTACAGCCAATACGATGCTATGCGATTTTCGCAAATTTGCAATTCCGATAACGCGCAGTTAAGCCTTGAAACTTTTGAAGTTGATGGCACCGCATTGATAGGGATTACATGCGAAGTTTCTGGATTGGGCAATTATCGTTTCGGTTTTGAACGGAATGGCAACGACTATCGACTCGTTTACTTTGAAGCCCAAAAGGGTAAAGGGGATGTGGTAGGCCTCGAGACAATGCAGAAGGTATTCATGGGCTCCGGACGTCCTCGTGACAACAGCTTTGCGCTTAGTTCACACTATAAGTCGATTTGGTATCCGATCCGGTATGATGGCCATGGGTTTCCGCAGTATGCGACCTTTCGGCTTTATGAGTTCAGTCGAGATGTTTACAATGCGGATCAATTAACGTCGATGGAGGTTTTAGAACACGAACCGCATGATCGAGTTTTGGATCCGAATCGAATATCTTTTGTGCATCTGAAGCTACCGAATGAAATGGAAGTCCAACCGTACCGATCTGGAATTCCGCTCAAACTAGTGAACGGAAGGCTCGTAACGGCGGTTGACGGCATTTCGCTGGATCAAATTCGAGGCGTTGGGTTCCGCGAACCGAGCTGGTCTGTTGGCTATCTTTACTATGTGGTGATTGCAACTTTATTATTGGCATTCGGGGGCTTGTTTTGGTATCTTCGCCGGCGACAAATGAGCTAAGAATTGCCTGGTTGATCGGGATGGCATTATGGAGTGCGCTTCCCGGCCAACTTATAGGGCAAGCCAGCTTGTCTTTTCATAGCGACTATGATCGGAATAGTTGGCAAGGCGGAACTTGTGGAATTTACGCGCTGGTCGCGGCAGCGAAGGCTCATGATGTAAACGTGAATATCAGCGACTTGCTCGTTCCAGAATTCTGTGATTCTTTTGTTTACGGAAGCAGTAGCTACCAACTTGAGCAGGCAGCAACGAGGTTGGGGTTGGTGCCAACTTCATATAAGAACCTCGACTGGACTTTTTTGAAATCAAGCCGCAATCCGGTATTGCTTTTAGTTGAAGAAGATCTCTCGCCCTCGGGGCATTGGATTACGTTTTTAGGAATCGAAGACGGAAAGGCCTTGATTTTTGACCAAGCTCAAGAGGGAAGAGTTGTTCGAGTTCCACGTGGCGATCTATTGATAAACTGGCGGGGGATGGGTATTTCTATTAGGCGGATGGATGGTCCGACGGATACTTCTGCATTAATGGACGCCTGGGGCAAATATCTTGTGCTACTTTTGCCTTGCGTTATCGTCGGGGTGATTAGTACGAAGTTTGTTTCGTCGCAGCGCGGAATGACTGCCTCGTTCATAATATCTATTTCCATCATATTGGCCATGATTTGGATCTTCGATGAAACACACATCTTCCGCAACACGAATATTGCTGGGTGGATTTATGCGGATCGCCAACAGAGTTTAGAACAGGCACCCGTTGTTGTTTTCGATGAGTTTATGCAATGTTTGCAGGAGAACCGAGCTTACGTTATCGACACGCGACCGAAAGATGCCTACAAAGCTGCGCATGTCGATGGCTCTGTCAATCTTGCCATTGACGCACGACCATACGAATTTTTCGATGTCGTAAAAGACTGGGATCGTTCATCAAAATGTGTCGTCTTCTGCAACAGTAGAAAATGTCAATGGGCGAATACTGTCGCAAATCGCCTGATTGCGATTGGTTTTCGTGATGTGGTTATTTTTCGTGGTGGAATGCAAGTTCTGGCGACACAGGGTGTTCAGTTTGTAGACGATCGAGATAACGATGTTCGCAGCGAATGAAATTTGCTGGAGGTCGCAATGAAACGTAAGTTGATGGTGAACATAGTAGCGTTTACGCGGATTGCCATCGGTGCGGTCCTTATCGTAAGCGGTTCGTTTCATGCGAATTATGGCATTTTATTGCTTAAGTCGATTTTGGGTTACGATTTGGTCACATTGAGAACGGCGATTTTAGTTGCCGGTATCTTGCCGTTAATCGAGTTGCTCACCGGTGTGTGGCTAGTCTTGCGTATATTTCCAGTAGGCATGTCGGCCGTTGCAACCGGGCTCTTTTCAATTTTCACGATCGTTCAAAGTTCGGCTGTCTTGAGAGGGCTTAAGATCGATTGTGGTTGTTTTGGCCCTGTTGAGTCGACCGTGGGAATTAAGTCACTCGGCTTCGTAGTGACGCTTGCCGCAGCGAGTGGTTTGCTATGGTGCTATTTTGTTCGCAATTCTGAAACCAGCTCGAAATTGGATAGTTCGATCAAACATAAATCGCATTTGAAGGCTGGATTCACGTTGATTGAACTGCTTGTGGCAATTGCCATTATTGGTCTCATGTTTGGATTGGTATTTCCGGCCGTTCAATCGATTCGTGAATCAGCTCGTCAGCTGGAATGCCGAAACCAACTGAGGCAACTTGTGCTGGCAGCTCAGACATTTGTGGCGACACATCAGAAGTTTCCGCCGGGTACATTGGGTTTTCGTTTGAATTTCGACATCCCAATGGATTTGACGATTAATGAATGGCACAACGATTCAAGCAGTGACTTCTATTGGAGGAAAACACAACACACTTCATCACTGGTATTTCTATTGCCCTACTTGGAAAATCGGGTATTACAGGATTTGTTTCCAATTGAAGGGAGAAGCGTGGGAAAAATCCATCCTTGGCCTGGGGAGTTGAGTTCCGTTGTCGATATGGCAAGGGAAGATATACCAGTGTTTCGTTGTCCATCCGATTCGTTTGACGAGACAAATATCGACATTTCCGTTGGCATTCAGCCCGTAACTCTGTGGCAAGAGGATTCTTTTTTCGGTGAAGGCTACCTTCCAGCCGTATTGAACAATAGTGATTTTCGGCCAACGAACTACATCGGATGCTCTGGAGCCCATTCTGGAGGAGTCTCGGCAGTGATCGAAATGAATCGTTACTCAGGCGTGTTTCGTTCACGTCAACAGACTCGATTGCAGCAAATTCGTGATGGGCTGAGCCATACAATTATCTATGGAGAGACGATTGGCTTCATTGACAACTTTGAACGAAAACTTGCACAGTCATGGGTATTTGGTGCACTTGGCCGAGGACGCGGTGCCGCGCCTTGGGGCGAGGTATTCGATCCCGAAACGCAGGCATTTTTTCTGGGTGATTCAACCGCTTCGCATGTGGTCAGTTTTGGATCCAAGCACCCAATGGTGGTTAACGTTGGTTTCGCCGATGGCTCAGTTCACGCGATCCATCGCAACATCCGATTGCGCACATGGTATGCACTCTGCGCAATGGCGGATGGTGAAGTTGATTTAGAATATTGAAAACGGTAACACTTCAACGGTCTGACGTTGATCTGGATCAAAAGGGTAGGATTTCGTAAAAGTTGCGGATGCCCGATAAGGAAAAGATCCCAGCCCAGACGATTGCCCCCAACATGCGATTTCTCTTGGGTCGTGTTTACGGCTTCGGTTTGACGTGCGGATGCTGAGTGCTCGGAAGCACTTAACTGTTTTGAGGAGTCGGTTTCATTTGGGGTCGTTATTGAGTTAATTTTTGGAGCAAATCGTTATAAAACTTGTGAGTCCCCGGGTCGAGTTTGTTATAAATTGCAACTGGAATTAGTGGATGCCTTTAAGTCATGTTCTCTACATCGGAACACCTCTGACACCTTTGGTCGCTCCAACAAAATTACCAATCTATTTCGTCAGACCGTGAACGATTACAAGGAATATTCAGGAGAGAGATCGATAAGCTGATTCGATTGAAAAACTGAGTCGACGGTTATTTCAAATAAGCCGTCGACTAACAGAAACCCTTTGCAGTCTAGAAAACGCATAGGAGCTAAACTATCTTTTACATTTGAGCGCCGCGACGACGACGACGGGCCAACATGAATGTGGTCACAACGATAAACACGCTTCCGAATGATGGTTCCGGGATAACAAAAATACGGCTAGTCCACGCGAGACCGTAATCGCGACTCAGGTCGCCGTCCGCCAAAGAAACTCGCAAAGTATACTGACCTGGATTCAAAGCGGCAAACGTCAAAAATTCAACGTTTCCTCCAACTGCAACACTCGAATCGAGAAGATTCCAAAAAGGAGTATTCGTCTCAAAGAAATGAAGATCAAGATTCCCCAATTGCTCCACTGGAGCGAAAATCGCAGGATTTGGATTTGTATCCGTGATCAACATGTTCCAGGTTAATGCGATTGTAAGATCTTGCCAAATTTCATTGTTGGGCACGATAAAATCGTAATAGACGGCGTCGTTCAATCCTGGATTAATTACCTCACGATAATCCCATCCAATATTGGAAACAGCGGCGGCATGCGGCGTAGTCGAACCCTCTTGTTCTCCCGCATCGATAATGTGATAGCTGTTGTAAACATTGACTTGGCCAGCTCCAAAAACCGCATCCATGGGTTGTGTTGACGTGCGATTCCAACCGGGGAACAAATCGCGAGTTGCACCAGCCAGAATTACGGAACGCATGACGTCGATGCGATCTGCATTGGTACCAGCAGCCTTTTGATGCAACATCGCGGCAACCGACGAAACAATGGCTGTCGCCTGACTTGTGGTTCCCGCAGGAGCCACAATGTCCGGGCGGAATCGCGGAGGGCCATAAGCGGATGTCTGTCCCGATGCGTGATTACCGTCTGTCCGCCCTACGATAATCGAGTTGTACGTATGAGCGAGATATTGCGGTAACGGATTCGTACTGCCATTGTTGGTTCCACCAACGACGGTCATTTGATTTTGCAAGGCCACAAAATCCGAGCGTCGCGAAATATCTTCCAAGACCTCTATCGGCGTTCCAGTCCCAATCCAGCTATTATTACTGACTCGGAACGGATGCGCTAATGGATCTGCTTGGCTGGCAAAGTTCAACTTCGTATTGATCCAATCATTGGCGTCAAAAACCGTAATGTTCGTGACGCCAGGAGCGACGCTTTGGGTATTACCAAAAAACGAAATAGCCATCGAGGTCGCGTGTCCACTTGGGGTATTGTTGGGTCCACTGCCATTTGTAATCGTCTTGCCTGTGAACTCCGAATGAGCTGTATCGGGCATATAGTTCCCGCCAACGGGTGCCTCAGTAAGCAAAACTGAAATACCGGTTCCATCCTCAAGGCCTGGACCAACTTCATTGAATAGTTGAGTCCAACCGATTGCGGTTTTCCATGCCTGAGCATTGGCCTCGACCGCACCCAACAAGAAACAAAGCAACAATAATGATCTGATCGAACGCCGCAGCATATACCACTTTTCCTGTTAAGCAACTAGCGCCAAATTTTCAATCTGAGCTGATATCTCATTTCAGTATGAGACGCACGAAAATAGGCGGTGTACTTCCAAATTAGCCAAAAAGTCGAACAAGGTCAACAAAAAACTGCCTTGAATTTTCGATCCCCCAAACAATAAAACCTAGGGACGGATTCGATCTCGGTCCTCAACCGATAATCGTTAAACGTGTTGAAATCGTTATCCATACTTATCAAGTACTTTGGAATTAACGAGGGATTTAACAGGAATTTGCTGATTGGCTTGATTTGACGGAAGCCGGTTTACTGTTCTAAAATGACTTTGAATGTTTTCAGAATCATTCTTTTACGATAATCGTTCAATGGGCTTTCGCTCGCCGCATCAACCGAGGCTTTTCCATATGAGTCTGCTGCATGATGCATTTGGTCCAAATCAACTCTGGGGAGTTGTAAGACGACAGTTGACGGAGTTGGCTCTTGAACGAATCACTTGGTTACCATACCAGCATTGAGGCAGTTCTGTTCCTAACCCGCAATAGATTCGGACGATCAACTTGGTGTGGTGCTTTGGTCAAAAATGTTCATCGGTGGCTGGGGCATGGCGATGATTGGAATAGGAGAGAGCTTTGAATATGCCGATGGACCCATTTGTCATTGTGTGCAGTTCATGTGCATCTCGACTTAAAGTGACGAACCCGTCATCGGTAGGGCAAGTTCTTGCGTGCCCGAAATGCGGCAACATGGTCAAAGTCGTCGCTCCAAAAAACTGGAAGCATCCGCAGCTTAGTGAAGACGCCTCAGCTTCATCACCCGCTACATCGCACACTGGCGATCCTGCTCTTTCTTCAAGCTCAACAGAACAAGCCACGAGCAACAAGCCCGCGACGGTCGGCGACGAGTTTGATGAAATTGACGCCCTGTTGGCTGGGCAGAAAATTGTCCACAAGAGACCAATTGCTAGACAACCCGCCCAACGTGTAGCCACAGTGAATGTCAAGCCGTCGGCCCAGTCAGGACCTTCAATTGTGGCCAAACCGGACCGCGCGAAACAGAGCGGATCAATCGCTCAAGAGTCGGCCGTCCTTCCGACGAATCAGTGGATGGCGGAGCAGTCTCGACTTCGCCAACGAGGGCTTCTACTTGTCTTCGGCTTGTTGGCGATTGTGGTTACAGGCGTCGTAACAGTAGCGGCACTGTGGACAGGCTCGCGCCCCGACACTCCTGTTGCTCAATCAGACAATGTGAGCCATGAGGAAGATGGAACGAAAGATCGAGATTCAGAGATTGATCCCGACGACGGTCGCGAGGCAGATTCAGCGTTAGAAATAACTGTCCCAAATCTTGGCAGCGAGGGCGAGGCGAACGTAGACGAGGCAGAGCTTGTCGAATTGTCAGGCGAAGATGACGATTCAGAGCCTGGCGTACATCATGCTGATGCAATCGATGCAGAAAACATGCCCGATGAAATTGATCGAGGGCAGCTACCATTGGATGCGAAGAATCCGTTACAAGACGGAATGGCAAATTGGCCGCTCCAAGGGTTGGTTGACGGTGAAAATGCTCGACCCAAATCGGCCTTGGATGGTCTTGAGTTCATCCAAAGCATGCTGGCTGAGGATAGACAGAACATCAGCATGCTTGAGCAATTGAGGTCGGAACAACGTCCAGAGAAAATCGGTATTTCACGTTTATATGTCGCTAAGCCGTCTCCGTTTACCGTCAATATTGACCAGTCTTTGGAATACATGGTCAACGGGTTCCGCACTCGAGCAACGCTGCGACGCTTCTTGGATCGAGTATACCAGATCGGGCGCGTACCGTTTTCAGTGAACGTCGATGCGTTGTTGGCAATGCAAGTCGACTTTCAAGCGGAACAGGACATCGTTGAAACGGAAATCTCCGTGGCAAACCTTGTTGAAAAACTGCTGACGCCTCGCAATCTAGTTCTGACCAAGGGCAATTCAAGTGTTCTAGTGGTATCGAGAACTGAAAACGAGATTTCGCAAAAAACTTACGACATTCCTGGAATTGAACTTTTCAACGACGATGAACTTCAGTCATTCGTTAACCTAATCACGCACATGCTGCCCGGTGAAATTTGGGATGGCAGCAATGGTGAGACCATCAGTCTCGCAAATAAGCAATTAGTATGTCGAAATGTCAATCGAGTTCATTGGAGAATCGATGACCTGCTACGCAAACTGGCATTTGCCGTGGCTGTGAAGGAAAATAATGCAAGTCCGGACATGCGCTCCAATTATCGTCCTTTATATGAAACCTATCTCCAATTGAAGAGCCTTCAATTGGATAAGAGTTGGATACTGAACCAACGACTTGAGTTTATTCTGGACCATCTTGAAACGGACTTTGGCGTAACCGTCTTGGTTGATTGGGACGCTTTGGCGGGCGAGGGCTGGAATCCTGATGTGCTTGTGCCTTGGGACCCGGAAAATCGTAACATCGTGGAAATGATGGATGATCTAACTCACGCCATGAAACTTGAGTGGCGCCTCATAACACCAAATCTGATTCAATTAACGACTCGCAAGAAATTCATCGAAGATTTGATGATCGAGGTGTATCCGCTGAGTAACTATCCAAACAGCAAGCTAGAAAAATCGCAACTGGGCAATCTAATTGAAAGACAACTGGCATCTGTCGTAGGGGCTGTACCAGGAGCGATTGTTGCCTACAATCCAAAATATGAGTGTATCCTTGCCGTGGCCCCACAAGACCTGCAATTCCAAATCTCGAAAACGCTGCGTCGGCTGAATGGGGATGATAAATAGCGAAACCGCCGATGACAAAATGCTTGATTGAAGTCACCGCGATAACTGGCCGTGAATGCGTTGAAAACTTAATAGAACGCGGATGAATTACTCAAGGCTACAGTTATGTTCTCGCATGCCGAGGCAGCGGTCAAACTGGACGCTCTCTTGCGCATTTTCGAGTGAGAACAGATGGCTCGGCCTTTAGATCATGTCGATCCTATTCAAGTTGCCTCTAACCGCGAGAATCAGTTGACGGACACTTGCTCACGAAACAATTTTTCTAGGGACTCACGCAACTGGTCCGCCTCCAAGCTCACTTCATTGGCGAGATAATATTCGTCCATCTCACGCGCCGACTTGGGCCAAATATGAAACGGTCCAGTGAGTGTATTATGAATCGTCCATTCTCCCACAATTCCTTTTTCGCTATATTGCCCTCGATAATGTACTTGGTGCTTCCCCAAATATCGTTTCGTCCATTGCACCTGCCCGCTATCGTCGTAGTGCCCCAAGATATGCCATGGTCCAACGTAATCCGTACCTTCTCCTTTCATCGTATTGGCATCGAATACAAGATACAGATGCATCCATCCACGATTGGGCTGGTGTTTTTCCAAAAAAAATCCTTTCCATTCACCAGATGGAATTTCTAAAAGTAACTGGTTCTTCGCCATGTTTAATCCGTACCTCTCACCTTTCAACCCGTGAATTGATGCCACGTCGGGGCTTTGTGTTCAATCCGCACCATCGTCATCACACGACGGTCCAGATCAAAAATTGACCACCAATTGTTGTAGTGCGCGAATCGTGAGCAATACTCTACGAAAACGTTTTAGAACCCAGCGAAAAATTTAACAGTGGCTTTGTGTCTGGATTTGTTGAGAAAATAGGGAAATCCGGCAGCTGTGTGCCCGCAGCCTCATGTTATATGCGTGTGAACTCGGGCAACTGGACAGTTGTAAAAGTCACGCTTGCGTTCAGCAGTTGACATCTCGGATCTGAACGCTGACGACCACTAGCCGGATCGCGTTACGCGTATCCGGGAGGTACAGTCGGCGGAAATAAACCGTTACGTTCGAATCACTTTGCCTCATACCACCGTTTCGTATCGTCCTTTATCCAGAATATGAGTAATGGAACGGCCATCGGCACGCAACCGGGACTGGTCAACCCGATCGAAATCATCACGATACCGTAAACCCACGCGAACGTCGTATACTTCTGGATAAGACCAAAGGCAAAAACGAGTGCCAAAACAAATCCAAGTATGACGAGCATTCCTCCTTGGATGAAGTAAATATGCTCATGATCAATTTCACTTTCAACATGATCGGCGTATAGCCAAATCACCACTCCAGCGATCATCACAAGCAGGTACATTATCGTCATTAGCCACAGGTAAATCCGATAGTACGTGATTACCTTTGGTCGAGCATTCGCTTGGAGAGTCTTGGATTGATCGAATGTTTGCTGCGGTTGATCGAGATTACTCATAGCTGATTATTAGAGTCGAATGATGAACGGATGTGCCGAGTCACGCTCCGGCAGCCACAACTTAATTATTCCCGAGCGCTAGGGCCGCTTGTCGAGGACCGATTCAACTTCCAATGACGTCAAAAAGACATGCGAAGTTTCTTCGCATGCCCTTTGGTAGTCTCGAAATCCAAAAACTTCCGCGTCCTAAGGTGTCATTTTGCCCACACCTAAACCCGTTGCTTTGGCACCGTGTGCAAACGTGCAATCTCGGCAAGTCAATGTTTCGCAACTTAGAATTGAATCACGGCATCGATACCGAAGTTAGCGGATCGCAAATCAGCATTCTGGAACTGTTCCCCCCAATTGTATCGTATTTCCGGGCGAATCACGACATTGGACGAAGCACGATAATTCAACCCTGTAGTGTAAGCATAGGTCGATCGAGCGCCGGCACCATTGAGATCTGATTTCCACCATTCCAGCCTTTGGCCGAGATCGATGCGTTTTGACCAACGGTAAAACAAATATTGATTTACGCCAAAATTATAGTTGTTGATGCCGCCAGTCTCAGCGGCCAAGTAAGTTGTTTCGATGACATAGTTCCAGCGGCAACCAATCGACTGGTCATAGATCAAAGAATGAGCGTAGCCATCTCCACGTCGACCAAAGTTACCGAAACTTGTGTTGAAGGCGATTTCCGCTGTTTCCGTAACGCGTCGTGCGTACCTTCCATAAAAGGCCGCGCCGCCGTCGAAACGATCGAATCCAGTATCCCATCCAGTTACATATCCCGCCGCCACGGAATTCAACCCGTCATCATACGTACCAACCAATCCAGTCATGCTGATCGGAGCCGCCAAAATTGAGGCGTATGACCGCGAGTAGAAAAAGTTCAGCGGCGAGCGAATCGATTCATAGTTGAACTCGGAAAGAAAATGCCCAGCACGCAATCCGAACGCGTTGTACCGCAATTCACCAAATAGTTGTGGCACTGCCCAAGCGTAAGGTCCGTGATCGAGGCCATTTTGGAAGTCAAAATTTCCCGGGTTGTTACCGAACGATTGCAAGATGTATGCGTCCGTGCCGTAAACACCGTCAAGGCGGAATCCCCAGTCCCAGCCACAAACATTCACGGGCGTGCGGTCAATTGTGACCCAGCCTTGGTGCAAATTAAGATCGCCTGGGTTCGTGTTCAAGAGTCCATCTGAATTATTGTGGTAGCCGCCTTGAAGCCAACCGCTTAGTTGCCAACCTCGACAGCCGCGCGCAAACAACCTGGTCGGCTCAGGGTTGCACACGAGGTCGCTACCGAAGAAGTCATAGCTGTGACCTGGATTCAGGCCTTGATAAGATCTTGGCTGGGCATTTGGATAGGTACTATCCGCAGCATTGTTCCAACTGTTTGTTGTCTGTTGTTGCGATTGAGCGGACAAGTAAGAATCAAGAGAGTCCATGGGAGCGCTCATGTCCTCCGGGCGACCTGGCGCAATTTCTTGATCAGCCGCGGCATCGTCCTGCTTCAGTAGATTGACGATCTTCGAAAGGTTGAACGGCTGTTTTTGTTGTTGCGTTCCTCCGTCGCTATCTGCACCGTTGCCCGTGCGGCGCGTCGAATGCTGTCCTTGTTGCATGACTTGCGCGCAAATCATCGGCGCCATGCAAAAGAGAAGCATAAAAACCAAAGGCACAAAAAAATATTTGCGAAGCATTTGCAGTCTCCTTGAACGGCTCATTGTTCTGGCATGCTCAGAGCCGCCGATGTTGGAGAACTCGTTGCATGAAGTAATTTGTTTGCAAGTTTGGGCCTAAGGAATGCACTGACTCTCTGGAGCGCACTGCAGAATAAACGCGCCTTGTCAGTCGCGTCCAAATCAGAAAAACATCCCTGTCGTAACTGGAAAACTCGGTTTCCAGAACCCGTCAACCAACGCAATGGTAGTCAACGAACGATCCATGCCAACGTAACATCACCGTTTTTGGGTGTATTGCCGTTTACCCCGATCATTCGTCAAAACCTCGCACCGGGCATGTTCCGCGATTTCAGCTTAATGAGAAATCGCGCTGATATCGTTTTCGTAAGGATCCGAAGAAAAATCAACAAAACATTGAACAGAAATAACAAGCGAAATATCTGCAATAGCCGTCATCTACGGCATGAACGATCGCCAGGCAAACGCAAGTTCGCTACCAAACTTTTAAACGGCAACCTACAATCGATTCAATCCTAACTCCTAATACAACTGTTCCTAAGAAAATCAACTCATGGTTTTAACAGTCGATTCACGTTTGCGCGTTATGAGGGGCTCCTTGGTGGAGACTCGACACCATGATGACTTTCGGCGAAATCCTTGCGACATCCGCGGATAACAGCCAGGGACTTGCGCCGCCGAGTTGGGATTACTCGCGAACGGGATGTCTCGCCGACATTGTTTAAATGTTTTGTTTACCGTCAGTTTGCCGAACGTGATACTTGGCCGTTATCAGCCCCTGGTAATAGGCGATCTTTTGTCGCTCCCCAATCATTTCGCGGGCATTCCCAGTTCGCATAACGTATATATTTAGTGCACGGACGAATCGCGTTCCGCCAACTTCATCGCTTGGACGAAAGACTCAAGGCGCCTCATGCAAAATATTGTCGTTGTTACCGGCGGTGCCGGTTTTATTGGCTCGCACCTAGTGGAAGCTTTGGTGGCTCGAGGCGACCACGTACGCGTGGTTGACAATTTATCAACAGGTCACCTTAATAACTTAGATGCGGTGAGAGATTCCATCGAGTTTTTTGAGGGGGACGTTAACAGCCTCGACTTTTTGACGGAGGTTTTCCGTGGAGCGGATTCTGTTTTTCATCAGGCTGCTCTTGCATCGGTGCCTCTTAGCGTTGAACATCCAGACCGAGTCCATCACGCTTGTGCGAACGGGACTTTGGCAGTTCTAAGAGCCGCTCATTCCGCTCGTGTGCGGCGCGTTGTCTATGCAGCGTCCAGCAGTTGCTACGGCAATACGGAAACCGACGCCAATCGCGAAGGCGATGAATTGAAACCACTGTCCCCGTACGCTGCAGCCAAACTCGCCGGCGAATTTTATTGCCAAGCTTTCTACCACAGCTACGGGTTAGAAACAGTCTCGTTAAGATACTTCAACGTTTTTGGACCCAGGCAAGATCCAAATAGTCCGTATTCAGCGGTGATTCCCATATTCGCCAATCGCCTAATCCAGCGTAAACCACCCACGATTTTCGGTGACGGAGAACAGACTCGCGATTTTACCTATGTTGGCAATGTTGTTCAGGGAAACTTATTGGCGGCAAGCGCCATGAATGTAGCGGGCCGATCGCTCAATTTGGCGGATGGACGGCGCACAAGTCTATTGCAATTGCTGAATATCCTTCAACAACTCATTGGTGATGAGATACAACCACTCTTTGCGCCCGAGCGCCCCGGTGAGGTCAAGCACAGCAAAGCCGATATCACGCTTGCGAGTAAACTGCTTGGTTACCGTCCGTTGGTGACTTTGGAAGAGGGTTTGCGGCGCACGGTCGAACATTATTGCGGACACTTGGATGCAAGTTGCCTCCCGTAACCAAAAATTCGTCCTCCTTTTTCGCAAATACACTCCGCGAATAGGCAGGTGCCTACCAAGGGCATCTTATTAATTGTTCGCACCCTCATCGCAAACGTGAAATCATAGACCATTCCGTATTGCAGTACTCAGTGCCGCTTCAATAGTTAACAGCGGCCCGCACTTGCAAAAAGAATCAAGACTATTTCACCACATGACTCTTGAATGAAGTCCGCTCACGCAATAGCTTTCTAACGCGGAACGGTTTTATCATTCCTTTGCCTGCAAACTCTTTACGAACGACTTGAAGCGATCGTAATGAACTTCAATGATCTCAGCGGGTCCATAAAACTTCAGATAATAGTCACCATTTTTCTTCGTTTCGATAATTGCGCCGAGCATTCGGAAGTTCTCACTTACCTCGCCTGTGCTTCCTGGCCCCCCTTTATAGGAACCGGAAATATCAATCCAATGCACGGGCAAGCCGTCGATTTCAAGCTCCTCCACTTTCGCGACATCCTCGGTAGACGATCCATCCTTTTGCTCAAACTGACCGTACCATCTTTGAATATTTCCTTCGACACCGCCGCCGGATTGCATGATCGTTAACCGTCCGTCTTCTAATTTTCCAGCCTGGTCACCTTCCAAGTTCATGGCATACTCCGCTTCAATCATATTGAAGCGAGGTACCTTCTTCGTCCAAGATTTTGGAGCAGCGAGCTTGAGTGCCCCACCTGCCAACTCGATTACATCAACGTCTTCATTTTCTTGATCGCTATCCTGCTTATTCGCGTCGTCTTGGTCCGTTTTATTGGTTTGCTCTTGCTTGCCGTCTTGATGCATCATGGCCGCCTGCGACTCCAGAACTTCGCCAGAAACCATGAAGCAAACAACAAAACTGCCGATCAATCGTCTAATCAATTTCATTTCAAATCCCCTGTTCAACAAAAGTCTAAATTCAGTATCAATTTGAGAACGCCCTCCAATCGCCATGAAAGAAAATTCAATCCAACGACGTTCAATCTAAAATGCCAGACAGCATAAGAATGAACGCATACGTCAAGGCCGTTTCTTTGAATCGCTCGTCTCGTGCCGACGCCCCACCGTGTCCAGCCTCCATATTGGTTTTCAGTAACAAGAGGTTATTGTCCGTTTTTATATTTCGCAATCGAGCAACCCACTTGGTCGGTTCCCAATACTGGACTTGTGAATCATGTAAGCCCGAAGTGACCAACATGTGCGGATACGCGGTACGCTGTAAATTGTCGTATGGAGAATAAGAAAGCATATACTCATAGTATTCCCGGATATTGGGATTGCCCCACTCATCGTATTCGCTTGTAGTCAGAGGTATCGTTTCGTCTAACATGGTGGTGACGACATCCACAAACGGAACATCGGCAACCACGCCATGGTAAAGCGACGGCTCAAAGTTGATCACTGCACCCACTAATAATCCACCGGCACTTCCACCCTGGGCAAATAGTAATCCAGGCGCCGCGAATTTATTTTCAATCAAGTACTTTCCAACATCAATAAAATCATAAAACGTGTTGCGTTTCTTAAGTAGCTTGCCATCTTCATACCATTCGCGACCTAGTTCCTGGCCTCCGCGGATATGGGCAATCGCATAGACAAATCCTCGGTCGAGTAGACTCAGAAGACTGTGATCGAAACCCGCGTCCATGCTCGCGCCATATGATCCATAGCCATATTGGAGACACGGAGCAGTTCCATCGATGGGCGTGCTTTTGCGATAAACAATGGAAACGGGCACTTTCGTTCCGTCTCGCGCGGTCACAAAACGCCGCTCAGCCTGATAATTCTCGCGATCAAAATCACCCAAGATTTCTTGCTGTTTTAACAATCTTTTTTCGCGGGTCTCAATGTGGTATTCATAAACACTACTGGGCGTCGTCAACGAACTGTAGGCATAACGCAACCAGGGCGTGTTCGATTCGGGCAAATCAGAAATCCTCGCCACATAACAGGGTTCGCCGAAATTTAACTCATGACGTCCGGCATCACTTAACGCCGCAAACGTATCCCCTTCCCAATGGGCTAACTCAATGTGAGTCAACGCATCTCGACGTTTTTGAATGGCACAAAACGTATCGAACAATTCAAAACCTTGAAAAAACTCTCCATCACGTGGTGTGGCCAAGACTTGCCAATGCTCCTTCGTTGTTAGTTCTTCAGGACAAGACATCATGCGAAAATTCTTCTCGTCCCAATTCGTGCGAATGACGAACCGGTTGCCGATATGGTCAACATCGTATTCAAAGTCCCTCTCGCGCTTTGTGAACAAGATTGGCGGTTCTTCCGGACGCTCAGCTGGAATGAAACGAACTTCATCAGAAACTGTCTGTGACGAATGAATTAACATAAACTTGCGAGATTTCGTCTTGAATACGTAACAGCTAAACTCTTCATCCTGTTCCTCGTACACCAAAATATCATCGTCCGGGCTGGTTCCCAGCTTATGGCGGAAAATTTGATAAGAACGTAAGGTCTCGGGATCTTGCCTGGCATAAAACAGGGTCTCATTGTCCTCGGCCCATTCAAAGTTGCCGGTCACGTCGGCAATTTCGTCTGCCAATAACTCGCCAGTATCGAGATCCTTAAAACGCAGTGAATATTTTCGTCGACCCACGAAGTCGACTCCATAAGCCAGTATCTTTCCGTTTGGACTAGCATCGACGCCAACCACGCTACAATACGCTTGCCCTTCCGCGACCTGGTTGACATCGAGCATCACCTGCTCTTCGGATTCCAAGGTTTGGCTCTTGCGGCAGTAAATAGGATACTGCAAAGATTCGTCGGTACGCACGTAATACCAAAAACCACGATCCAAAGTGGGGACGCTCGAATCAGTCAACTTGATTCGACCTTTCAACTCTTTGATCAACTTGGATTGCAAAGCCTCTGTGGAACTCATTTTCGCTTTTAGGAACTCGTTTTCAGCGAGCAAATAATCAATCACTTCTTGATTTTCGCGGTCGCGCATCCAATAGAATTCATCGATACGCGTATGGCCATGAGTCGTTAATTCATGTGGCTTGGCTTGAGCAACCGGAGGCAATATGTCGTCAGTCATTGGTTGTTGAGGTTTTCCAAAAAGGCATGTTGGCAAAAGCATTGCAACGAATGAACAACTTCTCACAAGGAGGCCAAGATTTTTGGCTATAACGTCGGTCGAATTCATGATGATTGAAAATTGAAAGTGGTCTAATGGAAATTGTATCTTGCAAATTTTCGAAGGTGATGGCATATCCAGGCCGTAAAGTAAAAAGCACGGGTCCGTCTAGCACAAAAGCTCCGCGCTAATCGAGATGCTTTTTCCGCGATTGAAGTCACGAAAACATTTCTCCCGCCGTGTTCATCCAGCAAAACAGTGCTCACCAACAACCCTTCCACAGTCGTAAATTTAAGCAAGGTCTGCGGCTACGTGGCTTAGCTGATGGCGGAGGAGGTCGAATAAGACAGAAGTATGCTAATTTGAGCCAGGTCGCGCTGCCCCCTTCACGCTTGCATCCCGTTTGCCGCATTGTACGTGAAATGTTTCCAACTTCGCAACGTCCCCTCGTATGCGTTTGCAGATAGGGACGATATGGAGGGACGGCCTGCAATAAACCGCATTTCATAAATTTTTAGGTAATCGATAACACTTAAGTCTGTGCTATTCCGTGACGACCTAAACGCCGTGCCTCGAAGAATTGTGCAAAAATTTGCGTAGCTTCAAGCGGATTTGCAAACGCCGAACTGACGGCAACGCCATGAATGCCTGTGGCAAAAACAGATTGAGCGTTTTCGGTCGATATGCCGCCAATCGCAAATGCAGGAATGTCGATCGACGTTGCAACTGTTTCCAATAATTCGAGTCCGACAAACTGATCGAAGTGTTTTGTTGCGGAGCGAAAAACTGGACCAACGCCAATGTAGTCTGCTCCATCCATCGACGCTTGTAACGCTTGCTCCAAGGAATGTGTACTCACGCCAATACGAAACTCGGGCCCTAATAATCGCCGCGCGTCCGCAACAGAAACATCATCTTGACCTAAGTGAACTCCATCTGCATTAGATAACTTTGCTAAGTCCACTCGATCATTGAACATCCAGCGTGTGCATGTCCCCAGAGTCAAACTGCGTAGAACGTGTCCACGCTTCAGCAAGTCTCGGTCAGACAAGTTTTTGTCGCGCAACTGTAGCATCGATACTTTGGCTTCTACTAGATTCGAGACCTTGGTCTCGAATTGCGGCAGAGAGTCGGTAGCGTCGATTAACACACAAAGCCATGCATCACAAAATGACCAGGCGTGTCTATCTAGACGACTGGACAACTTTTCCAGTTGATAGGCTTCAAATCGCAGTCGTTCGTTGGCTGTGGCCCATTCAGAATCGACCAGTTTGCTCGACTCTTCAAGCGTACGCAGTCCTTGTTGCAACCGTTTTAGATTGGCGACCAGCAAGTCGCGCAAGTTCTCCCGAGAGGGCTCTATTTGCGCGAAATTGTCTCGTCCCACATCACCTATCGAATCTCGTTGCAGTAGAAGCTGCTCACGTAAGGCAGGAACCCGTTGCTGCACAGCCTGCAGGTTGTCGTGCAATTGGTGCCGTAAGCGTTTTGCCATCGCGCACAAATGCGGATCATCGGCCACAAAACGTAAGTAGTCCTCAATCACTCGAATGGCTTCACTCGAACGATTAAAACTGGCATCAATGAGCCGATATACGGCAGAGTCAACTTGGTTTGTATTCACGAAGATTGAATGTTCCGCAGAATAGTACTAGATGCTAGCGTTTTTTTGGAAATCAAACGAAATAGCCTCGAAACTCGAACAAGATCACCTTTTTCGACTTCAGCCATTGGCGAGTTGTCAAAAAAGCAGACCGCGTGACGAAGCACCAGCTATTGCATGAAAAAGAGTAATTCAAGGCATGTTTCTCTTGGCAATTATAGAGAAAATGTTGCCGATGGTCAGGGAAGTATGTCGGGAAGTTCCGGCAATCGGCTCACCGAATTAACTCATAACATTTGATCGACGTGTCGACTTTGCGGTTTGCGGGTTAAATAGTGGTTCGCACTTGCATATCAGCAAAAAGTATTTTGCATTTGATTTGCCTTGTCGATTCTAACTTAGGGCACTAAAATCCCCGCTCGATTCTCTCAGTGTGGTATTCTAAGGTAGCGTTGCCAATGGCCAGCAAAATCAATCTCGAACGGTTATCGCGTATGTGGTGGCATGGTTTGTGGCCTGGCCTAGCACGCCTTTGGTTGCGCGGTGATTTTTCAGCTTGGATTACGGCGGCCGGCTTTACAATACTGTTGAATTTGGCGCTGGTGTCCACCTTTTTGTGGCCGAAGTGGTTGGGTACGGGGTTCTCGTGGGTCGCGTGGCCACTTGTCTTGGTTGTTTGGTTCGGCTCGGCGATCGTTGCGTTTTTTCAATACGAGCGAATTGTCCAGTTGAAAAATAACTTGCCAAATCAGGACGACACTTTATTAATTGAAGCCCAATCGGAATATTTGAAAGGTAACTGGAGTCGAGTCCAAGCGCTAATATCGCGGCACTTGCACGCCAATACCAGAGATATACCCGCTCGATTGTTATTGGCCAGCATGTTTCGACATACTGGAAATTGGGGAAAAGCCACGCAACAACTTGAGATCATTGATCGGTTTGACGAAAGTGTGCCCTGGCAGTTCGAAATTGCGAAAGAACGAGAATTAATCGAAAAAACGATTGCATCCCTCGAAGAATCCCAGGACGTGGATCCAGGGCATTCCCCAAACGACCAACAAGAGAATAATTTAGATAATAACCAATTGGCGACGAAAGCCGAATTTATGGGCAACGAATCACGAGACCCCGTGGCACGCAAAGCTGCATAGGCTAGAATTAGATCGAACCTAAGTTGTTAGTTACCGAGTATTGCACCTTGCACGAATGCGAGTGCTCAGGATTGTTGTACTGGGTTCTGCAGTATTCGTATCCAATCGTCGCGATGGAAACTGAGGGAGATAAACATGTACGAACGCTTTACTGAACGCGCCCGCAAGACTATGCAACTGGCCAACCAAGAGGCTCAGCGATTCAACCACGAGTACATTGGCACCGAGCATATTCTGTTAGGCCTGATCAAAGAGGGCACCGGTGTTGCTGCTAACGTGATGAAGAATCTGGACATCGATTTGCGCAAAATCCGCAACGAAGTGGAAAAGCTGGTTCAGACTGGTCCGGAGATGATCACGATGGGAAAACTTCCCCAGACGCCGCGAGCGAAAAAAGTGATCGAGTACTCCATGGAAGAGGCCAGAAACCTGAACCATAACTTTGTCGGTACCGAGCACATCCTGCTGGGTTTGTTGCGTGAGCAAGAGGGCGTCGCCGCACAAGTCCTCATGAATCTCGGATTGAAGCTCGAAGAAGTTCGCGAAGAAGTGTTGAATCTGCTGAGTACAGGCATGGAAACAGCAGATACAGAACGCGGACGTGATTTGCCCGGCGATCCTGACAACCCAGGGGCCGCCAAAGGCAGCAAGTCAAAGACGCCTGCGTTGGACTCGTTCGGTCGAGATCTGACGGAACTGGCCAAACAAAACAAGCTCGATCCTGTGATCGGTCGCGAGGCCGAAATCGAGCGGGCTATTCAGGTTCTCTGCCGTCGAACGAAGAACAATCCTGTGTTGCTTGGTGAAGCTGGTGTCGGCAAAACAGCAATCGTCGAAGGGTTTGCCCAACGTGTCATCCGCGGAGAAGTACCTGAAATTCTCATGGACAAACGCATCGTTGTTCTAGACTTGGCGATGATGGTTGCTGGTACCAAATACCGTGGCCAATTCGAAGAACGCATCAAGGCTGTGATGAACGAAGTGCGTCGAGCGAAGAACACGATTCTGTTCATTGACGAATTGCACACGTTGGTTGGAGCTGGCGGTGCTGAAGGCGCAATCGATGCGGCCAATGTTCTGAAGCCCGCTTTGGCACGAGGTGAAATACAATGCATCGGTGCCACGACATTGGATGAATACCGCAAATATATCGAGAAAGACAGTGCTTTGGCTCGGCGATTCCAAGAGATTTTGGTCGACCCGACTACAAACGAGCAAACTGTCGAAATCCTCAAGGGCTTGCGGGCACGCTACGAAAAACACCACCGAGTGCAGATAACTGACGACGCTGTGGAGGCCGCAGTCGATTTGTCGAGTCGATATATCACTGGCCGATGTTTGCCCGATAAGGCCATCGACGTGATCGACGAAGCCGGCGCGCGAGTCCGTTTACGCTCAATGACTCGTCCCCCCGATCTCCAAGAAATTGACACTGAGATTGAGCAACTCAACAAGGACAAGGAAGACGCTGTCGCCAATCAAGACTTTGAAAAGGCAGCTGCCTTGCGCGATCAAGCTGATAAACTGCGCAAGAAGAAGGAGCAAATCAAGCGCGAATGGCGCGAGAAATCTGAATCGCAAGAGGGTCAAGTTGACGAAGAAGTCATCGCGGAGGTTGTCTCTCGCATGACCGGAATTCCGTTGACGCGTATGTCCACCGAGGACAGCCTGCGGTTGATTCAAATGGAAGAGGAATTGCATAAACGTGTGATCAGCCAAGATGCCGCTATCAAATCGATCGCCAAGTCGGTGCGTCGTAGCCGTAGCGGTCTAAAGGATCCCAAGCGTCCTATCGGTTGCTTCATGTTTGCTGGGCCAACGGGCGTCGGAAAAACGCTGCTGGCCAAAGCACTTGCCGAGTTCATGTTTGGTGATCAGGATGCCTTGATTACGATCGACATGAGCGAATATATGGAGAAGCACAATTTGAGTCGGCTAATCGGCGCGCCTCCAGGCTACGTCGGCTATGAGGAAGGTGGACAATTGACGGAAAAGATACGTCGACGTCCTTATGCTGTTGTGTTGCTGGACGAAATTGAAAAGGCTCATCCCGACATTTACAACATGTTGTTGCAAGTTATGGAGGAAGGGCGATTGACGGATAGTTTCGGTAGAAATATCGATTTCCGCAACACGATCTTGATCATGACTACCAACGTCGGCGCTCATGCCATCAATAACGAATCGACCTTCGGTTTGCCGGGTGCCGGTGAGGATGCATCGCACGAGTCGATGAAAGCTCGTGTTTACAACGAGATCAGCAAGGCGTTTCGCCCAGAATTTCTTAACCGCTTGTCGGAAGAACCCATAATTTTCCGTCATCTAGAGAAAAAGGATTTGAAACTGGTTATCGACTTAGAACTTTCCAAAGTGGTCGAACGACTCAAAGAACGCGGTTACAAATTGGAACTAACTTCCGATGCGAAGGAATTCTTGATCAAGAAGGGAACGAACTTAGACATGGGAGCTCGCCCTTTGCGCCGTGCAATCGAGAACTTTGTAGAAGATCCGTTATCTGAGGAGTTACTGCGAAATAGCTTCCATGGCAAAAACAAAATCCTCGTCGATGTCGTGCGCGATGATGGGAAGATGAAACACCTCAAGTTCGAAGGTTTCGTTGACGACAACGTTTCGGGCGAAGAAACGGTCGGCGTGGGAGCTGGTGAAGGGGAATCTAACCCAGAAGATTAAAGTAGCGTTTATGAACAAAGTGCCACCATTTTGATGCGATATGAGTCGGCATGCCTCCGTCAATTGAACGGCGTCGTGGAAACGACGCCGTTCTCATTTCTTGTTACACAGTATCCTCCGCCACGGAACACGCAAAATTCCACCCACTCAATTTGACCGAAACTCAAGTGGTTTTCTGCGACCAGTGACACTCAACGCACAGCATCTGTTACCTGAATGAACACGATTTCTGCGTACAGATATGCAATATTGATTTTCGATGAGACAGGCATTGAATCCGCTCCTCTACTTGAGGAACCACGGCAATATCGGTTAACATTCCAGCAGCGAGAGGTTATTAACTCTCCTTGGGTCTTCGATTCGACCTCAGTTTTTACGAGACATGAACATCTTTGAACGCAATAAGCCGGTTTATGAGCGGATAACGTCCAAGATTTTCGCTCATGACTGTCGAAATTGACGCCGAATTCTTCGCGGTGCGTTCAGAAAGGAATTCAGGATTTTGTCCTCTCGTCAGAATATTGGACTCACCGGTCGAGTATGGCATAAGCAGATGATTGAGGCATGCGTTCATGTTCGAAGTAGATTCGAATTTTGACCGCATGAAGAGACATGTTCGGGGATTTACTTAGGCAGCTCTGTCTTGCCCCCTTACATTAATTGGAACAGGGAATTGCGCTCGAAAATCAACGTATCGAAAATGTCGCGCGGAGGCTCCGCGAAAAAAACAGTGTCGTTAGATCGAAGATAAATTTAATAAAAGTCTTTAGTTGAAGCGTTCTATGCTGCATATATTTGATCAGATCAATGAATCGGTTGCCGTGATTCGTGAACATTGGCAAGGAAGGCCCAGAGCGGGCATCATCCTCGGCACGGGACTGGGCCAACTGGTAAATCAAATCGAAATTGAAGCCGCCATCGACTACGCAGACATACCTCATTTTCCGTCCTCGACGGCCACGAGCCATGCTGGGCGACTCGTCTGTGGGAAGCTCAACGGCTTGCCCGTTATGGCAATGGAAGGCCGCCTACATATGTACGAAGGGTATTCGCTTCAATCGATTACACTTCCCGTTCGTGTATTTAAGGCGATGGGATGCTCGTTGCTAGTTGTCTCTAATGCCTGCGGAGGCCTTAATCCCTTATATCAAGAGGGAGACATCATGTTGATCGACGATCAAATCAACCTGATGGGAGACAATCCGTTAATCGGCATCAATGATGAACGATTGGGAGAGCGTTTCCCTGACATGAGCGAGCCATATACGAAAGAGTTGATCCAACGAGCAATGAAAATTGCCCGCCGGGAAGACATTGTCGTTCATCGGGGAGTATTCGTGGCGGTCGCGGGCCCCAATTTAGAAACCCGCGCTGAGTATCGTTTTCTGCGCATGATTGGGGCCGACGTTGTCGGCATGTCGACGGTACCAGAGGTCATTGTAGCCGTACACTCGAAAATGCGAGTTATTGGCTTTTCTATCATTACGGATTTGTGTTTTCCTGATTCGCTCAAGCCAGCAAATGTGGAAGAGATTATTCGCATCGCTAATGAAGCTCAACCCAAGCTGACGAAGTTAGTGGTCGGAGTCTTGGCCGAAGAAGCTTTCTGAGTTTTCATTCCCCTCCATACGTCAATGCGTGATATCGAACGAAAAATCACCGAAGCAAGCCAGTACATTCGACAGCGTTGGCCCCATTTAACGCAAGTCGGAATCGTGCTGGGAACCGGTAGCGGTCAGATTGCCGACGCGATCTCTAACGCCAAACAAATCGCTTATGCATCGATACCCCATTTTCCTCAGAGCACGGCCATCGGCCACAAAGGATCTTTGGTTTGTGGCGAACTGGCTGGCGTCCGAGTCATCGCCATGCAAGGTCGCTTTCATTTGTACGAGGGCTACTCCTTCGATCAAGTTACGTTGCCCATTCACGTGCTTGTCAACATGGGAATCCGTCGCTTATTAATCAGCAATGCGGCAGGTGGCGTGAACCCTGATTTTCGCAAAGGCGAAATCATGCTAATCAAAAGCCACTTAGACTTCATGTGGAAAACGGATCAGAGCCTATTTCGCGCACAGCCAACGCCAAAACCAATGCGAGGTTGGAGTCGCGCTGATTCCGCCCTTGATCCGGCCTTACTCGATTTGGCCGAAGGAGTCGCCAGGTCCAAGAATTTTCGGTTGCATCGCGGCGTGTATGCCGGAGTACTCGGCCCGAATTACGAAACGCGGGCTGAGTATCGCATGTTTGGCTTCATCGGAGCAGACGCTGTGGGCATGTCGACCATTCCCGAATTGAGCGTCGCGGCCTACTACGGTCTCAAATCGTTGGCCTGTTCCATCATCACAAATGAGGCGGTGCCTGACAATCTTGAGAAGACTTCCGGCCAAGAAGTTGTCAAAGCAGGGGAGGACGCCTCAGGGAATTTGCACCAGATCTTCCTGGCCGCTGCGTCCGCAGCATTTTAGCTAATCTCAAAACACTTCAGTGTCTGATCTCTTGCCGAGCGATGGTGTACGAAATTTTCCACATCATTTTTTTAAGGCGTACACCTGCGACTGTCGTGAAAACGAAGTGTGAAGCAGCCAAAAACCGAAACGTTGTTTTGGGTCAAAGTCCTGGGACAAATCGTTTTGTGCTGAAAAGCAAATTCCGTCAGCTATGGCGGAGTTGCGTTCCCCTCGCAATTTGTGAAACACGCTAGCAAGCTTAACCATTACCCAGAACCGCCAATTTCCCCAGCTTGTTTTTTCGGAATATTTGTTCAAATCGACTCAATCCAAATCTTCGATCGGGTCGATTTGAATAAGGATGTATCAAAATCCATTAACGAAGGTATGAACATGATACGCAAAGGATTGCAAATTACAATTTGCTTGGCAATTCTAAGCCAAGCGTCCATTTCGCTTGCACAACAGCAGCGAGAACCGAATCGGAATACGCACGATCGCCAAACGGCACCGGCAAACACATCAGGCAATTACCCTCCGATGGTACGGCCTGACGAATTTAATCGCCAAGGTTCGCTCAACGGCAATGCACCGCGACAACTTAGTCGTGAACAGTTGAGTGAAATGCAAGCCGCAGCACTTCGTCGAACTGAAGGAGTCACTTTGAGTGACCAATCGGCTCAGGGGGCACCCGTTCGCCAAGTCTCATATGTTCAGGATTCGGTGCCGGTGCCATCGATACTTGGCGGCAGTTCTTCGTCGCAGCAAACAGGAAATAACTCGTCGAATGCCGGCACTCCTCCTCAAGAAGCATCGACGGCGTTGCCCACGCGACCAGTGCAAACTACATCGAATAGTCGATTTCCAATGGCGACTCCAGAACCTATCAGAGTTGCCCAGGATAATGGTGAAATACCGAAGCCTGCCTTAGACGGGCAAACAATGCCACCGACGCAACAATTGCCTGCACCCTTGAGCCAATTGCGCCAAACAACTGGTCAAGACTTACCAAACGAAAACCAATTTAATCCAACTCGTGAAAACGAAGGAACGTCAAACAGTAGTTCGTCGTTTAGGAACTTGCATGTAGACAACGTAAGTTTTGGAAGTCGCCACCAAGAGCAAGACGCAGAAGCACGCGCGGCGTTGCAAAGTTCCGAAATGAGTGATCAAGGTTCAAGCTCGGTTCGTCCGATGAGTTTGCGTGCAGAAGATCGTTTGGCTGGCGGCTACAGAACCGTTGAGGTTCAGCAAACTGCTGCGGCACAGATTCGCACCGAGGGACCAAAGTTGCGTGTGAACGCGAATGGACCTTCCAGTGTAGGAATTGGCAAACCGGCTCGCTATGAGATTACTGTCACGAATGACGATCGCACTCGTGCCAATGACGTCATGGTCGGCATTGATATTCCTGGTTGGATCGAAGTTATCGGCATGAATTCCACACTGGGGAAACGCGAGTTGACGGACGGATCTACTCAGACGCGCCTAATTTGGTCTGTACCGCAGATTGCCGCAGGAACTACAGAAAAACTGACACTTGATGTCGTTCCCCGAGAAGCTCGAATGTTCGATCTGAGCGTCGAATGGGCATTAATGCCAATTTCAGGTTCAGCATCCGTGCAGGTTACGGAACCGAAGCTCGAAGTTGAAATTTCCGGTCCGAATGAAGTGCATTTTGGAGAAAAAACACTTTACACAGTTACCATAAGTAATCCGGGAACAGGCACGGCGGAAAACGTCAATGTCATATTGCCAGAAGCTTTGGGGGGCGAGCGTGCCAGTCTGCAGCAGATTGCTCCCGGTCAAAGAAAACAAATTCAGGTTGAACTTTTTGCACGTCAACCAGGTTCTATCGAATTGGTAACAACTGCCAGCGCTGATGGTGATCTCCGCAAGATGGATTCACGCCGAGTGATCGTACGACGTGGCGAATTGGAAATCGTACTCAATGGTCCACCGGTAAAGTTCGCGGGCAGCGTTGCCAGTTACGAAGTTATCGTTTCGAATAAAGGAGACGCGATCGCTCAAGATATCGTTGCAGCCCTAGCTTTGCCACAAGGTATGGAATATCTCTCGGGTGTTGACGGCGTTGAGCGCGTACAAGGGGGAATTCGCTGGAAGGTCGGCGTGTTGGCACCAGAAGCGGAACGCAAGTTCATGGTTAACTGCCAACTGACTAGGGCTGGCGAGATGACTCTCGAAGCTGCTGGCCGCGGAAAAGGCGACTTGGCAACGACGACTCAGTTCAAGACGCTCGTGGAAGCAGTCGCCGATCTCAAACTTATGATCGAGGATCCACCGGGACCGCTGCCAACCGGACAAGACGTGGTTTATCAAATAAAAATTAAGAACCGCGGCTCAAAAACCGCACGAAATATTGAATTGGTCATGCAATTCTCAGAAGGAATCGAGCCGACCGCGGCTTCAGGGCACAAACACGAAGTTGTCACGGGCCAGGTTATCTTCTCGCCAATCGAACGCATCGAGCCAGGCCAAGAGGTTACGCTCAAGGTCAATGCCATGGCCATGCAAGCTGGTAAACACATCCACCGCGCTCAACTCGTGTGTGAAGAGGAAGGTGCCCGAGAAATCGTTGAGGGGACAACTCAATTCTATGCCGCCGGAGAATCAACGCATCAACTGAGAACCGGTAATTCAGGCAGCGGGTCCATTCGCTGATTCGATCGGTTGAGCCATTGTCGAATATACCTTCGTTAGGACATCACATCGTTTCGGTGTGGTGTCTTTTCAGTTCTTGATTCACCTTGGCCAAGGGCCGACGGCCCGCGCCCGATCTCACTGAAAAGCATGGGGCAACCAGCGATGCCAAGAAGAAAAGAAAGGCGGCAGTCTCAACTCCGCATTACAAGCGATCGACAGTTCAGATATCGATTTGCCTTGAAAAAATACACCCGAGAGGATTCGAACCTCTAACCCTCGGTTCCGAAGACGCGAGGAACCCGAACCATGCTTACACATCGCTTCAAAAATGCCCGTTTTTCCGAGCGATTTGCTTTGCTCATGTTCCGACAATGGTATCACAATTCGTTGATTTTGGTCATTAGTGGGGGGATTAGTGGGGGGACTTTTTAAAAACACAATGAGGCTAAATCATCGGCGATATTCTCGTGAGCAATGGTCGGGTTGGTGACGCTTGCCGGACAATGGCTGGCCGAGCGGGGTCCAGCCAGAGCTTAGCGATCAATGGGCTGCAACATAAGTGCGGCGTGTCGATCGGTATCAAGGTCGTTGGTCACTACACTGCCGGTCGAATAGGTGGACTTCCGCCTGGAAGATGAATCTATCACCTGCATATTTATTTTCTTATTTTTTCTGTGTTGAGCGAAATTTTGTTTGACTTCGGTTTTTCAAGGCCTTATAAACGAGCCGATCGAATCAATTCGCTTTTCAAAAAGCGATCGGTGTCGCAACCAAATCCGCAATATTAACTCCACAATCAGAAATAATCCGCACAACTCGTTGTGACCCGATTTCGAATCTTTTTAGTCCCTCCCAAACAAAGGATTATTAAGGATGTTGCACCAATCTTTAACCCACCAAGCCAGCAAACAGCAACCTCAAACGAACTGTTTTTTGATTTGCCTCACCGTCATCGCGACAGTCCTCGTACTTCCCTCTCTCGCCAACGAACCCGGCGAACCCAACGAACTATCATTCGCCACTCACGACGCGCGACTCGTTCAGCCATCCTCCCAGATCCCCCCCAAGTTCAATAGTGTGGTAGCCGTCAATAACCACACGGTTGAAATTGAGTTTCAGCATGATGGTTGTCCAACGGAATGCAGCCCCAACTGGGAACCTTACATCGCCATCACCCGAGTGACGGGAAACGGCTGTTCCGACAACCTCCTCAAAGAATTCCTCAAGCCGGAGCTTTGCCTTCCCGGGACCCACACGGTGACTGTGGACTTGCGGCACATCGAAGGGACCTACGAGATGTTCGTGGTGATGGATGACCCGTCGCTGGAATGTTTTGGGACCTTCGCCGAATCATTTTCGTTTCACCTGAATGCGAATGGTGACCCGGTCGTTGACTTTACCCCCCCCGATCCGATCACCATCGGCTCGTTCGAGCCGGGAGACGGCGACGTCCCCACCACTCCTTTGGCTGCATTTTGTGGTTTCGAGCTGATCGATGTGCTTGATGGCACCACTCTAGCTGGCGACAGTGCCGCCTGTTCGCCGTATCTCAGCGTCGTTCCCGGCGAAGTCCTGTGGACGTTGTCGGGAGCGAGTGGCGGCTGCAACGATTGTGTGGGGGGGAGTGCGGGTAGTTTCAGTCCGCTCGGTCTCGGTTCAATGCCGATCATTCCGGTCGAGTTCCGCATGCTCAACCACTTGGCACCTTACCGGAGCAGCCCTGGGGCTGGGAGTCTTTCTTCCCTTCGACATGTCGGTTCATGTCGTGCAGGCCGCTTACACCGAGTATCCGATCGTGCGGTTTGTCGACGCTCCCGTTGGCCGAGTCATCCATTTTTACGACGTGCGTCCCGGCTTTCCGGAAGACGTGGCGGACGGCGTGCTGCACGACCGCTGGGACCTGTACAAGCAGGCGGTCATCAGCGGCAGCGAAGTCGTCATCGAACGCCACAGTGGCGAGACGATGAAATTTGAACTCTTCGACGAAAACGGCATCTTCGACATTCCCGAAAACTACAACCCCGAACCGCTGAAAGATCAAGTCGGTCGACTCACCGAATGGTTCCGTGGCGGGGTGGGCTACACGATCGATTACGGCGACGAGGTCGATTTCACCCCGATCCCGGGCGCCAGCGGGCGCACCGTCAGCGCCACCTGGGACGGGACAAAACGAGCCGGTCGGCCAGCGCTGGCCAGTTTGACGTTTTCCGATGGCCGAGTCGCTTCATTTGGTTACAGCGGACATATTTTAAGCAGCGTCACTTTGGGTGAAAGCGGCCAACCTGAGAACTGGAAGTGGACGAACAGTGTTGGCGACGGTGGCAACAACACGGTCAAGATGGACATCTCCAGCCCCACACGCGGTCGATTAGTCTATCGCTTTCACGACAATTACCGGGGCTTGAACTGCGATTACCTGCTGAATCCGTTGCGCGTCCTGCATTCCGTGCGGATGGCTGACGACAGTACGTATGTCGTTCGCGTCGCCGGCAGTCCAGATGATGTCGAATATGTCATCGTGCATTACGGTGACGGTACGTTCACGATGGTTCAGGAGATTCAGCTCGGCGTCTATTGTCGATTTGCGGCCAGCTTTGTTTACGATCCCAACGAACCGAACGACTGGGACAAATACGGTACGCTGACGTTTCCAGCGGAATGGGATCAGAACTACTGGCCCCCCTCCGGCGGCACGAATGGCAACGGCGGGCCTGGCGGCGGCAACGGTGGCGGCAACGGTGGTGGCGGCGGCATCGGCTCAATCGCCAAACCCCCACGATTTAACTTCGCTGCAACCCCAACATATCAACCCACACCAGCCAACTCCCCAAACGCGAACACAACTTTAATCACGACAACACATCCACAACGACATCCACAACGACCACCACAACCATCATCATCGATCGCATCGACAACTTCACAATCTACCCTTTTCCATTCACGACTATCGATACTCCATTCCCGTTTCATCCTTCCTGGTTCATCCTTCATCCTTTACCCTTCATTCTTCGCGCCCCCGCCCCCTCCTCCGATCAACGGCGACGAGCGAGAATGGTTGCTTGGCGCACCCCCGCATCGCAAAACCGATTGGGGTGAAATGATTGACCTCGAATACGATGCCGAATACTTCCTGGTCAAACGGACCTATTCCGACGCGACGACCGAGACATTCCTTCGCAACACCGCCAAGCAGATCATCCGCTACAAGGACCGCCTCAACCGAGTCACCCGTTACGAATATTCAGGGATGCGTCTCACCAAACGAATCGTCGGGATTCTTGACAATGGTTCAGGGGGAGACGTCAACACCGCCGACTATGCCGTTTACGAATCGATTTATGATGGTTCTGGCCGGCTTATCGAATCGCGAGACCCACTCTATAACCCCAGCTTCCCCGAACTTCACAGCACGATCTACACGTATGCCAGCAACGTGGGGGATGAACTTGGCCTGCTCGCCACCATCCAGCAATCCGCCGACGAGGCCAGCCAGGCTCGTCCCACGACCACGCTGGCCTGGACCAGCAACGGACACCTTGCGCAAGTCGAAGACCCGCTTGGCCACATCACCTTCTACACCCGCGACCCGCTTGGCCGAGCCACCCAAACCCAATTCCCTGACGGCACGACTGAACAAAGCTTGTACGGCACGGCCGCTTCCGGTCAGGCGGGCTTGGTCGTGGCCAGCAAGAACCGCGTCAACGTCGTCGACACGAACACCTATGACTCGATGCACCGCGTCACCGAGCGGTTGCGTGCGGCCGCCATCGATTCCGACATCCTCGACGGTCAACCGCACGATTTACCGATCACCGATCCGCTACAGCGCTCGCTCACCACTTACGTTTATCACGAGGGGAGCCGCCTCCAGCACATCGTCACCCGCGATGGCCGAAAGACCGAAATCCTCCGCGACGGACTTGGCCGCACCATCGAGTCACGCCGATACCCACACTCGACCGCCACGCTGATCGACACCACCGTCTACAAAGGGAACCGGGCACTCTATCGCGAGGACCCTTTCGAACGCCGCACGTTTTACGGCTACCGAGCCGCAGATGGCGTCCTGACGCGGACCGTCACCGAAACGAAACCGGGGGGAACGGGTCTGAGCTTCTCCTCGAACAACGCCGATGTACTGGCGTTGACACGCGATACGTCGAACAACGCCGCCTATCTGGTGAGCGACAACGTGCTGAATGCCGAGAGCGAAACGACCCAATCGATCGATCCACGGGGGATCGAAACGACCTTCACCCGCGACTCGCGCGGTCGCGAGATCGTACGCATCGACGCCGCCGCTGGAATCGCTGCCAAGACCGAAACCGATTACGATTTGAACAGCAACACCCTGGAAGTCCGCACCCCCCGCTACTTCGACAGCAGCGACCCCGCCTACCACAAAGCCTACTCGACCTTCACCTACACCGGCCGGAATCAAGTCGCCACGTCCACGCAAGGAGCGGGAGCACCGACGATCGCTGCGACCACCAGCTACACCTATTACGCCGACGGTCGGAGTGACACCACCACCGATGCCAACGGCGAAGATTGGAAGACCGTGTGGGAGGAATGCTGCGGCGTATCGGTGGGGCGACGCGATCCGCTGGGACATGGTAACTGGTCGAGCACCGACTCGGCTGGCCACACCACCCACAGCGCCGTCATCTCCGACTTTGACAGCCACACCGACCCGCTCAATCCAATCGACAGCAAAACGCTCTCGGAAACCACCACCCAGTTCGATCCGCTCGGCCGAGCGATCGGGACGACGCGCTGGCTCGTCCCGCTCGGTCCCATCGACCGGCAAAATCCGCCACTCGCCGGTTTTGGAGGTGTTTTGGCCGCTGACGGATTGACCACACTCTACGTCTATGACTCGAACTTGACCGACGGCGTGGGGCTTGATCACAGCGGTGGCATCACCGTCGATCTCCCCGGCGGCGGCGACGTCACGATCAGCTTGGCCACCATGCTCAGTCAACTCGCCGACAGCGAAGCGAACGGTGGCGCGAATCTGCAGTTCACTGCTGGAAACGCCGCCAGCGGGTTCGTTACGATTGATCCCGAGTTGGTCATCTCCGCCTCGATCAGCGACGGCACCGGGCGCACCGTGATCACCGGTCTCCTCGATCCCAGCACCACACCCAACCCCCTGATCACCTGGAGTTGTCAATCGTACGATCATGTCGTCTCGATCGGCACGTTCGGCAGCGTCGAAGAGACTCGCTCCATCGACGCGACTGGGAATGTCAGCCGTTCGCGCAGCGATGGCGCGGGGCGAACGTTGCAGTCGGTCGATGAAGCGAACCAGGTCACCCAATATGTGTACGATCCGCAATCGAATGTCGTGCAAACCCGCGATCCGAACAACGTCGGCTTCGACGCGGTTTATGATGGTCTGGGACGCCAGACCAGCAGTACCGATACCCAAAATGACACGACCGCCAGCGGTT
>CALMEE010000050.1 GCA_937862885.1 uncultured Planctomycetaceae bacterium
GCCGATGATAACGGCGAACGTGAGACGTCATCAGCCATTGCATCCAGCGGCTCAGGTCTTCATCTTCATGTGGCCACAACAGCAGGTAAAAGTGATTTGTCATCAGGCAAAATCCAGTCAGCCGCATCGATACCTTTTCGTGAGCCTCCCGCATCAATTTCACAAACGCGGCAAAGTTATCATCCTGATGAAGACATCGCTACGGCCATTACCCCGGTTCAGGAAATGGTAAACAAAACCGCTTCTTGATGCTCTTGATGTGCGTGGCCTTGCAGCATTCGACCTAAACGAAATCCGCAGGTAAAGTAGAATGACCCCTTTTGTTCCAGGACTTGAAAAAACCCAAATTAAAACAACAAAACAGTTTTGTTATTTTTCGGATCAACAAGTATAATTGCATGCACCGAGAAGTGTCCGAAATTCAAAGTTCTCTCATGGTGACGGTATGAGCGAAATATCCAGGTTGCTGGAACAGGCGCGGGAAGGGGATAAGTCGATCCAAGATGCCTTGTTGACGCTCGTTTACGATGAGTTACGACGAATGGCTGCCGCGAAAATTCGGCAGCAGCCGCCGGCGATTACGCTGGGTGCGACGGCGTTGGTGCATGAAGCCTGGATGCGGCTGGCTCCCAACAATCAAATGCCAGCTTGGAATTGTCGCGGTCATTTTTTCGCGGCGGCTGCTGAAGCCATGCGGCGAGTTTTGATCGACGCAGCGCGGCGCCGGAAGTCGCTGAAACGTGGTGGTAATCAGCATCGGGTCGAATTGGAGTCGGTGCAGTCTCTCGATTTGCCTGACGAGCGGTTACTTGAGCTGGATGAAGCGTTGGCCCGTCTGGAACAAGAAAAACCCGACGTGGCGCGGCTCGTTAAATTGCGATATTTCGTGGGCCTAAAGATTGACGAAGCAGCGGAAATCATGGAAATCTCACCACGGACAGCCAAGAACTGGTGGGCTTTTGCCAGGGCTTGGCTGCACGACGCATTGGCCGAAGAATAACACGAAATGATAATATGGGTTGATTTCACGAGTAACGTTGCCCCATTCATATCTAGTTTGCGAACGTAGTAGATGAAACCGGACGGTCGACGGCAGAGTGACTGGGCGTCGTTGCACCACGGGTTAAAATTGAACTGGCCACGCGTTCGAAAATAATTTGCGAGTTTTGGTTTCGCACGTTCACGGATCGTACCCACGTGGCTTTTGAAGACGTGAGAATGCGCGAAAGCACTTGACGTGAGGGCCGTGTACAGACCAGGGTTAAAGCAAACAAAAGGCGAAAGGGATATAAAGGCAAGCTTGCATGCGTGATCTGGAGATTTTCTCGCAGGCAATTGAAATTGACGAACCGCAGAAGCGAAGAAACTTTGTTCGCGCCGCTTGTGCTGGCGATGCGAGTTTGCGAGACCGGGTCGAAATTCTATTGCGATCGTATGAACAGTCCGGGAGTATACTGGATCAGCCCCTGATTAACTCGGAGGTGGCTGATCACTTGGTCGAGATTGCTCCTGACGACAAACAAAATGTCGGCGGCGAGAATCGAAGTGCCTCCGAGGGAAGTTCCAATAGCTTGTTGCGCGGCACCGAACGCAACATCGGGCCTTATCGGTTACTCGAAAAAATCGGCGAGGGAGGATTCGGCGACGTTTTTGTTGCGGAACAAATTGAACCGGTTGAACGCAAAGTCGCGATCAAGATCATCAAACCGGGGATGGACTCACGGGAAGTGGTAGCCCGTTTTGCCGCCGAGAGGCAGGCGTTAGCCATGATGGACCATCCCAATATCGCTCGGGTATTCGACGCCGGGACAACGCCGCGCGGATTGCCCTACTTTGTGATGGAACTCGTGCGGGGGATGAATATTGTCAAGTATTGCGACACTGCAAAACTGCCCATTGAGAAACGTTTGTCGCTGTTTGTGGATACTTGCAAGGCCATTCAACACGCTCACCAGAAAGGGATCATCCATCGCGACATCAAGCCCAGCAATGTCCTGGTAACGCTGCATGACGGCGAACCGGTGGTCAAAGTGATCGATTTCGGCGTGGCCAAAGCCCTTAACCAACGGCTAACCCACATGACGGTCTATACCCGGTTCTCGTTTATGATCGGGACGCCGATCTACATGAGTCCGGAACAGGCCGAACTCAGTGGTCTGGATATCGATACACGCAGCGATATCTACTCTTTGGGTGTGCTGCTGTACGAATTGGTAACCGGATCTCCTCCCTTTATGCCGGAACGATTTGCCAAAGCCACAATAGATGAGATGCGGCGGATCATTCGCGATGAGGAGCCCCCCAGGCCGAGTACGAGAATATCGAGTCTGGGAGAGTCCTCATCATCGGTGGCTCAACTCCGTAGCGTACAACCTGAAAGGCTACGGACCATCTTGCGTCGGGACTTGGACTGGATTGCTATGAAAGCCCTGGCCAAGGATCGTTCGCAGCGTTACGAGACAGCCAACGGTCTGGCAGCAGATGTCAAGCGGTTTCTGGAAGGCGATGCCGTTACGGCCCGTCCGCCCTCCTGGTCCTACTTGGCCTCGCGATTTGTCCGTAGAAATCGAGGTTTGGTTATCAGCGCTGCCCTGATTTTCGCGGCGCTCTTCCTGGGCTCAGTCATCAGTATTTCATTAGCGATCTGGGCCTTGCGAGAACAGCGAGTTGCCTACGAGCAAGAGCAACGGGCGATCAACAAGACCAATGAAGCCATCGTGCAGCAGGAGCGGGCTGAGCGAGCAGAATCTGAGGCGATTGGCAATTTGCTGGAATCTCGTTTGGCGTTCACCGACCTGAACTTGAAAAGTCGCCGACCGGGTCAGCAGGTTGCATCGCTCGACGCCATCCGCGAGTCGATCGAATTGGCTCGGCAGACCAATACTCTGGATCAATATACGCTGCGATTGAGATCACAGACGATTAGTGCATTGGCTCAAGTTGACCTGAAACACATTCGTTCCTGTGATGCCCCGCCCGAAGCGGCCAAGTTTTTCAGCTTCACGGCGGACTTCAGCCAGATTGCCTATCGCGTACGTGAAAACGACCAGAACTTCGTCACCATTCGCTCCGTCGAATCGCCCGATCAGGAATTGTATCGAGTGCCATTCCCATTCAATACCCAGGCTGCTTTTCATGACGAAGTCGTCCCCAAATTGAGTCGTGACGGTCGTTACCTGGCAATGGGAAACGGCCAAATGGGTTTGACCTTGTGGGACTTGTCGCAAAACAGCCAGGTTCGTGAGCTCAAGGCTTTCAATCCCATTGGCGGTTTCCAGTTCTCGCACGATTCAACAAAGTTTGTCGTTGTGGAATATCATGGCCCTGGCAATCCGGCCGGGCGAGCGAGCATCTGCCGTTTGCCGTCGGGTGAAATTGAACGATCCATTGAATTGCCGAAACTTCTTCAGGTCTCGTTTTCGCCAGATGGAAGCCGGATTGCGCTGGGAGGGCCGAGCAACCTTTTAATTTGCGACGTCGCCACTGGCAAAAAACTGGCGTCGATAGAAAAATGGTTTGATGGCTGGGGCCCGTCACTGGCTTGGTCCGCCTCCGGCGAATACCTGGCCACGTCGGTTGACAAGCAAATCGAAATCTGGAGTGTCCAGGCGCTGATTAAATCGGCGGCGTCCAAGGCATCGACGACAACTGTCGCGCCCGTTTCAGTGCTTTCAGGACATGAGGGTAAAGTCGACTCGTTGATCTTTCATCCGATTCACGAGTTTTTGCTGATTTCTTCAGGCTGGGACAGCGCCACGAGAATCTGGAACATTTTTTCCGGCGTGGAGCAATTGATGGTGCCAGAGCCTCACCCATCACTGTCTGCGGATGGCAGTCGTTTGTCAACCAGCACAACATCAGGATTTGTGCTTTACAATATCCTGGGGGGCGACGCCTGCCGGTGGATTTGGCGAGGCAATGTGGCACAAGTGGTAATCGGGCCGCAAGGTAATTGGCTGTCCATGGGAACTGCCCAGGGCACACGCTTCTGGTCGCTGCCCGGCCTCACGCCGTTGGGTGCGCTGGGACTTGAAGACTCTTTTGGTTTAGCATGGGATCAAGCAACTGACGGTTTGTTGCTTGGCAACGAGTTGGGACTGTTCGAGTTCCCGGTTTCCCTCAGTCAGGGTGTACTGAGCCTCGGTGCAAGCCGTCAACTGTTGACGACTTCATTGAGCAATTTTTGCCAACTCAATTCTTCGATAAATGGACGCTGGATAAGTGCCAATGAACTGGAGGACTGGGAAGCGATCCTGTTAGACCGGTCGACTGGGAACGCCCACCGGATCCATCGGGATGTTCGAACACTGTGTCATGCCATTTCCGGCGATTCGCGATGGCTGGCTCAATTTGGGGGTGGCCGAGTTTTCGTTCGCGATCTCAATACTGGGCGCGACATTGCCCGGTTACCTTTATCCGGCACGAATTGTGGCGTGTGTTTTTCACCTGATAGTCGCTATCTGATTCTGTCCACAGATCATGAGACGCAGTTTGTCAATACAACCAACTGGGCCGTCGAGCATCGATTCCGTCCTGCCATTCGCATCTTCGCGGCTGGATTCTCCAGCAATCAGGATATTTGCGCCATTCCATCCGGCCCCGGCGAATTGTCACTGGTTTCCACTTCCGATTATCAAGCGTTGGCCCAGCTAAACTATCCCGATCCGCCTCGGTTGTTTGGGTTTGCAACTTTTTCTCCGGACGATCAATATATTCTGGTGAGTCATGAAACCAGTGCGGCCGTGTGGAATCTTGGACTGGTGCGCAAACAACTGCTCGATTTTGGACTCGATTGGCATTCTACTGCCGCACCTTTGGCTGCAGTTCCGGTGCCGATAAATCGATTGACCGTCGAACCTGGCGATTATGATACGTTACATACGTTCTTTGAACGAGTGGACGCCACGCCACGACAGGAAGTGGCAGCCATTGCCGACGAACTGATAACGTCGGGTTTGGCACTGCCCGACCTGTTTCATTTTCGTGGGTGGAGCTACGAGGCTTTAGGCGATTACGATTCCGCCTGTCGAGATCTAGAGAAGGCCGTCGAATTGGCCCCTTATGCCGAGTCCTGGCGAAGGGCATCTGCCAATTGCTTTTTGCAGGCTCGTCGTTACCGCGAAGCGTGGGAGGTCTATTGGTCGATGGCTGACGCCACGCACTCCAACAGCGCAGTCGCTGCTTTTAACGCGCTCTGCTACATCTGTGCCGCGCGGCCTGATGCGGCGTCAAATCTTCACGAATTCGAGAAGTTACTGGAAAAGTGGCTTGCAGCACTTTCCGGGCAAGACACGTCAACGAGTTTTGGCGTCAAGGTAGCCGGCTTGAGTGACGCAGGGAGACAATCGCTTTGGGAGAATGTGGGGATGGCACTTCATGGTTTGAATCAGCCGGAGCGCGCCCTGGCGATTTTGCAAGAGTATGCCCGCCCCGATCATGGTGGGTGCAATAGCGTGTTGGCGGTTATTCATGCCGAGTCGGGTAATCGCGAGGCAGCTGAGACGTATCTGACCAAAGCTGTGGATTTTCACCGCATGAGTCCTGGGGCTTTCCATTACAAACTGAATTTACACCATTACGAACCACTGCACGAACGGGCCCGTGCCGAGCTTACAGCAGAACGGGAGCAATCGACAGAAGTCGATTCAGAATTCGCGAAACATGGTGCGATCGACTCGGTTGACTTGGCTAAAGCGGCTTCGGTGAAGTTTGGCCGCCTGATCCTGGCCCCCGTCAATGACAAACCAGAAATCCAGCAAGCTCTGGGCGGAAACCTCGTTTGGTGGGAATTGTTTCGCCCGAACCACGAAGTCTGTTTTGACATTCCCGTTCCGGGTCCTGGCTCGTACCGATTATCGGTGACGCTCGTCGGCTCTCATTATTGTGGCAAATTCCAGGTGATTCGCGATGACGGTGAAACAGGGCCAGAAATCGATTTGTACCGAATCAGGCAATCGCCAAACGATCCGCTTTTGACCTGCATTGAAGACTTCGCACTCGGCGAGTTTCAAGCAGTTCATGAACACTTGGCGATGCGAGACGGAGACGCGGAGGATCCTCTTGCGGCAGCACAAGCTGCGGCCCAGCAACCCGTTGCAAAATGGACGATACCACTTGTATTGCGTTCCATCGGCAAGCATGAAAAAGCGACTCAATACAGTCTATTGATCGACGAAATCCGCTGGGAGCGTGTCGAACAGTGAACGGAAGATCGATCTCAATGAGCATACGGTCTGTCAATCGTCCAGCTGTCTCACCGGCTCAATAGGTGTTACGTTCGAGATCCAGGCCAGGGGTCGAGTTCATTCGGCCGAAAGCTCGTTTTGGGCAGCCGCTTCCATTGAAGGTGCGGGTTCCCAAAGGAATTCGGAGCAATCAGTGCGACGGAAAGAATCGAATGGGCTCTATAGACGAACTGTCCCCCGACAAACTTATCTGTCCCCATTTCTACTCCTGTTCCCATTTCTACTCCTCGAATCCCGCCGACTTGGAGATTGTCCGGCTTAATCATCCCGATTTTTCAAGCATTTTTTCGTTGCGG
>CALMEE010000051.1 GCA_937862885.1 uncultured Planctomycetaceae bacterium
TGTAGCCCAGGATGGTCGTCCAGACTTCGCGATGAACCATCTCCGGCGATTTACAACGTACGTGAGCAAGATTCATGTTGGACTTGATACTTCTGATATCCAATTCCGAATTCCAACGAAATCCATAGAGTTCCGCAATGTCTTCCCTACTGTATTCGTCTGCCTCGGTCAGCGTGGTTATGATGTCGATGGTTTCCGTGCGACGACCGTTCTCAACGACTTGGAATCGTAGCTCCCGGAGCGTCAACGTCTCCGGAATCTGCCCGTAGGTCTCTCCATCCATCCAGCTCGGTTGCTTTGGCCGTGTCCACACGATGAGGTGATCGTGCTTGCCGATTCGTTTGCCACGTTGGAAGTCGCTACCATGCCGTAGATGATGCTTGCGCGCACAGGTGTGCGTGCCTTGCGACAGAAGCAAAGCAATCATCATGAACGAGCAGTAGTAGCGGTCCATCACGGCAATGTCGCCGCTGGCCAGCGACCTCAACATCGATCTCAACAAGGCCGACTCACCGGTTTCTTTCCCTTGGTACGGTCCCAAGGCCAAGTCCATCACACTAGCGGTCGCCAACGAAATGATCGCCACCACACCAAGCCAACTCCCGTCGCTTGACCCTTCTGTTGAAGATACTTGGCTTGATTCTTGGGCGTGTCGGGCATCGTGAACGTGAAGCCATCGATGAGCTTGGCATGATGTTTATTCTTCCATAGCCATCTGGGCTCGGCCGCTTGTTGCAACTCCTCAGCCACTTCGCAGCTCAGGTCGCGCAACGCGGATGCCGAAAGCTTGGCACGCGCTCGGCAGTAATCCCCGGTGTCTTCGGTGGGCGAGTCGACTCCCTGAACTTCGCAGTAGCTGGCGACGCGGGCGACGGCCGCCTGGCACGAAGCCTCCTTGCCGTCCCGCAGAACCTGCGAAAGAAACGACCACACCATGATCGCAGTGGTGTAGACGCCATGAAGACCAAACAGGCCACCATGTTTCACAAAGATCCGCTCGATGCGTTCGGCCGACAAAATTTCTGCAAACGGCAACCCATCGCTGGTGAGAAAAGCATCAACGATCTTTTGAAAGCTGCGGCTGTCTCGACGGCAAGAATTTGGTATACCTGTAGCCATGAAAAAACCCTCCTTGGCTTTTTAATCCAAATGCAGCCAAGGAGGGCATCGCTATTATAGCCAAACGAGTGCAAAAACCTGAATACCAATCTGGCAAGCGGAGTATACAAAATATCTCCGTTCGGTCATAGATGAAAGTGCGCACCTACCGCATCATAACAGTGCCATTCGGGTCTGACCCCAACATGGTCCCCGAAAGGAATCAGCTCACGACAAAGCAGGCTTGCACTTGTCGTTGGCCAGAGTACCAACACTTGTCGTGGTTGGCGGCGCCGGCTGACATCGCTTGCGGCGAACCAGCTCAACTGCTGCGATCAAAGTATCGCTTGAAGTTCCACACCAAATCCCGCCAGGTCGAACAGGCAATTCCCAGCCGCATCAAACTGTGACCATCTTTCTTGGGAACCTCGCTCACCTCGCCAGTCGATTCCTGCTGGCTCGCGTAGCCCACCCGCAGATCGACTCCAACGGATAGAGCCAAGATAATCAAACAGATGATGAAAAGCTGTGACAAGTTTTTCAAAAAGCTGTGACAAGTTTTTCACTGGCAAGAACTCGAAAAGATGGTGATTTCCACTTTGATGGATGCGCAGGAAATCGTTTGTTAGGCAGTTTCGAAAATACCTGATATAAAATCAACCAGAACGTCCGTATCTCCCAAGTGGCCGAGAACCTGATCTGGCTGGCTGAAAAACGATTTCCGAATCGCAAGATCATTGTCTGGGCGGCCAGTTTTCACATCATGCGAAACCCGTCCGAGATTGAGGTGCCAAGCAAGGTCGTGGACTACACCCACGTGGTGCCGATGGGTCATTTAGTCGATCAGCATTTTGGCGACACCGTTCTCGCGATTGGTTTTACGGGAGCAGGCGGACGGGCCGGTGCCTGATTTCGTCCAACCTTTGATCTCAATTCTCCGCCTTCCGGGACGCCGGAAGACCTCTGCCTCCGCGCAGGGTTAGAAGGCGTCTATTCCCCTCAAACATTCAGGCGATTGCAACACTCCGCAATGGCTATCGAAAAAAATCTTTGCCAGGCCACTAGGTTACACCTAAATGAAAGCTGCCTTGCACCGTCATTTCGGCGCGCTGATTTTTCAAACGGAAATGGAGGCCGCAAAGTCGACGCAGCCTGGAACTATCTCAATACGCGGCCCCTCAAGAATCCATCTGATTGCTATGTGCTCAGCCAAGAAGAAACGGCGCGGCTGAAGGCGTTTCAAATCGAGCCTTCGACAGAAGGATCACTCAAAGCGCCCCGTCCATCATGAAATCCTGAGGTCACCAAGATTAAACGAGTCAAAAGCTGCTGTCGTCCATTTTTCGATGTTGGTACAATCAAATCCGTTGCAGAAGTCTACAAGTCGACACCGGTCAAAGAGTATGCCACAGGCAATTTGTGTACTCTTCATTCGCGTGCGGTCAATCGCTTCCGAGAGACAAAAAACTCGCAAAGGCGTTACAAGGAATGGTTCTTTGAGCCACTTGGTTGCAAATTGTTTCGGTTGCATTTGATTCTCAAGTCCACGCCAATTGGTACCGGTTTTGCATTGACCTACAATGATCAGTTGTCCAGGGGTCTCATCCGAAAACGGAATCCAAGCGACCGCATCGAGTTTGTCGTCAACGGCGGACTGCGTCGAGCTACCATCAAAATTCCGAAATCCAACCCCTTCTTTCAATGCATGGCAGAGATTCTCGACTTTGTCCTTGAACGCGCCAGGCACTGCGGTGCCGAAAACAAGAGACTTGGATCGGGCACCGAGATAGTTTTTAAATACGTGCGCTGCCAACTCCTCAAGCAACAATGTCCCGTCAAGACCGGAATAAATCTTGTTTGATAGCATGTTCAGACGGGTGGTGAGAAGCAAGTATCGATACACACTCGATTCGACGATTCGTACGTTCGAGCGATCAAAGCGAAGCACTGTTCCTTCAGATGACAGCGAGAAAGGGTATCCTCCATTGCAGGCTCTTACGCGGCGTTCAATCTCATTCATCACCTCTGGGAGGAGATTCGTGGCTCCCTCTTCCGCGTCGTTAACACCATCATTGTCGTCGTTGTCGTCGGCACGACCAAGGTATGCAATGATTTCACGTTCGGATACTTGACCATTTTCCCACGCAGCGATTTCGGCGAAATCTGCTAGTTCGTGCAATCCTGCGCGAGGCGATGGAAGATTTGGAAGCTTAAAAGTCACCGGACCTAGTTCCTTGTCGTCCTGCGTTTCGATGGGTTCTGCTTTCGCTCCATTTCCGAATAGATATCGTCCGCTAGATTTGCAACGTCGCCGGCGATACGAAGTAAATCCTCCGAGTTGTCGTACCCCGTTGTCAGCGTAGCTCTTGCTTTAATCAGCTCACGTTTTGCTCTGAGAAGCGCCTCTTCAAAAACTGCATTTTGCGGACGGCTTAATTGGTAAGCCGTCTCAAGGTCATTGTCATCCCTCAAGGCAGCAGTTGCTTCTCGACTCTTCAGAACATCATTGAGAAGCCACAAGTCCGGAGCTTGCCGTTTGACAACTGGCGGACGATTATTTTTCTTGCTGCCGTACAGCCAGGCACAGAGTTCACCAAGTTCCTTTTTGCGTTTCAGAGGTACAGGAGTTTTTGATTCTTCGTCGGAATCCTTGAGCTCTAAGAACGTGCTGATGCCATCGCCATCCAACCCAGAATAAAGGTGGCTAAATGCAAATCGTTTGCTAAATCGGTCTTCAAGTTCGTATACTTTAAGTCGCTCGGCTTGGTCGATCACCATCAGCCCGCGATATAATCGCTGAACTGTTTGATGCCGATCTCCAATTTGATCCGCGATCTGTTCAAGCGACACTTTGTATTTCTGATGGACCTCCGCAATGTATTTTGCCTTTGCATAGCTGCTCCATTTCGCTGGCCCATTTACGTGCTTGAACCCAAGGTAACGCCACGCCTTTGCTCGGGTATCGCGTACTACGGGAAGTTCTTCAAGCTTTTTCTTATCTTCCCTACTTAAGACAGGAATCTCATAATTAGATGATTCAATCAGTTTTGGATCGAGAAGAACTCGAACAGCAGCTAGTCGGCGATTGCCCTCGATGACGACGTTTTTCCCACGCTCTGTAGCAACGATCAGCGGTTCGTGGTCAAAGAATCCACTTGCTGCAATTGATTGCACCAACTCCCGAACATCCATGGCATCCCACAAAACTGCAACAATCTCGTTGTCCAATGTCTTGCTCGTGATACCGTACTCAGCGAGCCGCGGGTTCTGACGATCGAAGTGAAGATTTTCTGTACTTGTTTACCGCGCCAAGATGGGTGGTGGTAGTTCTATCGGAGTGGGGCTG
>CALMEE010000052.1 GCA_937862885.1 uncultured Planctomycetaceae bacterium
CGTTGGCGCACCGTCGGCGATGTCTTGTTCGATTTGGGTAACCGGTACCTGAATCTTGGCGGCTGCCGACAGAAGTTTGGCGGCTTGTGCTGGGGTCAGACGGTTGGGGTCCAATGGGGATCGTTCTTCAGCCATCAAGCCCCCACATTCCAACATTGGCCACAGGTTCGCACAGTTTGGCCACAGTCGCGAACTCGGCGCGACTTCGCCTCATGTTTGGCCCGTTTTTGGGCCCCCACACGGGCCAAATTTGGCAAACGTGTGGCCTCCGAAAAAACATGCAGATTCCTGCCAGAAACATGCAGAACTTGGCTTGAGGTTTCCAAACATGCATGGCTCATGTGTGTCACGCGAAGCGAGTTACGCCTCGCAATACACAACGAACCAACGCAAAAGGAAACCACAGAATGAACGCCAACAACATCGCCTTCGGGATTGAATTCGAAACCACCCTGCCAGACACCGACACCACACCGATCGGACCCTACCACAACGGATACCAAGTACCTTGGTTGCCAACCGGATGGCGAGCCGAACGAGACTCGAGCATCAAGACCTTCGCCCCCAACCGCAAGGGTTGCGAATTCGTAAGCCCCAAGCTGCGAGGCTACGAAGGAATGAAACAGGTCGAAGGTGCCCTCGACGCGATCAACGACCGAGGCGCGAAGGTCAACGAGACTTGCGGATTGCATATCACCATCGAATGGAACGGCGATGCGGCCGCCCTGGCCAGATTGATTTCCCTCGTAGGAAACCACGAACGGGCCATTTTCGCCAGCACCGGCACCAAACGACGCGAACGGAACATCTACAGCAAGAAGATCAAACAATACGGGAACAAAGACGACGCCAAGCGACGCTGCGAAGCGGATCGCTACCACCTGCTGAACCTGACCCACCTGGCCGCCGGCAAGAACCGGATCGAATTCCGGGCCTTCGCCGGGACGCTCAACAAAGACAAGGTGGTCGGATACCTGCAGATGTGCCTGGGATTGGTCGAGCTGGCCCTGAACACCCGACGCTGCAGCGATTGGGAATACGAGAAACGCGAAGGGACCCGCAGCTGCTGGGATCGACCAGAAGCAGGCGAAGGGGAAACGGAACTCAACCGCCTCTACTACCGGCTTGGATGGACCAAAGGCTGGTACAAGGGAGCCCTCCGCGACAAACGATTTGGCGAACTTTCCCAAGACGGGCAAACCTGCGATTGGAAGGCCGCCAAGGCCAAACTTCTGGAGATGGCCCGCAAATACGACCGGGCTGCCTGATCCCCAAACGAACCTTGCCAAGCCGGGAACGACCACCCGGCTTTCTTTCGTTTGGCCCCGTCGACGCACTGTTTGGCCACTGTCGCGTGCAGTCCGGAAGTACGCCCCATCGTGGCCTGAAGGCGAACACACGCGACAGGACGCGAACAGCGGAACACTGCGGCATACATAACTCGGGACCACCACATTCTTGCCCAAATTGATGCAGAAAAAAAATTCTGGAATTACTGCCGAATTGTTGCCAGCCGCGCTTGATGTTCTTCGAAACGCATGGCTCATGTGTGTGTGTCGTAACAAAAAACCATTCACCAACAAGGAGAACCAAACATGACTATCGACGAATTGATTGAACGCCTGGAAGAGTACCGGGACGAACTTGGCAGCGACGCCAAGGTGCTGCTGATGACGCAACAACAATGGCCTTTTGAAAACGCGATCTGCGGACTCGTATCGGGTATGGAGATCAACGACAGCGTCGACGAAGACGACGAACACGAAGGTGGCGACGTCGAAGACGAGGCGGTTGTCTACATCGTCGAAGGGGGCCAGCTTCGCTACGGAACCAAACGAGCTTGGGAGATTCTTGGCCGCTGATCGCGACGATGACGCAAAGGTCAAAAAAGATTCTGGAATTCCTCCAGAATCTTTGCCCGGAGCGCTTGATGTTCCCCAAAACGCATGGCTCATGTGTGTTAACGCGAGACGATTCACCAACAACCAACCGGAGAAATCAAGATGACCACGCACGACCTCGACCTGACGATCACCAAGATTTCCAACCGTAACGCCAACGTTGGCGGCTCTTGGGTGCAAGGTAAGATCAACGACGAATACCGCTTCGACGCTTTGGTCTTTGCCGAACACGCTGAGAACGAAGACTACGAATTGAACGGGAGCCGGATTTCGAAGCTTTGGATTCAGCGGATGTCGGATCGCCAAACGATGTTCAACTTCGACCGCGGATTGGACGTACCCGCCGCCAACACCGAGACGCAGGTGATTGTGGATTTTCTCTGTATGGGATTGGCGGAACTGGTCTTTGGCAAATAAGCCGAAACGCGGAACCAGCCCGCGTCGCCGATCGGTGGTTCGATCGGCCTGATGATGGCAGCCAACCGTCGAACATTTTTGGGAGAAGCCAGAATGAAAAAGGCAGAAGTACAAATTGGGATCAGCTACTGGGCCAACGTTTCCGGGAACCGCTGCGAGGTTCGTATCGATGGTGAACGACCACGAGGCGGTTGGGACGCCACCAATCTCGCGACCGGCAAGCGAATCGTGATCAAGAGCGCCCAGCGATTGCAGGGGGAGGCCGGTCGTCTTGGCGGGCGAGCCAAAGTAACGACCGAAGGGAACGTCACGATCGTCGAAAACGAGCCAGCGACCGTGGAGACCATCGGAGGAGAGACCACGGCTGCGGTTGGCGTGCTGAAAAAACCTCGCAAGACGAAAGCGGCTGTGGCCGAGGCCGGCGAGAAGAAGCTGAGTTGCATGGCGGCCGCGCTCAAGGTGCTGACGGAATCCGGCGAGCCGATGAACGCCAAAGAGATGATCGACGCGATGGAGTCCAAAGGTTACTGGACGAGTCCCGGTGGCAAGACTCCCCATGCGACTCTCTACAGCACGATCTTGCGGGAGCTGGCGCGCGGAGAAGAATCTCGATTCATCAAGACCGAACGCGGCCGTTTCATCGCTGCCGAGAAGCAGGGGGAATCGCGATGAGCAGCGACGCGACCAATCGAGTAGCCGATGCCCTGCGACGGGCGGCAGACAAGCTGGATGTTGCCTTTCAGTCCGGCGAGCTACGGCGGATCGACGCGGGCCAACTGGCAGAGACCTTTCTGTTGATCGCCGAGGAACTCGATCCGCCATTACCCGAGCCTGCCACTGTTCGACCACCAACAGAGCACAGCTGACATGTTTACCGGTCCAAAGACCCGGCTCCGCAGTTAACCCACGAAGCCGCGACCCAATCGCCCCACGTTCGCCACGTGTGGGCGTTTTCTCGTGGTTTGGCCAAACAGGCGGGAATGTGCAGTCAACGCGATACGGGCCAACGTGGGCGAAACTTCGCGAATTCCAGAAAGTCTGAGAATTCCTCGCATGTTTTTTCCACCGGCTATTGATGTCTTTCAAAACCCATGGCTCATGTGTGTTGTCGGATAAACGATTCCATTTCATTTCCCCACGGGAGAAAAAAACATGACCTCGAAACAAGACCAGCTCAAAACAATTTTCCGCACGATGAACGCTCACCAGGCTCAAGAAATTCGCGAGGCCTACTACAAGGCGGTCGAAGGACTGCAAACCTTGGCGGAGGCACTCGAGATCGCCGACGCCAAACAATCGCCAACCGCCGGCCCGCTTATCGACGAACACTTTATCGCCATCGAGGCGGTCGAGGCCATGAGCAAAAGCCTGCTGGGACGAATCCTGTAAGCGACTGTCTTCAACTTCAGGAGCAACCATCATGTTCAATTCAAAACCCTCCGCTGGCACACGCATCCGACTACTGTCGATGCCGGATGATCCCCATCCGGTTCCACCGGGTACAATTGGGATCATCACCGGCGTTCGCGAACTCGGTGTCGGTCGCGAACGCTGGCTGCAGATCGATGTGGACTGTGACAATGGCCGACAGCTGATGTTGGCCAGCCCGCCTGACCAATTCGAAATCATCTTGCCTCCGTTGTCTCTACCAACGGAACCTGAATCGCCTTCTTCCCCGTGAACTTCTCCCACCGCTCAACGATGACATCGCAGTAGAGAACATCCAGTTCCATGAGGAATGCTTTGCGACCGGTTTGTTCGCAGGCGATCAACGTCGATCCGCTGCCACCAAACAGGTCCAGCACGTTGTCGCCAGTCAGCGACGAATACTGGATTGCTCGGACCGCCAATTCGACCGGCTTCTCGGTCAGGTGAACCATCGATTGCGGATTGACCTTCTTCAGATGCCACAGGTCGGTGACGTTGTTGGGACCGTGGAACTTGTGTCCAGCCCCTTCTTTCCATCCGTAGAAACAGATCTCAAAGGCCCCCATAAAATCTTTCCGCGTGAGGACGGGATGCAGCTTGTCCCACACGACTGCCTGGCTAAAGTACAGCCCCGCCTCGGCCAACGGTCGCGGGTAGTTGCCGAGATTGGCGTACCCGCCCCAAATGTAGAACGAACCGCCCGGTCGCAACACACGCGAGGCGTTGTTGAACCAGGCTTGCAGCATGTCGTCGAAGGCAGCATCAGTTACGAAGTCGTTAGCCAGGGGGCGATCCTTCGCTCGTAGCTTCTTCTGTGTCGGCTTGGCCTTTTCCGGGTGTCGCTCGAGGTCGAATTTTTGGTGATGCGTCTTGGGAGCCGCAAACGAACTGTTGCCGGCCGCGATGGCATTGTTCGATCTGGGTTCGACCTTGACGTTGTAGGGCGGGTCCATATTCACCAGGTCGATCTTCGCACCGGCAAGCAACAGATCGAGATGTTCCGGATTGCAGGAATCGCCGCACATCAGGCGGTGGTCGCCAAGAATCCAGATGTCACCGGGCTGGGTCGTGGCGGCATCCGGTTGGGCCGGGATGTCATCCGGGTCGGTCAGCCCCTCCTGGATTCCTGGATCAAGCAACTTGGCCAGTTCCTCCGCATCGAACCCGAGCAGGCCCAGGTCGTAATTACAGGCTTGCAGTTCGCCCAACTCGATGGGCAGCAGCTCCAGATTCCACTCGGCCAGTTCGGCCGTTTTGTTGTCGGCGATCCGGTAGGCCTTGATCTGCTCCGGGGTTAAGTCTTTGGCGACATGCACGGGGACCTTTTCCAGGCCCAAGTGCAAAGCGGCCTTGTACCGTGTGTGACCGCAGATGATCACGTCATCGTGGTCGACGACGATCGGTTGCCGAAAGCCAAATTCCCTGATGGAAGCGGCGACCGATTCCACGGCGTCATCGTTGATCCGCGGGTTGTTCGGATACGGCTTGATGCTGCTGACGGGTTTGAGTTCGATCTTCATGATTGGTTGTCTCCTTACGAAACGGGTTAAACGAAAACAGGACGCACATCAAAACGAGGAACCAGACAAGGTTCCAAAAAAAGCGTTCGATGCCAGTTGCGGCCGGAAAGATGATCTCTTTCCAGACGCTGCGGTTGGATGTTGGACTTGGTCGCATGGGATCGTCCATGGAAATCTCCTTAGGGGTTCGGACAAAGAAAACAAACTGTGATGACCTTGGCGGCTGTTCCCGCGTGCGTCTTCCGTCGATTTTGGCCCGGAAGTACCTATACCCCGGCGGTCAGCGATGCCGCAGAATCGTACTGCCGCAGGATCGTACTCATGCCGCGAGTTGCTACTGATGCGCGAGCACCGCATGTGGGCCCCACAGTGGCCACGTGTCGCGTCGTTGTTCGAGATTGGCCTTGGAGGCGAAGTCACGCTGCAGCGTGCGACAGATGCCAAGATCGGCGACCGTGTGGCCTCATTGGCACAAGAGCCATTGACCGGAAAGAAGTGGTTCGGGGAGCCATGCGAGTTCGACGAAATTGCTGGCATTGAAATACCGCAAAACCGCAATATTGCACCCCCCCTCTCATACACACGCGTGCGCGGGTACACACTCATGGGTATGTGATGTATTGATGTATTATTATTTATATTATTCATAGTCCTTTTTTCTCGGCCTTTTCTTGGTTTTGCGGGTCTGATGTATTAACTGCGGGAAACCTAATTCCTCATGCGATATTGGCTTGCTTGGTGGCTCGGGCCTAATCCCTCAACTGCGGTATTCGATTACCTCAGTTTTCGAGCAAGCGGTACACGAACCCGGAACGGGTCTTGTTTTGGTACAGTTCGCGTCGCACCAATCGCTGCTTCTCGACCAGCTCGATCACTTCCTTGTGATCACTGGGACGCCAGGGGAGACGCCGGGCGAGTTCCCATTCCGGCATTGGTTTGTCGCCATGTTTGTCTCTCCATTTCTTCAGGTACCGGATCAGCTCTTTGGCCATCGCGTCAAAGCTGTTGCGGCTGACGTGATCTCCAGCCATGAACAGCATCCGCCGCGTTTGATGCATCACGAACTCGTTGGCCCAGGTCACCGCGCCGGTATCGATCACCGGCTCGAGGTGGTTTTCACTGACGGCGTAGAGCAAAGCGAGCTTGCGTGTTTGCTCGTGAACCCGGCCCCAGACGGTCGTCCCCACGGGATCGCCGCTGGCCTCGGCCGCTGAATACTCGTGCTCTGCCTGCAGACGTGAGTCTCGCAGTAAGTTCTTGGCTGCCTCCGTCGCCGGCACGATCGTGGGCTGTGGATGCCAGTTCTCCAGGTTCCCGGTCCCTGGCCGGAAATCGGCCCACCACTGCGCAGTCTCGATCACAGATTGGGGAGGCTCGATAATCCCAGGGTCTTGGCCGGTCCCCCGTGGCCCACTCTCCACAATCAGCATGCGAGCGAAGAATCCATTGGTCAGCATCCGCTCCGAGAGAGCGCCGTAGTAATGCGTCGGGATGGCGGTCCCGTAGACGACCAGGCAAGGCTGGTTGATCACACCTGGCGCTTCTTTGCCCGCCTTGCGTCGCATCGGGTAGATGCTATTGGCGACCGAATACATGGTCAGTAGCGTGCCCAGAATGTTCTCATGCCGTGCGTCGCGGGACTGGTTGATCGACTGCAGGAGTCCATCGATCTCGTCCGTTTGGTACAGCATCGATGGGTTTAGGAACAGCGAATCCTGAATCCCTTCGCCGCTGGCGAACCGTTCACCCAATGAATTGACCAGTCCCACCTTGTGCAAAATCGCGGTGTTCAGTTTTCGGGCCCAGTCTTTGCCGACGGCGGAATAGGCCAGCGCCAACAAATAGATGTTGGTGCGGTTGTCGGCCTCGTCGCGGACCTTCCGGCCGGCGAGCAGTGCCTGCAGCGCCAAAGCTCCACAGAACGCCAATGGCACATTGGGGTACGGTGCGGTGGCCAGGCAATGCTCCATGACGCTGGCGACAAATCCTGGGATGTGGCACATCGATTCGGGGATCGGTCCCGGATCGGGATAATGGACCATCGAAAGTGGCTGGGCCGGTTCGCAGGCGGACAGCAAGCCTGACAGATCGACCTCAGGCCCATCCCCTTGGTCGCCAAACCCTTGTTCCCGCAGATCACTTGCGGCCGCTGCAAAATCACCGTTGTGCTCCAGCAGCGCATAGACGGTAAATGGTGCGTAAGCTCGATCCGGCTCGAACGGAGCGGCATTGGAGGAGAAAACGTAAAACACCCGGTCGCGGAGTGTGGCACTGCAACCGACGGTCTTGCCGGGCCTGCGCCAGTGTTCGTTTTCGCCGCCACGAACCAGCACCCATCCATGTCGCGACAACAGTTCTCGAACGTCGCCGTGTTCGTTGAATGCGTCCCCCGGCCGGCGGTCGCCGAGAACCGACTTGGGAATCTGGCTGACCGCCGGCAGTGATTCATTGAGCGAGCAGGCCGCAGCGATTAGTACAGATTGTTCGGCATCGCTGATGGTGGGAATATCACTCAGCAAACCTTGCTCGAGTTCGTAGCCCGGCGTGGGCGCACAGAGAAACAGCCCCCCTTCGCCACGTGTTTCGATCAACGTGAAGGTCACGAAAAACTTGGTCCCAACACGGCGGGGTACAAACCGCTTGCCGGAAATCGTCACCGGGTCGCCCGACTCAACCTCAACCAGTCGCTGGGCCAGCTTGCGGTTTCCCGAAACAGCGGATTGGCTACGGTAGACCACATGCCGGCCGCCCGACTGGGAACGCTCGATCACCAGTCGCTCGAGTAGACCGGGGAGATCGGCCTCAACCAGCTCGCACCAACTGGCAAACAACTCCCCTTCGTGATCGAAGTCGATCATCTCCAGGTTGCCAGAGACATTGCCGGTCAACACGCATAGCCCGGTGGCTTCGGCAAACCAAGCTTCGATCTGCGTCTGCGTGGGCAGCCGCTTCTGGTACTGTTTCCAGCCCGCCAGCGATGGTCGTTTCTCGTCCACCAGAGCTGGCAGAACCGACAGGCCGCACGACAGGTAATCGAGTGACGCATGTTGCAAGCTCAAAACGGTACCTCGTCGGGATCGTACCACGGGTCGGCTGGGACACCTTCTGGGATCGGGCCCAGGTCGTAATCAACGATCCGCTCGTAGGGATCGCCAGAAACAGAGCGAACGGTGATGCCGTTAGTTTCCGCGAGACCGCCACCTGCGATGATCTCCACTGCCCGCTGAGCCGTGTCGGGAATCGGATCTCGCGACCGACGTCGCCACCACGCTTCGGCCTTCTGCCTTGCGTAACCTTGATGCTCGAAACAGATCCATTCCGATTTGTATTCGTACCAGCCGATCTTGTAATCGACGCGCAGAGAACGAGGAGCATCTTCGTCAGCTCCACGTTTGATGTGGACGCTGTAGAGTGTGTCCTCGACCGAGAACTTGGTGTTGGTCACCTGTCCGGAAAGCACACCCGCTTCACTGGCCTTGGCTTCGTGTTGCTTTCGTTCCGGCGGAGGAAACTCGAAGCCGCAGTGTGGACAACTAGAAAATCCTGCGGCGATGATGGCTCGGCACGCGGGACATTCCTTGGCTGGAGCTTTGCCGTCACCGCGATCCATGGTGGTGATCTTGATCGCGTCCACCGGCCCATGCCGCAACACGTTGCCACCGAAATCCAGAATCAAACAGTTTTGTTTGCTGTCGTGCAGTCGGAAACCTCGTCCGACCATTTGGTAATACAGGCCAGGCGACATCGTCGGTCGCACGAGCGCCACGCAGTCGATATGCGGGGCATCAAAACCGGTGGTGAGCACGTTGACGTTGCACAGATATTTTACGCCGCCAGCTTTAAATCGCTTCAAGACTTCGTCGCGCTCGGCTGTGGGCGTGTCGCCGCAGACAAATCCGCATTCGACTCCGTGTTCGTCTTGCAAAGTTTGAACGATGTGCCGGCCGTGCTGGACGCCCGAAGCAAAGATCAGACAGGCGTTGCGCGACTGGGTTTGTTCGACGATTTCTGCGCAAGCCGCTTTGACCAACTCCGAGTCGTCCATCAAGGACTCCACTTCGTCGGCCACAAATTCACCGCCGCGAATATGGAGCGACGAAGTATCGGCTTTGGCTTCACCAGCCTTGCTGATCAGGGGACAGAGAAATCCGTCCCGGATCAGTTCTCGCACACCCACCTCATAACAGATGTGATTCAGAAATCCGTCCGACGTACAAATGGGCCCGGTCTTGAGCCGAAACGGTGTCGCCGTGAATCCTACGATCCGGACATGCGGGTTGACGATTTTGGCATCCGCCAAGAACTGCCGATACATGCCGTCTCCCTCGATGGGTATAAGATGGCACTCGTCGACGAGCACCAGATCGAAGGCGTCGAGTTCGCAGGCCCGCCTATAGACGCTTTGGATACCGGCGATGATGACCGGAGCATCGGTGTCTCGGCGTTTGAGTCCGGCTGAGTAGATGCCGAACTCGACCTCTGGGCAGACGATCCGCAGCTTGTCGGCCGTTTGCTCCAGCAGTTCCTTAACATGGGCCAGAATCAGCACCCGCCCATTCCACTGGGTTACGGCGTCTTTGCAGATGCCGGCCATCGTGGGGGTTTTGCCGCTGTTGTGATGAACCATGAAATGGCCATCGACATACAACTTGTCACCATCAAGCATGAAACCGTAGTATGCGCCGGTACCGCGAGGTTCCACCGTGAAGCCTGTTCTTAAGACATCCTTTTTTTGCCTTCTGGGAATTGGGCGTTTTCGTGGTAGTCGGCAGGGCAAGGCTCCCATTTGCCCGTGAATGTGAACTCGAAAGAACCAGCCACTAGCGTCATTTTGACAGTACGAATACTTCGGATTGCACGAAGCGTAGAAACCGAGGCTTCTTGCCAGAAACACAATGTCTGTCGCCAGAGCTAAAGACTTGGTGGTGATTTCATAGCCTGTTCGATGGCGCGACCCATCGGTGTCGAGTAATCCGACAAGGAGTTGCGTCCGATCATAGCGAGACGCGGTCAGATATATCGCCGGAATGAACTTGGTGCCGGAAGTGCAGCCTGCCAATTCCAGCGACGCCAACGATTCCGTGAGTATATGATCTCTGCCGCGACCACAAACAGCGGTATAGGTAGGACATCGGTGGTCATTGTTGACGCTAACCGTCAACCCACACGATCGGACATACTGTTGCCAGACTTCTGCAATCTCCTCGTCAATCGTTGTCAGCTCTACAACATCCCGAATACAGCCGTCTCCAAGCAATAACCCCAAAACGTAAGGCGGAATCGGTAGCATGGCGTTGAACGGGAAGTCGACGGACACTCGATAAAGCTTCCGAAGGTGCCGCCAATATGGTGTTTTCTTTTGGTAGTCCCGAACAGTGATATTGTCGATGGCATTTGAGCTTTGATCTACAACTTGTTTTTTTCGTTCGTTTGTTCGGCACAACGAAAGAACATGATCGCCATTGACGACAAAGGGTTCACCGCGATGTGGGCGAATCTCATATAGTTCGTCTTCACCGCGACACAATGCAAGAACTCGACGGGGTTTACTGTCAGGCCCCATGACCTCGTCACCGACTTTGATCGCCTCAACGGGCAGCACACTCCCATTGGCCATTAGAATTGGGTGGCCAAGGGCATGACACCCAGTAGGAAACACAACACAAGGATTGTCGTCTCTGGTGCGAAGGTGTTCGTAGACGGCATCAATAGCCGCTGCCTGGTACGGTCGTAACGAGAGCACTACTGTTGGACCTCCCGAATCTGAACCACGGTTTTGCCCCCCGGTGTGACGCTGCCACGTTCGATTGACAGGCGGATGATCTGACTGTCATCGTGGTAGGCTCCACCATGCTGCATCGCATCAAGCAAAGATTTCATCGTGTTGTCGACATCACGTCGGCGTCGATCCGGCGGGTAGACCGTGATGAAGAGTTCGAGCGGCCCCGACAGAGGTTTGACCTTTCCCGCCGCGAGGGTCGCGCAGACCGCTTGGCGGAAAGCGCGACCCCCACGGCTAATCAACGTCCTCGCCCCGACTCTCCGCCAGTAGTGATTGACCGATGGCGGATAGGGCAACTCGAACTCCAGCATTCACTTAGCTCCTGCGTTAAGATTTGAAACCAGCAACTAACGCTTCCAGGGAGGCGTTGCAGGAGTTTGAGCGGCAGCGGCCGCAGGTCGGACCGGCTTGTTTTCACGCGGAAAGTAGCCTTTAATTTCATTGACGACATCGCCAGTGTCTTGCCGCTTCTTGCAGCGGACATTGATCATCAAAGGCAGGTTGTGCAGCTCGACCGAATCCTTGGGAGCTAAGACACCGACAGCCCGACAAATTGCGGACAAATCCGCGCGAGCGATCTGCACCGCAGTCGCGTTCGGGTGATCCA
>CALMEE010000053.1 GCA_937862885.1 uncultured Planctomycetaceae bacterium
CTGGATGCCGTTTTATTCGGTTAAATACACGTTTTCAAATGCGCTGGCCCTGGCTACGATGGGGTGCTGTCGGTTGCCAATGGGGGCCGGTTCGAAGCCCAAACGCTCGTCAATCACGGCGACGTCTTCCTCGGCGGCAACAACGCGCGGATCAAAACGTCGCCCGTGACGACCTTTCATAATTACGGCTCGGTATCCGGCGCTGGCCGCATCGAAGGCGACTTCATCAATCACGCGGGCGGCATCGTGGAACTCGAAGCCGGCAAACGATTGGTGTTTTCCGATTATTTCACCAACCAAACTGATGGACGCGTAATCGGCCGCGGACAGATGGTTGCGCCTGCGATCGGCAACTGGGGCCAAATGCTGTTCTCCGGCGGATTCACCGACCTCCAGGCCCCAATCATCGGTTACGACGGTTCGCAGTTGATCGTCACTGGCGGCAGTACGACGACCGTGTTCGGCGACGTTGAGATTCAAGGCGGTGCGGAACTGCGGATATCGGACTTCAGCAACGCCGTGTTCTTCGATCACGTGCAACTGCGCAACGGGGCGCTGCTGACCGGCGGCGGCAATGCCTTCTTCGAAGGGAGCCTGGGAATCGGCGACAGCCCGGGCCGGCATGAGTTTTCTTTCAATGTGACGCTCGGACCAACCAGCAATCTGCTCGTCGAAATCGCCGGAGTCAATCCGTTGCTGCCGGAATTCGATCAGTACATCTTCCTGCAAGATTTAACGCTGCAAGGCGGCACGCTGTCGATCGATTTGATCGGCTTGAACCCCGGCGATCAACCTTACATGCCGCAGTTGGGCGACACGATCTCGATTTTCGACGTGCATGGAACTTGGTCGGGTCAGTTTGGAAGCTACCATCTGCCAACCTTGAATGGTGGGCTGGAATGGAACCTCTCGCAACTGTACAGCCACGGATCGATTTTCGTTTCCCAGGCCATCCCCGAACCGGGTTCCGGAATCGTTTTGGGCCTACTGACCGTCGCATTGCTGGTCGGCAGACGCCGACGGAGATAACCGAGAAGCGGGCATAATCATTCAGGAGATGGGACGCCCATGGACAGGCGCCTGCGGCGCCCAGGTGGGGCAGTAAGGACTCGTTCGCAAATAAGATTCCGAATTGAATATCAGCCGCAGTGCGTTAGCACGCGGTTTTTTCTGGAACCAACGCTAACGCGTTTCAGCTAATTCGGTAGTTTATTTATGAACGAGTCCTAAATCACTTGGCAATCGCGCGTCCGGCACGCAATACAAGCGGGCGGTGCCTCCGTATTCTCTGACTGCTCACATCTCTCGCCTGCAACATGAACTCGTGTGGGCTCTTTTGGGGGATTCCACATTCCTTCGAACACACGACTATTTTGAAAATTGCTGCCAAGGGTCGGCACTCTTGGTTTTTTGGCAATAATCGAGTCCGTTTTTGAGCCGCAGCGCCGCCTAGTGAAATTGAGCGGGCCGCGGAAGGTGCGGCTGCCACAGAACATATCAATCCTGCGAGGCCGCGATGAATACGCCAAACCATCTGAAGACGCGATACCCGATAGCCCAACTCTTTTCCGACCGCCCGGCCAAGTCAGGTGTGCTGTGCATCGCGGTGATCGTTGCGGCGATAATTTTTTTCTCTGCTCATTCGGCGAGGGCCGACGATCGGTTTTGGAATAGTGCGGCGGGTGGACAGTTCGGGAATGCGGCGTTATGGAATCCGACGCAAGTTCCCGGAATTAATGACGTGGCGATTTTTGCACTGTCCAATACCTATACCGTCGGATTTGGTTTCAGTCCAGTCAATCAACGGTTATTGGTTCGCAGCGGAATTGTGACGTTCGATCTTGGGGGGCAGGCCTATACGTTGACTCAGATCGGTGGGTTCGACCCGTCGATCGTGATCGGGCAGAACAGTGGAAATGTGGCTGACCTGCGGATTCTCAACGGAACATTGACGGGCCAGACCGCGATGATTGGTCAGATTTCAGGTTCCCAGGGGATGGCGCGCGTTATGGGCGCCAATGCTGTTTGGAATAACGCGAGCCTGCTGTACGTCGGCGCTGGAGGGCAAGGTTCGTTGATTGTCAGCTCTGCGGGCTCCGTGACCAGCTCAAGTGGGTTTGTCGGCAACGCCACCAGCGCAGTAGGTACTGCCACAATCGCCGGTGCGGGTTCGTCGTGGACAGGAATGAGCGCATTCGCGGTAGGAAACAACGGACAGGGGACATTTAACATTCAATCGGGCGGACAACTCTCCAACACGACCGGCTATATTGGCCGCTTCGGTACCTCTACCGGAACTGCAAACGTCACCGGCGCGAATTCATTTTGGAACAATAGTGGCAATCTCTACGTCGGTGGCGACGCAAACAACGCAGGAGGGACCGGGACACTCAACGTCTCCAACGGCGGTGCGGTCAACGTCGGCGGCACGCTGCAGATCTGGAAAGACCAAGGCAGCGTCGTTCTCAATGGGGGCAGCATCACGGTGGGCAGCTTTGACAATCGAGGGGATTTCGATTCGCTGCAGAATGAACTTCAGTTTAACGACGGTACGCTGACGGTTAACGGCGGCACGTTCAGCCCGCACGCCCAGTTGTTTAGCTATCGAATCGACGGAGCAACCGCCGGTGACTTGCCAAAACTGGTCTTGGCGGGTGGAGCGAGCACGCAAAACATTGGTGGTTTGTTCGTGGGGGTCCAGCGGCAGGCAGCAGTCGAGGTCTTGTCCGGTTCCACGCTTACCACTGCTGGAGCACGCTTTGGTGAGCAAGCTTCAAGCGTCGGTTCGATCTTGGTGAGTGGCCCGGGATCGACATGGACCAACTCGAACGTTCTTGGGCTGGGCGAGGCAGGTTACGGTACGCTAACGATTCAGAATGGAGGCGTCGTTTCGGGGACGTTTACAAGCTTGGGAGGGACTGGCACAGGCGTCGGCATGGCCACCGTCTCTGGTACCGATTCCCAATGGAACCAATCGAGCAATCTTACCATTGGTGGCAACGGAAACGGAATTCTTTTGATCGAAGATGGCGGAAAAGTCAGCAACAACATCGGCTCCATTGGCTTTCACGCCAGCGCCATAGGTGGGGCGACCGTCACAGGTAACGGCTCGACGTGGACCAACTCGAGCGAGCTCATTGTCGGCTATGAAGGTAGTGGTACGCTGTTCATCGCCGACGGCGGGCAGGTCAGCAACACCTCGGCCTTCATCGGCGAATTCAGCGGTTCCACCGGCGAGGTGACGGTCACCGGCAGCGGCTCGACGTGGACCAACTCGGGCGGTCTTGGTGTTGGAACTGCCGGTAGTGGCACGCTGACCATCGCCGACGGCGGACATGTCAGCAACACCAGCGCCTACATCGGCAATAACAGCAGTTCCACCGGCGAGGTGACGGTCACCGGCAGCGGCTCGACGTGGACTAACTCTAGCTCGCTTTATGTTGGAATTTTCGGTAGTGGCACGCTGTTCATCGCCGACGGCGGACATGTCAGCAACACCAACGCCTTCATCGGTTGGGGTAGCAATTCCACCGCCCAGGTAACCGGCAGCGGCTCGACATGGACCAACAGCCAGTCGTTGAACGTTGGGGGACTCGATACGGCGGCAGGCGGAAGTGGCGTACTGACCATCGGCCCCGGAGGACTGGTCCACGTCGGGGAGACACTCAATATATGGAACGGCGGAACCGTTAACTTGTACGGTGGTAGCTTACGATTTGATGAGTACCAGCGTGAATCTGGCGGAACTATGAACTATTTGGCTGGCAAGGTTCAAATGGCGGGCGATCGAATCTTTGGTCTCGATACTGCCGTAACTGAATTCTTCGGTGCTGCACCGCTGATCTCCGCGGGCAAACACTTGCACGTCGAAGGGACTGCGACTCTCTTTGCGCCCACGACTCTGAGCGGTGGAACGCTGACCGTCAGCAATTTGTTGAACCCATCGTTACTAAGCTTTAACACCGGCACGTTTAATCTGACGGGCGCTAATCTTTACATCGGCGATGGCGGGATGTTCGGCGATACGCTCGCCGCGGGCAACCAACAGACGTACAACATCAGCCAGACGGCGACCGTTGGCTACGATGGGGTGCTGTCGGTTGCCAATGGGGGCCGGTTCGAAGCCCAAACGCTCGTCAATCACGGCGACGTCTTCCTCGGCGGCAACAACGCGCGGATCAAAACGTCGCCCGTGACGACCTTTCATAATTACGGCTCGGTATCCGGCGCTGGCCGCATCGAAGGCGACTTCATCAATCACGCGGGCGGCATCGTGGAACTCGAAGCCGGCAAACGATTGGTGTTTTCCGATTATTTCACCAACCAAACTGATGGACGCGTAATCGGCCGCGGACAGATGGTTGCGCCTGCGATCGGCAACTGGGGCCAAATGCTGTTCTCCGGCGGATTCACCGACCTCCAGGCCCCAATCATCGGTTACGACGGTTCGCAGTTGATCGTCACTGGCGGCAGTACGACGACCGTGTTCGGCGACGTTGAGATTCAAGGCGGTGCGGAACTGCGGATATCGGACTTCAGCAACGCCGTGTTCTTCGATCACGTGCAATTGCGCAATGGGGCGCTGCTGACCGGCGGCGGCAATGCCTTCTTCGAGGGGAGCCTCGGCATCGGCGACAGCCCAGGCCGGCACGAGTTCACTTTCAATGTCACGCTCGGCCCGTCCAGTAACCTGCTCGTCGAAATCGCCGGCACCAATCCATTGCTGCCGGAGTTCGATCAGTACATCTTCCTGCAAGATTTAACGCTGCAAGGCGGTGCACTGTCGATCGATTTGATCGGTCTGAACCCCAGCGATCTTCCTTATGTCCCGCAATTGGGCGACACGTTCTCGATTTTCGACGTGCATGGAACTTGGTCGGGTCAGTTTGGAAGCTACCATTTGCCAACCTTGAATGGCGGGCTGGAATGGAATCTCTCGCAATTGTACAGCCATGGAACGATATTCATTTCCCAAGCCATCCCCGAACCGAGTTCAGGAATTGGCTTGAGCATCGTAATTCTTGGCCTACTGGCCGGGAGGCGCCGCAAGTGAAAAGGGCCAAGTCATTTCAAGCCCAGTGACCATCGGGCAGAATAAAAGGTCTTCGAGTTATAGAAATAAGACGTAAACGACACTTTCTTGTCGCTGGCCGCTCGGCTGACGATGATCACATAGATCCATTCCGCAAGGTACATGTTCCTGCAGATGCGAAAGCCATTCTAATTTGATCGAGACGGTACACCGCCTAGCGCCTAACGGCAGCTGAACTTGCCATGCGGCGGCAATTTAGGCGCAGGTAGTCTCTTTTTTCGGCGGAAGCTTCAAAGGGCCAGTTGCGGACGGCTGAACCGAACTAGGCACCATCAAGTCCGGGGAATCAGGCCAAGTTCACGAAGAATACGAACTCCACATCCGCTGCAGCGCGGAATTGTCCAAAATCCCCCGCCTGACCACTTGACACACAAACTATTTACATGTAAACTAATTATGTCGTGGAATTGGATCGAGAAAAGTGCGGAAACGGACATGGCAGGAAAACTGAAAACGGAAATTAAGAAGCAAGGTGCCTTTGATTCCCTTGAACAGGAAGCGGCCTTAAACGTGCTGCGCACCGCCGATCAGTTGCACAACCGGTTTGGTAGGTTGTTGCGTGATTTTGGGCTGACTCCCTCGCAGTACAATGTGCTGCGGATTCTGCGGGGTGCCGACCAGCCGTTGCCCTCGCTGGAGATCGCAGACCGGTTAATCCAGGTGGTCCCCGCCATCACCGGTTTGATCGATCGCCTTGAACAGCAGGCATTGGTCAAGCGAGAGCGTTCGCTCGAAGATCGCCGCGTCGTCCACGTCCATTTGACTGAGAAAGCTAGGAAGTTACTGGGTCAAATCGATGAGCCTTTAGCGATTTTGCATCAACAGTTGATGGGACACCTCAGTTCCCGCCAGCTGAAGGATTTGATCGGCTTGTTGGAGCAAGCCCGTGACTGGGACCTCAACGAACCATGATTTTTTTTGTTTATTTAGTTGATATGTAAACTAATGGTGTGTCGTGTGCAGTGATCGGCTGTGGGAGGCCGAGTCCACGAACCGACAACGAATCAAACAAGATTGGATTTTCTTAATAGGAGTAGACAGAAATGAAGCGATTGCGACGAGCTAGCGAACGAGGCTTTGCTGACCATGGTTGGCTAAGAACCTATCACACGTTTTCCTTCGCAGATTATCGCGACCCGCAGCATGTCCATTTTCGTGCATTGCGCGTGATGAACGAAGATTGGGTCGCGCCAGGACAAGGATTTGGCGAGCATCCCCATCATGACATGGAAATCGTGACGTATGTGTTGGAGGGGCAGCTCGAACACCGCGACTCGATGGGGAACGGAGAAATTCTCCGTCCAGGCGAGTTTCAGCGGATGTCGGCTGGCAGCGGGATTACTCACTCCGAGTTTAACCCATCGGCCAGCGAACCTGTCCACTTGTATCAGATTTGGTTATTTCCCGCCGAGAAAGGGATCGAGCCGAGTTACGAACAGCGGCCATTTCCGGAGTCGGGCAGACAGGGAAGATGGCAGATGGTCGCCGCACCTGGAGGCGAGAACGGCTCACTCACAATTCACCAAGACGCGCGAATTTACCTGGCCAATCTGGCGCAAGATGAATCACTAGAACACCTCATCGGCGCGGGCCGCCACGCTTGGTTGCAGGTGCTGCGGGGAGGCGCCCTGGTTGACGACCACACGCTGCTGGCGGGCGACGGCTTGGCCATCAGCGAAGAAGCCGGATTCACCGTCACCAGCCGAGACGGTGCCGAGGTGATGTTGTTTGATCTCGCGTGAGCCACTGTATTTTACTGTGAATAGAATTTCGGTTCCGCACATTGTGGCCTCACGCGCTTGAGCAGACGAGTATTAACGAATCAATCGTTGTTGAGTGGTTTTTTCTTTTAGTTTTGTAGGAGCATCTTTATGCAGACGTTGATATTCAATCTGTTTTCGCTGTTGGGGCGAGTATTTATTGCTACGATATTTCTAATGAGTGCCGTGGGTAACAAGATTCCTCAGTTCTCATCAGTGATCAGTTATATGGAGTCGAAAGGGGTGCCGTTTCCCAGCCTAATGTTGGCCGGTGCCATCGTCTTCCTGATCGCCGGGAGCCTCTCGGTGATCGCTGGCTACCAGACCCGCGTGGGGGCCACATTGCTCTTGGTTTTTCTGATTCTGGCCACTTATTTCTTTCACAACTTCTGGGCGCTCGAGGAGGCTGAACGGCAGGGGGAGATGATTCAGTTCATGAAAAACCTATCGATGGCTGGAACCATGCTGTTTCTCATTGGGAATGGCGGGGGAGGTTGGAGCCTAGATGGATGCCGTAAGGTTGCCAGTGATCGTATCCCTGGGGCAAGCAAGTAAGTTGTATCGATGGCGTGAATGGCCGTTAAAATGATGTTGGATTGATTTCACTTCTTCTCAGATAAGGAACGCAAAATGAGCAAGAGTTTTACCTATCGTCGCTTAGACAAGAATAATGCGGCCGTTTTGTTGGTCGATCATCAGTCGGGGCTATGCAATATTGTCGGTGACTTTTCACCGGACGATTTCAAGAACAACGTGTTGGCGTTGGCTGATTCCGCCAAGTACTTCAAATTGCCCACGATTTTGACAACGAGTTTTGAAGATGGCCCCAACGGTCCGTTAGTCCCCGAGTTAAAGGAGTTGTTTCCGGACGCCCCCTACATCGCGCGACCAGGGCAGATTAATGCCTGGGATAACGCGGACTTTGTTAACGCTGTCCAGGCGACTGGCAAGAAGCAGTTAATTATCGCCGGCGTGGTGACCGAAGTTTGCGTGGCGTTTCCGGCGCTATCGGCGCTGGAGGAAGGGTATGACGTGTTTGTTGTCACCGACGCGTCGGGAACGTTCAATCATACGACGCGCGAGTCGGCTTGGCTGCGGATGCAGGCCGCCGGTGCCCAATTGATGACTTGGTTTGGCATCGCATGCGAATTGCATCGCGATTGGCGGAACGATATTGAGGGCTTGGGGACATTGTTCTCGAACCATTTGCCAGCCTACCGGAACCTGATCACCAGCTACACCGCGCTTCAGAACAAGAGGTAAGCAATAGGCCCCGCAGCGCAGTGGTAACCGTCGATATCGCCAAGGGAGCCACTGTGCGCGACGCCCGATCAGTTCTGGTTGTGCCAGCAGTGATCGGCAAGAGACATCCTGAATGATGTGTTATTCGATAAACGTCGATCCATGTTGTTTGGTCAGGAGCGTGAAACAGCTGAATGCAATTGGACGTTGATCTGGCGCCATTAACGGGATCGTTTTCAAGTCTTGCTCGTGCCGCGATAGATCAATATTGCGAGGGGATTTCTAAGCACGCAACCGTCAGTCGGCTCACGCAACACATGCGTTGTTGTTCATCTTGAATTTCAATCGACCAGACTTGCGTAGTTCGGCCCAAGTGGATGGGTCGAGCGGTACCATACACCCATCCTTCCTTGACTGCTCGCAAATGGTTAGCGTTGATTTCCATGCCGACACAATGGTATTTCTGTGGGTCCACGGTCAAGACGGCCCCCCAGGTACCGAGTGTTTCGGCGAATGCCACGGAAGCGCCACCGTGGAGCACGCCAGCTGGTTGTCTTGTACGCTGATCGACGGGCATTTTGCCGCACAAAAAGTCGTCGCCGAACGCTTCAACCTGAATTCCCAGGTGCTCGACTAATGATCCAAGATTGCGAGCTTGAATGAGTTTTAGATCAGGAATCGTATGCCAAATAGCCATTGAGGAACAACTACCTTACAATGTGAGTTGAACGCGAGTTCTAGAACGAGTAAAAATTAGTTTCCTGATTTAGGCACTCCGTGCGTTTAACTCACAGTGGCAATGTTGCGCTTTTTATCAGGAAGCCATCGACTGGTCTTTTGCTTGCAAATCGGTCGTATACGAGTCGGAAGTGCAAATGGTTGCTAGAACTTGCTAGATTTAACTTGTTTGATTGCAGCCCATTTTTCTCAATCGTAGCGACATCGCGCGGTCAAGCTAGTGGGGCAAGGCGTTGTTAGCACCGCGAGTGGGATGCAATGCGGTTATTAACTTAATTGATACCCCGAGATCCCGTGGCGTCATCAAAACGGGACGTGTCAACGAGGGTGCCGAATCCCCTGCTGGCGTGTTCGGGTGGAAGCATATCCAGTACTGGGGCGCGTGACGTTACGACGAGTTGGTATATGCGTGTTCAAGTTCGCAGCAACGCTTGGGGTAGGATTTATTTAACTTAATTCTCGGTTCGAGACGAGGAGTATGGTATATCGATGCAAATGACATATCGAAGCAACTTGGTTATCGTATCCGCTTTGGCGGCAGTTTCAATTCTGGTTGGCCTAGGTGCGAGTTGGTTTGCGAACAAATCTATGGTTGACGAATACAAGAGCGGGATTGTATGGCCGGAGCCTCCAATCATTACTGCACAACCTGGCCTTCCTCCGTCTGATGCGATCGTGCTATTTGATGGTACTGATATGTCGGCCTGGCATCATGGCGATCGCTGGCGTGTAGCCGACGGTTACACTGAAGTGGGCAATGCCAACATTGTTTCGAAACAGTCTTTTGGCGATTGCCAACTTCACCTTGAGTTTGCGACGCCAGCGGAGGTGCGCGGCGAAGGGCAGGGTCGAGGTAACAGCGGTGTCTTTTTAATGGGCATTTATGAGGTCCAGATTTTGGACTCCTATGACAACAAAACCTATTTCGATGGTCAATGCGGTGCCGTGTATAAGCAGTCCCCGCCGATCGTCAATGCTTGTCGACCTCCAGGAGAATGGCAGAGTTACGATATCATTTTCAAGGCACCGAAGTTTAACGAAGATGGCTCGGTGAAGTCACCCGCTTACGTGACGGTGTTGCACAATGGCGTCGTCATTCACAATCACTTTGAGCTGTTAGGCGGGACCTTTTTTAATCAACCACCCCATTACAATAAACACGACGAAAAGCTTCCAATCGCGATTCAGAACCATGGTGACCCAGTACGCTTCCGCAACATTTGGGTTAGGGAAAACGTGCAGGCAATCGAGGGCACGCGTCCAACCGAAAAGGAGTGAGTCGACGCCCGCACATGCAATGAGCAAAGAATGGGAATTCTTTTTATGGGCCGGAACTTGCCGTCAGCAAATGGTGTTTGCCAGGAAATGCATGCATCCAAGCGTCAGGGTATGCCGTTGGTTTGCCAGTTCAACCAATGCAGCTCGGCGGAAGCGACGTGATTGGATCAATTTTTAATGAATGCCCTGATTTAGAGGGGTTTTAAGGATCTGGAAAAGGATTTTTCGGACGATGCAGCAAACACTTTTTGTCATTCCGTATTGGGTTTTTCAGGGACCACTGCTAATCGGCTGGATTGTGATCAGCTTAGGCATCATTGGGTTTTCGGTGGTCAAGTTTGGCTGGAAGAAGGAAACGCTTTCCCGCATTCCCATCTTGTTGATCGTCGGCTTGATTATTCATTTTGTGTTGCCCAATTTGATGATCGAAGGAACAAACCCTGATGACCCCAACGGTCCCGCGATTCCCATTGGCTTGGCTGTGCGCGGTTATGGAACCATGATGTTGCTGGCGATGCTTGCCGGTTTCGGGGTTTTCACGTCACGCGCAACCCAAGTGGGCGTGACCATTGATGCGTTGATTTCGGTGACCTTTTGGATTGTAGTTGCGGGGCTCGTGGGCGCACGGACTCTGTACGTGATTCAATACAGCCATTACTTTGAAGCCGATTCAATGGCTGACCGTTTGCGGCTGATGGTCGACATGACCCGAGGTGGGCTGGTCGTTTACGGGAGCTTTGTGGGAGCCGTAATTGCGTCGGTAGTTGTGAGCCGGCTGCATCGAATTCGCTACTGGTTGTTAGCGGACTTACTTGCTCCGGCGTTTATGTTGGGGCTAGCCATTGGTCGCATCGGCTGCTTCTTAAACGGGTGTTGTTTTGGTGGCGAGTGCAACGTGGATTGGATAGGGGTGCGGTTTCCCGCTGGATCTCCACCCTACATGCGGCAGCTCGAGCAAGGTGAGCTACTGGGCTTGATCACCGACGCCAGCAGCGAGTATCCGCAAGCCCGTGTTGTGCAGCGTGTTGTAGCTGGCTCGATTGCGGATGAACTTGGCATCGAAGTCGGCGAAACCATCGAGATTCGTCATCCAAGCGAACGAGTGATCCGCGATCGAATACAGGGCAATCTGCCGATAGAATCCACGGTGACGATCTGGTCCACGAGCCATGAACCGCGTGCAATAAGTCTGGACCGACTTGCTCAGCCTCCATTGAACCGAGGGTTGCCCGTGCATCCAACGCAAATTTACGGCGCAATCAACGCATTCCTCTTGGGGGGAGTCTTGTTTTTTGTTTTCCCCTACCGCTGGCGAGAGGGGGATGCGTTTGCCATGATGTTGATGTTGTATCCGATTACCAGGTTCCTGCTGGAGTATGTGAGGACTGACGAAGCAGCCATCGATCCAATGGGTTGGTTTACAATATCTCAATGGATCAGTTTGATGATTATGACAACCGGATTGGTGTTGTTTTTTGCTGTGCGCCAGCGGCAGCCGATCCGCGAAACAACGGTTCAAGCAAAACTTCATTGACACACGAGGCGGTTGCATCGCATTCGAGGCTTGCCAGGACATCAAAGGGCAGGCTAGAATGGGAATCGAGCGAACCAAGTTGCGCGTTTTTATGTCTAAAACCGTCGGCATGGTATCGCATCAGATTTCGGAGGATAAGCGAATGGCTAGCAGGCTGATTCGAAATCAGTTGCCCCTCACGGGGTTGTGGGTTCGAGTCCCATGTCCTCCGCTGCTTGTGTTGCGCCATGGGTTGAGTGAACGACAAGCTTCGGAATTATTGTCGGTGAATGAGTGAGCTTAACCCGAACCCACCGAATTCGGACGTTCGTTTCGTTTTGAGTGTTGGTAACGCTTCGACTGGCTGATGCGGGCGGTTCGGGGTTACAAAGGACCTGTCCCGCCGACTCCTGCCTCTCACTTGAACTAGAATCTCGCGACGTCGCGACCATGTGAGACAGGAAACCCGTGCTCCTACTACCAGCCATTCACATCGACGGAAATCGCAAAGCATTCTAGTTGTTTACGGTCAAATAGCTTTCTCGGTGCCGACAATCCGAGCAACTTCTCCATTGGCAGGATTCTCAAAAACTTCCTGGACCGAGCCACTCTGTTGAATTTGACCCTCGTCCATGATGATGAGTTGATCGGCGAGTGTCGCGGCCTCCTGTCGGTCATGCGTTACCAGCAGCACCGGAATCTGAAAGCGACCCAGCAACTCCTTGAGTTCCGCGTGGAGTTCCAGTCGCAATGCCGTATCCAGCGCCGAAAAGGGTTCGTCCAGCAACAACAGGCGTGGTCTGCGCGCTAAAACACGCGCCAGAGCGATCCGTCGTTGCTGGCCGCCAGAAACCTGATGGGGGTAGCGGTCGCCCAATCCAGTTAACTGAAACCGGTCGAGCATCTCGTTCACAGTTTGCTGGTACTCAGGATGTTTCCTGCCCAAGCTATAGCCGATATTTTGGCTGAGGTTCAGATGCGGAAACAAGGCAGATTCCTGAAAGCAAAAGCCGATGCCGCGAGCCTGTGGCGATCGGCAGATGGATCGTGCCGCATCTAACCATATCTCTTCCGCGAATTGAATTGTTCCGAATTCGGGTCGTTCTAAGCCTGCCAAAGCACGCAACACAGTCGTTTTCCCGCAACCCGATGGACCAAACAAGACCGTTGTCGAAAATTGGCCGATGGGGACTTCGAGATGAGCCTCGATAATCGTATTAGCGGCGAAGTGCTTTTTGAATTGGGCCGACAATTTAAGGTTCATACCGGAAGCCCTCGACGACTTATTCGCTGTGCAATCGTCAATACAAGCAGCGCAAAAATCAAAAGTAACAACGAGGTTCTGCCAGCCGATGCGTAGTCGAGTGCTTGAACATCATCATAAATGGCGATGGAAAGCGTGCGAGTTACCCCAGGAATATTACCTCCGACCATCAAGACCACGCCGAACTCGCCGACGCTGTGAGCAAACGTCAGCACCATGCCGGCGAGGATTCCAGGCCAGCATAACGGGAAGGTTATTCGCCAAAAAGTTCGCCATTTCGAGACCCCCAAACACCAAGATGCCTCGATCAACTTATGATCCATTCGCTCAAAAGCCGCCGTGAACGGGCGGACTGCGAACGGTAGATTGAACAATATCGAGCCAAGTAAGATTCCGGGAAAGGTAAACGGCAAGGTAGAACCGCTGAACTGTTCGGTTAGTTGCCCCAGCCATCCTTTTGGCCCACTGGCCATGAGGATGTAGAAGCCGAGAACCGTGGGCGGCAAAACCAGCGGCAAGGCGACGACCGACTCGACCAGGATTCTACCTGACCAACGGGTTGTGGCCAGCCAATACGCAAGCGGCAGTCCGAAAACGAATAGGGCAACTGTCGTGCAAACAGCCAGCTGCAGCGTGAGCCAAATCGCTGTGGTATCCATACGTTACTCGTCGGGCATGATAAAGCCGTACTTCTGAAGTATTTCACGGCCACTGGGCCCTACCACAAAGTCTTGAAATGTGGCTGTTGCCTGCTGGTCCTCTGCCCAATTCATGATCACGCAGACTTGATCCATCCTGGGATAAGATTCGATAGGGATTAACCAATAGCGCCCGCGCTGCTGCATCGCCGGAGATAGAGCCAACGACAGTGCGATGATTCCGATGTCCGCTGCGCCGGATTCAACAAATTGTGCAGCCTGTGCAATATTCTCGCCCACGACCAGATTGTTTTGGACGTGTTCATAGACGCCGAGCGTTTTCATTGCCGCCTCCGCCGCGCGGCCGTAAGGAGCATGCAAAGGATTTGCGATGGCGATCTTGCGCGCTGACTCATGACGCAAAGCATCCATGTGCAGTGTTTCGACATCAATGGGCGAATTGTATGGTACCCACACAACGATTTGGCCAATCGCGTAGGGGAGCAAGCGCCCTCGATCCGCCAGAGCACCATCGCATAACAAAAGAGGGTAGTTGGCGTCTGCCGAAAAGAAAATATCGAACGGAGCACGATTGCTCAGTTGCGCGAAAAAGTTTCCGGACGAACCATACGTTGTACGGATGCGGATGTCTTTATGCTCCTTTTCAAACTCGAAGATAAGTTCTTCCAAGGCAAAACGCAAATCCGACGCAGCGGCGACCGACACTAGGCGTATCGCGGTCTGTGTGTCGTCGCTTGGTGAAGGTGGTTTGCAGCCAATTGTGACGCACCCGACGAACGCCCACATGACGAGCAAGCGGAACGCAGTAAATTGCGACGTGTGGGTTGGTCGAAACAACGACCAGGCATATATCAATGGCGCAGTACGTTTTGTCCGTGCGCAGGCCGTTTGTTTGGGTGGCTTAAAATCGTTCATAGTCACACTATTTTAGGAGAAGTTGAGCAGCTTTGCCAGAAAGGTAATCCGAGCGCAACGCCCCTGCAGGTCCCGTATGGCACTGATGGGGAATATTGAGTTGAGGCTTCGACCGCATGAGACTGTTGCGCGACGTCGCTAAACAGTCTTGCGTTTGTTGTTAGACTCTTCGACAATTGAGTTCTTCTCGGCCGCCGATTTCGCGTAGGCGTAAGCGAGATTCAACGTACTCATCGAAGGAATCGATCAAATCCAATGCCCTATCCAGCGCAAACCCTGAAATCCGCCCGTCATCATCTGCTCAAGTCAGACAAGATCATGAGATCGATTGTGAAGCGGGTCGGGCCTTGTCAAATCACGACGAAGCGAGATCGGTTTGTGGCCTTGGCCGCATCGATCGTTAGTCAACAAATTTCTGGAGCGGCGGCACGCACGGTTTGGGGCCGACTTGAATCGGCGCTACTACCAGATCCTGTCAGTCCCGAAGCTGTCGCGCGATTCAGCATCGAGCGATTGCGAGACGTAGGGATATCGCGGCAAAAAGCAACTTACTTGTTGGATTTGTCCGAAAAGTGCCTGAACGGTGACATCGAATTAAATAAAATCGCTAGGCTAGAGAATGAAGGAGTGATTGAAAATCTGACGCGCGTCAAGGGCATTGGCCGCTGGACAGCACAGATGTTTTTGATGTTTTCGTTATGCCGTGAAGATGTGCTTCCGGTGGATGACTTGGGTATCAAGACCGCGATAAAAACGGAGTATGAGCTGAGTGAATTGCCCAACAGCAAGCAGATTGAAAGCATTGCGCAGCCTTGGCGACCTTACGCGACGATTGCTTGCTGGTATCTGTGGCGGTCGTTGGAAAATCGCTAAGCGAGCAAGCGGCATCAAAGCGAGCTCCTCTTTGTGCGGACCCGGTTGTCAGCGAGTTCGACAACGGCACTCAAACCATTACGACGGCTTTTGACCATAGAGAGCCGAGCGGATGGCGATGAATTCACCGATATTATCTAGCGTAAGCAAGCCTACCAAATCGCCGTTCTTCATGACGGGCATGGTGTAACAATCGCAAGTCTGCAATCGCTCAAAAGCTGACTCAAGCATTTCCGATGCCTGCACGGACTCGAAATCGCGTTGCATCACTGCGGAAACCGGAACGTTGCGGTCAGTGTTGCTCAATGCGGCAAGCAATATGCGACGCGTGAGCACGCCGACAACACGGTTTTCTTTCATAACTGGGAAGTCCTGTTGCGAACCACTTAAGATCATTTCGGTAGCCGTGGCCAACGTGTCATCTGGCTGTAGCGTTTTGAAGTCGGTGATCGTGGCCGCATATACGGGAATACCTCCCAGAGCCGATTTCATTTGCGTTATGCCGGATTCTTGCGCGGCACCGATCCAAACAAAGAGTGCGATGAAAAGCAGAAAGGGGTTGTAAAGAAAACCCAAGAGACCAAACAAGAGCGCCATTCCCTGCCCGACACCTGCAGCGATTTGTGTCGCGCGACTGTAATTCATTTGAGTCGCCAAAAACGCGCGTAGCACGCGCCCTCCATCCATGGGAAAGGCGGGCAACATGTTGAAAAAGACCAAAAATATGTTGACCACCATCAGCCGGAATAGAAATGGACCCTCGGTGACGGTGAGTTGATCTAAGGAGCCAAAAGTTCCGCGAAAGTATAACCAACCTGCGATCAGACCCGCAATCACTACATTCACGGCGGGACCGGCAATCGCCACCAAAAGCTCTTGCCAGGGTTCGTCCGGCATGCGCTCAAGTCTGGCCACGCCACCGATGGGCAACAATGTAATATCGCGGGTCTTGATGCCGAATCTCGCTGCCGTTAAAGCGTGACCGAATTCATGTAGTACAACGCATCCGAACAACGCCAGGATGAACACAACACCTTCTACGGTTTTGTAAACGTCCTTTGAAGCCATCCAGTAGCTATATGCGACGAACGCCAACAAGATCAAAAATGTTGCGTGGATATACACACCAATTCCACGAAATTGTCCGACTTTCCAAGCCCATTTCATCTTTGTGCTTTCAACGTAAGGTGGCCGACCAGTTTTCAATAAATTCTATTGTACCCCTGCGTTCATTTGAGCAAAGATGCGATTTAGGTTTGTCAAAATGGTTGGGGATGAGAACGTGAGTCCGTGCTTGGTAAATGGCGAAATTTTGCTCGGCAATATCTGATTTCAGTATCGAACTTGCTTTCTGAGGACAAGCACATCGAGAGCAGGGTGCTTGCCCAGCATCTTGAAAGGGCTAGAAAGGAATTTGGTTAACAGTGCTCAAACGAATTGAGGTCGCCGCGATCCAGGTTGGTGCCCTTATCTCAAGCATCGACCATCATTCGCGTACTAAATACTTGTTCTCATCCCAAGATGTCTAATGTAGAATCGACAGCGCATTGGAATCCGGTTGTCGTCTTGCCAAATTGGCTTTGGGGGAGTTTTTCAAACAGGCAAATTTATGACGTATCTGAACAGCATTGAAATTGGTGCAGCCGGTCAAAAGACATTACCCAAGGAAGCATATTGCTCACCAGAAATTTTTGAACGAGAACAAACACAGATCTTCGAACAAACTTGGCTTTGCGTGTGCCGTGCGGCCGAGATCGCAGAAGCTGGATCTTATCGATTGCGACAAATTGGGGCGGAGTCACTGATCATCGTGCGCGATTCGGATAGCAGGGTGCATGCGCATTTCAACGTGTGCCGCCATCGGGGCACGCGCTTATGCCTAGCTGAGTCGGGCACTCTTGCTCGGACGATTCAGTGTCCCTATCACGCATGGACGTATGATCTAGATGGTAGGTTGGTTGGGGTGCCGGACGAAAAGCAGCTACGAGAATTCTGTCGCGAAGATTATCGCTTGCGATCAGCGGAAACTTACGAATGGGAAGGATTCGTATGGATTCATCTTGCCGAGGGCCCCCTCCCGTTCCCGCAGCATATCAATACGTTGCAGGGAAAATTTGCGGCTTGGAATCTGCCGCAGCTTTCGAGCTTAGGGAGTCGAGTATATGACGTCGCCGCTAATTGGAAATTAATCGTGCAAAATTACAGCGAGTGTTATCACTGTTCCGTTATTCATCCAGCGTTGGTTAAGTTCACGCCGCCAAAATCGGGGGGCAATGATCTGGTTGCGGGTCCATTTTTGGGGGGCTTTATGGACGTCACACAACCTGGAGGGTCATTAACCAGCAGTGGCCGAGCTTGCGGAATTCCGCTTGGACCACTCAGCCCCACTGAAATGCAAAGAGTTTATTACTATGTGATCTTTCCGAACATGCTCTTATCGTTGCATCATGACTACGCCATGGTGCATACGCTCTGGCCAATTTCGGTGGATCGAACGCGCGTCGAATGCGAATGGTTATTTCATCCTAAAACGGAAAAGAATGCACAATTCGACCCCACCGAAGGTATTGAGTTTTGGGACAAAACGAACCGAGAGGACTGGCATGTCTGCCAGTTGACACAATTGGGCGTTTCCAGTTCACGGTACCAACCGGGCCCCTACTCGGACCGCGAGGCGATGGTTGCCGCCTTTGACCGCCATTATCTCGCCACAATGTCAACAAACCAAAAATAAAGGGGCTCGCATTGAGCCCCTAAGACTTGGGTTAATATCAGAATCGAATTGTCAACCGATGCGTCGTCGGCGGCGTGCACACATCACACATAAACCAATGATGCTGATTATACCCGCCGATCCAGGTTCCGGAACAAGTGATGGGTTAATCAACTGACCGCGGATTTCACCTCCAGGAAAAACTGCAGAGTGAATGTTGATGTAGGTGAGGCCGTTCAAAACATCTGGGATGCGTGCGGCCGGAATTACTCCATTGCCATTGATTGTGCCCGCTGTCGACGGGTTGAACGATAGACCAAATACCACGCCGGCATTTGATCCCATCGGCGCATAACCATGCAAATGCGCATCGATGGCAGGGGCGAGTAACCCTGAATAGTTGCCGGTGATGTTCATTGCTCCACTAATATCATCGAAAATTGCGGTTGCAGTACCTAATCCCGGCGACGCATTAGGGGGTACCTCCTGTAGCCCATCTAATGTGACGTTGAAAATCCAAAGATCTGCATGAACTTGACTAGATGGCAATAGAAAAATCATGCCAAGGACTAACTTCTTCAACGGATGATGCATAAAGGGCTCCGGTGTTGAGGGTCAATAACGAGCAAGCGAAACACGAATGCGAAACATCAAGCGACGTACCAAGGATTCAATTTTAGGCTATCAATATCGAATTTCAATCAAATTGTTAGTCAGATTTCGAAATTTGCCCCCGTATCCGATGCCGTACCGCGAACAAATTTTAGTACTGTCTTTGGCGCGTGAATAAGCTAGACCGCAACGCAAGACGGCGTCAGCTTGGCTAAAGACGCTCATTTCAACGAATTCTTGTCATTTCCACGGCGGACGCTCGGTCAGAAGGCTATGCGCGAACGTGTGGAATAGCTGAAAACAAATCAATTTTCCTGTCCATTAAATTTTTGTTTGTCTTTCTTAAACATACGATTTCATCGGCGGCAATGTGGCCTTGCATACGCTTGCCACACGAGGTGGATCCGAGAAAAACTGCGTGAAATCAATGCATCCACGATGGAGTGCAATCTTTCAGTAAGCGGTTCAATAGGTTCACGCGCGAGATGATTTTGCCGGACCAAGAACGGAGTAAGCCTGGAACTTTTCGAAAACCAAGATCCAACTGCTTACCAAGACGGAGGTTTAACAGGGGCAATCCGTTTTTCAAGTTCGTGAGTTCCCGTCCTTCTGTTGCTGCTAAGCAACCCTAGAATCGAAAGTTGGAATCTTGCCTTCGTGTGAAACGGATTTGCTGCAGCGGTAGAGTTAGGTGGCTAAAGAATCATGCGGGAACCACATTGGCACCACCAGATCAATATGAAATATCTGTTTCGGAACATCTCCTGGCTAACTCGCGCGTCTCGGCATTGATAGGCCTCAAAACCGAATCGTTCATTGGGACAGGTCGTCAAGTACAATCCATTGGACATTGAGTAACACCTAACCCAAAACCGCAAGTCCAGTATTATTGGGCTGAAAAGGGCCTGTTCGCAAATTTCTCAAATGGCTGGTGAGTTGGAAGTGTTTTCGTTAGACAAAACGAATATCGAGCGGATATCAGCGCTTCACTTACGCGTAAGCAAGCGTTAAACTGGGAGTTTCGCTAGTCGTAAAACTTAAGTTGATAGCTGCATACAAGCAAAAGTTATATGCTGGCGTTGGAGATTTCTTGCAGACGAGTCTTCGTTTGGATTGACGCAGAGACATATCGACGACCGACCAGTCATCCATGGCCAAAGGTTAGGAAGATTTGGGCGAATCGGAACTAGTCTAGCGATGGCTGATTTGGCAAACGGCAATTAGGTAAGACCACAAAGCGTTAACTGGAACTGACTAGCCTATTTGGGAGTTCAATAAGTGACATCAACAGTGACTGGAAAAGACAAAAAAACTGAGACGGCTAAGTTGCTTTACCAAGGGAATGAACTCGAACTCCCCGTGATTACTGGGACGGAGCAAGAGAGTGCATTGGAAATCTCAAAGCTGAGAAGTCAAACTGGCTTGATCACCTTAGATGAAGGCTTTGTTAATACTGGTTCGACAACGAGTGGGATTACATTTTTGGATGGCGAGCAGGGCATTCTAAGATATCGTGGATATCCGATTGAACAAATTGCTGCCCAATGCGACTTCTTAGAAGTTGCTTACTTGTTGATCTTTGGTGAGTTGCCGAATTCGCAACAACTGCATGTATGGCGGGAATCGATTCGTCGTCACACGATGTTGCATGAGGACATGCGTTCATTTTATAGTGGCTTCCCGCGCGACGCTCATCCGATGGCAACACTATCGTCGGTAGTGAGTGCGATGTCGACCTTTTATCAAGATTCGCTCGACCCACGCGACCCGGAGCAGGTGCGCATTTCCGTCCATCGTTTGCTTGCCAAGTTGCCGACGATCGCCGCCTATAGTTACAAGAAATCGATCGGGCAGCCATTCATTTATCCATGCAATGACCTCTCGTATTGCGAGAACTTCTTGAAAATGATGTTTGCCGTGCCAACGGAAGATTATGAGATCGATCAGGATTTCGTCGATGCTTTGAATATGCTGTTGATTGTACACGCCGACCATGAGCAAAACTGTAGTACATCGACCGTACGGATGGTCGGTTCTTCTAACGCCAATCTGTTTGCTTCCATTGCCGCCGGGATATGTGCGCTATGGGGACCGTTGCACGGCGGAGCCAATGAAGCCTGCGTGGCTATGCTCGAGAAGATACGCGACGAAGGCGGAAATGTTTCCAAATATGTCGCGATGGCCAAAGACAAGGAGAGCGGGTTCCGTTTAATGGGATTTGGGCACCGTGTTTATAAGAATTTTGACCCAAGAGCCAAATTAATCAAAGCGTCTTGTGATCGCTTGCTGGCCAAGCTTAAAGTTGACGATCCCCTGTTCGAAATTGCAAAAGAATTAGAGGAAGTTGCCCTCAATGATGAATATTTTGTGGAGCGAAAATTGTATCCCAACGTCGACTTTTATTCGGGGGTAATTTACCGTGCGTTGGGTATTCCGGTTCAGATGTTTACCGTACTGTTTGCCATGGGCAGGTTGCCTGGCTGGATTGCTCATTGGATAGAAATGCATCAATCGGATGGGTTCCGTATTTCCCGACCACGTCAGATTTATACTGGACCAAATGAGCGACCATTTGTGCCAATTGAGGACCGTTAAACGCAACTCCTCCAGCATTGAAATTCGAGGGTGGCCAAGATGCAAACGATTCCTCGTAAAGTCAAATTTCTCTATGTAAACTTTGTCGGTTGCGTGTTGGTTTCTAATTGTTAGGCCGAAAACTATAGGTCGCTGAGGCATGGGGAGCGGAACGTGATAGGTTTCGGACCCAATACGAAATCACTCAAAATGCGTGAGTTTTTCTGCGTTCGCAAATGCATTATTGTGGCAATTCAAAATTTATTGCGTTGCTGATTCAAATGTTTGACGCGAGGTGCCAACAATTTACGCCTAAGTAATCCAAGTGGAAAGCAAGATGTCTGATTTTCATGGATCCTGGGCTTTTTGTTTGGAAGTTTCTTTAAACCGCAGCGTTTCTGAGAATATCCGGGCTCAGGTGCTGCAATATTATCCGAGATGTGACATTGGCTAGAGTCCAATTTAAGATTCGGCGTTGTCCATGACGACACGGAGTTCATGAGTTTCAGGAGATTCGATATGAACGTTCAAGGAAATATATTCGGAAAAGCAATGTTCTCGCGATTCGTTAACTTCGGTGTGCTCTTTTTCATCTGGGGCGTTGTAAACGCTCTTACGGCTCAAGACCGTTACGCAGTGCTGGTGGGGGTTGGCGACTATGATCCTGGTCGATTCGAAGCCCTGGCCTATGCCAAGGCAGACGCGACGGAATTAGAAAAAGCCCTTGCCCGTATTGGATTCAATACAACGTTAATTACGGCGGATGCACGTTCTCCGCGGTTGCGCCCTACGAATCCTGAGAAAATTTTGACAGCCGTTCAAACCGTGGCGCGCAGTTGTTCGAAAGGGGATACGTTGATCGTCAGCCTCTCCGGGCATGGTGTCCAATTTCTCGAAGACCAAGGGGACGGCAAAAAAATGCCGGAAACGTACTTCTGCCCAGAAGATGCAGATTTATTTGATAAGTCAACGCTGTTGAAGATCCATGATTTGTTGACCGTGCTGGAAAAATGTCAAGCTTCCAGAAAGTTGTTATTGATTGATGCCTGTCGAAACGATGCATTGGTCGGTGAAGGCAGGACGAAGGCTGCTCGCAAACTCGATTTGGGATCAGTCCATGAGAACAATTTGACCATCCCCGGCGGACTGACCGTACTTTTCAGTTGCGACAGTGGGCAGTTTAGTTGGGAGCACAGTGATTTAGGCCATAGCGTGTTCAGCCATTTCGTAATTGAATATTTTTCCGGGTTGGGTGAGCGCCGCTACTACCCCAACAATAAGCTGACCCACGATGAGCTAATTTCTTATGTCCGCAAGAAGACGAACCAATACGTTTTTGAAAAGAACTTGAGTGCGGACGGGCAGTATCCAGTGTTGCAGGGAAAAACAACAGAATGGATTTTAGGCGATCTGCTCGCGGAAATTAGAATGGACTCCAGCATTGAGGGTTTGCAATTCGCCGCCAGCAGGGGTTCAATGGAAGCGAATTACTATTTAGGGAGGCGGTATTTTGAAGGCGAGGGAGTGACGCAAGATTATGAGACCGCCTTAGGTTATTTCAAAGCGGCAGCCGAAGTCGGCGATGCAGACAGCCAAAACTATGTAGGTCTTTGCTACCACGAAGGCCACGGCGTAACTCAAAATTATGCAGAAGCCTTAAAATGGTATCGCCGCGCGGCCGACAATGATAACGACGTGGCCAAGTATAACATCGGCATTCTATATGAATACGGCCTAGGCATCGAGCAGAGTTATCGTCGCGCAAAGCTCTGGTACAATCGAGCCGCAAATGCTGGTTTCGCCGACGCGCAATTTCAACTCGCGACCCTGTACCATTTTGGAAACATTGGTGAACCCGATTACGAGATGGCAATGAAGTGGTATCGGCTGGCGGCGGAACAATACCACCCATCCGCTACGAACAATATCGGCGTCTTGTATGAACACGGAAACGGTGTCGAGCAAGACTTTGCAGAAGCACTAGTCTGGTTTCAGCGGGCTGCCGAGCTGGGTGAACCACTCGGGTATCGAAATATCGCGTCACAGTATTATAAAGGACTTGGCGTCGATCAAGACTATCATCAAGCGCTGGAATGGTTTCTCAAGGCCGCTGAATACGAAGACGATGAATCTCAGTATACGATTGGCGAATTCTATTACTTCGGTTACGGCGTCGAGCAAGACTTCGCAAGGGCGATGGAATGGTATAAGCGTGCCGCCGAACATGAGCATGCTGGTGCCATCTTCTCAATCGGTCATCTTTATGATTACGGCAAGGGTGTTGCAACCGATTTTCAAGAGGCCATGAAATGGTATCGCTTGGCTGCCGACCAAGACTATTCTTCAGCGATTACTGCGATTGGTGTGCTTTACCGCAATGGAGAAGGTGTTTCTCAGGATTATCGACAGGCAATGGACTGGTTCCTACGAGCCTCGAAACTAGAAGATGGATTAGCTCAATATTACATTGGCATGATGATTGCCAATGGCGAAGGCTACAAACAAGACCGGGCAATCGCCACCGACTGGTTAAAAAAGGCGGCCGGAAATGGGTCATCCCAAGCGGCGCAACAACTGCGAGAATGGAATGTAAATTTCTGAACGAATCAATGGCGTGCAGGAAAGTCGCGGCAGCAATTCGTTGCCGCATTGCGTGCCCTAAGAGACCCTGGCTTTGTTGAGCTATTCCGATTCTGGTTTGTGTGGTTCGAACATCGCCGCGCGTTGCCGGTGCAGGGCGGCATGCAATGCTTGAGAACTTTCGTAAAGCGACTTTTGGCTACGGTAAACGGGGTCTTTACCAGGTTCCAGCCGCACGTAACTGCCATCGGAATTCAATTCATAGGAGTTCACGTTGTCCAAGAAGTAGCCCGACAACGCGCGCAGAATTCGATCGCGACTTGGTTTGTGGTTTATCGGTACCAGCAATTCCACGCGCCGATCGAGGTTGCGGCTCATCCAATCGGCACTGGAAATAAAGGTTTGGTGCTGGCCGCCGTGATGAAAATACAAGATTCGAGAATGTTCTAGGAATCGGTCGATAATGCTTACGACTCGGATGCGGTCGCTCAGGCCGGGCACACCCGGTCTTAAACAACAAATCCCGCGCACATTTAGATTTATTGTGACTCCCGCCTGTGAGGCCTGGTACAACAAGGAAATCAACCGCTGATCCGACAGCGAATTCACCTTTGCCTCGATCTTGGCCGGAAGCTTTTTCCTCGCGTATGCAATCTCAACTTCGATTAGTTCCTCTAAACGTCTTCGCAGATCGACGGGAGCGAAGCTGAGTTGAACCGTCGGGCGCGGTACGGAGAGACCTGTAATCGCGTTAAAGATATTGACGGCTTCGTCGCCCAGTTGTTCGTCGCAAGTGAAATAACTGATATCACTGTACTGACGTGAAGTCGATTCGTTATAGTTGCCTGTGGCAAAATGAATATAGCGGCGAATTCCCTGCGGTTCGCGCCGCACGATGATGCAGACTTTCGCGTGTGTTTTCAGGCCGCGCACTCCGTAAATGACGTCGATACCGGCCTGCTCCAATTCCCGCGCCCATTTGATGTTGCGTTTTTCATCAAACCGCGCCTTGAGTTCGACGATTGCGGTTACATGCTTGTCATTGCTGGCGGCCGTTTTCAATGCTTTGACGATTTCGCTGTTTCGGCTGGTGCGGTACAGAGTTTGTTTGATGGCAATGACTTGTGGGTCAGTAGCAGCTTCCTGAATCATCTCCACCACCGGATCATAAGACTCATAAGGGTGAAATAGGATTCGATCTTGCTCCGCAATCACTTCAAAGATGCTGGTTGAGACGGGAAATTCCGGCGAAAGCAGAGGTGGCCAGTCGGTCGCACGTAGGTGGCCGAAGCCCGACATGGTGGCGATGTCCATGAAGTCGGACAAAGCCAACGGCCCGCGGCAGCGAATGACGGCGTGCGAAGTGACCTCGAGTTTATTCATCAAGAACGCTTCAGTGTCAGCCGAGGCTTCGTCCGCGATTTCTAGTCGCACGCATTCTCCTGCGGCACGCTCAACCAACAACTCCGTCATCCCCATGAGCAAATCAGCGGCGCCATCCTCGTTCAAAGTCATGTCGGCGTTGCGCGTAATCCTAAATGGGATACATTCCAAGACTTTCCTGCCCGGAAAGAAATTCTGAATATACTTGGCGATCGCTAACTCGACCGTAACGTAACGAAAGCCCTCTTTAGAGGGAACAGTGATAAAACGTTCTACGCTTTTGGGAACCGAGAGGATTTTGAATTGAGAATCGGGGCCGCTCTGGTCGTGAGCCGTGGGTTCAAGTCCCTTGGATTCGGACGATCGCGACAGAAGTCCCTGATTCCCATCGAGACGCACGCAAATGCAAAATGCCGCGTTTACAAACAGGGGGAACGCAGGTTCGCTCTGCGGGTCGTCAAGCTCTTCGGAGATCGACATAGGAGCGATCACTGCGACTAGGTTCTCTTCGAAACGCTGTGTCAAGAATGCATCATAGTCGGCGTCAATGTCTTCGTGCTTTGAGCGTACGATGGACTTTTCGGCCAACAATGGCTCAATTTGATTCAGCAAGATGTCGTATTGTTTGTCGTACATTTCGCGTACGCGTTTCTCAATTGCATCCAATTGCGCAAGTGGCGTCATCCCCGCGAAGTCTTGTTTTTCGGAAGCCGACCTCAACAAGATTCGCAAACCGCCGACGCGAACTTTGAAAAATTCGTCCAGATTGGATGCCGAGATTGCCAAAAACTTTAAACGATCTAAAAGAGGCGTTGATTCGCGGCAAGCCTCATTCAAGACACGTTGATTAAATTCGAGCCAGCTCAATTCTCGATTGATGAAGTCCGAGGGCTTTGCGACGAATTCGACAGTATTCATAAACGGCAAGTGTTTGGTTCAAGAGATCGAATGACAAGTCCACTATTTGAACGGAAGACAACCTGAATAAAACATAATTACATCGTAACAACTAACAAAGACCTCAGTTGATCGACTTAAGAAGTTGCACATTGAACCCAAATACTTCGCGGAACAGTTGCGATTTTTCGCGGAGTTCAAGCTCTTCAATGGTCAAATCGACCAAGCCGGTAACGTGGATGTTGACCTGTTTTCCAGTGACGGTGCATTTGATGTTTTTGACGCGTTGGCTGCGAGTCGCATCCAGGGCTTTAGCCAGGCGAAGTATGGAGGCCAATTTGGAAATGATGACTCGATCTTTGCGGCCAAGCTGCGCGAAGGCTGCGTGGGTCGGCCCGGGACTTGCGCGGCGATGATAACGCGCCACTTGAGCGACAACGTCGATATCATCTCTTCCTATCCCGAATAGCCCGGCGTTGCGAATCACATATTCAGAGTGTTTATGAAATCCACGATATCCAATGTACAAGCCGACCTCGTGAAGAATCGCCGCCAAACCAAGGAGCAATTCGTAACGAGGTTTGATCTGATGCAAAGCGGACAGCTGTTCGAACAAACTCTTGACCAAAGCACCCACGTGGCGCGCATGCGTCTCATCGATTTGGAACTTGCGGCCCAGCAAGAATGCGGATTGCAAAATTTGGCGGGTCACGGCCTGTGACCAGCGCGTCCCCGCAGCCATTTCCTTGATGAGACCATCGCGAATATTGGCGTTCGCTACTTGCAGGGTTTCGATTTTCAAGCCTTTGGCAATCAATAAATTGGCAAGCAAGGCAGGGCCAAAGGACTCCGCTTCCGGAATACTCAACGAAAAATCTCGCACGAGATGGTCAGTGGTTTCGATCACGACGGCGTCGGTAAACTTGTTGAGCGCGTCAACATGCACGCTTACCAGTTTTTCGCTGGGATCCTCGCCGGTCAACTTCTTGGCCGCCAACCGCATATCGCCCCCCATGACCAAGAGAGTTACCGGTTGGTTCATGTCAACGGCGCCGCGAATTTCTTTCACGGTTTGGTTGATTTGTGTTTCCATCAGGTAACGAACTTCAGCCAGAGGTAAATGATACGATTCAATGATTTTCTGTAAGCGAAGCGAGCCCAACCGGTACGTTCGCGTGAACTTGATTAAACCATGGTCGAGAACCAAAAGCTCGGTGCTCCCGCCGCCAATTTCGCAAATCACTGTTTGCTGCTCATTCAATGCAGGACTGGACTGCAAAAAGGGAAGGGCGCCCAAATATGTCACGCGATGTAGAACCGCTTCGTCAAACGGTTCAATATCAAAGCCCGTAGCGATGAAGACGCGGTCTTGGAAAGTTTGGCGATTCGCGGCTTCACGTACGGCACTCGTGGCAACTACACGAATCCGTTCCAGAGGTATCTGGTATTCGGTACAGAGTTTGTGTTGGTAAATCTTCAGGACATCGACGCAATCCTCGATGGTGCGGGTTCGCAAACTACCCTCAAGAAACGAATCGCGCCCCAAATTTACGGCTTGAGACAAGTTCTCCAATACACGCAATGCGCTGTTCGCACGCACTTCAGCAATCAACATGCGCACTGAGGTCGCACCGATATCGATTACCCCATATACATTGGGAGACTCCGTTGTAGGTTGAGGTAGATTGTCCGCGTTCATGGAGATCAAAGTCTCATCAAAAAGTCAAGCAAGGTCGTCGAGCAAAAGAAACTTTGTTATATGCGAAATTTAGAGATTTGTCAGTATTCACGCCACGCATCAACAGCGTAACGTTTTGCAGTTGTGGTTGCGGCTACCAAGAGAGCACTGAGGTAGAAGTGCAGGAAATCCACGCAGTTTCACGATACCGGTTCCATTGTATCAAGCGGGGCGAAGGTCTGCAGGTACGATTTGTTGCGCGGCCCAGGCGGCAGCACCGCATGCCGTCGCATCATCTCCTAATTTGGCGATTTTGATTGTGAAGACATCGGCAAAGGTAGGTAAAACCCGCTTGCGAACCGACTTCTCAATTCGCTGGCAAAGCAATTCAGGCATGGCCTCAACTAGGCCCCCACCCAG
>CALMEE010000054.1 GCA_937862885.1 uncultured Planctomycetaceae bacterium
TGTGCCGTTGATTGTGCCAGTTGGCGGTCCATTTTGGGTCGAATGATGGGGCGTTTTGTCGATTCTCACCTGCTACTTGCGCACCCCCGGCGCAACAGGTTTTCGCAAGAACCGTTTTGGACTGAGGTCGGCTGCCGAAAAACGATCCAGGAGCCATGTTCGGCTGGCGGACTGATATGAGAATTCGCGGCAGCTGGATTAGCACTCGCTCGAAGACTTCCGCGTACGGATAGGCCGCTAACAAGGAAACCCATGCTGTGCGAACCGTAACGCGAATCGCACACGGATGAACATCCATCGTCGAATTGAGGCCGTTAATCAAGTCAATGTCCACATCGGGAAACGTCGAATTTCACCCGTAAATATCATTGCACTTTGACCTCCGTTCTCTTGTTGATGGTATCCGCCAAATAATTTCTTTGCCAAGGGCGGTTTCGAGCATGTTTCCTTGGACGAAAGGATGTCTGAATTCTTCATCGGTTCGGGTCGTAACGGATTTGACGCTTCGTGTGCTCATTTCCGTCCTATAGAATGAACCGTAAATGCATCCGTTGCACCATTTCCGTTTCATGCAATTCCAATTGTATCGATCATACCGTACCGGATTGCATTGACATGCTGGTTGTATCGAAGTTGCGATTTCAGCCACTCGATTCGGTTGTAATTCCGACGACGAAATCGACACGGTATCCGGATTCTTCCGCCGATAACAGATCGATAGATGGTCACAATCGTTCGCTGATCATGGCCAATTTGATTGAGCAATTTCCCTTGGGCATGAAGGCCCTCGCAACTTGCTCGTTTGATGACATAGGTCTTGAATTCGTTGTTGGCTGGAGAGACGTCGTCAAATCCTGATTGACCAATGTGACTAGTGTCTACAAGAACGCACAAATCATATTGCGAATCGAAACAACACATAAGTTATTCGCCAAACTCACACGGCTTAAAGGATTAAGAAGTTATGAGTATCCCTTTTGGACATTCAAGTCCACTTCGTTTGCGACGAAACACAACCACCCAGGCGCATTTGTTGTGTGTAACCTTGATTTGCTTAACCTTAGTCATGTCTGGATGCTGCCGTTCGTACGTTTGCCGAAATGGAAAAGTATACGAAACAACCCGTTTGGATCTATGTATCTTAAAGCTGGAAACGGAACGACCCTTCCGGTCGGCATGCCAATCTCGCGGAATCATCGGGGATCGATTCTGTTGGAATTCGCCGAATACAGTGGACAAAGGGCTTGAAGTTAACTCAGGACATTCGCTGCAGGCGCCCGAAGGCCCAGCAAGTCAATTGAATATTCGAAATGAACTTGCGGAACAAGTTCCTGCGGACGCGCGACAATTTCAAGTGGATGTACCTAGCGTGCCAATCATCGCAGAAAACGTGAACGAGACCGAATCAGCCTCGAAGCGTGTGCTTGAACCAACGCCGACAACCACACGGCGGAGCGTCGAAATTGATTCTGCACCGCCAAGTTCATCCAAAAGCCGCATAAACGTAGATTCTCCATTGGCGGTCTTGTCAGATTCCTCGTCGGAATCAGTGAAACCAGAAACACAGGACTCGCCTTCAGTCCAAGAATTGGCGAACCCGGAAGTGACACCACTCAAAGAACGAGCCTTCGCATTCGAGAAGCGTGGAACATCACCCCTCGATCGTTTTGCTATGCTCTCTCCGTGGTTGGGAACGAACGAGTCGCTTAAGCCAACTCAGGATATCCCACACGCAATCGTGCTTACGCCAAATCCAGTAGAACCTGAAAAGATGATCGTCTTGAAGGCCATTCCTGTGACTCGGTCGTCGGTTGCGAAACCATCGTATGCAGAGTTTCGCGATTTGCAATCCTTTGCTGCCAGCGATAGTGCTGGAACGAATGAGGACTCAGCTCGACCTGAGTCAACCGCTAAAGGCCTTGAGAATTGGCGATAGTTCCGTTCAGCTAAGCTAATGGATAAGGTACTTGTATTCGATGTGGTGGGTACGCTGCTTCATCCGTCATCGCCGATCTCAGAAACATATTTTGAATTCGGTCGCCAATTCGGATCCAGGTACTCAGTGCAAATGATCGAGGCACGCTTTCGCCAAGCGTTTCAGCGGAACTTCACAGCACCCAGCGATCCCAATTTGGTTGATCAATATCCGACCTCGGAACTTGATCAATACCAACGCTGGCAGAGGTTGGTTCAGGAAGTGTTCGACGATATTGAAGACACCAACCAGTTGTTCAACCAGCTTTGGAACTATTACGCGGCACCAGCGAATTGGTTGACGTATGACGACGTGCGACGCAATTGGCAGCGAATTCTTGAGGGTGGCCACATCATTGCGTTGGCCACAAATTTCGATAGTCGAATCCAACAGATCTTGGCGGGAAACCCCCTTTTAAAATCGATTCAACATGTGTTCTATTCGGGCTTGCTCGGCTTTGAAAAACCAGATCGCCGCTTTTTCCAGGCAATTGAACAACATTTTCCCGCAGCAAATTTCACGATGATCGGTGACGATGTTGGCAGAGACTATGAACCAGCTTTGCGGCAAGGCTGGAATGCCGTCCTCATCGATCGCGGTCAGACCAACCCCCTACGACCATCGATCTACTCATTGGACGAGTTTCGCCTTTAAGGCCAATGAATCCGTGCAACGTTTAAGAATTCGGTGGGCTTGGTGGGGTTATCGACGATTGCCTGCCACCACTTCGATTAAACGCTTGCTCGCGTACGTTCCATAGCTGGCGGAGTGAATTTCATGGCTGACTGCGCCAAATACTAACCGCCGATCTGATACATGGCTCGTTTCGGTCGTTCAAACTCGTCGGAGTTAATGCCGTGACCAAACTTCTTGGCCTGTACACACTCAACAATGCGTGCCTGGATCGTAGCATCATCAGCGCTTTTACGCACCAACTCGCGCAGATCAAAATCGACTGTGGAGAAAAGGCAGTTACGCATTTGTCCCTCGGCCGTTAATCGCAGCCGATTACAATCGCCACAGAATGGCTGCGTCACTGAATTGATGAATCCGACTCGTAAGCCATTTGACAAAACGTAATCGACGGCTGGCTGGCTTGGATCGTCACGCGGCACAGGGCTGACCTCACCGTACTCATCTACCAAGCGACGCAAGATTTCTGCGCCAGATAGCACGGAGGACTGTCCCCAATTTTTTTCTCCGTCTAACGGCATATATTCAATGAATCGCAAATGCAGTCCTCGCTCCGCACAAAATTTGGCAAGCGGGACGATGGAGTCTTCGCTCAGATTTTTTAGCGCAACGGCGTTGATGCGAATGTGTTTGAAGCCCACTTCTTGGGCTACACTAATTCCCTCGAATACTTTGTGCAAACCGGATCGCCGAGCAATTTTTTGGAAAGTCAACTCGTCAACACTATCAAGGCTAATATTGATTCGATCCAAGCCAGCGCGTTTCAAATCCTGGGCTTGCTCACTCAGCAACAAAGCGTTTGTCGTCAGAGCGATTTCCTCGATTCGATCAATCTCGCGCAGCATTGCCACCAATTTGTGCAACTCTCGACGCAAGAGAGGCTCACCACCAGTCAACCTGATCTTGCTGACTCCCAGGTCAGCAAAAATCTTGGCAATGCGGCAGATTTCAGCGTAAGTCAAAATCTCGCGCCGCGGCAAAAACTTGACATGTTCCGGCATACAATACGTACAGCGAATGTTACAGCGGTCGGTCACGCTGATTCTCAGATTGGAGTGCACTCGGCCAAACGAATCAATTAACTGCACCGATGTTCCTCATGTCTCTTGGCCTCGCGGAGGCTGCTCTTGCTCAGTCATTTCCGGATGAATCCATTCGCTTGACCCGTCTAGCCAATACTCTTTCTTCCAAATTGGAACACGTTGTTTAAGAGTTTCGATCAGCCAGGCGGCTGCAGCAAACGCCTCTTTTCGGTGCGCAGAACTTACGCTCACCGCGACGCTCGCCTCGCCGACTCCAACCACGCCCGTACGATGCACCATGGCGATACGCAAATCGCTCCAACGCGAGTGCGCTATTTCGGCCAGCATTCGCATCTCCTTAATCGCCATCGCTTCATAACATTCATATTCTAAATACGTCGTTACAAGGTTGCCTGTCAAACGCCGTGTTGTACCGACGAACAGCACATTTGCACCGGCATTTTCGGAGCCGGTTCTTTCCAACAATTGTTGCGTATCGATTTTATTTTGCACGATTGCAAAAAAATCAACTGCTTGGCGATTGTCGGGGAGGGATGTCGGTTTCACGTTAACCTCCGCTCACAGGAGGAATGCAGGCGACCTCGCATCCAGCCTGAATTAGATAATCGTCGTTCGCATACTCTTGGTCGACCGCAAATGCGCATCGCGGCAACAGCTCTCGGATCCCCGGAAATTGTTGCGACAGTTGGTGTTTGACGTCGGCCAACGTCGCTCCCTCCGATAGTGCCAGTTCAACTTGGCTAATGCCGCATAGATCCTTGGCGACTGCAAAAAACAGTACTCTAATGATCATGATAATACCAGTCGCTGGCTGCGTCGACCAAATAAGTCCTGAAGTTCGTCATCCAGGCCGTAGGACAACGCGAGAATCTTAACAGGATGTATGGTGGGTTTGCTGGTCCCCTGTTCCATTTGAATTCTACAGGTGCTGCACTCAGTCGAGCCAGCCATAAAATGGTGCGATCGCACGGAATTAATCAAACCCAAACCAACGCGAAGACTACGACGATAGTTGACACTCATGAGACCATAAGTTCCCGCCATTCCCGAGCATCCTTTTTCAATCGTTTCGACCTTAAGCCCAGGAATCAGACGCAATAATTCCCAACCCGGAACGGAGTCCTTTAATGCTTTTTGATGACAAGGCAAATGATAGCCAATATCTGCGTTGAGCGGACTGAAATCGAGGGCCAATTGTCCTTGTTGATGCAGATTCCACAACAGCTTGTTTATATCTATTGTATGCTCGGCGACAAGTTTCGCATCTTTCGCTTCCAAAAAATTCAGATATTCATGCTGCAACGCGAGTGCGGCCGATGGTTCCGTCGTGACGATTTGGTAGCCTTGTCGCACTGCTTCTGCCAACAGTTCGACATTTCGCGTTGCCAACTTTTTTACTCGATCTACCAATCCTGCTGAAATCATGGACATTCCTGAAATCAATTGCTCAGCGGGAACGTAGACGTTGAAGCCGTTGTGTTTCAATACTTTAACGGTTGCTCGAGCCAACTCCGGGTCATTCCAATTTGCGAAGGCATCCACAAAATACAAGACCTTTTTGCTATCGCCTTTGATCGGTTTGGTGAGATTGTTGGCTGCTGCCCATCTCATGAACGACTTCTTAGCAAATGAGGGCAATTTTCGCGCTTGTGCGACGCCGAAAAACTTTTCCACACACCATCGTAATAACGGGGTCCGAATGAGCCAGTTTGTAATTCCTGGAAACCGCCCCCCAAACTCATACAACAAGTCCAGCCTCGTCAATAACCAATGAGACATTCCTAACCCGTTCACGGCGACGTATTGGGCCTTGGCCTCAACCATTAATTTGGGGATGTCGACTTTCGCCGGGCATTCTAGGCGGCACTGATGACAATTCACGCAAAGATCGGAGAGACTCTTGAATTCTTCACTCTTCACCATCGAAGGATTCAAAGTCCCAGTCAAGATTCCGCGCATCAAATTGGCTTTGGCGCGGGGTGAAGCTTCTTCCCGAGGCAAGACTCGAAATATTGGGCACATTCGCTCGACTTCCGAGTTCGTTCGACATCGCCCACACCCATTGCAACTTCTCGTCGCAAATAGTGCCTCCGCAGGTTCCCAATTCAGCTGCATCAGTCGGTCATTTTGCTTCTTTTTGGCGGCCTTGCGCAGCAAACTCAACTTCGCAATCCTGGAGCGAGCGATTGACTTGCTTGGCGCCAAATCTTGCGTCGCTGCGCTAGAACTCGTTGTGGACGTCGTATCACTTGGAATTTGCGAATTGGAATCCGTTGGCGTGGTTGTTCGATCATTCGGGCTGGAATCACTGATTTCCGGGCTCTGGAAATGTGCATGGAGGTTTGTCACGCGCACATGGTCCAGCAGTTGTTGATCCCTTTCCACCACAATTTTTCCAGGATTCAAGTTGAAATTGGGATCAAAAATCTGTTTAACTTCAGCCAACACTTCGGTTAGATGGCCATACTGCCGATGCAGATAGGGAGAGCGCGAATAGCCGTCGCCATGACTACCGCTGATGGTGCCTCCCATTTCAATGACCACCGAATACAGGTCTTGACTCAACAGTCTCATTGTATCGAGATGCTGCGCATTAGCTAAATCGAGCAATGGATAAGCTCGCACAATTCCCTGGCCTGCATGCGCTAATAGGACGGCTGTTACATCATATTGATTAAAAATTGTTTGAAGCTTCAGTAGCAAACTGGGCAGCTTGCCTTGAGGGACACAACAATCATCCAAAAAAGGGAGCGCGCGGCGTCGCCCTTTCAACTTGTACATTCCCGGAATACCTTGTCGCGCGATATTACAAAACCACTCGCGCTCGGATGGATGAGACGCCGAGCGCCAACCGAAGGCTTGATTCTTCCGGCGAGCATATCGATCCAACAAGCCGTCAATATGACTCGAAAGATCTTGTGAATTGTCGGCATGGATTTCGATGAGCAACAAGCATTCAGTTTGCTCGGGCACCAACCGGGAATACAATGGATCCACATCGCGCGCAATCGTCAAGATTCTCCGATCTAAAAGATCGCAGGCCGCAACCTGCCGATTGGCGATTTCAACTGCGGCATTTGCAGCCGTAGCCAGACTGTCGAAAAACAATAGCAAGGCGGCCCGGTGCGCCGGAATCGGCCAGGTACGCAAACGGACTTCGGTGATCACCCCCAAGGTGCCTTCACTTCCACACAGCAAACGAACAAGCCGCTGCTTCCACGATTCTGCCGACTGGTCGGTCACGATAGCGGGCAGAAAGTAACCCGCACTATTTACCGGAGTTTTTGGCCAATGCCTCTTGATCAATTCGCCGCGACGCTGGCCCAAAAAATCCAGACGTGCCAACAGCGATTGCAATTTTCGCTCGTTCTCCCAAGTATTGATGACCGTACCGTCGGCAAGTACAAACTGGAAATCCAAAACGTTATCGCTCATCGAGCCATACTTCAGCCAGTTAGAACCCGACGCGTTAATACCGCACATCCCGCCAATCGTCGTGATCGGCAAATTCACCGGATCCGGCCCAATTTGCTGATTGGAACTCTGTAAGGATTTGTTAACGCTTGCCAGTAAGGCCCCCGCTTGGACCACGATTGATGCATCTTCTGCTCGACCTTGACGCCGCATTAAGTACGCAAAATCCAAGATCAAGCCCGAGCCGAGGGAGGCGCCGACAAAATTCGACCCACTGCCGCGTGGGTGGATGGCAAGTTGACTTTCGCTCGCGTATTGAAGGGTTTTGACCACATCATCCAAATTGGCAGGCCGTACGATTCCAGTCGGCCTAATCGAGTGAATACTCGCATCCATGGAATAAAGTTGTAACGAAAGATCATCACAGAGCACTTCGCCATCGAGTTGCCCTCGCAAATCTTCTTGAATTCGCGATCGATCTTGATCCATACGTTTGCCGTTAGCTTGTGTGTTCCAGACTTTTTTTCGCGTAAATCACGCACAAGTCATCTTTGTCCATTGTGGCGAGTATTTTCCTTGTTGGAAAGGTTAACCCGGTGATCGCTTGACCAAAATCTGTTTCACCCGAGCAAATGATAACGATCTGCGGGTCGATGCGCTGTCAAATGCGTTGCAGGACTCGCCATTCCACCTCGGTTGTACTACACTGAAACGTTTCGCAACGCTGCAATCTGCCGATGTCTTAAGACGGCGCAGAATCGGCCGCGCTCATTCATTCTGCATGCAACGTGACCGCGCTATCCATTGCGTTGCGTTCCCATCAAGGCGCGCTGGCTCACTTGTCGGCGACAACGACGAGAAACATCGAATAGGCTATGAAAACACTTCTCTTAATGCGTCATGCAAAATCAAGCTGGTCAGACGACACATTGCCTGACCATGACCGTCCGCTCAACCATCGTGGTTTGAACGATGCTCCGCACATGGCCAAGTGGTTGCACAAACAGGGCCTTTCTCCGCAACTCGTGGTCTCATCTTCCGCCAATCGAGCCAAGAGCACTGCTCAACTATTGTTGGAACAAGGTCTTTGGGAAAGCCCATTGATCATCGACAAACGGCTTTACCATGCTTCGGCGCACGAAATGATCGAAGTGGCAAGGGAAATTGATGACAGTGTCAGCCACCTCATGCTGGTCGGACATAATCCTGGAATGGAGCAATTCGCAGGTTCGTTCGCGGCAGAACACATTCACTTTCCGACAGCGGCCATCGCTCACATTGAACTCGACATTGAGTACTGGCTTCGATTTACGGTCAATACCAAAGGCAAATTGCGAAACGTATGGCGCCCAAAAGAGTTGTCGATCTAGCCTGGCACTCGTTTTCAGTGCTTGACAACGAACACGTCGTCACATGCCTTTGCGGGCAACCAAAGCTTTCATGATTTTGCCATCAAGCCAACATGATTTTTTTCGGTTGACTTATTCTAAAAGCCCAGGGCACATACCCTGGGCTTCATTGCCCTGAACATTGGACAGGATTGAAAACGAAATCCGCTACATGTTCGTTTGCCGAGGTTAGGCCGCTTGTAATGCCCTTTGGTAACGCGCAGATTCGATCCATTCGCCGACTTCCTGCAAGTCAGGCTTTTTGTTTCCTCGCAATACGCGTTCACCGTCTTTGGATTCGACAAACGGCTCAACAATCGCCAGCAGTTTTTTTGGATCCATTTTGGCAATTTCAGTTGCGTTGATTAAGCCACAGGCAACTAGAACCTGCACGTCATGAACTCGCATATTTGGAATCTGAACCATCAGGCGCGTCTGCTGTTGCCAACTCGAGATGACCTCCTCGGTAATGCGTTTATAATTCAACTTGGCAGCAAGCACATTGGCTTTCTCTTTTAAGAAATCACCAACGGAATTGATTCCAATTTTGTAGAATCGTTCAGCCGTTTTGGCTCCGATAGATGGAGCGGCTTCGATATCATCGCTGATTTCCAAGAAAAATCTTTGGGTCGAGGGCAGGTCGCGAGAACCCTGATCAATGACACGTTCCTGACGTATTTGCCGACCGTTGCTGGTTGGATTTTGCTTACCAATATACGAAGAGCGATCGGTTTCTCGCCGCACGCGTTCATCATAACGTTGTCCCGACGGCTCGAAATCCCGTTCTCTGATGGAAGACGGGGCGGAGCGTGCACGAAAGCGATGACGACCATAACCGTCCGCATGATACCATTGATTGCGGCGGCTTCGTAACGACCGCTGCCACACTTCGATTAATGAAAGATCGTAATGCGCCAAATTTACGCCGGCGCGCCGCCCATCCGCAGAACCCAGAAATCTCTTGATCCGTTCAAGCAAATCTCGACGATCGATGACCTCCAATTGCTCAGGCTCCGAGATGCCACAAGCAACCAAAACCCGTGCGTCTGAAGCCCTTAATTCCGGCAACGACACCAACAACCAGGCGTGGGCTTGCCAGCGGTCAATTTGATCCGCAAGGAACCCTTTCCGCACGACATCTGACGACAAATTCTCTGGGTCCAATGCCAACAAGTCCCTCACCTTGACAATTCCACAGGCCTGTAGCGGTGACAGATAGATACTCTCAACCAAATCACAATCATCCAAACGCGACTCGACACTGAATTCACGAAAATCTCGCGAACCAAAATGCGTATTGGTGGGCGCTACGAAGCTCGTCGGTTGTGAGCGAGCATATTTCGGTTTCGGATTAACCTGCGGCGTCGTCAAATACGATTCGAACGCACCATAATAATCCATATCAGGATTGGGTAGATCAGGATGATTTGTTCGCGGACTTGTACGCGGCTCGGCATACGGGCGGAAAATATTGGAATCCGCCAGTTCGCTCACCGGAAATTCAATACGGTTAATTTCCAACCCCCGCAGTCGCTCGGATGACACTGACAAGTGCAGAACCGAACGATCATTTGTTAAGGCCAACACTTGATGCCCTTGTCGGGACAATTCCCATAACACCAGCATGGCTGCTTCGCGTTGGTCGGCCTTCAAATTGAAAAACAGGTGATCGATGATAATGGGAAGCCTGACTCCCTTTTCTGCATAATTCCGGATGGCAGTAACAATAACGGCCAAACAAACCAAATCTTGATAGTCGCGGTCAAGATCATGCACAAAGCGTGTTTGGTGTTCGCCATCAATGGCTACCAGGGATTGCCGTTGATCCAGCATTAAATTGCTCAACCTTCCACCGGTAAGCTTCATCAAACACTCGCTGGCCGCCGCCATAAATCGATCTGGAACCTGGACTGCCAATTGGCGGTCTAACTCGATAAGCCGGATCAGCTCGCGCACTTCCTGATCCAAGGCCATCCATTGGTTGTTCACATCCAGCAAGTCTGTCCGCAGTCGCTCGAAATTGGACGATTCGATCCGATTGCGCTCTGCGCTCAAGTTGGCGTATTGCACTTCCAGCGTGGCGATCCTTGATTCAGTAACGGATTTATCGGCCAAAACCGTTTGTCGCCTTTGTTCAAGCAGGTTGAGTTCTGATTCTTCTTTACTTGTATCTGCGTAGACTTGATGCAACTGCGTCACATTCCTTACGGGACCAACGAATCGGCGCCGCGCTTCGTAATACCCTTCGTGTTCCGCGCAATGGCAGAACTGGGCATCAGCCAAGCAAATTGCTTCGGCTCCAGCGGGGTCTACTCCACGAATTTCTTCGAGCGTTTGCTCTCGCCGCCGCATTAGCAACTTGATGTTTTCATCCATTTCACGGTAACAGCGGCGCAGCTGCTTCATTTCCGCCACCGCAGCTCGGTGCCGCACGAAACGGTACTGACGCCCCAACTCCTGGCAAAGTGAGTAGAGATCATCCCGCATAGAACTGCAGAGCTGAACAAGCCGTTCTGATGTCAGCGCATCGCTGCCTGATACTCGCTGGGGCTCAAACTTCCGAGCAATCGCTTCGGCCGTGTCAACTTTAGCTTCTAAGGCAACAACAAGTTCACGAGAGACAAAATAAGGATGTTGTTCTGAGTCCAAGGTCAATCGCTCGCTCATGGCCATCTCATCACGCAATCGGACGCGCTGATTGTGAACATCGGCCTGTACGAAACGCCAACGTCGAATTTGCTGATCAAGCTCGTCGAGGCGTTCGTATAACAACGGCAACCGCTCGCCTAATGGTTCGACATAGGGCACCGGTTGGACTTTGGAGCGTTGCTCCTCGATCCGCAAACGCAAATCAACGATCGATCGATCGATATCTGTCAGTTGACTTTTGATTGAGTTGAGGGTCGCTCGCAGTTCCGCTAGTTTACGCTCGTGTGCATCAATCTCGTCGTCCAAGCGTCGAACTCGGGTCACGTAATCACTTTCGATCCGATCGATTTCACCTTGGAGACGCTGTTTTTCCAAGCTAAGTTGGCCCTGTCTCGAGCGAAGGGTCTCCAGTTGACGAACGCGCGACTCGGCCTCAACTTTCCAGGTCGCATACGGAATATGATAATTCCAATGGGCGCTTTCTCCTGGTCGCACTCCAAATTTGACTTGCAACAGATCGATAAGCCTGCGTATCAAATCATTCGTTTGGTTCAATGAGACATTAAAGAGCGACTCGAATGCGTTGAGGCTTAGCCCTTGTAACATTTGACTCAACGTGGGAAGACTGCCGTTTTGTGATATCGCTTTGATGATCACGTTGTCAGCGATCCCGGTTCGGCTGTCCCGACTCACTCGATAAACACCGCTGCCATGCTGCGCTTCAATGAAACTGAGATCGGAAACGAAGGAGTGAAATGCAAATTCGTGGCTTCGCGGTGAATCGACGCTGCAATTTTCCGAACCGAACAACGTGTACTGAACAAAGCTCTTGAATCGATCCTTTTCGACACCATTCGCGAAATAAATTAGGTTCAGGCTCTGTCCAAGGCGTTCAATCTGAATTTGGCGTCCTGCTGCTTTGCCTTCGATAGCAATTCGAGTTAGCTTCATTGCTCCACTCCGGGTTTTGTAAAGATGACTTCTAGAAACGCTGCGGCGCGATCTTTCTCGGCGGAAAACGACATTGCTAAAGCTGCCGGTGTTTGGGTTCGACACGCTGAGGCAAGCTGGCAGGCGATTTCCCCGATCCACTTGTCACAAAATCTAACGCAAGTGCCCTGAATCACCTAGATCAAATCAGTTATCCGCCTTAAAGCTAGCGTCGCACATCGAGCGAATCTAGTGTCGTCTCTGAGATCGTTGAGCGCATGAGTGCTGTTGCGCGCGGAGTGCCGCAAAGACACGGGATCGTCTCAATAGAACGAGTGGGGCGACACTCAGCCGCAGACGGAACTGGATTCAACAATCCAGTATCATGCGAAAACCCCAAAGATGAGTCGCATTTCCCCGGCCTGTGGACGCACCTTGCGCCTTTCTTGGGCTGATTTCTATGCAGCGTTGATCAACGACCGTCATTTTCGAATGCATTGCTTCGAATCGGCACGTTGCGGATTCAACCCTCCAGGCCAGGTTGTGCATGCCAATAGTCAACAACTCAGTAGAATGCAAGCGATAACGACTTCTTAGTTCGCTGTCCGCACTCGCCACACGACATGCATGTTCGATGACGATTTGGCTTTTGGAAGGGAACGCCGCGAATGAACTCGACCAATGCGCGCTTCCGGCTTGGCCCAGACCCAAAACAACATCGTGGTCATCTCGGTGCTCAAGGGTCAAGTCTTGAAGAGGCGGTTCGCTGGGCCAAGCTGCATCGCGATCGACGAGTTCTCCCGACATCAACTGATATTTTGATTCGCCGCAGACGACAAGCCATTCGTGCCGAAATCGATCGTCATGCCAGTGAAAACAAACACGAAGTTGTATTGTATTGCCGATTCTAATTTGCACAACAGAGTCGTTACTCACAAGCATTCAACACATGCCAAGCCAAAGACTAGTTCTTGCGCGTGGCCGCACGAGCCTCATGATTTTCTTTGGCCATCCATTGCAAATAGGCATCAAGAAATCCCTGAATATTTCCGTCGAGCACATCGTGAAAGTTACCAGCGGAGTAGCCGCTACGCGCGTCCTTGACGCGTTGATCTGGATGCAAAAAGTAGTTTCGAATTTGCGAACCGAAACCGACACGAGCTTTTGTTTGATATTTCGCGGCCTCCTCAGCTTCCCGCCGTTCCTCTTCCAGTCGCGCCAGCTTCGCGCGCAACATTTTCCAGGCAGTCGCTCGGTTCTTGTGTTGGCTCCGCTCGTTTTGGCACTCGACAACGACACCTGTCGGAAGATGCCGTAAGCGCACGGCGCTGTCCGTCTTATTCACATGCTGCCCCCCAGCACCACTTGATCGGAAGGTGTCCGTTTCTACATCGTTCTCATCGATTTCGATGTCATAACTCTCGTCAATCTCGGGCGCGATATCGATGGCAGCAAAACTCGTTTGCCGTTTTCCGTCAGCGTTGAATGGGCTGATCCGTACCAAGCGGTGCATGCCTTGCTCACCCTTCAAATAGCCGTAGGCCATCGGGCCGCGAATCGCGATGGTTGCGCTATTGATCCCAGCTTCTTCGTTTTCGTTGCGATCAATGAGTTGCACGGTGTAGTCGTTTTTCTGCGCCCACAGGATATACATTCTGAGCAGCATTTCAGCCCAGTCATTTGCATCAGTTCCACCATCTCGTGCGTGGATGCTCATGATGGCCGCATTCGCGTCATATGGCCCGTTGAGCAGCGACTTTAGTTCTAAATCATCCAGCTTGTCCTCAATCGACTGCAATTCCGAAGCAACGTCAGGCAAGAAACTAGAGTCCTCCTCTGCCATTTCAAACAGCACGGGAAGTTCCTCGGACTTTTCAACCAATTCCTTCAGCGGGACAGTAATCGTCTTGAGACCCTTTAACTCCGCAATCGTCTGTTGTGCCGTATCCTGATTGTTCCAAAAATCAGCTTCAGCCATTCGACTTTCGATCGATGCTATCTTTTGCAACTTCGTATCGTAGTCAAAGACTGTCTCGTAATTGCATGATTCGAGTCTTGATGAATTCAGAACGATTGATGAAGTCGGCGTCCATGGCAACTGGGCTGAGTTAAGGATTTGAATTTGAGTACATTTGCAACGTCCGTAAGCGGTACGCTGCGTGAAGTCGAACGCGCATTCATTCGGCTGAAGCGATTCGAATTTTACAACATTCTACGCCAACACGTCCGTTCGTCAAACCGACTGCAGATTTATTACCTGACCCGAAACTCATGCACCACAAGTTGGAACCTCAGGGGCCAACCAAAAGAGTTGCTGAAAAACGGAGATGACTGGCTACACCACAGATGAAATCCTGAAACAAATTCGTCGTCCATCGATGCTTGACGCCGAATACTGCGCAGGCTTAGCAAACTGATCCACGAAGGTTCAAAGAAAGTGTGATATTGAAGGCACCCGCGCCGAAAACCGATGAATGGCGAAGGTGCAAGTCCACGGGCTAGGGGCTATTTTTGCTCCCGAAAGGTGGTCCATGCCAAGAGTCCAAGAATTACGGCGGCCACACAGAAAATGATATCGATGACTAGACTGGCCCCTTTAAAAGGAGCTATAGCATGCTGGCCACCGAAGTAGCCCACAGTCATGTCAACGAAAAACAAGATGAAAACCAAAATGGCAATCACCAATGCGGTGATACACAAACCCTTGGGCATTCCTGGTACCGATCCTCGAAGTTGTCTAGCGTTTGGATACGAATTCGACATAGTCAAAGCCTAGTATAATTGCAAGATTCTTGATGTCACGCCACCCTAAGACGAGATAACCGATGTTTTTTTCGCATCTTCGAAAAACTCTTGCATTTTCGACATATTCGCTAAGATCGCCCCATTATAACAGAGATCAGGGCCATGTCCATTAAACGGTCGGCAAATCAACATCACGGAAAAGACGATCGAATCCATGCTCGATGTTGGGGCTGACACCGTCTTGGACAACCATGAATTCCGGCCAGATTACTGTTGAACTTGCGAAATCAGCCAGCCTTGCGCATCAGTTTTCGACCGTGGTGAATCAAAAATCGCTCGGCAGCCTCGCTACCCAATAGTCGCACGACATGGCGTTGATCGATGCCCAGCAGGTCAACGGCAATCAGTCCATCGATGACGTCGCTAAAGTCGTTGTCTACGTTGAAACTCAACATGCGCCCCCCCAACTTCAAATATTGCTTTAGCAAGATTGGGACTTTCTTATGGTCGGGTTCAATATCCGCAATCATTTCGGAAAGCTGATCTACGGTGCGTACATTGCGCAGACGCTCGTCGTCCTTAAATGCTCGCTCAAAGTTTCTCGGCGGAGGATTGCGGGCTATGACGCCTTGCGCCCAAACGGGGTCAAAGTGATAGGTCCGCAAAAATGATTCGAGCAGCCGCTGTGACAAATCGCTATACTCATTGCTAATCGTAACGGCGCCGAAAAGTGTGCGGTAATGAGGCTCCTTCGCGATCATCAGCGCGATTCCTTTCCACAATAACAGCAACGCCGAATAATGTCTTTGGTATTCAAGGCGAATAAACGAGCGGCCCAACTCCAACGCCGGCCCCATTGCTTGCAACAACCAATCGTCATAACGGAACAAAGTATGCGTGTAGAGTCCTTGTTTGCCGTCCCGCGCAATGATTTGGTCAGCTTTGGCGATTCGATAAGCGCCGGCCAATTCTTGCTTGTGCTGGCTCCATAACAGCAAATGCACGTACGTTTGGTCAAAGCGATCCAAATCGAGCGAGCGACCACAACCCTCACCTTCCAGGCGATAACTGATTTCGCGGAGCCGACCGATTTCATGCATCAAGTGCGGAATTTGCTCTGCGTAGACCTGAAAAACCGTGAACTCATTGGTGGTTAACAGCTGACACTGACTCGGCAACCGCTCCACGTCTTGAATCAACAGCTCGCGCGGCAACGCAGCCGCAATTGGCAATTGCTCCGAATTCGAACGAACGCACAAAGGAGTATTCTCCTGATCGCAAATCGACAAGGGGCGCTCGATTTCACGGCCGGCATTGTGCGCAGGTTCGTTCATAATAGTTAATTCCTAACACGGATTGATGGTCGTTCTCAGTTGTTTCTCATACAGTTGATAGATCTTGCTGACGCGTCCGCCAGCCCTTTCGATGGGCCGTCGCATCGCCAAGTTTTCCTCTTGGATCCACGACGCTTCTCCAGACCGATAGCCACGCGCAACACAACGCTTCAAGGTCTCAAAAATCAAAAGCGTATCCAGGCCAATCGCTCGATATTCTGATTTCACTCCCAACATTACTGTGCGGGCTCGTCGCACCAAGTATCGATGGGCAAGCAGCCAAATCCAGCCAAACGGCCAGATACGACCTCGCATTTTTTTTATGATCGCGTTGTGGTCAGGCAACGTAAACGAAAAGGCGATTGGCGAGCCTTCTTTCTCGGCCAGCAGTACCAAATTCGGATCGGCGACGACTCGCAACTCCTCCGCATGCTGACGAAAGATTTCCTCCGTCATCGGAACGTAACCCAATGCCTCCTCCCACACGTGACAATACAGTGAATAGAGAGACACGACTTCGGACTCAAACTTCTTAGGGTCAACGGAACGGATGCTGACTCCTTTGCGCTTCGTAACACGCTCGCGAATCCGCTCAATTCGCTCCGCATTCAACCCGACATGGTCAAATTCGTATGCAAAGAGCCTGCGAAAACACTGATAACCGGCGGAACCAACAAGGGCAGGGTAGGCGGGCTGTGTGTACGGCATCATCAACGCAGGTGCCTGATCAAATCCTTGAGCCAAAAAACCACATTGCTCGTTGATGGAAAAGTTGTAAGGGCCTTGGATGGCCGACATGCCTCGCGCGACGAGATCCTGTTCCGCGATTTCAAGCAATGCGTTTGCGGCTTCTTGATCAGGCGGACACTCAAAAAAGCCAAAATACCCAACCTTCTCTTGCTCGCGTTCAAGATGGCGTCGGTCGGTATGTGCGCTAATTCGTCCCCGTACACGGCCATTTTTGTCTTGCAACAAATAATACCGGGCATCCGTGTATGCGAAGTGGGGATTGTTTGGATGGAAGAAACGTCTTTGTTCGCGGATCAAGGGCTGAACGTAGTAGGGGTTCCCTCGATAAAACTGTTCGGGCACTTGGATAAACTTCTCCAAGTCACGCCGGTCCAATAGGTCGGCTTCGATCACGCGCATATGGACCCTCCGCGCGGACCATACCTCAATCGATACCCGGAGAGCGAATCCTTCTCGGCTTGTGCGTTGCTGAAAAACGCATTTTGTGCGGAATCGATCAACCTCATGTTCCCTCAAATCCTCTTAACGCACTGAACTGGATCGAAGAAAATCCGCAAACTTTCGAAACTTATCTGCAATGGCCCAGCGCAATTCCAACAATTATTGGAATACGTTTCACGACGACTCCTTTCGTCTATCCTTTCTGTATCGGCGATTGCAAGGTAAAACCGTTATCCCTAAGTGGTTATGGCAATTAAGTTTGCTTGAATTTTCGCCTTGGACGATGCCGCTAGGCAAAATATTCGCTTTGCTGGCCCAACCCGCAGTCATGACGTTAGAAATCGATTGATTTCCTTCAGGAACTCTAACAACATACGAGCACACTACGAGGCCTCGATTGACCGTTTTGCCTTGAAAATTCTGGCACGTTTTGCTGTCGACGAAGCCCAGTTGATAACTCCGCTATCCCCGGTCGTTCTAGCGCGAGGATTGGGAAATAATTGGATTTCAACTGGCTTGGACGCCTCACGCCAATCTAAACCGAGTCAACCTCCAGACGAGGCAGGCGAAGATGTACGGGCTAAGAATGCCCGAAGACACTTGTGGCTGCGGCCAAAGGCTTTGAAATTAGCATGGCATGCTACAGGGCTGTTTGTGCATGCCATCTAAATGCTTGCGAGTTCAGCTCGAATGACATCCTGAATTTCGGGATGCTGAGCCAACCTAGATGAGTCTTGCGCGACTTAACTCAAATTAACGCAAATGGCCATTCGAGCGTTTTTGCAAATCGCCCAAATTACTCATTTTACCGCCAAAACACGCCGCTTTGAATTCGGCAATCATCATTCACCACCGAAGAACCTCTCAGCGCCGGAACACCGCTAATGTTTGTCCTACGATCTAATGCGGGTCAGCCAATCGTCCAAGGAATAGGATTAAACCGCTCGGTTCATGTCGGATCATCAGGAGAAATGGCCGGTCAGCTCGAAATTCCAACGGTTGTTCTACGGGAGCCGACGTCACGCCAATCACTACGCCAGTCGCTGCAGCCGCCTCTGTTCCTTGTTCATCGACTTCCACAAACGATTTGTGGACTACTTCTGTAATCGACAACTGTTCCTGCGAGGAAATTCTGCCAAACTCGGCGGCATCGCTAAAAGCTTTCGGCATCCCCAGTTGACTAAGGGTTTTCTTCAAAGCGAATTCATCGGTCATTCGAAATCTCGGCAAGTAAAGACGAACTTCGCGCTGACGCTGGCCAGCCAACAACGTTTGGATTTTTTCAAGTGACAAGTCTTTCTCAAGTTGACTCAGCCCGTCAATTTTTCGCGGCAGAAATATTGACATGGACAGATTCTCATTTTCGTAAGGAATCGTCAGCAGCTGGAGCAATTCGTCTTCGAAAACCAAAAAGTCATTAGACTGGTACATCATGGGCACCGCTTTGCTTTGCGTCGAACTCACATGGAACGGGGCTTCAGCCGTTGCGGCTTTGCGAAATTGATCTTTCCAGTTCGCCTTGAAGTAAATGGCATTCGTCAAAACAAGACGCGTCTTATCCGTCAAGATTCCCATTGGCAGCAGATCTTTAATCTTTGAGTTGGTCGCCTCCTCAACCCAACCGTTTATTTTTCGACGAGCTGCTTCAGTCTCAGTGATGAAGTCAACTGGACCCAATGGGGCGAAGAACAAATTATCAAGATGATCAAGGAATTCTTGGCGGAACGCGTAGTCTGTTTGTCCCCACAGTCGATTGGCCATGCGCAATTCGTAACCGTCACCTTGCGCATTGAGCATCTTGGATAATTCACCAGCGGCCGCCAGCCACTTGTTCTCATCACCGTCGATATTCAAGACCTTTCCCATTTGGGCATGAGTTTCGCCTTCGGCTCCCGAGTAGGTCATTGTTAAAGCCGTCGCGATACTGGCTGGAGAAAAGAACAAATTGCCTTCGCGCTCGCCAAGGAGTTGATAGAGGTTCAATGCAAACTGATTGCTGGCCACTGACACCTGCTTGGCATCATCGCTTACCTCAGTCGGCAACGGAGGGTAAACGAATTGCCTCGAACTCACGCCTATGCAACCCGCTAGAGCCAACATGGCTACTGCGATTATCAATGAAAACACTTTGATCGGGACCCACGGCGGATTCAGCATGACCAACCCACAGGTCGGCCGTACATCAGTTCGCATCTTGGCATCCCCTTTCAACTGTTCGTGATCACAGACCGAGTGAGGTAGACAGCAATTAAGTTGTTTAGCCCTATTCATTTTCTGATCTCCCAGGCCCAATTTTTTTCGTTATTCGTGGCAGCGATCGTAATACGTGCGTTAGGGCACGTACTACTACGAAAAATAATTATAGCAACCGCAGTCAAATCGTCGCTCAGATCGAGATTGCATCGACGACAAAACCGGGCCGATAATCGCGCGACATCATGGAATTTGCCGTCGGCGAATTGAGAACCTGTTCCGTTAATGGGTCAATATCCAAGTACTTACCCAGTACAAGCGCATCTTCGGTTAAATCGATTTGATTGGCCGTCATGTGTTCGAGCATTCGCTCAAACGATTCGGCAAACAGAGGAATTTCTTGAGTTGACTCACGAATCGAATCGACGGGTGTGACTTCTCCAACTTGGTGCGAGACGCCGCCAACATGACACAGAGCACTGGAGATATGACCTTCGAGAATATCTGCATTCAGCAAAGAAGTGTCATTTGCTTTAACCGCTTCAATGAAATTGAGATAGTGATCCGAAGCTGCTTTCCACGTTCGAATTTCAACTCCATTAACGTCATATGCGGTTGCCTCGGAGTAACTTGGAATCAGGACATGTCCGCCGGAACACTGCACGATCACGCCAACCCGTGATCCGCGAAAGTTGTCCATGCTGCTATCCCACCGACTATCCTGAAATTGTTTCGATGAAGGCAGTCCTCGCGTTTCAAAAATCAAAGGTGCATTCTCATAAATGTGGATCACGGTCTGTGTGTTCGGAGTATCACCCGCATCTTCATAGCCGAATCGTCCGCCGATGCTTAGCACACGCGGTGCAAGGAGTTGTTCTCCCAGGAACCAGCGAGCGATATCCATCTGATGAATACCCTGGTTTCCCATGTCACCGTTTCCAGTGTTAAAATCCCAATGCCAATCGTAATGAAGAGAAGGACGATACAATTCCCGCATTTCGGCCGGACCGCACCAGAGGTCGTAATCGATGTGCTTGGGAATCGTTAGTGGATGTGCCAACTTGCCGATGCTCTTTCGCGGCTTGAAGCAAGTTCCAAGCGCGTATTGAATCTCTCCAAGATTTCCGGATTGAACAAATTGGACGGCGCGTTTGATGGCTGAGCTGCTACGCGATTGCGTGCCGCTTTGCACGATCTTGCCAAATTTTCTTGCTGCATTTACTAATTGCCGACCTTCCCACACATTATGTGAAACAGGTTTTTCACAGTACACGTGTTTGCCCGACTTGACTGCCTCAATCGAAATGAGGCTGTGAGTATGGTTTGGAGTAGCCACGGAAATGGCATCGATATCGTCGTTCGAAAGTAACTCCCGATAGTCCACATACGTTATTAACTCGCGGTCATGCGTCCGCTTAAAATCACCAGCCCGTTGCGCTAGAATTTGAGAATCACAATCGCAAACTGCCACTACATAGTCGCGCAGACCGCTGAGATGTTCAGCGCCTCGACCCCGCAAGCCGACAACCCCAACATTAACTCGCTCATTGGAACCGAGAACTCTCGTATACGATATCGCCGGAATCGACAACGCAGACGCTGCAGCGGTTGATTTTAGAAAGTCCCGGCGGTTACATTGGCGGATACGATTGAAATTTCGACTCTTACGTTTTTTCATAGTAAAACCGGCAAATTTGTTGGCGGAATTCGAGATTTGCCATGGCACTTGTTTTGACGTCTAATGGCGTCGAATCAAAGTCGCTCGTTGCCGCGAAGTACTAGGCAAATACGGCAGTTGGATGTTTGAACCTCACTTTAACTGAAAGGCAAATACATGACAACAATTGATTGGCGGTACCATCGAAATGGATGCACAACATGTAAACGAGCTGAAGCATTCCTTGACAGCCAAAAAATCAGCACAAAGGCAATTATTGATGCGAGAAAAGACCCGCTTCAACCAAGTGATGCCCTGAAATTGGCCCGTTCATGCCATACCTTATTTGTAACCAAGGGCACCAAAGTGCTCGAGTTCGACTTGAAAAAGGAAAAATTGGACGACGAGGAATTGCAACGTCTCCTGATCGGTCCGTCAGGAAAATTACGCGCTCCCGCGATCCGCGTAAAAAAGACCCTGATCGTTGGTTTTCACCCAGAGATGATGCAACGAGCCTTGAATGTTTGAGTTGCGTTGACGCGTTGTATGAATTATTTTCGCGACTTGTTTTGCAGTCGCAAATATGATGTGCAGCAGCACCGGGGATTTCAATGATCGTGAAATTGTGAAAATAATTGGACAAACTGTTGAGATCGTAACTGACCCAATGTTCTTATGAAACTCGTACCTACGGAGCGACATTCAATGCCTAAGCACTTTGAGAAGCAACTGCAACTCATCATCGTGGTTGTCACTTTCGGACTTGCGACAGATTTTGGCGTATGCACATGCGACAAGATTTCAAATCAGTGTTTCGGCCAAGATTCACAAGCCCAGACCACATCGGATGAAACTTCTTATCAAGAGTTATCAAGCTTACAAGGTCTACCCAGTCGGATCGCTTTCGGCTCATGCGGCCATCAGGACAAGCCTCAACCAATCCTCGACCAAGTGATTGCAGCTAAGTCGGATTTGTTTATTTATTTGGGCGACAACATTTATGGTGACACGCGTGACATGCAGGTATTGAAAAGCAAATACGATAAGCTCGGAGCCAAGCCTGAGTTCCAACGACTGCGTCGTCATTGCCCAGTCTTGGCGATTTGGGACAATCACGACTACGGCGAAAACGATGCTGGCAATGAATATCCGATGAAGCGAGAATCGCGAGAGATCTTCTTGGACTTCTGGCGAGTACCGATCGACGATGCGCAGCGGCAAAATGAGGGGATCTATGGAGTGCATCGTTTCAAATCGAATGCGTTCACGATGCAGGTCATCTTGTTGGATACGCGTTTTTTCCGAGATTCCTTGAAGCGGAATCCGAGGCCCTTGCCACAAAACAGTCCCTTCAAAAACGAGTATCAGCCATTAGAAGACCCACAGGCAACCTTGTTGGGTGAGGCTCAATGGAAATGGCTCGCCAACGTATTCGCCGAGCCAGCCGATTTGCGCGTCATTTGTAGTTCAATCCAATTTGGCCACGAATACAACGGCTGGGAATCGTGGACCAATTTGCCATTGGAGCAACAGAAAATGCTCGACTTGATCCAGGAGCACCAAGCGCATGGCGTGGTCTTCATCTCGGGCGATGTCCATTGGGGAGAAATCTCCCACCGCGAAATCGAAGGTCTCTATCCAATCTATGACATTACAGCCAGCGGGATAACGGAAACCTGGCCAACGATAGAACCCAACAAATACCGCGTCGGAGAACCAGTGCGAGAAAATCACTTCGGTATGATCGAAATTAATTGGGATGAAACGGATCCCTCGGTAACGTTCAAGCTCATTGACGTAACTGGCAAACTTCGTGAAGCAAAATCAATAAAATTGAGTGATCTCCGCTTGTAAATGCGATTGTCGGACACACCAACCGTCTTCGCGGCGCGCAACTTGCCACAGACCGCGGATTCAACCCATCGGCATTTTCGTTGCATCGGCATTTGGCAAAATGAATGAGTTGAAACCTCTGACGAGAATACCGATTTAGAGACATTTGAGCGATGCCGAGCGAATGATCTGGAACGAAATCACTCATTGTCAATTTGTTACTGATTGATCTTTTAAGTGCAGCAGCAATTATCGTGCCGCGTCGCAAGAATATTTGTGAGATAGCAGCATCGTTAGGTCTGAACGACGTGCTCCGTCAAAGTTAGTCATTCGTGAATGAATTTTTGATAAATTGTTGTACAAATCGGTTTCCGCAAGACGAACAATTACATTACAATTGATAAGGTCCAAAACAACCTCCGCTAATTTACGGCTGAGGGACCAATTATCGGGTAGGTCCGATTCACCTAATGGCTAGTGCAAAGCACACCAGAATCGCACCTGTCTCCCAGCAGCTCCCATCGCTGCAAATAGGGTGGAGGTTTATAAATTCCGTTCGGTGCAAGTCCGGTCTTTAAGATCGTTGGTTGTCCGAGCGGTTTTTTTGTGCGCCGGTAGCAGGCAACTTGTAACGTAAAGCGATACTACTTCGCAGCGCGGCGAGTGTGATATTTCAATCCGGTAAAAAAGAAGCAGGCCGAGATCACAATACCGAAGATCGTCAAACCAATCCCTGGGAATATCGCCATCGAAAACGCGGTGAGCAGCAGAACTCCGGCGTGGATGTAAAATTGACCGCTCAATACTCCTGCTTTGACGGTGAATGTCTGTGCGCCAACCAAGGCGAGAACTGGCGAAAGAGTCAACACTGGCAAATCGAGCAACCATTCTAACGGGAAGAGTAAAATGGTGGTGATCATGCTGGCGGCCCAAGTATGAGCAATCTGCCGCTCAACAAAGGTAACTGGCCCTTGCAAACGACGCAGCCACCAAAACACAGCTGCCCAGGTACCGAATCCGAAGCACCATAAGACCCAATAAGCCCAACGGCTCTCAATGCCCTTAGCTTGCAGGTAATTCGTAAAAACACAGATCGACAAGAGTATCAAGCTATGCCACATCCACAGCATGCCCCAACCCATTAACACGTTCGCATGATGTGTCTCTCGAAATAGATTTCCGATCACCTGACTCAATCGGCCATCACGGGCGCTAATGGGCTCACCGGTCAAGAAGGCCCCTAGATCTGCCACCAATTGATGTGCCGATGTGTATCGCAAGTCAGGCGGCTTTTGAAGACACTTCATCACAATCATTTCCATGTCTCGATCGACGGAGCGGTTGAGCATTCTGACGGGCAATGGTTCCTCATTTAAAACCATCATCATCAACTCGACCGGAGAAGACGCCTGAAAAGGTGGTCGCCCCGTCAGCATGTGATACAGGACGGCCCCTAAGCTATAGATGTCGCTTAACGGGCTGGACTGATCTTTCTCTTGAGCAATCAACTCTGGTGCCATGTAAGCCGGAGTTCCGACAACACTTTGCGAAGCCGTATCACCAATCGATTGCACGTGTTTCTTGGCCAAACCAAAATCTGCAACATAGGGCATACCGGAAGTGCCAATCAAAATATTAGAAGGCTTCAGATCGCGATGGATGATGCCCGCATCGTGGGCTGCGGCAATGGCTTTAGCGATCCCCAGCATCAGTTCCGCCGCTTCACGCGAGGCAAGCGGTCCATCGCTGAGTCGATCGGAAAGCGTGCCACCTCGAATCAGTGGCATGCAAAAATAGTCTTGACCTTCGTACTCGCCCACCTCCGTGATGCCGACGATGTTCGGATGATTAATTCTGGCAGCGGCCTCAGCTTCGATCCTGAATCGGCGGCGTTCAGCTTCATCAGCGAACTGTCCCTTTAAAATCATTTTCAGGGCGACTTGTCGATTTAGGCTACGCTGAAATGCACGGTAAACGATCCCCATTCCACCTCGGCCCAATTCCTTTTCCAACCGAAAATCGCCAAATTCGTAAGGAAGTTGAAAGTGCACCAACGGTGCATTCGAGCGGACGGCCTGCTTACTTGGCTCAGGGGAATTTACTTCTTGACCAATGGCTTGCGTCACCATCGCCGTTGCCCACAACTGCCTAATCTCTGCAGCTAAATCTGGATGTTGCTCGCAGACGTTGCGGATACTGACTTGAATTCCAGCTTGCTGGGAATCGGCCAATTCAGACATGATTCTGGCTAAACGCTCGTCGTCGGAACCATCTGCAATCTGTTGGTCGGGCAAGGGTACATTCATCTTCGATCTGCCGCCTTAAGACGATCAATTGTCATCGCGATTGGGTTCAGCTGGATCGAGCAAATTTCGCAGTCGACGGATTGCCCTGAGATATCGCATACTGGCGGCGGGTTCCGTGAGCCCAAGCGCCTGCGCGACTTCCTGATTGGTGAGTTGTTCATAATGGCGCATCACGATCACTTCGCAATCAATTTCATCGAGCTTGGACAGCGCCGCCTCCACAAAAGCCGCCATTTCTTTTTGCAAAGCTGCAGCCGCGGGCGTGATCTCTTGATCTCCCAACTGCGCAACTAAATCGATCGACGATTGGTCCAGTCCGCTAGGGACGGCCAACGTGTTTTCACGATCAACGGATCGCTTTGCCGATACTCGATGTCGCCGATGGGCGTCGATGATTCGGTCTTTCGCAATATGACGCAACCAAAGGTGAAAGGGCATCGTCCCGTCAGTCAGATACATGGGCAGACGTCGACTGGCCTCAATCAACACATCCTGCACGATGTCGCTCACGTCGACGCGCTGTTGAATTTTCCGATCGAGGCGCATTTGCACCATACGCCTTAAGGCATTTCGATGCCGGTCCATAAGGTGGCCAACTGCGTCAGCTTCGCCCTGCCGAGCCTGATCAAGCAATTCTTCAGTTTTGTACTGTTCGGGCCACATATGTTTAAACACGCGTAATGCCGATCATGCTCCAGTTGCACGCTATTATCATATTCGATTCACATCGGAGACTGTGTTCTCGTATTTTTGCGTTTGAATGATTTTCTTTTCAATTTGATTGTACGAGAGATTCGGTGAAAAGTAAGCTCAGAGACTTTCAAATTCAAGCTTGTTGGCAAATCGAATTCCCTAAAATTGCCTAAGGAACTCGCGGTCCAGCTTCAATGATTGATGGCCTCGCGACTTGGTGCAAAATAAGCCAAATTGGACGTGTAATTGAGTCGGCTTTCACCCTCAATTGTCAAGAAAGCTAACGAAAAGTCCAGTTCATATTTTCGCTCCGCCATTCCCTGAGTTGCGTCGATCCGACTCGTGGATAGTCTGTTTAATGGAACCGAATATTCCCGAAACGGCATACTCATTGATTCCCTTCAGGACAGCTCAATCGCTGCTAAACGAGCCTGTACGATTTATTCCAATTCTGAAAATCTACTACTCGTGAACGGTTATTTTGCAGCGAGCAGGTTAATTCTCGGTTTGAAGCGACCGGAGTCATGACGTGAGAGCACAGCCATCAGCGTTCCATGCTCGTCAAGCGCAGCGATTTCACCGGCCATCTCGTTGCAACGCCCAAGCTCGATCAAACGTCCGAACTTTATTTCCTCAACCTCAAGTTCACTGAGCACGACTTGCGCAATTTCACTTGTCGCCAGTGACATTGGAAGCAAAAAGTCTCCGACATTCTCGCGACTAATTTGATTCATTCGCACGGCATCTTCAATTTTGAATGGCCCCACCCGTGTCCGACATAACGAACTGAGGACAGCTGGACACCCAACTTCGTGGCCCAAATCACGTGCCAGTGAACGAATGTAAGTTCCGCTGCCACACTCGATTGAAGCATGTACGTTTGGGAACGCTAAATGATGGAGCACGAAACTGCGCACATGAACGACCCTCGGTTGCGTTTGGAAATCTATCCCCTGTCTGGCAAGCTGATAAGCTCGCTTTCCCTGGATTTTGACCGCTGAAACTCGTGGCGGAACTTGCGCGATATGCCCCGTTAGCTGTTTTACAGCGCGCTCTAGCTCATGCATCTCTGGTTCTGAGCACTGGTGTGTCTGAACATTTCCCCAAATATCATCCGTGGTGCTTGTCAGACCAAATCGAAATTGTGCTTCGTATTGTTTAAATCCCTTTTGGACATAATCATTTAGTCGAGTTGCGTTTCCAACTAAAACAACCAGTACGCCTGTCGCCTGTGGGTCTAGCGTTCCCGCATGTCCAACCCTCTTGGTTTCCAATATCCGACACAAAGCGTCGACGACATCTCGCGATGTCGCACCAAACGGCTTATCAATATTCAGTAGCCCATGGAAATGACCATGGTTGCCGGACTTGTTGTTCATGAAAAGTTCAATGTGATTCTTGCAAGATGCATCCAGTGCGGTTACGGTTGTGCGTCCAAATTTGGGCAGAATACGAATCGAGTCTCGGAACAGAACGCCTGCGATTTACTGCCGATACAGCTTTGTTGGACTTAAGGTATTCTGGACGTGATAATGAATGGATCGCCACAACCATACAACAAATCAATTTCTACTAACCGGACTTTAGTTTCTCAATCTGTTGTTTGATGGTCAAAACCTCTGCTTCCAACTGTTGCGTTTCTGCTTCATCATCCATTTGTTTACGCGCGCCGGCCAATTTTTGCTCGGCCAACAGCAACTTCGCGCGTAACACCTCTAATTTCTTCTTGGATTTCTTGTCCATCGTTTCTATCGCCGTGATCAGGGAATAAAGGGGACATTCTACTTTTACCGTTTCTTTGGCCTGCCGCAAGGTCGCAAGGAGGATTGAAGACCGAGTATTGCAGCCGTATTTGACTGCCAATGAGTATCACCGATTGGAGTGCCGCGAGCAAGGCTGTGTCTTAGGGCCTGAAATTCGGCTTCTGTTTCCACTCCGTTG